>BTVB01000013.1:0-122952 GCA_045863275.1 Gemmatimonadota bacterium
CTTCGCTCGGCCCCTCGCTGGAACGGCACGCCTGAGACTTTGAACGTTAACCGAAAGCCACCGATAGCGTGGCTGTGGCCTCACAGGCCAGATCCCCAAGGGGGAGCATAGGTGGCCGAGTTCAAGACGTGGAAGGCCTTTCGGCAGTTCGAAGAGCGGGTGCGCTACGAACGGCGATACGTCTGGGCGGAGGAGGATGTCGAGTTCTTGCAGACCCTCCTTGCCACCGGACAAGAGCGGACGTTGGTGGTTGATCGCGGTGCATTCCTTTGGCGTGCGCAGGTCGGTTGTGACTGGGGGGACTCGGATGAGGACCCAGGCCCGAGCTGCTACGGCACATCTCGGATGAAGCCTAGGCCCAGACGCGCTCCCGAAGGGCGGGCGAACCCGAAGGGCATCCCCTACCTCTACCTGGCGACCGAGCGGGATACTGCCATGTCGGAGCTACGGCCGAGTGCGGGGTCGTATGTGTCCGTGGCCCAGTTCGTGACCCTTCGACAGGTGCGGATCATCGATTCAAGCGAGGACGCCAGGGCCCCGTTTTTTCTTCATACTGAGCCAGCTCCACAGGACCGGACGACATACGTCTGGGCAGATATTGACCGGGCGTTCTCACGGCCGGTGACGAGATCGGATGACGCGGCCGAGTATGTGCCAACCCAGGTGGTGGCTGAGTACTTCAAGGCGAACGGCTACGATGGCATCGCGTACCAGAGCGGGCTTGGGAAGGGCCACAATCTCGCCCTGTTCGACGTCACCGCAGCAGATCAGATCAACGGCATGGTCTTTCAGGTGAGGAAGATCGACTATGTCTTCGAGGATGTCTGCAATCCATACTGGATCAGCAAGTACCTGAAGGACGGGAAGTTCCATCTGCCTGAGGATCATGAAGAGGCAGATTAGCCCCCGAGGCTGGCCATCGGTTAACACTCAGTCTCAGCTCACGCCCCGTTCGGGGCGTGGCCCTACGGGGCATACCGTTCACTCGGGGCATCGCTTCGCTCAGCCCCTCGCTGGAACGGTACGCCTGAGACTTTGAACGTTATACGAAAGCGTCATTCACGCTAAGGAACTCACAGGATTGGCCGGTGACAGAAGAAGCAGGGGTTTCCACCGAGTCTGAAGCTCGCGAGCCCGTCCCAATCCCAGTGGTCATGGTCGATCAGCATTTCTGGGAATCGGCCCGTCTCTTCAATGGGAATGCGTTTCCGCCCCGTGTCCGGCCTGACGCCACGTTGTGCGGAGATCGCTTGGCGGTGTTGGCCCACTCCGTCGAACTAGTCTGCAACGAACCAGGCTTGGATCGCTCCAGATTGCTGAAGACCATTCAGGCGCACCCGAGCTTCAGGGGTTTTAGACCGAAACCAGAGAAACCCGCGGTGCTTGTCTTTCACAACCTTGGCTTCGTGAGCGGGGTCCATGCGGCCCTTATTGCCCTGAAGTCGATGCTCGATCTCTACTCGCGACTCATCACAAGGCTGTTGGTTCCGACGTCAACGTTGTTCGGCTTCAACAAGACCCCCTTCAGAGGCCGCAAGCGCCCGGGTGGAAGGCTCCTTAACTGGATAGAGAACTCAGCACCTGACTCGTTCGACCAGGGACCAGTCCTTGTCGCGACCCTGGTAGAGCACCTCGATCTTTGGCTTGAGGAAGCCGTTGACCAGCGGGACGCGATCATTCACGACGGCGGGATACCGGGCCTGGTTGAAGCGATGGTCCCCTTGGTGGGTCATCCCAACGAGCTTGATGAAGCAGCCATCTTGCTCCCGACCATGCCAGGCGGTGAAGCCGTGACGGACTACTGCCAGCGGCTGGTGCACAACGCGCGGATCTTGATTAGCCAGACTCTGCCACTTCTGCCCGAAGTGGACCTGAGTCTGCTGAAGCTGTACGAGGGGGCGGTACTCAGAGGTCGCATGAATGACGCCTCCGTATAACACTCAGTCTCAGCTCGCGCCCCATGCGGGGCGCGGCCCTACGGGGCATGCCGTTCACTCGGGGCGTCGCTTCGCTCGGCCCCTCGCTGGAACGGCACGCCTGAGACTTTGAACGTTATGTGCCATCGCAGAAACGAGCGGTTCCCGAACATGGTCCACAATGATATGGGAGGAGGCCAATGAACTCGGCAGTCTTCATTCCCGCACTTGCCTCGGTGGTGGCCATCGTCATTGGCGGGTTCCTTGGGCACCTCCTCGCCAGGAGCAGGCCGTGGGCTGGGATAGTCGCCATAAGTCGCAATGAGGCGGAATTGGTGTCGGTTCCGGCGGAGTTCATGGCTGTCTATACGGGTCGGTCGGTTCAGGAGGTGGGAGCTGATCGACTGACCCTCAAGAAGCTCTACGAGATTAGGAAGGATGCGTCGGACAACGCGGAGGGCGCCAAACGCGCCCTTGAGGCCTGCAATGCGGCCATAGCACGTTTCGAAGCCACGGGTCTCTCCCAAGATGAGAAGAAGGAGGCGATCTACTCCTTCATTGGCAATAGTTCGATCTGGTCGAACCTGAACCACCTCATGCGGTTCGGTCGCATCCCGCTGCCGGACAAACTCGACGACGACATCCGCGCGGCAGAGCCCCTGGTCCAGGTCGAGGATGCTACAACCTCTCCGGGGAATCAGGCGGTGGTTGTGTACGGCAAGACTGGCAAGAATCTCTTGGTTCCGGGTTCCGGCCCGTACGGCGATGTCGCTTTGGAAAGACTTCGCAAGGTCGGGAACATCATCCAGTATTTCCACCAGCCATGGATCGGCCGAGTCGCTCGAGCCATAGCTGAGGAAATCGAAAGCGACCTGAAGAGGTATCTTCGTCTCCGGGAAGGTGTGGACGACTTGATTCAGGAGCGAAACTTGGTCATTCGCGTCCACGTAACGAACGTTGGCGCACGGCCGGAGCACATAGGGTCGCACGGCCTACTACTCCTCAGCTCGGGGGGGCGCCCGGTGAAGCCGATCGTCGTCGCGGTCAAGGATGCACGCCTCTATGAGCCCGGGTTGGAGCAACTCGACCACACCGTGGCTGTCGCGGAAGCAATGGCAGTGAAGCAGGGAGCGTCAGTGCCGGAGAGGGTCTCGCCAATCGGTGCGACCGCGCAGTTCTCCGTGGTAAGCCCAGGAACCGTGGTACAGCTCGAACTGCATACCATCGAGCCCATCGAGGATCGCGCGGTCATCCAAGCGCTCCAGGACGGTATGCTTGGTACACGCGTCGTTCTTGAGCGCGTAGGACGACGGTGGGGCAAATGGCTCCGCACTGACGTACTCGTTCTCGGTGAGTCACTGAGCGCTCAGAAGAGGGAACTCCTCATCAAGAGCGCATCATAGGCCGCCTCCTCGTAGGACGGTCAATGTGTGAAGTGGAACCCGCGACAGCACATAACACACAGTTGCCGCCTCCGCTCGCTACGCTCGCTTCGAGCACACCCGGCTACTGCACGGGGGTACGGAGGCACGTGCAGTACCCGAGCCAGGTTCGGCCGCAACTCGCAGGAGTGCCCCGGGCGCGGCAACTTGAAACCGTTATATGACATGGGTCGACCGGCTGGATTGGCCGTCCATGAAGTCATTTGAAGGGGAAGTGGACTGCCTTCTGTTGAACCAACAGCTGGGAAGAAACCTGTGGCTCGGCGCCTGATGGTCGGTGCGTTTCAATTCGATGCTTGTGGCGATCCGGAGCGGAACTTGGCTGCTCTGGAGCGTGGCATTGAACGAGCGGGGAAGGCCGGTGTGCGGCTGTTGGCGACTCAGGAGTGCGGCATCTGCGGGTATCCGCCGGTTGAGGTCGCATCAGTCGACGCCATCGATTGGGCCGCGCAGTCTGCCGCGATCGGCAGAGTCGCCGAGCTCGCCCAAGAGTGGTCGATGTACGTAGTTGTGGGCATGGCGAGCCGAACCCAGAGGGGGGTCAAGAACGCAGTCCGGCTCGTCACTCCGAAGGGCGCCTTGGGTCGGCCCTACCATAAGCGCCCGCTATATGGATGGGACGCAGAGAACTTCCGTCCTGGAGAGGCTGACGGCGGCGTGCATGTGGTAGATGGACTCCGCGTCGGACTGAGGATCTGCTACGAGGTGCGGTTTCCGGAGTACTTCCGCGAGTTGTTTAGGAAGCGCGTGGACCTGGTGGTTGTGTCTTCGGCAGACGTGGGCTCCGGAAACAAGAAGCATGAGGTGATGCGCGCACACCTGATCTCGCGGGCAGCTGAGAACGCCATGTACGTGCTGGCAGCCAACAGTGCTTCCGGGCCTCAGTTGTCTCCGACCTGCCTCATCGACCCTGATGGCAGACAGGTGTGCTCTGCGCCAAAGAACAAGGAAGCACTGATCGTGGGAGAGGTGGAGGTGGGTCCGCCGCCGTTTGGGCGCCAAGGGAGGATTCAGCACTCCTCCAGGCTCGTGACACTTGCTTCGGGTTAGGCGGGCTGTCGTGATCTTCCCACGTCATATAACACTCGAGCTGCGCCTACGCCGCGCTGCGCGCGGCTCCGGGGTACACCGGCGCAAGCGGTGGGGACCGTTGGAAGCGTGTTGGGAAGGATCGCAGAGAGGTGCCTCGTAGGGGCGTGAGGACGCGCCGGCGTCGCAGCTCTTGAACGTTAAGCGAAAGCCCCTGAGCATCAGGTCGGCTTCAGCAAGAGGCCCGCGCCTGCGGCACCGTGAGTTGTCCATGACGCTGGGTCCATCCTGGGAGGGACGCCTGTGCTGATCGAAGCAATCACAGAGGGTGTCGTCGGCGCCGTAGCCGAACGAGGGCTGGCGGCCCTAATGGCTACCGGGATGAGGCGGCCCCGCTTCAAGACATCGAAGACAGGCCGTCAACGCAGGGCAGCTGCCCTGCAGTCCCACCTGGTTGGCGTGGCCAAGTGGTCCTCCGAGATCTCCTTTAGGGAGTTGTGGCGGGCTAAGGCGCTCGCCCAGAGTTTCGTTGACTTGGACCTCGAGATCGGCCTCCCAGCTAAAGGCCGCCCCGCCCAAGACGTCCGACTGAGAGTCACGGACCTCAGACGAATGTCCGAGAGCTTCCTGATTTTCGGGGAGCCCGGTGCTGGCAAGACCACGTCGCTCAAGCGAATCGCCGCCCAGGAAATCGCCGACGGCCTCGCTCACACCCCCGTTTTGGTTCGTTTGCGAGAAGTCCGGCCCAATGAGACCCTGTACGACACCATCCAGGGGCTACTCGCTCTGGAGCCAACAGGCTATCCCGACGCTCGTGCTGCGACAGTTCGACGGGAGATCACCCGTCTCCTCGCTGCGTATCTCGACGGAATTGACGCACTGCTGCTCTTGGATGGCCTCGATGAGGTCGATGAGAAGGCGCGGCAAGACATTCTCGAAGAGGTCGAGGAACTCCTCAAGCATGTCTCAAAGACGAGGATCCTCCTCACTAGCCGCGTCGGGGCTGTGCGACGTCAGCTACCACACACAAGAAGCGCTACCCTCCGTGACCTCTCGCGTGGCCAAGTACGTCAGTTTGCCGTGAGATGGCTGGGTGCCTCGGAAGCGGAGTCGTTCCTGTCACAGATGTATGGGAACCCATACTACGGGACGATGGTCAGACCTCTGACGCTGGCACACCTCTGCGCCATCTACGAGCGCACAGGCGCAATCCCGGAGAAGCCGCGATCAGTGTACAAGAAGATCGTGCGGATCTTCCTTTCGGAGTGGGATGAGGAGCGAGGGGTCCGTCGCGCGTCTAGGTATGCCGGATTCACGGTAGACAGAAAGGAAGAGTTCCTTGAGGCATTGGCGTTTCGAATCACGTCGCGGCTCGGACGCACGACTTTCCGTGACCACGAGCTCGCCGCGTTCTATGTGGGACTTCATGCCGATTTCGGTCTCCCTAAGAACGAGGCGGAACAGGTAGCGGCCGAGGTCGAGACCCACACGGGTCTCCTCCTGCAGACGGGTGAGGATCAGTATGAATTCGCCCACAAATCACTCCAGGAGTACCTGGCCGCTTCCTACATCGTGCGCCTTCCGGGGATTCCCAACGACCCTGAGGGCCGGCTCGCGAACGAGTTGGCGGTGGCAGTCGCCCTTTCGTCAAAACCCTCGGAGTACCTCTGGTCGGTTGCACGCAGCCTGGCAGACTCCAAGGCCACAAGAGACTACTGCGTGACCTTCTTGACCCGCCTGCTCACGGAGCGGGTCGACTTCTCGCAGGGGGAGGCGCTTGGTGCCGCCGCAATCGTCATCAGAAGCCTGACATGCTACAGTGAGATCACTTGGCGAACCCCCCACGAGACGTTCCCCTCGGTAGACGCTCTTATGTCGCTGCCGGCGGTGGCGGCCTCGCTGGCGCGGGTGCTCGAGGAGTCCGTTGTTCGCAGTCACTTTCCAGGTGTTGCAGAACTGACTTGGCCCGTTCGCTTTGGTGGGAGTCCGAAGGAGCCCGCAGCCAAGCGGAGAGCGTTCATAGATGAGGGGTTGCTTGCCATAGCGGGAGGATCTGTTTCACTCGGTGCCCGGACGCGCATAGAAGCGGCGCTGCGGGGTTCGCGTGATACCCCGTGAGGCCAGAAACTCTGCACCGCTCCCACGGGGCGGACCGTTGAGGCCGGGCCATCGCTTAACACCTATCAGGCCCACCCAGGTCAAGAGCGCGGAGTTCCCCCAACCGCGCTGCGGGGCAGCGCGGCGTACGACGGATGAACGGGTCCTCGAGACTCTGGCTTCATTTCTGATCTGTCGGCGCCGGGCCGATCGAGCCCTGCACCAAACACCTATTGAGGGTCGGCCGGCGTGGAGACGCCGGTGCAGAAGAGGCGAGGGCCTTTCCTGCGCCCTAGAAACTGATGTGTGCCCTCGTGCCGTCCGACTCAAAGAAGGCGGGCTCGGAGCCTCATGGGCGTCGCGGCCAGTTATGTGCGGGATCGAGTGAGGGGCAGAGCTGCAAACAGCGAGGATCCGGGATGTGTGGAGGAAGAGGAGGCGTCCAATCAAACAGAGCGGCTGCCGAACTGCATGGCCGGCTCGAGTTATGCGACGGGCTCACCTCCTCCCCTCCGTAGGCTCAGTTCATGAAGCGGTCCATATCGAAGGCTGTGTTGCGGCGAAGCATGTAGTAGGAGGCCCGGCCGAGACGCGCAGCGAGGACGCTCAGCGCCTTGCCGCGGCCATGCTTGGAACGGAGTCGATGGATGAGGCGTTGGCCCGGCGGGTTCTTCTGAAGGAAGAGGACGGCCGCCTCGCTGTAGGCCCACTTGAGGTGGGCGTTGCCGATCTTGGCCCCGGAGGTGCCCATGACCTTCCCGGCCGAGGACTTCTGGCTCTTCACCAATCGAGCGTAGGAGAGGAAGTCCTGGACGCGGGGGAAGCGGGAGATGTCGTGGAGCTCGTAGAGCAGCGTGAGGGCGAGGATGCGCCCAACGCCCGGAATGGTCTGGAGACGTTTGTAGGTCTCCGGATCATCGACCTTGGCCTGGTGACGGATCGTGCGCTCCAGAGATCGGATGATCTCATCGAGCCGAGCCGCCATGGCCAGGTCCGCTTCGATGCTGGCCCGCACCACGGGGTCCGGCACCGCTTGGGCCAGGCCGGCTCGGTTCCCCGCGTAATGGAGCTGGCCCGTGGGTGCGGGCAGGTTGAGTTGATGGAAGACGATGCGGATGTGGGAGAACAGTTCACTCCGTCGGCGCACGAAGAGCAGTCGGCGCCGGAGCAGGTCACGCGTGGCCCGCATTCCCCGGGGATAGACGTAGGCCATGGGGAAGGCTCCGCCCCGCAGGAGCACCGCGATCTTGTGGGCATCGATCCGGTCGTTCTTGGCCTTCCCGCCGTGAATGGCCTTCATGTACAGGGCGTGGCCCAGGACGAAGGGGATGTTCTCCCGGGCGCAGAGATCGGCGAGCCAGTACCAGCAGAAGATGCACTCGGCGCAGACGACCAAGTCGTCGCGGTAGGGCTCGATGGCCCCGAGAAAGCGTTCCGGCTCGCAACGCACGTTGCGGTGCAGGACGGTCTTGCCGGATTCGTGCTCCAGGATGCAGAGGTACATGGTCCGAGCGTGGAGATCGATCCCGCAGTAGTATCGATGCTGGCCAGTGTAGAAGCGCATGGTTCCCCTCCTGGGTCCGATGATTTGTTCGCGCTCTCATCGTTCCTCTCGGGGTTCGAGAGGTCCAGGAGGGGACTGCATTAGGATCACGCAGTCTCACCACGCGCCCCATGCGGGGCGCGGCCCTGCGGGGCATGCCGTTCACTCGGGGCGTCGCTACGCTCGGCCCCTCGCTGGAACGGCACGCCCTCGGCGGAGGACGAGTCTTGGATACCACCTGTCGCCTGTACACGGACCTGGCTTGGCTCTGGCCGATGTGGGGCGGTGCCGCTGATGAATACGCGCGCTATTGCCATCACGTCATAGGCCTGATCGAACAGTACGCAAAGCACCCGACGGGCACATTGCTGAACATCGGCTGCGGTGGCGGCAAGAACGTCTTCAACTTGAAGGGGAGATTCAGCGTCACCGGCCTGGACCTAAGCCGGACCATGCTCGCGCAGGCCAGAGTGCTGAACCCCGAGAGCACGTTCGTTCACGGGGACATGCGGAGCTTCCGGCTCGGTAGGGCTTTCGATGCCGTTCTGATGGACGACGCGATTTCGTACATGACCTGCCTCGAGGACTTCGTGGCGGCGTTCCGCAACGCGTCCGCCCACCTGACCTCCGGCGGCGTGCTGGTCACGACTCCGGACGTGACGATCGAGACATTCCAGCAGAACAAGACTGTCGCCACGCCAGCCACGCGGGTTGAGGCGCCGTCCGACCTCGACGTCGTCTTCGTCGAGAATGTGTATGATCCTGACCCCGCGGATGAGCAGTATGACACGACGATTGTCTACCTCATCCGCAACCGCGGGCAGCTTCGGATTGAGACTGATCATTGGACCATGGGCCTCTTCTCTCTCGACACCTGGCGGCGTGTCCTACGCGAAACCGGTTTCGAGGTGCACGAGGGACGGTATGTCGGGAGCGAGGATGAGTACACTGTGTTTGCTTGCGTGAAGGCGTGATCAAGGCCGAGAGAGCCGGGTCATGGCCGCCGTCGGTCCGCAGCGCGGCCTGAGGGGTCATCCGAATCTCTCCCCCAGCGGCTACTACGCCTGGCTGAGCCGTCCGCCGTCGAAGAGGTCGGAGCGCGACGCCGAGTTGATCGTGAAGATCCAGGCGGTCTTCGATGACAACCGACAGGTGCATGGCCGACCGCGGATCTTCGCCGACTTGAAGGAGCAGGGTGAATCGGTGGGCGAGAAGCGGGTCGGCCGACTCATGAAGCAGGAAGAGATCCAGGGTGCGAGCCGTCGAAAGCGCGGCCCGAAGACCACCAAGCGGAACAAGGACGCCCGGCCGGCACCGGACCTGGTCGAGCGGGACTTCGCTGCCGATAGCCCGGATCAGCTCTGGGTCGCCGATATCACCTTCATCCCGACCTGGGCCGGCTTCCTGTACCTGGCGGTCGTTCTGGACGCATGGAGCCGTCGGATCGTCGGCTGGGCCATGGCCACGCATCTGCGCACCGAGCTCGTCGTGGACGTCCAAGCCGACCCAGAAGTTCACGGGCCATGGCATGGGGCTGGTCTTCTTCGCGTGCGGCCAGCAAGCCGAATGTGGCTCTGGTGTTGCCTCTCGCAGCGACGCTAATCCGCGTCTCGCGGGAGGCCAGCCCTTCCATCGTGTCTATAGGAAACGCGCGTGGAGCTGCGCCATGACCAGGTCCGCGTCCGGCAGCGTTCGCCTGGCGGTTCCTGCTCCGAGTCGGCACTGTGCTCCCGTGGAAGAGGCCCAGTGAGGTTGTCCCGCGTCCTATCGGGGTTCAAGCATGCCAAGTCGTCGATTGCTTGTTCTAGGGGGAACAGGAGGCACGGGTCGGGAGGTCATCTCGCAGGCCCTGCGCTCGGGCCACGAAGTCACGGCGTTCGTACGCGACCCCGACCGTCTGGCGGGGAAACACGATCGTCTGCAAGTACTCGCCGGCGATGTGACTGAAAGCAGCGGCGCGCTGGAGGCGGCGATGCGCGGCCAAGAGGTGGTGGTCAGCGCGCTGGGCAGGGGGAGGTCTTTTCAGTCGGTTGGGTTGATCGCCCACAGCATGCCCAGAATCGTGAGCTCGATGCAGCGGCAGGGCGTGCGGAGACTGATCTTGATGTCGGCGTTCGGCGTCGGAGTCACGCGCCGGGACGTGCCGTTGCTTCCACGGCTCTTCATCCGGCTCTTCCTCAAGGACATATATCGCGACAAGGAGATGGGAGAAGCCGAGCTTCGGAGCAGCGGCCTCGATTGGACCGTTGTCTATCCTTCCGGACTGTCCGACGGGCCATCGACCGGACGTTATCGCGCCGGGGAGCGTCTGAGCCTCCGTGGCTTCCCCCGCATCTCACGCGCCGACGTCGCTCATTTCATCTTGAGTCAGATCGATGAGGTGACGTACCGTAACAAGGGCGTCTTGCTGAGCGCCTAGACCACTGCCTGGTCTTGAGGTGACCCCCGGAGTTCATCCAGCTACTCCCTGACTCCGTGGTTGAGAACGAGAGCGGCGTCCTCCCAGCTCCCGGGGGTGTCGGAAAGCGAGCTCCTCTGGAGTTCGTCCCCCGCGTGAGCTGTGGGGTCGGATCTGGTTGTAGTCGACGGGATAGGCCTCGATCGCTTCCTGGGCATCACGCAGCCCGACGAACCAGTGGGCGTTGAGGCACTCGTCGCGCAAGGTGGCGTTGAAGCTCTCGATGAAGCAGTTCTGCGGACGGCGCGCGTACTGGATGGAGGCCACAATGGTGAGATACGGCCGGAAGGCAGGCACGGGCGGGATCCCTGGATCGGTTCCCGTGGGCGCGATCCTCGTCGGCCTGTTGGCGGGCGTGGGTGCCTGCGGCGACCGCGCACGTGAGCCATCGTGGACCGCCTCCGTGGACACGGTGGGCGGGATCGTCCGCGTCACGAACACGCCGCCCGCCGGCGGCGCCCAGCCTACGCTCGTGGGAGCGGAAGAGTGGCGGGTGGGATCCGTGGAGGGGGAAGAGGGGACGTTTTTCGGCATGATCCGCTCCATCGCGGTGCTGGAAGACGGCCGGTTCGCCGTGGGGGACGCCCAGGCCGGAAGGCAGGCACGGGCGGGATCCCTGGATCGGTTCCCGTGGGCGCGATCCTCGTCGGCCTGTTGGCGGGCGTGGGTGCCTGCGGCGACCGCGCACGTGAGCCATCGTGGACCGCCTCCGTGGACACGGTGGGCGGGATCGTCCGCGTCACGAACACGCCGCCCGCCGGCGGCGCCCAGCCTACGCTCGTGGGAGCGGAAGAGTGGCGGGTGGGATCCGTGGAGGGGGAAGAGGGGACGTTTTTCGGCATGATCCGCTCCATCGCGGTGCTGGAAGACGGCCGGTTCGCCGTGGGGGACGCCCAGGCCGAGGAGGTGCGGGTGTTCGACCGGGACGGGCGGCACCTCCGCACGTTCGGGGGCCCGGGGGCCGGACCCGGCGAGCTCCGGGGCATGCAGGGCGTGTTCGTGGACCACGAGGGGATGCTGCGGGTGGCGGAGCAGCGGAACGGCCGCCTCTCTGTCTTCCACCCGGACACGGGGTTCGTGACGTCCTTTCCGCTGCAGCTCTTCAGCTACGGCTTCCGCGGACCGTGGGCGGCTGCCGTGGACTCGGCGGGCCGGACGCTGGTTGCCTCGTCTGGGAGATACGGCGAAGGCCGATCCTGGAAGATGCTGCGCGTGTACGCCCCCGACATGGCGCAACTGGACTCGATCCCCTACTACGACTACACCGACGACTTCCAGACGGAGGACCCGCCCGGAGCGTGGCGGATCGCCCTCGGTTCGAACGCGTTCACCTGGGCGATGGTGCCGTTCTTTTCCATCCCCCGCGAGGTACTTGGGGTCGCGGGGGAGTTCTGGAGCAGCCTCGAAGGGGCGCCGGAGCTGGAGGTCGCCCGCTGGACGCCTCCCGGCGACACCTCGCTCATCCTGTTGAGCCGCCGCCCCCCCGAGCCGGTGGCGTCCGCCGAGCGCGACTCGGCCATGACGGCGCTGGTGGAGGGCTTCGCCAGGCGCATGGCGGCCCCCCCGAAGCTGGACCCGTCGAGGGTTCCCGCCACGAAGCCACCGCTCTACGGGCTCTCCCTGGACGATCGAGGGCGGCTCTGGGTCCGCATCTCGGCCCCGGAGGCCACCTCGACGGTCTATGACATCTTCGACCCGAACGGCACCCACGCCGAGACGCTGGCCCTGCCCTTCCGCGTGGACCCGTGGATCCCACCGGTTCCCCGCGGGGACACGGTGTGGTCCGTGGTCACCGACGACATGGACGTCCAGTACGTGGTCCGGGCTCGCGTGAGACGGGTGACCGAAGCCGACCGCCGCTGACCGAGACGAGAGGAGGCAGGAGCCGATGGCGAAGACGACGAGCGCAACCCTCGGGCCGAAGCCGCGCGAGGAGCTGCTGGCGCTGTTGAACGCCCGCTTCGACGAGAGCATGCACCGCCACGAAGGCCTCCGGTGGCAGAAGGTGCGCGCGCGCCTCGAGAAGAGGCCCGAGCGCCTGTGGTCGCTCCACGAGATGGAACGCACCGGCGGCGAGCCGGACGTCATGGGCAGGGACGAGAAGTCCGGCGAGTACCTGTTCGTCGACTGCTCGCCGGAGAGCCCGGACGGCCGCAGGAGCCTCTGCTACGACCGCGAGGCCCTCGAGAAGAGGAAGCAGCACAAGCCGCGGTCCAGCGCCGTCGAGACGGCCGCCGCCATGGGGGCCACGCTGCTCACGGAAGAGGAGTACCGGAGGCTTCAGGAGCTGGGTGAGTTCGACGCCAGGACGTCGAGCTGGCTGCTCACGCCCCCGGACATCCGGGCCCGTGGCGGCGCCATCTTCGGCGACTACCGCTACGGCACCGTCTTCATCTACCACAACGGCGCGGAGTCCTACTACGCGGCCCGCGGCTTCCGATGCGTACTCAGGGTCTAGCGGCGCGCCGCGCCGGGCCGGACCCGCGATGACCGTCCAGCCCACGTGGTCCCGGCGCAGTACGCGGTGCTGCCCCTGCTGCCGTTTCTCTCGTTCAAGAGGGCGATGATCCGGTACGGAGCGCTGGGCTCGCGGAAGGCCGCGCTCCTGGAGGGGCGCGAGGGATGAGGATCCGTCACGCCGAACCCGCGGACGCGCGGGAGCTGGCGCGCCTCCGGTGGGCGTTCCGTCCGGAAGACCAGCCCGCCTCGACGCTGGACGCGTTCTCGAGGGAGTTCGGGCGGTGGCTGGCGGGGGCGCTGGCCTCGGATTGGATGGCGGCGGTCGCGGACGAGGGCGACGGCACGCTGGTGGGGTGCGTGTTCCTCCAGTCGGTGGACAAGGTGCCCAACCCGGGGGCGCCCGCGCGAGCGTGGGGGTACGTCACGAACTCCTACGTCGCCCCGACGCACCGGGGGCGGGGCGTCGGCGCCCTGCTGCTCGAGGCGGTCGTCGCCGCGGCCAGGGAGCGGGGCCACGAGTTCCTCATCGTGTGGCCCAGCGAGGAGGCGGTCTCCTTCTACCTGCGCGCGGGCTTCCGGGGGGTGGCGGAGGTGCACGGCGGCGCCGGCGACTCCCCTCCGCTGGAGCTGGTGCTCACCTGAGCCCCTGAGGGTGGCCGGGACGCCGCCGGGACTGGCGTGCCCAGGCCCCCGCGAGCATACCTTGTCCTCGCGCCGTGGCTTGGTCGCGCGCCGGAAGACCGTGGGAGCGGGTTCGATTCCCGCGAGGTCAATGGCCCCCGGAGCCGGCGTCGAGGTTCGATTCCTCGCACGGCATTCACGGCAGACGAGGGAGGCGGCGGGATGCAGGTCCATTACCTCGAAGTGGTGACGCCCGACGTCGAAGCGGTGTGCGCGGCCTCTGGCAGAAGTAGGGCGTGAGCCAGGCGAGCGCGCTCCTGTCTCTGCTCTGGATCTCCGCCCTCCTGCCCGGAGCCGGCGGGGGCGTGGAGTGCCACCCGTATCCGCCTGCCGTCGACACGGCCTACGCCATGGCGTCCGCGGTGTTCAGCGGCCGGGTCCTCACCCGCGATACCCCTCCGCATCGCCCCGATGCCATGGTGGCGGTCCTCCAGGTGCACCGGGCGTGGAAGGGCGAGGTGGGGGACCGGACCCCGGTGTGGAGCCTGAAGGGCGGCGAGGGCTTCGTGTTCGAGCCGGGGAAGGAGTACCTGGTCTACGCGTCCACCGGCGGCGACGGGGACCTCTGGACCTCGCTCTGCCAGCGGACCGCCCTCCTGGATCAGGCGGGGGAGGACCTGGAGTGGCTGGGCGCCATCATCTACGGGACGGGACGGTCCGTCGCCGAGGCCGAGCTTCCCGAGGGCGTCGTGCGCATCCCGCGCGACGACACCGACGACGACACGGTGAAGAGCCCACGGCCGCTGGGGCTGGACGAGGCATGACGCCGGAGAGGAGAGGGATGAAGGTCATCTACTACACCGCGGCGAGCCTGGACGGGTACATCGCCGACGGGCAGCACTCCCTGGCCTGGCTCTTCCAGTTCGGAGACGGGGACGAGAGCGGCTTCCCCGAGTTCATCCGCGACGTGGGCACCATGGCCATGGGCTCGGGCACGTACGAGTGGCTCCTGAGGAACCACGTCTTCGAGGACCCGGACGCGCCCAAGCCCTGGCCCCACGAGATGCCCACCTGGGTGTTCACCACCCGCGCCCTCCGGGAGGTGCCGGGGGCGGACGTCCGCTTCGTCCGCGGGGACGTGGCGCCGGTCTTCGAGGCCATGTGCGCGGCCGCGCCGGGGAAGAACGTCTGGCTGGCGGGGGGCGGCGACCTGGTGGCCCAGTTCCACGCCCGGGGGCTGCTGGACGAGATCGTCCTGACGCTGGCGCCGGTCTTCCTGGGGGGCGGCGCGCCCGTGTTCACGGGGCCCCTCGTGACCCCGCCGCTCGAGGTGGCGACGGTGAAGCCCCATGCCAGCGGCCTGGTGGAGATGCGCATGGTGGTGCGGCGGCCCGACCAGGCCTAGGCCGGCTTACCGTGCCGGCCGGAGGAAGCGCCAGAAGGCGCGCTCGATCAGCGCCACCTCGTCGGCGTCCAGGAGGGGCGGCTCGGCATCGAGGAGGCTGTCGCGGGCGTCCATGACCCGGGCGGGGACCACCGTGAAGCCGTCCCCGTCGCTCCCGGGCGTCACCGAGAACCAGACTTTCCGCGACGACGTGACCATGGCGTTCATGCGGTCCGCCCAGGGGAAGTAGCGGCCCGTGAGCACGAGCGTCCGCTCGGTGGGCGGCTCGGGGGTGGCGAGGAGGGAGCGGCCCGTGGAGTACGTCTCCGGCGCCGGCAGCGGGGTGGCGCCCAGGTACTGGAAGAGGGTGGGGAGGAGGTCCACGTGGGAGGTCATGGTGGGCTCCCTCTGCTCCGGCGTGAGGGAGGCGCCGGGGAGCCCCAGGAGGAAGGGCACGAGGATCTTCTCGTTCCAGAAGGTGGACCGCCCCTGGCCGAGCATGCCGTGCTCCCACAGCTCGGTGCCGTGGTCCGCCGTCACGCCCACCACCGTCCTGCCGGCCTCGAAGTCGTCGCGTACCAGGTCGAAGGTGCGCCCGAACCAGGTGTCGAACTGGCGGACACCGTTGCGGTAGCCGTTCCGCGCCCGGGCCCGGAACGCGGGGTCGTCCATGTCGGCGAAGGCGCTCCGCTCCACGTCGTCCATGTCGGGGCGGTCCACCCGGTTCTCCTCCGCGATGTCCACGAAGGGCCAGTGGGGCGCGTAGTAGAAGACCACGAGCAGGTAGGGTGCGCCGTCCCGGCGCCGCGCCTCGACGAAGCGCCGCGCCGCCTCGTAGACGGGGATGTCCTCATCCGTCTGGACGCGCTCGTCGAAGTTGTCCAGGACCTGACTCGTGGGGAACTGGAGGAGGCGGCTCGCGGTGAGGATCGCCAGGCGATAGCCGTTCCTCCGGAACACCTCCAGCGGGTACGACGGGACCCGGTCCTCCATGAACGCGAAGTACGTGTAGGTGTCCAGGCCGTACGTGAGCCCGTAGACGCCCATGTCGGTGAAGGGTCCGGTGGAGTGGTGGCGCCGGGAGCGGATGACCGACGGGTGCGCGGCGAAGGCGGCCAGGTTGGGCGTCAGGCCCGCCGAGTCCGCCACGTGGTCGCCGCGGAGGCCGTCGCCCAGGACGAGGACGACGTTCTTCCTGTCGGGCAGCTCGGGGATGGGCGTGGCGGGGTCCCGGGGGTCGGGATAGCCGCCAGGGCCCAGGCGGGGCGCCACGGCCACGTGGGGCCGGTCCGCGCTTCCGGGGAGGAGGAGCCTCCGGGCGGGGAGGGTGGACAGGAAGTCGTGGCGGTCCTCGCTGATCCGTGCCTGGAGGGTCCCGAACGCCGCGAGCCCGCCCAGGCTCACCACGGGCAACAGGAGGGCCGCCACCGGCCCCGTGCCTCGGGGGGCCCGCGGCGCGAGCCGGTGCAGCCCCGCGAAGACGCCCACCGCCGCAAGGAGGATCAGGCCGACTCCGGCGGCGGCGGCCAGCAGGTCCTGCCGGCGTATACCCAGGTCGCCCAGAGTGGAGGCGGAGATGAACAGGTCGCTGAAGTCGTACTCGTAGGCGTGGATCCCGTAGTCCCTGAACACCACGGTGTCCACGTAGGCCCCCGCCACCAGGAGGCTTCCGCCCACCACCACGAGGGCGGCGGGGAGCCACGCAACCCGGTGCCCCCGACGGAAGAGGAGGACGGGGGTCAGGAGGAGGAGGGAGAAGACCCCGCTCCCGTAGAGCACGTAGGCCCTGAGCGCCGTCCTCATGAGGGGCACCTGGCTCCCGAAGGGGTCCACCACCGCGTCCAGCACCTGGGTGGAGCGCACCACGAACACGAGCACGACGCCCAGCGCCGCCATCCATGCGAAGAGCACGGTGGCCCGGGACGTGGGCCGGTCCAGGTCCTGGAGGAAGGCGCGGGGTGGGGTCAACGGTGGAGGTGCTCGGGTCCATGGGATCGACGGGAGGGAAACCTCGGCAGGGAGGGGGACGGGGCACAAGGCGGCGCCATTGGCGCCCCCCGCCGGGGCTTCCCTGGATTCGCGGCCATGCCCGACGTCCCCGCCCCGCGGTCCCCCTCCCCGACGACGCGCGCGCGGTGCGCGAGGCCTTCGCGCACTACTGGGGGCCCGTCTTCCTGGCCGGGCGGAGCTGGGAGGCGCCCGCCCCGGATGTGCCGCTGTCCTTCCCCGTGGGCGTCCCCGGACCCTACACGCTCCTGGCCCCCGGGCCTGTGCCGCTGGACGGGATCCCGCTGGCTCCGGGAGAAGCCCGCGTCCTGGAGCGGGGGAGCCATGGGCTGGTCCCCCTGGAGCGTTACGGCCGGGTGCGGCTCCTGTACGGCGCGGGCGTGGCGGAGCCGCCGTTCCCGCCGGCGCCGGGGCCCCTCTTCGCCGGGTTCTGAGGGAGGCCCGGCGCGGGGCTCCGCCCCTCGGGCTACGCCTCCATCACCTCCCGGTACAGCTCCAGGTGCCTGTCGAGGACGGCGTCCCACGTGTACGCCGTGGGGATGCCCTGGGCGGCCCCCGCACGCAGGGCCGCGTGGCGGTCCGGGTCGGTGGCCAGGCCCACCAGGGCGCGGACCATCTCGTCGTCCGACGACACCAGGACGCCGTTCCTCCCGTCGTCGATGAAGGACCCCACGCCCCCCTCCCGGCGGGCCACCACGGGGAGGCCGCAGCTCGACGCCTCCAGCGCGGCGATGCCGAAGGCCTCCCGGTCGGCCGTGTTCACGAAGACGTGCCCCCCCCGGAGGAGGCGGCGCACGTCGTCGGGCCCCCCCGCGCCGTGGAGGCGCACGGCGTCACCCAGGCCGAGGCGCCCCAGGGCACGCTCCAGCGCCTTCCGGCTGGGGCCGTCACCCAGGACCTCCAGGGTGACGTCCACGGTGCCGCCCACCGCGCCCCGCACGCCGGCCACGACGCGGAGGAGGGCGTCCACCCGCTTCCGGCGTTGCAGGCGCGACACGGTGACCAGCCGGAGGTGGGCGGGGTCCAGGTCGGCGGGCGGGCCCGTCCACGCTTCGGGGTCGATGGCGTTGGGGAGGAGGCTGACCTCCCGCTCGGGCATGATGCGGCGGACGTCGACCGCCACGGCCTCGCTCACCGCGGTCGCCCGGAAGGGCCACGAACGCCAGCGGAGCACCGGCTGGGCCGCCACGTACACCCAGCCCAGGCCCCGGAGCACGGAGTGGTACGTCCCCACCGACGGGATGCCCACCCGGAGCGCCGCCCATCCGCCGGCGACGGCGGCGGTGGAGCCGAAGCTCACGTGGCCGTGGAGCACGTCGTACCTGCCCCGCGCCAGCGCCGCCCGGACCACCCTCCCCAGGGCGAAT
Organism: Gemmatimonadota bacterium; assembly: GCA_045863275.1. Lineage (GTDB taxonomy): Bacteria > Gemmatimonadota > Gemmatimonadetes > Longimicrobiales > Gaopeijiaceae > SZUA-318. The sequence goes on from BTVB01000013.1 coordinate 18,325, forward strand.
GGGGAGAGGGAGACGCCCAGCCCCGGCACGAGGCCCAGGGGAAGGCGGACCACCGGCACGCCCTCCACCTCGTCGGGGCCGGGCCAGGGCGTGAGGACCCGGGCGTCGTGGCCCCGGTCCCGGAGCCTGCGGGCCAGCCCGTGGACGTGGACCTCGATGCCCCCCACCCGGGGGAGGTACCAGTCGGTGAGGAGGGCGATGCGCATCCCCTGAAGCTGGCACCCGGCGGCGGCGGGGGGCAACGCGCGCGGGCGTTGGCATCGGGTCCGTCTCCGGCCTACCCTTAGGGCCGGCCCGGCCTCCCTCCTCCCAGCCCACCCGAGCACCTCCGTTGCGCGCCAACCTCCCCACCCCTCTCGGCAGCGTGGCCCTCTACCTCCTGGCCACGCTCCCCCTCATGGCGGTGGGAGCCACACGGGGGGGCGCCGGCGCGGTGGGTGTGCTCGTGCTCCACGCCCTGACGCTGGCCGCCGCGTTGGGGTGGCTCCGCCGCCGCGGACACCCCGAGCCCTGGTCGTCGGCGCTGGCGTTGGCGGCCATCCCCCTCCTGTACGCCCAGGTGCCCTGGCTCAACCAGGCCCTGGCCGCCGGCTTCCGCGACCCGCTGGTGGCGGGGTGGGAGGTGGCGCTCTTCGGCTTCGACCCCTCCCGCGAGTTGGCGGGGCGGCTCCCCTGGCGCTGGCTCAGCGAGCCCCTCCACCTGGCGTACGCGAGCTTCTACCCGGGGATCTACGTGCCCCCCCTCCTCCTGGCCCTCCGCAGGCGCCACGCCGAGCTGACCACCACCACGCTGGGGGTGCTCCTGGCGGCGGTGGGGTGCTACCTGGCCTTCGACGTCTTCCCCGTCCAGGGGCCCCGCTACTTCGGCCCGCCGGAAGGCGTACCCGACGGCCCGGTGCGGGGCATGGTGCTCCTCATCCTCGAGGGGGGCTCCTCGCGTGGGGCGGCCTTCCCCAGCGCCCACGTGGCCGTCATGACCGCCCAGACCCTCCTCGCTCTCCGCTTCCAGCGGCGGGTGGGGCTGGCGCTGGCCGCGTGCACGGCGGGGGTGGGGGTGGGGGCGGTCTACGGGGGCTTCCACTACGCCGTGGACGTGGTGGCGGGAGCGGCTCTGGGCGTCGCGGCGGCGTGGGCCGCGCTCCGGCTGCGGCGGGATGCCGCCAGGGAGGCCGACGCCGGCGCCCCAGGAGCCTAGCCGCCGCCCGGGGCGGGGCGGATCTCCTCGATCCGCTGCCGCAGGATGAGCTTCAGGTGGGCGTCCACGGGGAGGCTGTCGGGGCGGGCGAGCCCTTCCCGATACGCCGCCAGGGCCTCCTCCGTCTTCCCCTGGTCCCGGTACATGTCGCCCAGGTCGAGGTGGAAGTGGAGCATGGCCGGCGAGCCCTCGACGGCCCGGCGCAGGTGGGTCTCGGCGTCCGCCCAACTCGCCTCGCCCGCCAGGTCGAAGCCCAGGAAGACCCGGCCCACGAAGCGCTTGAAGGTGGAGAGTCGCTTGGCCTCGTGGTGGAGCTTGCCCCTGACATCGTTGCCCAGGGGGTGGCCGGGGGCGATAGCCAGCAGGTCGCCGGAGAGGCGCCAGGTCTCCTCGGCCAGGCGCACCGCGGTACGGCTCCCGTCCTCCGCCAGCGCGAGCTTGCCCCGGGACGCCGCGGCCCAGGCCATGGCCTCAGGGTCGGACGGGCGCAAGGCGAGGAGGAGGCGGCCCTGCTCGTCGGCGGCCCGGAGCCAGCGGAGGCGCACGGGAGGACCCCCACCCATGATGCCGAGGGCCAGGGCGATCTGAACGGCGCGCACGCGCGTCCGGGCGTCGTCGTCGGCCACGTCCAGGCGGGCCTGGGTCACTCCCCATGCCCCAAGCAGATCCCCGGCCATGAAGAGACTGTCCGCCACCTGCCATGCCGGGGGGACGGAGGGGCTCAGAGCCTGGGGGAGCCGCACGGCGGGGGGCTCCCTCTCCTGCCCGGCGGCGGGGGCGGCCAGGGCCCCCCACGTGGAGGCGACGATCAGCAGGGTCCGCGCCGGGGCGGACGGGACGCCGCGCCTCACCGGGAGGTCAGGGAGGGAGCCCAGTAGGTGCGGAAGACCGGCGCGCGGCCGGCGTCGGGGCCCCCCACGGGCCAGGCCAACTCGAGGCGGGTCACCGAACCGGTGCCGGCGGGGAAGCCCAGGCGCAGGCCTCCGCCCACCGCCGCCCTCCACCCGGTGTCGATGCCGAAGGGGACGCCGCTGCCCCACCCGCGGCCCAGGTCGCCGAAGAGGACGAAGCCGGCGTCGACGGCGGGGTGGAACCAGTCCAGGTTGAGGCGGTGCTCGGCGTACGCCACCAGGCTGCTCCCCACGGGGACCTCGTCCTCCCGGTAGCTCCTCACGCCCTCCTCTCCACCCAGGGCCTGCTGGAAAGGGAGGTCCACGTTCCGCCGGAGGTCGAAGCGCAGGCCTGCCAAGAGGGTGTTGGACGTGCCGGGCCCGGGCTGGAGGTAGGCCACGCCCCGTCCCCGGAGGGCCAGGTCCCGCCAGCGGGATGCCGATCCGGCGGCGCCGTCGCGGAGGCGCCCCTCGGCCTGGACGCTGGCGTTGGCCACCACGGGACCGCCGGCCCAGCCGGCGAAGCCATCCACGCGGCCCCACGAGTAGGCCCCCGGGTTCCCCCAGGTGGCCACCGAGTGCCCCAGCGTGAGGAGGAGCTCGCTCCCCATGGCCACGTTCTGGACGCCGCTCACCCGGTCCAGGCCCTGCCCGGTGCCGAAGCGGATCCGACGGAGCCCCACGGTGGCGCCCACTTCCACGAAGGACAGGGGCTCGTCCTGCCCGGCCAGTCGGGCGGCCAGCGAGTCGGTCGCGGGGGCGGCCCCATCGAAGGCCCCCCGGTATACGCGCAGCGCCGGCCCCGCCACGGTCCGGTCCAGCCCGTTGACCTCGGCCCCCACCACCACGAGGGCGCCGGGGGCGCCGAAGCGCCGGGCCACCCGGACGCGCCCGTCCAGGTCCTGGAGGGGGAAGAGGAGATGGGACTCGGCGGCGTGGTTCCCGGTGAGGTACGAGTACTCCCGGTCCTCGAAGTGGAATCGGGTGTCCAGTGACCAGCGTCCCGCTTCGCTCACGAAGGGATACGACACTTCCTGGAGGAAGAAGCCGCCGGTGCGGGTGGTGCCGGCCCCCACGGACGCGTTGGCCCGGGTACCCAGGAAGCGTGTGGTGGAGAGCTGGAGGCTCCGGTCGTCCCGCTCCCGGAAGTCCCGGTACCGGAACGAGAGGCGGAGGCCACGGCCCAGGAGGTTCTTCTCGGTGACGTAGAAGCCCTTGAACTGGAGCTGGCTCTCCACGTCGAAGTCCACGCCCACCTGGGTGGTCCACTCGTCCCAGGTCTCCACGTGGAGCGCCCAGGTGGAGTCGGCCAGGCGCCGGGGCGTGGCCTCCACACGGGCGATGAAGTCCAGGTCCCGGATGAGGCGCACCGACTCGCCCACGCGGGCGGGGTCGTAGCAGTCGCCCTCGTCCACGAGGAGCTCGTTGCGCAGGTAGTCGGCGCGGGTCCGGACGTGGGCCCAGTTGGCCAGCCCCAACGCCCAGGCGAAGCGGTGGTGGCGGATGTCCTCGGGGGCGAAGAGGGAGTGGTTGCGGACCTCGATGCGGCTGAGCAGCCCGCCGGCGCACCACGGGGGGCCGGGGCGCGCCGCCCCCTGGCCCGCGTCCTGGGCCAGGGCCGGGGAGGCCGCCCACAGCGCGGTCACCAGGAGCCACGCCGCCACGCGGTGGCGGCCTCGGGCGTTCGTTCCTGGGCGCGTGGACGTCATGGGATCCGTGCCCGGCGTGGGTTGTTGCGCGCTTTCGCGGGATCAATAATAACGCTGCGGCCCGGCCGCGGCGGGTCGAGGGAGGATCCGCCCGGACCCGCCTCCCCTCCAGCCCCGAGGATCCCCATCGTTCCCTCTTCCCACAACGGGCGGGCCGCCACCGCGTGGAGCCAGCTCGCCTGGCTCGCGGCGGCGGTGGCCGTGTGGTCGGGGCTGCTCCTCACCTTCCCCGTGGATCCCGACTACACCGCGGGGGAGCTGTTGGATCACGTCGCGGGGTGGCGGGAGACGGGCGTCCTGTACCCGCGCCTGGGCGAAGGGCCCACCCTCCGCGTCCTGAACTACCCCCCGCTGGTCCTGGCGGCGGTGCGGGCGGTGGCGGCCCTGGGAGTGCCCCTCCTGGCGGCGGGACGCCTCGTCAACGGCGTCGGCCTCCTGGCGCTGCTGGGCGCGGTGGCCCTCTGGGCCCGGGCCCGGGGCGCCCGGGGGCCCGTCCTGGCCGGCACCGTGGGGCTCCTGGGCGCGTCCTTCCCCCTCCTCTACGGGGCGGGCCAGCTCCACCTGGAGCTGTGGGCGGTGGCGGGCACCGTGGCGGGCTTCGCCCTCCTGGCAACCGGGTCCCGGCGGCGGGACGCGGTGCTGGGGGGGCTGCTCCTGGCCGCCGGGTGCTGGGCCAAGCAGACGCAGGCCGTCCCGGCCCTGGCGGCGCTGATCTGGGTGTGGCTCCACCGACGCCCGTCGGCGCTCCGGGCCACGGCGGCCTTCGCCCTGGGGGGTGGGGTGGGAGGGGCGGTGGTGACGCTCCTCTGGGGGTCCGAGGCGTGGCGCCACATGATCGTGTACACCGTGGGGACGTACTCCCTGGACAGCCTGGGCCTCCAGGCGCTGAGCCACGCCGCGCCGTGGGCGCTCCTCCTCGTCTTCACGGCGGTGACGCTGCGGGAGGCGCGAGGCTCGGGCGGCGACGCGCTGGCGTGGTACTGGGTGGCCTCCCTCCTGTGGAGCCTCTCGGCGGCGCGGGAGGGTTCGGGGTACGCGTACTTCCTCGATCTCCACGTGGCCACGGCGCTCTGGGCCGGCCCCCGGATCTTCGGCGGCGGCGCGAGGGGGCGGTGGTGGCCGTGGCTCCTGGCGGTGCAGGTGGTGGGGGCCGACGTGGGAACGGGCGCCGCCCTGGCGCGGAACGTGGCGCGCCTCCACCGGGTGGACCGTCACCTGGACGACCTGTGCCGGAGCGTGGCATCGCCCCAGGCAGACGGCGCGCCCCTCCTGGCGGAGCGGGCGGGCCTGGCACGGGCGTGCGGCCGGCCCGCCGTGCTCCATCCGTTCATCATGTCGTCCCTGGCCCGACAGGGTCGGTGGGACCCGACGCCGCTGGAGCGGGACGTGCGTGCCGGCGTGTATGCTGCGGTGGTACTTCCCTTCGACCCCGCCGGGGACGGGGCCCTCGGCGACCCCGAGCGGTGGACGCCGGGCATGCTCCAGGCCTTCCGCGAAGCGCCGTCCGTGGAGGCCTCGGAAACCGGGTACGCGGTGGCGCGATGGTAGGCCTTGTCCGTTTCCGTGCGTTCCTGGCCAGAGAGTCCCACGCGACCGGGCTTCCGTTGGCGTGGCTCCTCGCGGTGGCGGTGGCGGTGCACGCGGCCACGGCCGTGGTGGCCGTGAAGCCGTGGCACCCCGACGAGCACTTCCAGATCCTGGAGTTCGCCTGGGCCCGCGCGGGGCACGCCCCCCTCGACTCCCTCCCCTGGGAGTTCGCCGCCCGCATCCGGCCCGCACTCCAGCCCGTGCTGGCCATGGGAGTGCTGGGCGCCCTCCGCGCCCTGGGCGTGACGTCGCCCTTCGCGTGGATCCTGGTGCTGCGCCTCGCGACACTGGCGCTGGCGCTGGCGGTGCTGCTCCGCGTGGTGGGGCGGGCGGCGCCGGGGCTGGACCCGGGGCCCCGACGCGTGCTCTGGCTCGGCGCCTTCCTCCTCTGGTTCGCGCCCTTCCTCCTCTTTCGCTTCACGTCGGAGAACCTGGCGGGGATCCTCTTCGCGGCGGCGCTGGTCCGCCTGGACCGGGGCGGCGGGGGAGACGGTGAAGGCGGGGACGTGTTCACCGGCGCCCTCCTGGGGCTCGCGTTCGTGGTGCGCTTCCAGATGGCCTTCGCGGTGGGCGCGGTGCTGGCGTGGGTGGTCCTCCGCACGCCCGGAGGCGTGCGCCGAGCGGTGGTCTTCGCGCTGGCCGCCGCCGGGGTGGTGGGCCTGGCCACGCTGGTGGACGCCTGGTTCTACCGGGAGCTGGTCTTCACGCCCTGGCGGTACTTCCAGGTCAACCTCCTGGAGGGGACGGCCAGTTCCTTCGGGACCAGCCCCTGGTATGCGTACCTTCTTTGGGCGCCTCTCTGGATGGCGCCGCCCCTGGGGGTCGTGGTGGGGGCGCTGGTGGTGGCGGGGATGGCGGCCCGCCCCGCAAGCCCGTGGACCTGGTCCCTCGTGGCCTTCCTGGCGGGACATTCCCTGGTGGCCCACAAGGAGCTGCGCTTCCTCTTCCCCGTGATCTACCTGGTGCCGGTGCTGGCCGCGTGGGGCGCCCAGCGCTGGAGGCAGGTCCTCTTCGGGGGGTGGTGGAGCCGCTGGGCCGCCGGCCTCCTCGTCGTCCAGAACGCCCTCCTCCTCGTCGTTCTGCTCACGCCGGCGGTCCACCGGGGCCGGGAGGTGGACGCCCACTACGTCCTCTGGCTCTGGCGGGCTGCCGAGGCCCACCCTGGCGACACGATCTACGTCCTCACCGACGAGGGGAGCGCGTACCGCACCTATCCGCTGGAGGCCAACGTGGTGCGGCACCCCCGGGTGCGCGCCGTGCCCCACCGGCCGGGGGATCCGGTTCCGGTGGAGGTGCCACGGGACACGCCCCCCGAGCGCCTCTTCGTGCTGCGCCGGGGGACGGAGCCTCCGGCCGTCGCGGGAGCGGAGGCGCTTCCCCCGGCCTACGCGTCCGAGGCGGGCTACCGCTCCATGGCGCGGCGCCTGGGGCTGGAGGGAGCGTCCCTGCTCCGGTGGCTGGAGGACGTGGACGGCTGGACGGGGTCGACGGAAGCGCGGCGCGTGTACTCTCTGCGCATAAGCAGCGGTCCGGAGACGGCGCCATGAGCCCCGGGGCTCCCCTCTCCCCGCCGCGCCGGGTGTGTCTCACGGTGGACGCCGAGCCCGACTGCCCCCCGTACCTGTGGAGCTGGCGGGGGATGGAGGAGGGCGCCCCGGCGCTCCTGGACCTCCTGGCGGAGGAGGACGTGCCCGCCACGGTCTTCACCACGGGCGACACGGCGCGGCGCTACCCGGGCTTCGTCGAGAGCGTGGTGACGAGGGGGCACGAGCTGGCCAGCCACGGCCTCACCCACACCCCCTTCGACCGCCTCTCCCCGGAGGCCGCCCGCCGGGAGATCGTCGAGACGTCGGCCCTCCTCCGGGAGCACGCCGCCGTGACGTCGTTCCGGGCGCCCAACCTCCGCTTCCCCGACGCGTACCTCCCCCTCCTGGAAGGGGACGGCTACCACGTGGACAGCTCCCGCGGCCGCTACAAGCCCGCCCACTGGCGGCCGTCGGCGCCCACGGGGCTCACGAGGATCCCCGCGTCGGTGACGTCGTCGTGGCTGCGGCTTCCGGGCTGGCTCCGGGACCCGGTGCTCCGGCGGCTGGACGACCCGGTGGTGTTGTTCGTCCACCCCTGGGAGTTCGTGGATCTGCGCACGGCGCCCATACCGTGGGACTGCCGGGCGGGCACGGGCCCGGGGGCGCTGGAGCGCCTGCGGGAGGCCCTCGCCGTCCTCAGGGCCGGAGGCGCCGCCTTCGTGCGCATGCGCGAGGTCGCGGCGTCGGCGGGCGTGTGGTCGCCATGAAGACGAAGCTCCTGGGGTGGGGCGTCCTCACCGTGCTCGTGGTGGTGGCGATCCGGACGGTGGCGTGGGGCGACGTCGCCGACGCGGTGGCGGGCGCCCACCTGCTGTGGCTCACCGCCGCGGTGGCGGCCAACGGCGCCATCCTCCTCCTGGCCACCGGCCAGTGGCTCCTCTTCCTCCCGGGGAGCGCCGGGGTGCCCCCTCGACGCATGTTCTCCATCGTGGCCATCACCAGCACCGTGTCCAACGGGGGCCCGCCCCTGGCGGGGCACGCCACCGGGATCCACCTGCTGGCCACCCGGGGAGGGCTGGGGCACGCCGGGGGCGTCTCCCTCACCCTCCTGGACCAGGTGGCGGAGGGGCTGGCCAAGTGGGCGCTCCTCGCCGTGGCCGCGGCGGTGGTCCCGGGCTTCACGGGCCGGGGACTCGGGCTGGCGGTGATCGTGGGCGTGCCGGTCCTGGCCGCCGCGGCCCTCCTCCTGGCCCACCGGGGCCACCACCTGGAGCGCCTGGAGGCCCGGGTCCGGGGGTGGGGGGCCCGGGTGCTGCGCTTCGTGGTCCAGGGGGTTCACCACCTGGAGGCGCTGAGACGCCCCCGGCGCTTCCTGGCGGGGGTGGGGCTGGCGCTCCTCCAGAAGGTGGCGGAGGGGGCGGCCATCGCCGCCGCCGCCGCGGCGCTCGGCCTCGCCCTCCCGCCGTGGGTGGTGGTGGCCGCGCTGGTGGCGGTGAACCTCACCACGCTGGTCTCGGTGACGCCCGCGAACCTGGGCCTCTACGAAGGGGCCGCCTTCCTCGTGTACCGGGCCGCCGGCCTGGACGCCGAGACGGCGGCGGCGCTGGCGGTGGTGCAGCACGCCCTTTACCTGCTGCCGCTGGCGGGGACGGGGTGGACCATCCTCACCCTCGAGGCGGTGGGGGCGCGACGGCGCCCGGCGCGCTCCACGGAGGTGGACGGTGAGGGGTGACGCGCCGGGGGGCGCCGCCGCCGCCGTGGGCCCCGGCGGGCGGGAGGCCTGGGCGCTGGCGGCGCTGGCCGCGGTGGGGGTGGCGCTGCACCTGTGGTACGCCCTGGGCGCCGACGCGCTGGACACGGACCGGGCGCTGGTCCTCCTCATGGCCCGGGACTTCGCCGCCGGGCGCCCGACCCTCTACTTCTGGCAGCAGAACTACATGGCGGCGCTGGAGCCCCTCGTCCTCGCGCCGCTGGCGTGGACGGGATGGGCGACGCCCGTGGCGGCGGGCGTGGTGGGGGTGGCCCTCACCGCCCTCCTGGCCCTCGTCTCCGTGGGCTTGGCGGCGAGGCTGGGCGCTCCGCGGTGGGTGGCGCTCCTCTTCTGGGCCCTCCCGCCGGCGGTGGTGGCCCACCACCACGTGGCGCTCTACGGCGCCCGGCTAGCGGCTACGCTGCTGGCGCTCACCGCGTTCGCCTGGGGGTTGCGGAGACCCTCGCCGCGGGGGTGGGTGGGCGTGGGCGTCCTGGTGGGGGTGGCGTACTTCGCCGACCACCTCATGCTCCCCTGGGCGCTGGGGGTGATGTGGGTGGCGGTGGCTGCGGGAGGGCTGGGCCGCCTGGCGGCGGGCGCCCTCCCGGTGGTGGCGGCGGACACGGTGGCGGCGGTCCTCACGCCGGCGGCCCACCTGTCGGGTCCCAACGACCCGGGGAGCTGGCTGGGGAACGTGCCCCTCCTCTTCGGACGCACCCTCCCCCAGCTCTTCGGCGTGCTGCCGGGTGGGGGGCCGGGACCCCTCTTCGAGGCGCCGGCGCCCCTCGTCCCGGAGGGGTGGGCGTGGGTCCTGTTCGCCGTCCCCGGAGGGGTGGCGCTGGGGGCCATGGCCGTGACGCTCTGGCGGCGGCGGGCCGGCGTCTTCGGCGGCGGGGAGGGCGACGTCGCGGCGCAGGCCCTCCTGGTGGCGTGCGCCGCCGCCCTGGGCCTCTTCGCCGTGGTGGGGGGAGGGGGGGACCGGTGGCCCGTCCGGTACCTGGTGCCCCTCTGGCCCGCCGTCTCCGTCCTGGCGGCGTTGGCCGTCGGCTCGTGGCGAGCGGGTCTCAGGCCCCTGGCGCTGGCGGCGGTCCTGCCGGCCCTCCACACCCAGGTTACCGACGGCACCTGGCCCCGGGGCGGGGACGGCGCCCCGGCACGGGCCGAGGCCGAGGCGGTGGCCCGGGCGGTGGCCGGGACGGGGGCGGAGGCGGTGTGGGCGGACTACTGGGACGCGTACCGACTGGCCCTCCTGGCCGGGGACGACCCACCCTGGCTCCCGATGCGGATCATCGAGCGCCGCCCCGCCCTCCTGGAGGAAGCCCTGGGGGCAGGGCCGGTGGCCTACCTGGTCCGCGCCGGCGACGGGGAGGTGCTGGACCTCCTGGCCCGCGCCCCCGACGAGGGGATCGCGGTGCTCGGGGACGAACCCGTGGGGCGGTTCCGCCTGGTGGTCACCGCGGCGGCGGTGCCGGGGGCCACGCTGCGGAGCCCGCCGCCCCCTCGGTGGTGGCAGGGGCTGGCGGCGCTGGCCGCCGGGATGCTGTTCGTCGGGGCCATGGCGGGGACGGCGGTGCTGGCGCGCCTCCGGGACCGCCGGCCTTCGTCGCCCACCGCCTGCGGGGGCGCGTCGTGACGCCGGGACGCCCGTCGTTCGCCACGCTGCTCAGGGTGAACGCCCCCGTCCTCTGGACGTGGATCGCGGCGTCGGCGCTCACCTGGTGGATCCGGCTGGGGGAGGGGTTGGGCCAGCCCTCCCAGGGGCTCGCCCTCTCGGCGGCGGCCCTCCCCGCCGGGCTGGTGGCGCTGGTGCCTCCCCGCCGCCGGCGCCAGGGCATGGCGGTGGTGGTGGCCGGGCTGGGCGCGCTGGCCCTGGCCAACGCCACCTACCGCCGGTTCTTCGGCGTCTTCCTCCCCCTGCGGGCGGTCCGCGACCTGGGACAGGCGTGGCAGGTGCGGGACTACGTGCCCGGCCTCCTGGTGCCGGGAGACCTGGTGGTGGGGGCGGTGGTCCTGGCCACGGTGGCCGCCGCCCTCGTCCCCCGGGGCCGGGTCGGCCCGCCGCCCCCGTCCATGGGCCGTCGCTGGCACACCGGCGCCACGGCCTGGCCCGCGAGCTGGACCTGGGCGCCGCCCCCCGCTAGACGCGCCGCCCCTCCCGCGCCACACGAAAGAGCGCCTCGTCTCCCGCCGAGTTCCCGTAGGCGTGGGCGATCTCGGTCCCCGGCTCAAGGATCGCCCGGACCCGCCGGAGCTTCTCCTCCCCCCAGCAAGGGAGCCCCGCCAGGTGCCCCGTGGCCACGCCGCCGTGGAACTCCAGGTGGCTCCCCACCCCGGCGTCGCACCCCAGGAGGCGGGCCGCGGGCTCCACGTAGAGATCCAGCGACGCGCTGGCCACGATCACCCGGTCACCCCGGGCTCGATGATCCTCGAGCCTGCGCAGGACGTCGTCGCGCAGGCTGTCCGCCACCAGCGCCGCGGCGAAGGCCGCGCCACGCTCCCGCAGCTCCTCCCGCGGCCTTCCCCGGAGGGTCCTCCGGATGATGCGCTCGTGGAGGAGAGCCTCCCATCGTCCCGTCGTCCCGCCCACCCGGGGCTCCCGCGTCTCGCGGCGCCACGCCCGCACCAGGTCGGGGGCCGCCGCCGCCCCGGCGGCGGCCAGGCCCCGCGCCACGGCGAGGGAGCCGGCCACGAAGCGGAGGAAGGCCACGCTGGTGTCCGAGCGGGTGAGGGTGCCGTCCAGGTCGAAGACGGTGACGAGCGGGGTCACGCCGCGGGGTCCGCCAGGGGCATCTCGTAGGTCCGGTACGGCTTGTCCACCTGCTCGGGCAAGGCCGGCTCCAGGGTTGGTGCAGGGAGAGGGTCAGAATGATCGGCCCTTCCGCCGGAGGGCCGCAACCCACGCGCGGGTCGCGGCGCGGTGCGCTCAGGGCACGGCGTACGCCTGGCTCCAGAGGCTCCGGTAGCGCGCCTCCTCGGCCCTCCAGCGCGCGTCGTCCCACCCCAGCTCCTGGCGGCAGATCTCCCGCACCCTCGGGAGGTGGGCGGCCCCGCCCCCGGGGAGGAGGACGCCCACCCTGGCCCTCCGGAGGAGGAGGTCGTCCAGGTGGCGCACGCCCTCGCCACGGGCTCCCCAGCGGACCTCGGCCCAGAGGAAGCCGGTGTCGCCCACGGGCTCCATCTCGCCGGGGCCGGCGGCGGCCACCAGGGAGGACGCGTCGGGGCCGTAGCGTCCCAGGAGACGCGTGCGCACGCCCGGGTCCAGCTCGGCCAGCCCGTCGGCCGGGGCGGCGCCGCGGTCTTCCGGCTCCCGGCGCCCGCCGCCGTCGGACGGGAGCTTGTGGAGGGCCTTCTCCACGATGGCCTGGAATCCGGTGAGCTTGCCGCTGATGACCGTCACCAGGCCTTGCTCGTCCCAGAGCACCGACTCCCGCCCCGCCGAGTACGGGTCCCCGGAGCCCGAGTCCACGATGGGACGCACGCCGGCGAAGGCCGCCACCAGGTGATGGCGATCCGCCGGAGTCCCCGGGAACCACGCCGCCAGCGCCTCCAGCAGGTACGCCACCTCCCCGGGAGTGGGGCGGGGCTCTCCGCCGTCGCGCCGGGGGTCGTCCAGGTCGGTGGTGCCCACCAGCGTGGCCCCCTCCCAGGGGACGAGGTAGATGTAGCGGTCGTCCGCCGGGTGCCGCACCGAGACGGCCGTGGCGAACGGGAGGACCTCCCGGGGGAAGACCAGGTGCGTGCCCCGGACGGGGCGGAGGCGGGGGGGCGCACCCACCTGGCCCCTCAGGCCGTCGGCCTGGGCCCCCGTGGCGTTGAGCACCCGGCGGGCGCGGACCACGACGCTCCGCCCCGACACGCCGTCCAGCAGCTCCGCCCCGTCGACGCGCCCCCCTTCCCGCACCAGCTCCCCGGCGCGGACGTAGTTCAGGGCGTGGCCCCCGGAGCGCCGGGCCTCCCGGAGGGTGCGGAGCACCATGCGGGCGTCGTCGGTGACGGCGTCCGCGTAGCCGAAGCCACCGTCGAGTCCGGTGGCCGTCAGGCCGGGGTAGCGCCGGAGGATCTCCTCGGGCCGGTAGCGGGTCCACGAGCGTCCCCGGCCGCGCAGGAGGTCGTACGCCCGGACGGCCACGGCGAAGGAAAGCCGGTCCTTGGGCCGGTGGCGGTACGTGGGGAGGACGAACTCCATGGGGTCCACCAGCCCCGGGTGGTCCCTCAGGAGCCGGTCGCGCTCCCGGAGGAGGGTACGCGTGAGCCCGACGCGGAGATGGGCGAGGTAGCGCATCCCCCCGTGGACCAGCTTGCCCGACCGGCTGGACGTCCCGGAGGCGAAGTCCCCGCCCTCCACCAGCAGGGCGCGGAGCCCCCGGCGGGCCGCGGCGAGGAGCAGGCCCGCGCCCGTGATGCCCCCCCCGACGACGAGGACGTCCAGGGGCCCTTCCGCCACCGCCCACGCCTCGTCCCTCCATCCCCCTCCCCAGGGGGGAGGAGGCGCGGCGGCCTCCCTCACGCCGACACGACCCCGACCCGCGAAGCGGAGGGCTCGGCGGGCCGGGTCGCCCCCCAGGTGACGAGAGCGCTGCCCAGCCGCCGCAGCTCGTCCTCCCCCATCTCCGGGTAGGCCGGCACGAAGAGGATCCGGCGCATGAGCTCCTCGGCCCGCCGGGCCACCACCTCCGGCCGCTCCGCCGCCGGTGCCACCGCCGTGAGGCTGGTGGTGCCGCTGGTGGCGTCGAAGCCCGAGCGCCGCAGGTGGGCCAGGAGGCCCTCCGGGTCCTCGGGGAGGACCGGGAAGACCCAATGGGTGTGGGTGGCCATGCCACGCCCCGGCCGGGGGACGGCGCCGCCCAGGCGCTCGGCCAGCCCCCGGCCCACCTCCACCCGCCGCGCCAGTCGGCGGTTGGGGCGCTCCAGGCGGCGGGCCAGGAGGGCCAGCGTGGCCGTCGGCGGCCGGAGGCGGAGTCGCGCCAGGAGGTCGTCTCCCCGGAAGCCCCGGGCCAGATCGCGGAGGACCTGATCGAAGTCCCGGCCCAGGGCGCCGCAGGCCGCCCGGAAGAGGGCGAAGGCCGGCGCCCGGGTGAGGAGCTGCAACCCCCCGTACTTGGCCAGCCTCCGGAGGTAGCGGAGGCGGGACTGGACGGGGCGCCCGTCCTGGACGGCCTGCATGCGCCGCCGGAGGTCGTCGTCGGCCACCAGGAGCACGGCGCCACCCAGGGCGGTGCTCGTCTTGATGGGGCCGAAGCTGAGCATGCACACGTCGCTGTCCGGGTCCCCCTCGTACGTCCCCGGGACGTACGACTGGGCGCAGTCCTCGACGAAAAGGAGCCCGTGGGCCTTGGCGAAGGCCCGGGACGGGCCCAGCTCCACCACGCCGCCGAAGAGGTGGGCCACGACGAGCATCTTCGACCGGGGAGAGCACGCGGCGTGAAGGGCCCGCGGGTCCGGCGCCAGCCCGTCGGGGTCCAGATCCACGGGGACGGGGACGAGCCCGTGGGCCCGGACGATCCTGGCCATGTCGGGGACCGTCACCGCCGAGAGGAGGACCTCGGAGCCCCGGGGGAGACGAGCCGCCTCCAGCAGGAGGTCGAAACCGGAGCGCACCGCCAGGCAGACCAACGTCCGCTCGGGGTGGGCGAAGGCCCCGCGGACGCGCGCCTCCAGGGCCTGGCGCCGGCGAGGCACGAAGCACGCGGTGGCACCGAACGCCAGGTCGGACCAGGAGCCGTCGAGATGGGCCCGGAATATCATGGAGAACAGACTAACCCAATCCCGGGCCACGGGGCAGGGTCTGGCGAGGCCGCCGGAAGCCCTGCGCCGGGGGCGGCGGGCGGGAGCGAGGGCCGGGCCGTATCTTCGGAGTCCTGGAATCGCGGCCGGCAGCGTGGGGGAGGGGTCCGAGGCATGGCTTCCGTCGTTCTCCTGAGGGGCGTCAACGTGGGCGGACACAGGACGTTCCGCCCCACCGACCTCGCCCGGGAGCTCCGGCACCTCGACATGGTGAACATCGGCGCGGCGGGCACCTTCGTGGTCCGGCGGTCGGTGCGGCGCGCGGCCCTGCGGGCGGAGATCGCCGGTCGGCTTCCCTTCGAGACCGAGATCATGATCTGCGGCGGGAAGGACGTCATGGGACTGCTCTCCCGGGACTTCTTCGAGGGCCGCCCGGACCGGCGCGAGATCGTCCGGTTCGTCAGCCTGTTGTCGCAGGCTCCCCGCCCGGGGCCCGCCCTCCCCCTGGAGCTGCCCTCGCCCTCCCGGTGGCTCCTGAGGGTCCTGGCCCGCCAAGGACCCTTCGTGGTGGGCGAGTACCGCCGTGAGATGAAGGCCATCGCCGAGCTGGGCAGGCTGGAGCGCGTCCTCGGCGTGAGCGCCACCACGCGGAGCTGGAGCACCATGGAGGCCATCGGCAAGGCGCTTTCCGGGTCCGAGGGGGGAGCGTGAGCGGGGAAGGGACCCCCGGGCGCCCCGGTCCGCCGGCGGCGTCGGCCCCGGCGCTCCCCGTCGTCCGCGACGAGAGCAGGCGGCCGACCCCACCCTGGACGCGACGGGGGAGTGTCTGGGGCGGACGCTGGGGCTGCGCCTGGACGTGCGGACGTTCGGGCGCGTGTACGTGGAGACCCTCCGGGCGCCGCAGGGGGGCGCCGGGCCTCGAGGCGCCACCCGCCAACGCTTCCCGCCTCCCGCGGGTCTTCTCCGGAGAGACGGATCCCCAGAATCGGAGTCGTTCGCCATGATCTCTCGTCGTGACTGGCTCAAGGCCGGCGCCGCGGCAGGCGCGGTCCTCACCCTCGATCCCCGGCACCTCCTGGCGCTGGCCCGCCAGGAAGTGATGACGCGCCTCATTCCCGGCACGTCGGAGCGGATCCCGGTGGTGGGGCTGGGCAGCTCGGCCACCTTCTCGTCCGTGGCCCGGAGCGAGGACTACAGCGCTCTGCGCGAGGTGCTGGGCGCGCTCGTGGAGAACGGCGGCTCCGTCTTCGACACCGCGCCGGGCTATGGGGCCTCGGAGGAGGTGGCCGGGACCATCGCCCAGGAGCTGGGCCTCACCGACCGGCTCTTCTGGGCCACCAAGCTCAACGTGGCGGGGCGGCAAGGCGGGGGCGCCGATCCGGCGGCGGCGCGGGCCCAGCTCGAGCGCTCCTTCCAGCGGGCGGGCAAGGAGGTCATCGACCTCATCCAGGTGCACAACATGGGCGATCCGCCCACCCAGCTCGGGCTCCTCCAGGAGTACAAGGCGGCGGGGCGGGTGCGCTACATCGGCATCACCACCACCGACGAGAGCCGCTACGGCGACCTCATGGGCGTGATGCGCGACTACCCCATCGACTTCATCGGCATCGACTACGCGGTGGACAACCGGGCCGCCGCCGACGCGGTCCTCCCCCTGGCGCAGGAGAGAGGGATCGGCGTGCTGGTCTACGCGCCTTTCGGCCGCACGCGCCTCTGGTCCCGCGTGGGTGACCGCCCCGTCCCCGAATGGGCCGCCGAGTTCGACGCCCGGTCGTGGGGCCAGTTCTTCCTCAAGTTCGTGGTGGCCCACCCGGCCGTGACGGCGGCCACCCCCGCCACCAGCCAGGCCCGTCACATGCTGGACAACCTGGGCGGCGGGATGGGGAGGCTCCCCACCCCCGAGCAGCTTCAGAGGATGGTGGACTACGTGGAGGCGCTGCCCACGGCCTGAGCCGCGGCCACCTTCGTCTGCCTCCGGGCGAGCCATACGCCGAGAACGGCCCAGGCCACGGAGGTGGGCACCACCAGCGCGGTGAGGGCGGCGACGCCGCCCCCCAACGCGCCCAGCGCGCCCTCCGTCCAGGCGCCCACCACGTCGCCGGTACGGTACACGAAGGTGTCGATGACCGACTTGGCCTTGTACTTGTCCTCGCGGCGCACGACGGTGAAGAGCGTCTCCCGCGCCGGCCGGGTGAGGCCGCGCTGCGTGGCCCGGTACGCCGCCTCCAGGAGCACCAGCGCGGTGAAGCTCCCCGAGATGGCCAGCCCGATGAAGCCCAGCGACACGGTGACGGGGAGGAGCGCCAGCGCCACCCCCACCCCCAGTCGCTTCATGACGTGGCCCGTGACGAGGAGCTGGAGGAGGAACGTGGTGAACTGGGTCCAGAAGTCGATCTGCGCGAAGAGGCCCGTCCGCTCGTCCACCGCCTCGGTCATGGCGGCCACCATGGCCAGGCGCGTGAAGTAGATGAACGTGGCCATGACGGTCATGGTGAGGACGAAGGCGCAGATCCCCACCAGGTAGGGGGAGCGCACCACGTCGCGCAGGCCGTCCCACGCAGACCCGCCGATGACCGCGTCCTGGGACCGAGCCGCGGCCTCCGCAGGGGTCTGCTCCGCCCGGCTCTCGGGACGGAGCCCCACCACCACCCGGGCCGCCACCAGCGCGAGGAGGAGGAAGCCGACGGCCACGAGGATGAGGTTGGCGGCGCCCACCGTCTCGGCGTAGCGCCACGCGAGCCAGGGGCCCAGCATGGCGCCCAGCGTGCCCCCCACGGCGATGAGCCCGAAGAGGCGCTTGGACTGCTCCAGGCTGAACCTGTCCACCATCAGGGCCCAGAAGACCATGGTGGTGAACAGGTTGAACACGCTGAACCAGACGTAGAACACGCGCCCCGAGACCTCTCCCGTGCGCGCCGGTGCGAAGGTGATGAGCGCCCAGAACAGGAGCAGGCTCACCATGAAGAAGCCGTAGGTGGCGGCGATGAACCCGAAGCGCTTGTACCGGGAGACCAGCGCCCCGAACACCGGGGTGGCCGCCAGCGTCACCACCGCGGTGCCGACGAAGAGCCAGCGCACGGCGTCGAGCCCGCTCCGCATGCCCAGCGCCTCCCGGGCCGGCCGGATCACCTGGAGCGCCGCGAGGACGCAGAGGAAGTAGGCGACGGAGGCGAGGACGGCCGGGACCTCGTCCCGGCGGATGTTGGCGAAGCGCTGGAGGGCAGTGGCCATCGGGACAGGGTAGAGGGGCGCCGGAAGGCGAGCAAGCCGCTTCGCGCGGGGCTCAGTTCATGCTGGGGTCGTACGGCACCCGCGAGAGCATGTGGTACTCGGGGCCCTTCCGCTCCAGGACGCGGCTCCAGAGGAGGTCCGGGGCGTCGGTGAAGACGTCCTCCACCCGGGCGGGGTCGAGGATCCACGAGCCCACCTCCATCTCGGCCTCGAGCTGGCCCGGCCCCCACCCCGAGTAGCCGGCGTACACCCTGGCCCGCACGATCCCGGGGCGGACGTCCGCGGAGACGTCGCCGATGAGGAAGCCCACCGACTCGAAGACCAGGAGGTCCGCCAGCTCGGGGTGGGAGAGCTCGGCCAGGAGGACGGGGCTGGCGGGCTGGACGGGCCCGCCCTGGAACAGACGCTCCTCCGGCCCCACCAGGTCGCCGAGGGCGGGCACGGCCTGGTGCACGGTGACGTCCAGCGCCCGGTTGAGGACCACGCCGAGGGCGCCCTCGGCGTTGTGCTCCCCCACCAGGACCACCGTGTGGCGGAAGTTGGGATCGAAGAGGCCGCCGCTGGAGATGAGCAAGCGGCCGCGGAGGCTCTCCATGGAGGAAACGTAGACGGGCCCGGGGGGGCACGCCACCGGCCTGGGTCGCCTCCGGTTGACCCCCACTCCGCCGGGTCCCATTCTGACCGTCTCCGCAGGAACCCCGCGACGCGAGAACGATCCATGAGCATCCCGTCCCGCCGCCCGCTCCGCCGGGCACCCTTCGTCTCCGCGGCCCTCGCCCTGGCGGCGACGGCCCTCACCCTTCCCGCCCCGGCCCCCCTCTCGGCCCAGGGCAACGGCACGGCCCCCGAGGACGTCTTCCAGGGCCTCCACTACCGGAACGTGGGCCCCTCCCGGGGCGGCCGCGTCACCGCGGTGGCGGGCCACCGGGACCACCCGTTCACCTTCTACATGGGCGCCACCGGCGGCGGCGTGTGGAAGACGGACGACTACGGCACCACCTGGGCGCCCATCTCCGACGGGTTCTTCAACACGGGCTCCATCGGATCCATCCGGGTGGCGCCCTCCAACTCGAGCATCGTGTACGTGGGGACGGGCTCCGACGGAATCCGCTCCAATGTGATCCTGGGCAAGGGGGCCTACCGCTCCGACGACGCGGGGCGGACCTGGCGTCACATCGGGCTGGGGAGCACGGGGCAGATCGGCGCGCTGGAGATCCACCCGGCCAACCCCGACGTGGCGCTGGCCGCGGCGCTGGGCAACCCGTGGGCCCGGAGCCGCGACCGGGGCGTCTACAAGACCACCGACGGCGGCCGCACGTGGAGGAACGTCCTCTTCACCTCCGACTCGGTGGGCGCCATCGACCTCGAGTTCAACCCGGCCGACCCCGACGAGATCTACGCCGCGCTCTGGCGGGGCGAGCGCAAGCCCTGGACCATCATCTCGGGCATGGAGGCGTCGGGCCGCGAGAACGGCATCTGGAAGAGCACCGACGGCGGCGAGACGTGGCGCATCGTCACGCAGGGGCTCCCCACCGGGCTCATCGGGAAGATCGACCTGGCGGTGACCCCGGCCGACCCGGACCGCGTGTACGCGCTGGTGGAGACCACCGACCCGAACGAGGGGCTCTACCGATCCGACGACCGGGGCGAGACGTGGCGGCTGGTGAGCAACCAGGCCGGGATCATGAACCGGCCGTTCTACTACACCAACGTGGACGCGGACCCGAAGAACGCCGACGTGGTCTACGTGAACAACGAGGGCTTCTACAAGTCCACCGACGGCGGGATGACCTGGCAGCGGGGCGACACGCCCCACGGGGACAACCACGACATGTGGATCAACCCCGACAATCCGGACATCTTCGTCCAGTCCAACGACGGCGGCGCCAACGTGACGCTGGACGGCGGCCGCACCTGGTCCACGCAGCACAACCAGCCCACCGCCGAGCTGTACCAGGTGGACGTGGACACGCGCTTCCCCTACTGGCTCTACGCCGGCCAGCAGGACAACACCACGATCATGGTGCCGTCCAACCCGCCGGAGGACGCGTCGCCGGGCGGGCATACGGCGCTCTGGCGCGACATCGGCGGGTGCGAGACGGGCCCCGCGGTGCCCAAGCCCGGCAACCCGGACATCGTCTACGCCAACTGCAAGGGGCGCTTCGGGCGGTACTCCCACACCACGGGGCAGGAGAAGCAGTACTACGTGGGGTACGGCAACCTGTACGGCGCCAACCCGAGGGACCTCCCCTTCCGCTTCCAGCGGGTGGCCCCCATCGAGATCTCGCCCCACGACCCCAACACGGTGTACCACGGCTCCCAGTTCGTGCACCGAACCCGGGACGAGGGCGTGACGTGGGAGACCATCAGCCCCGACCTCACCGCCTTCCGTCCCGAGCGGCAGGTGGCGTCGGGCGAGCCCATCACCCGGGACATCACCGGCGAGGAGCACTACTCGGTGGTGTACGTCATCGAGGAGTCGCCGGCGCAGCGGGGAGTCATCTGGGCCGGCGCCAACGACGGCCCGGTGCACGTCACCCGCGACGACGGCAGGACGTGGAAGAACGTCACGCCGCCCGACATGCCGCCCGAGGGGCGCATCCAGGCCATCGACCCGTCGCCCCACAGGGCGGGCAAGGCGTACTTCGCCGGCTACCGGACGCTCCTGGGCGACTTCCGGCCCTTCATCTACAGGACGGAGGACTTCGGGGAGACGTGGACGCTCCTCACCGACGGCACCAACGGCATCCCCGCCGACTTCCCCACCCGGGTGGTGCGTGAGGACCCGGAGCGGGAGGGGCTCCTCTACGCCGGTACCGAGTACGGGATGTTCGTCTCCTTCGACGACGGACGGAGCTGGCAGCCCTTCCAGATGAACCTGCCCGTGACGCCCATCACCGACCTCAAGGTGGTGCGGGGTGACCTGGTGCTCTCCACCATGGGGCGGGCCTTCTGGGTCATGGACGACCTGGGCGCCGTCCGTCAGTGGAATTCCCAGGTGGCCTCGGCGGACGCCCACCTGTTCAAGCCGAAGGAGGCGTACCGCGGCCCGGCGGCCAGCTACTTCGGCCGCGCGGCGCCGGGCCCCGACCAGCCCGAGTGGAGCCCGGCGGGCGCCATGCTCGACTACTGGCTGGGCAGGGACGCCCAGTCGGCGACGCTCGAGATCCTGGACGCCTCGGGCAACGTGGTGCGGAGCTTCCGCTCGGGCGGGCGCGGCCAGACCACCCAGGCGGGCCAGGAGATGCGGGCGCCCTTCCAGCGCACCATGGGCGCCCCCACTCTCGAGACCCGCAGGGGCATGCACCGCTTCGTGTGGGACCTCACCGTGACGGTGGACGGCGCCGGGCGCTCGGCGCCCAAGGTGGTTCCGGGCTCGTTCCAGGCCCGGCTCACGGTGGACGGGAAGAGCACGACCCAGCCGCTGGAGGTGAGGCTGGATCCGCGCGTGGCCGCCGACGGCGTCACCGTGGCCGACCTCAAGGCCCAGTTCGACCTGGCGCTGGACATCCTGGAGGCCATGAACGACGCCCGGGCCACCATCACCAAGGTGGAGGGCGCCATCGAGACCGCCGCGGAGGGCGGCGACCTCCGCGGGCAGCTCGAGGAGATCCACTCGGCGCTGGTCACCGACCGTGAAGTGAGCAGCTACCCCCAGCCCATGCTCGCCGACCAGTTCCAGTACCTGTACTCGAACATGGTGGGGGTGGAGCAGAAGCCCAGCGGCGAGATGGTCCAGCGCCTGGGCGTGCTCAAGACCGAGCTGGAGGAGCACAAGGCCCGGCTGGCGGGGCTGCGGCGCACAACCACGTACGCCGGGGGGGGGGTGTCGCGGGCGCGCTCGGTCGGCGCGGTGGGGGGCGGGCGCCGGGGGGGCGCCGGCCCCCCTCTTCGTCTTCAGCGGGCCTGGGCGCGGTCCAGGTCGCCTTGCGGGAGCAGGTTCGCCAGGCAGTCCGGGCAGATGCCGTGGGTGAAGCGAAGGCCCTCCACGTCCTCGAGGAGCCGAAGGCGGACCGCCGCCTCCTCCAGCTCCACCCAGCCGCCGGCGTCGATGCGGTTGCACCAGGCGCAGCGGCGGACGAGGCGACGGGGACCGGACGCCTCAGGCACCGTTCGGGCGGGAGGAGGCCTCACCTCTGCGCGGACGAGCCGCGTCTCGAAGTCCACGCCCCCATCGGCGCGCGCCGTCGCCGAGAGGAGCATGTGCCGGCGGACCCCGGGGGCGTCACAGCGGAAAGGCAGGTCCCTCACCGCACCGGATGCGCGGATCCGCCGCATGAGGTCCTGGTTGAAGGCCACGACCTCGGGGTCGCTGAGGAAGGCGTACAGGCTGCGCCCGAGGCACCGTACCGCAAGGTCCGGGGCACCGTTGGCATCGGCGAAGGCGGCGAAGGCCCCTCCCACGGAGACGAGGCGGTCGGCCTCGTCCACCGAGTAGAGCAATACGGACGCGTCGTTGGGGACGGGTTCCACGGTCCAGGCAGGTGACGGGGAGGGTCACCCCGAATGTCGGGCGGCCCCTCCCCGGCCTGCAAGCTCGTTCGTCCGCCGCTACTCCTCCCGTAGGGCCGTGGAGGGGGGGATGCGAACCGCCCGCCGCGCGGGGAGGAGCGTGGCGGCGAGCGTCACCGCGAGAAGGAGGGCCGTCACCGAAGCCACGGTGGCCGGGTCGTTGGGCTCCACGCCGTAGAGGAGGGCGTCCAGGGCGCGCCCTCCCGCCAGCGCGCCCGCCAGGCCCACGGCGACGCCGAGGAGCGCGGGCGCCATGCCCTCCCGCACCACCATGCCCACCACGTCGTCGCCCCGGGCGCCCAGGGCCACGCGGATTCCGATCTCCCGGGTGCGCCGGCTCACGGCGTAGGACACCACGCCGTAGAGGCCCACGGCGGCCAGCACCAGCGCAAGCACGGAGAACGCGCCCAGCAGCGTGAGGTAGAAGCGCGTGGGCAGCAGCTCCTCCGCCACCACGTCGTCCAGACGGCGCACGTCGGTGACGGCCAGGTCCGGGTCCAGGGACGTCAGGAGGGCGCGGGCCGCCGGGAGCGCCGTGCGGGTCCCGCGGGCCAGGCGCAGCGTGACGTACAGGTTCCCGGTGGCGAACTGGGCATCGGGGACGTAGGCCGTGGGCACGTCGGGCTCGGTGACCTCGGACGAGCGGGTGTCGCCCACGACGCCGACGATGGTGCGCGCCGGCTCGTCGTCGAAGCCGAAGCTGGCGTGGAGCTGGATCCGGCGCCCCACCGGGTCCTCGCCGGGGTAGAAGGCGTCGGCGGCGGCGCGGTTGATCACAGCCACCGCCTCGTTCTCCCGGCGGTCGGTCGCCTCGAACCAGCGCCCGCGCACCAGGGGGATCCCCATGGCCTCCCGGTATCCGGGCGTGGCCGGGCGGATGGCGACCTCGGGCTGGTCGGCCGGGTCCACGGGGTCGCGCTCCAGGAGCTCCACCCCCGTGCTGATGTTGCCGCTTCCCAGGGGGGCGCCGAAGGCGCTCCCCGCCGCGTCCACCTCGGGGAGCGCCACGAGCCCCCGCTCCAGCTCCTCGAAGAAGGCCACGACCGCGTGGACGTCGTAGCGGCTGTCGGGCAGGGAGAGGCGGAAGCGCTCCACACGCTCGGCGTCGAAGCCCAGGTCGGCGCCCCGGATCTGGCGGAGGGTGCCGAAGAGGAGCCCGGCCCCCAGCAGCAGCATGAGGGAGAGGGCCACCTCTCCCGAGAGGAGGAGGGAGCGGGACAGCGCCCCCCGCCGCCCGCCCCGGGTGCGACGCGCCCCGCCCATGAGCCCGGTGAGGGGCTGGCGGGCGAGCTGGAGGGCAGGGGCCAGTCCGAAGACCACCGTGACCGCCAGCACCACGAGGAGCGCGAAGCCCAGCACCGGCGCGTCGAGACGCACCTCGTCCAGGCGGGGGAGGCTGGGGGGTGCCAGGCGGACCAGCGCGGCCAGTGCCCGGTTGGCCAGCACGAAGCCCGCCAGGCCTCCCAGCAGGGACAGCACCAGGCTCTCGGTGAGGAGCTGGCGGACCAGGCGCACGCGGGGGGCGCCCAGCGTCTGGCGGAGCGCCACCTCCCCGAGACGGTCGGACGCGCGCACGAGGAGGAGGTTGGCCACGTTGGCGCACGCGATGAGGAGCACCATGGCCACCGCGCCCATGAGCACCCATAGGGCCGTGCGCACGTTGGTCACCTGGGTGTCCAGGAGGGACTCGAAGGCGTACCCCGAGTCCCTGTGGGCGTTGGGGAACTCCTCGGCGAAGCGGGCCGCGGCGGCGTCCATGCGCTCCCGCACCTGCTCCAGCGCCACGCCGTCGTCCAGGCGGCCCACGGCGCCCATGAAGCGGCAGCCGTGGCCGCACCCTTCGCTCTGGTGCCGCACGGGAAGCCACCCCAGCGCGCCGTTGGGGAAGTCGAAGCCCTCGGGGGCCACGCCCACGATCTCCCACGGCTCGCCGCTCAGCGTGAGGGTGCGCCCGAGCACGTCGGGGTCGCCGCCCAGGCGGGAGGTCCAGAAGGCGTGGGACACCACCATCACCCGGGGGCCCCCGCTCACGTCGTCGGCGGCGAGGAGGTCCCGCCCCAGCGCCGGCTCGAGGCCGAAGACCCCGAGGAGCCCGTCGGTGACGCGGCTCATGTAGAGGACCTCGGGGTCCCCCAGGCCCGTGAGCGTGGGGCGGGTCCCGGTGAAGCCCGCCACGGTCAGCCCCGCCACTCCCTCCTGCCAGGCGCGGATGTCGGGGTGGTCCACACCACGCCCCCGCTCGCCGGTGCGGGTGTCCGTCTCCCACACCACCATGATGCGGTCGGGATCGGGGTAGGGGAGGGGGCGCAACAGCACGCCGTTGACCACGCTGAAGATGGCCACGTTGGCCCCGATGCCCAGCGCCAGCGTGAGCACCGCCGCCCCGGCGAAGCCGGGGCGCCGGGCCAGGCTCCGGAGCGCGAACCTGAGATCCTGCATCCACCCGTCCATGCCCATCCCTCCCGTTCCCAGGGTTCCCAGGCCGTCTCCGGCCAGCCGCGCCCATTCGGCCACGGCGCCCGTCACTCCGTCCACCAGCCCCTCGGCTCCCAGCCGGAGCCGCCCCCACGCGCCCCCCGTCTCCACCCAGCGTTCGGCGAAGAGCCGCGCCATCTCCTTCCCGTACGCCCGCCGGAAGCCCCGCGGGAAGAGGAGGAGGACGGCGCGGTACCAGTCGGGGGGGGCGGCCACGCTCCGACGCCTCAGACGAGGAGGTCCCCGGCGCCGGCCAGGAGCCCCCGGAGGCGCACCGCCTCGGCGCGGGCCACGGCCTCGCCCAGGGGGGTGACGCCGTAGTAGTGCCGGCGCTCCTCCTCGGCGGAGCCCGCGGGCCCCTCCACCTCCTCGAGGAGCCCCGCCTCCGCCAGCGTGCGGATGCGGCGGTACAGGTTGGCGGGGAGCACCCGCCCGGGCCGCCCCGGGTCCCGCTCCAGCTCCTTGACGATGGCGTAGCCGTGGAGGGGGCCGCCGCGGAGGACCAGCAGGATCCGGAAGGCCTCGGGGTGGAGGGGGAGGTGGCGCTGGGCGTCCATGGGGCTTCCGGGTGTAGTGTCAGTATGAGACTAGTATCATCGTGACACTAATGGCGAGGCCGCAGGGGGTCAAGCGGCCGTGTCGGGACAGGCCAGCCTCCTAAGCCCTGGCCTCGTCCTCCCCGAGCACCTCGTCCAGCGCCGCCACCACGCGGTCGGCGTCGGCGCGGGAGAAGGGAAGGGGCGGCTTGATCTTGAGGACGTCGTCGTCGGGGCCGTCGGTGGAGAGGAGGATCCCCCTCTCCTTCATGCGCCCCGCCACGTAGCGCGCCGCGTCCCGGTGGGGCATAGGGTCGTCCTCCCGGCTCCGCACCAGCTCCACGCCCAGGAAGAGCCCGGCGCCCCGGACGTCGCCCACCACGGCGTGGCGCTCCGCGAGGCCGGCGAGGCCGGCGCGGAAGTGCCCTCCGACGTCGGCGGCGTGGGTGCGGAGCCCCTCCTCCTCCAGCACGTCCAGCACGGCCAGGCCGATGGCCGCCGAGACCGGGTTGCCGCCGAAGGTGCTGAAGAACTCCATCCCGTTGGCGAATGCCTCGGCGATCTCCCGGGTGGTCACGACGGCCCCAAGGGGGTGGCCGTTCCCCATGGGCTTGCCAAGCGTGACGATGTCGGGGACGACGCCGTGGCGCTGGAAGCCCCACCAGTGGCTCCCCACCCGCCCGAAGCCCACCTGCACCTCGTCGGCGATGCAGAGCGCGCCGGCCTCCCGGGCGTGCGCATAGGCCGCGGCGAAGTACCCGGCGGGAGGCTCCACCTGTCCGCCGCACGAGAGGATGCTCTCGGCGAGGAACGCCGCCGGCTCCCCGCCGTCCTCCGCGAGGGACGCGAAGGCGTCGGCCACGTGCCCCGCGTACGTCTCCGCGCGGTGGGGGTCGCCGCGGCGGTACGGGCCCCGGTAGTCGTCGGGCATGGCCGCGGCGCGCACCCAGGGGGGCGGCCCCTGGCCGCCGGCGCGGGCGAACTTGTAGTGGCTCACGTCCACCAGCCCCTGCGTGTTGCCGTGGTAGCCCCCCTCCAGCGTCACCACGCCACGCCCCCCCGTGGCGGTGCGGGCCATGCGCAGCGCCAGCTCGTTGGCCTCGCTCCCCGAGTTGACGAAGAAGCACACCGAGAGGGGGTCGGGAAAGAGGGCCGCCAGGCGCTCGGCGTACTCCAGCACCGCCTCGTGGAGGTAGCGCGTGTTGGTGTTGAGCACGCCCATCTGTCGCCGCCCCGCCGCCACCACCCGGGGGTGCTCGTGCCCCACGTGGGCCACGTTGTTCACGCAGTCCAGGTACTCCCGCCCGAGGACGTCGAAGAGGGATGCGCCCCGCCCCCGCACCACGTGGATGGGCTGGGCGTAGGAGAGGCTCAGGCTGGGTCCCAGCGCCGCGCGTCGCCGCGCGAGGAGGTCCCCGGGCGGCTCCCAGGTGCTCACGCAGGGTAGGCGCAGCAACAGGTCGGGGTCGGGGAGGAAGGAGGCCCACACCTCCACCTCCCGAGGCACGGCCACGCCGGGGTAGTCGTGGACGTGACCCAGGAGGTCGGACATGATCTGGAAGTGGAGGTGGGGCGGCCAGTCGCCGTTCTCGGGCGCCGGTCCCACCCGGGCCAGCGCGTCGCCGGCCCCCACCGCCGCGCCGGGCGCGAGGCCGTCCAGCGAAGCCCGTTCCAGGTGGCCGTACAGCGTCCAGAAGGGCCCGTCGGGCGCCCGGTGCTCCACGATGACGGTGGGCCCGTAGTCCAGGCGGCCGGCGTTGTCGTGGACGGAGATCACCACGCCGTCCAGGGGCGAGCGCACCACGGCGCCGGGCTCGTCGAAGACGTCGACGCCCATGTGCACAGTGCGGCGCTCGGGCATCTCCGAGGCCCGGCCCGCGAAGATGTCGGTGAGGTAGAAGCCCCGGGGCTCGCGGTAGCGGCCGATGCCCACCCGGGCGCCGGCCTTGCGCATGGCGTCGGACACGCGGCGGGTGAAGGCCGGTGTGTCGTCGGTGTCCCGTCCGTCGAGGAGGGGGCTCCCTACGCTCAGGTCCAGGACCGTGGTGGCGTCGGCGGGGACGTCCATGACCGGGGAGGGGCGCTGCTCGGCGAGCCACGCCGCCAGCGCGGGCGTCCGGGGGCAGGCGGGGAGCCCGCACGCATGGCGCAGGAAGCCCCGGGCCAGCCGGGGGTGCACCGGGGCGGTGGCCTCCAGGAAGGCCCACGCCGGGGCCTCGGACACCAGGAGATAGGGGTCCACCGGGGCCGCGCCCCGGCGCCGGCTGGCGGAGACGGACACGCTGGCCCCCAGGCGGGCGCGCACCAGCGGGAAGAGCACGTCCAGCTCCTCCGTCCGCAGCGGCCGCACGGCGTGCCACCCCGCCGCCACCCGCGACACGGCCAGGACCGGGTCGGCCTGGCCCAGCGCGGCGTACGCAGCGGCGATGGCCAGGTCGAAGACGGCGGGGGCCTCGTGGGCGTCTCCCAGGTCCAGGATGCCCGTCACGCTCCCGTCGGCGCCCACGAGGACGTTGTGGTCGTTGAGGTCGCCGTGGACGACCTGCGCCGGGAGCCCCGCCAGGGCCCCCCCGGCTGCGCGGAGGCCCTCCAGGCACCCCTCCAGGAGAGCCCGCCGGGGGCCGGCGGCGTGGAGGTCCAGCGCCGACTCCACGACCCGGCCCGCGCCGGCCAGCGCCCAGACGAAGTCGGGGCGGGGGGGCGGGCTCCCGTCGAAGGACGCCAGGCGCAGGGAGAGGCGGGCGGCGGCGCCGCCCAGCGCCTCCAGGAGGGCGGGGGGGTGGGGGCGCACGTGGGCGTAGACCTGCCCCGGCAGGTGCTCCAGCACCCGCACGCGCCGCAGGCCGGCGCCCGCGCCGTGGCGCACCAGCACGGCGCCCCCGGGCGTGGCCACCGGACGGGGCACGGAGACCCCCTCGCCGTCGGCCAGCCACGCCAGCAGCCGGGTCTCGAAGTCGAGCTGGGCGTCGGGCTCCTCCGGCGAGGTCACCTTCACCACGTACCGGCGCCCGCGTTCGGCTTCCAGGAGGAAGTTCCGGTCCCTCTCTCCGGGGAGGGGCTCCAGCCGGCCCTCCAGCCCCCAGTGCTCCCGCACGAGGGTCGCGGCGTCCTCGGGGGTGATCTCCGGTCGGTCCTGGGTGCGGATCATGAACCCGGTCGCTATCGTGGGGGCCTCGCCGGAGCCGGTGGGGCCGCCGGTGGAGGCAGTAAGATGCCGGCACCCTCCCGCGTAGAGCCAGTCCGGACCCGCACCCAGACCCAAACCACCCGGAGCACCCCATGCGCCGTCCTGCCCGCGCCGGCCTCGCCGTGGCCGCCGTCGCCCTCGTCCTCCTGCCCGTGGCCGCCGCGGCCCAGGAGGCCCCGAAGAACCTGCAGGTCCTCCCCTCCGACATGTCCCGCCAGCAGGTCACGGCCATCATGCGCAACTTCACGTTCGCGCTGGGGGTGCGGTGCTCCACGTGCCACGTGGGTGAGGAGGGGCAGCCCCTGTCCACGTACGACTTCGCCTCCGACGACAAGCCGATGAAGGTGAAGGCCCGGGCCATGCTCCAGATGTCCATGGCCATCAACAACCAGTACCTGGCCGAGCTGCCGGGGCGGGGCGAGCCGAACGTGCGCGTCACCTGCGTCACGTGCCACCGGGGCGTGCGCCGGCCCGAGCCCATCGAGGACATGGTGGGGCGGACGCTGGAGGCCGAGGGGCTGGAGGCGGCGGTGCGGACGTATCGGGAGCTGAGGGAGCGGCACTACGGGGGCTTCGCCTACGACTTCACCGACCGCCCCCTCTCGGCGCTGGCCGAGACGCTGGCCGAGTCCAACCCCGAGGCGTCCCGGGCGCTCCTGGAGCTGAACCTGGAGTTCCACCCGACCTCGGGGATGTCGCTCTTCGGGCTCGCCCGGTCCTACGACGCCGCCGGCGACACGGCCCGGGCCATCGAGTTCTACCGCAAGGTCATCGAGGTGCAGCCCGACAACCCGCTCGCCCAGCGGCGCCTCCGGGAGCTGGGCGGGGGGGCCTGAGGGGGGCCCGGCCGGGTCGCTACATGCGCTCGACGACGAACGTGTAGGTGTCGCCCAGGGCGTAGTGGGCCATGGCGTTGCCCAGGAGGTCGAGGACCGCCTGGCCCAGCTCCCGGTCCTCGGTGACCACCGAGATGCCCAGGAGGATCCCGGAGCCCGGGTTCCGGGGCAGGCCGTCGGGGAGGATCCAGTTCTCCCAATCCAGCCGGTAGCCGGGGCCCGTGAGGTCGAAGTTGTCGGGGAGATACTCCCCCAACCCCTGGGGGATCTGGCCCGTGTAGCCGTCCTCGGGCCAGGTGTGGTGGTCGGCGTTGTAGTTGAGCACCGCGATGCGCACGGTCTCGAAGTCCCCCAGGACCTCCGCGGCGCGGGCTTTCAGCAGGATCTCGTGGAAGTTGGGGATCGCGATGCGCACGAGGGTGCCCATGACCACCGCCACGGTGAGGACCTCCACCATGGTGAAGCCCCCGCGGCGGGAGCCCAGGTCCTCCGGCGTGCGGGGCCAGAGCCAGGAGAGGAGGCCCCTCACTGCCCGGCCCCCCGTGAGTCGGCGGAAGCGTCGTCGAGGAGGTCCGCCGCCTCCCCCACGAATTCCAGCGGGGGCTGCTGCGAGTTGTAGCGGAGGAGCACCCGGTCGGTGCGCGCCTCGAGCTCGTAGGTGCGGCCGTCGTGGCGCCGGTACTCCATGCCCCGGAAGGGCGGGCCCGCCTCCTGGAGCACCCAGGGAAGTCGGCCGCGCTCCAGCCGGTACGCCTCGATGGCCTGGCTCTGGAGGAAGACGTTGAGGCGCAGCGAGCGCGCCTCGTCCGTGACGGTGGGGAGCGGCGGGGGCTCCACGGTGAGCCACGACGGCGTCGCGAGCCACACGTAGGCCACGGCCGCCCAGGTGCCGACGAGCGCACCCCGGCGAACGCGGGCGCGGCGCAGCACGCGCTCCTCGTTCACGCGCGCCGCTTCGGCGCGCTGTTCCTGATCCTTGAGGACGTCGGCGAGGGCGCGGACGCGCTCGTGTTCCTCGCTCACGAACCGCTCGGGATCACGGGACCTGGGGGGGTGGTCGGTCATGACGTGCCTTCCTGGGGGCGCCGCCCGCGGGAGACGCCCCGACTTCCAATGTACCGACGCTCCTCGCGGGCCCCCAAGGACTTTCTCACGGGCCCTCCGGGGCCGGGGGGACCACCAGGGTCCAGGTGGCCCCCCGCACGAAGGAGCGCTCGTGGCCGAAGTTCTCCAGCAGGACGGCCAGCACGCGCGGGTCGTCGCTCCCCACCGTCAGGCCGCCCAGGGAGATCACCGTGGGTCGGACCACGGCGACGCTGTCCACGGCCACCTCGGGCGGGGGCGCGTCCTCCGGGAGCTCGGGGATGACCGCCGGGGCGGAGTCGGGTGCGGGGGCTCTCACCCGCTCCCAGCGGTCCCACTTGAGGTGGTCGCCGCGGTGCTCGAAGGAGAACCCCGGAGGGAGGAAGGTGACCAGGTCCTCGGGCACGACGCCCATCTCGGCGCCCCGGGGCCACTCCCCCCGGTCGACGCGGTAGCGCCGCGCCGCCTCGAGCACCGTGTTGGCCTCCTGGACGATGGCATCGGCCCGCTTGCGCATGGCCGCGCGCTCGATCCGGGGGTACGTCGCCGCGAGGAGCAGCGCCAAGACGGACAACGCGAGGAGACCGTCGCCCGTGGTGATCCCCCGGCGGTCGCGGAGGAGGCTCACGGGGTCGGCTCCCGGGGCCACGGAGCAGCGGCCTCGAAGACCGGTGAGGGCCGGGAGGAGTCGAGGACGACCACCGAGCCGTCCTCGCTCCTGCCGCGGATCTGGTAGGCCCGGCTGTCGGAGCGGATCAGCGTGAGGTCCGCCGCGGACCCGGGGACCTCGGCGAGGGACGCGGGGAGGCGCCCGTTGTGGAGGCGAAACGCCTCCACCTGCTGGGCCTGGAGCCAGATGGCGGCCCTCAGGCCCCGGTCCAGCTCGCCTTCCGTGGGGCCCTGCGCCGGCGTCCCCGTGAGCCACGCCGGCGGGAAGAGACCCAGCGCGGCCGCGAGGACGAACAGCACCGTCGCCACCGGCGACTTCCAGCGCCCCGAGAGGTCCACCGGCTCGATGGGGACGACCTTGTACTGCTCCTCCAGGGCCTCGGCGTGGGCCATGGCCTCGGCGAGGAGGCGCTCCCGGTCTTCCACGCGGCTGATGCTGTGTACCGGGAGATCGGGGTCGTCGATGTTCACGGGGCCGTCCGGCGGGAGGGTGGGGGGTGGACCTCCAAGATAATCCGAGCCCCCCGCGCCGGCAGCAGCGCGGGGGGCTCGGGGTCGACGGGGTGGAGGGCCGCCGCTTTCAGGGCGAGATCCAGTAGCTCGCCTTGAGGACGAAGACGTTGTCCGGGCGCGCCCGGAAGAGGGCCTGCCGGTCCCGGCCGAAGTCGAAGTCGCCCACGCCCGTGGCGTAGTCCGAGCGGCTCTGCTGCCACGCCAGGTAGAGGGTGGAGCCGGGCCGGTACTCCCAGCGCAGAACCGCGGTCCCGCGCAGGGAGCGGTAGTTGAAGTCGAAGTCCGGCATGCTGCCGGCCCAGGGGGAGAACGTGTACCCCTTTGGGGCGTCCAGCGACCCCGCGTCGCCGTAGTCGCCGCTGGAGATGAACGGCTGGGCGTAGAGCTGGAAGGAGAGCTTGGGCGTGAACGTCACGTTGAGCCGGGTCTCCATGGCCAGCGTGGTCTGCTCCAGAGGCGCGAACAGGTACCAGGCGCCATAGGTGGGCGTCGAGAACGCGTGGGGAACCGTGCCCACGTACTGGGCCTGGTTCAGGCTCCGGTCGAAGGAGGGACCGATCTGCAGGTTCCAGCGGGGAGAGGGACGGATGATGGCCACGACCTCTCCTCCCGCGGACCAGCCGTCGTAGGCGTCGCGCATGCCCCGGATCGTCGTGAACACCGACACCGGCTTGCGGCTGTCCGACCCGATGTGGAAGAAGCCCTGCGTGTTGGCCGGACGCTCCATGAGCGGGCCGCCCCGGGTGTTGCGGTCGTCGTTGGCGGTGAGGAACCGGGTGACTCCCACCGCACCGCCCCAGAAGTTCAGCGTGCGGAAGCTGAACTGGGCGCCCGCGATGCCCAGGATGCGCTCCCACGAGTAGTTGTGCTCCAGACGGAAGTTGCCGGTGAGGGAGTAGTTCCTGAAGAACGAGCCCGGCGTGTTCTCCACGTAGCTCAGGTTGGCGGCGAGGTCCCGGCGGTCCGTGCGGTTCTGGTAGCCCAGGTCGTTCACTTCGAAGGCGGGCGACGTGGCGGCCACTGCGACGCTCCCCCTCCAGTGGCGCCCCCCCTGCCGCCCCACCGACGCGCCCACCGAATACCCCGTGAGGGAGGTGGCCTCGGGGTCCACCTCCAGGTGGTCGGCGTCGGGGCGCTGGAAGAAGTGGTTTCCGGCCGTCTGGACCCGGAGGATGGCGTTGGGCGCGCCCGCCACACGGGAGAAGGCCGCCGAGCCGCTCACCACCCACATGCGGTCCGCCGATTCCCGCCGGAAGTCCACGCCGCCGGCGTACGCCGACGAGCGCAGCAGGCCCTGCATGGGCCCGGTGGCCAGGTCGCGGTTGACGGCCGTGATCATGCCGCCCACCGACGTGCGCCCCTGGTTGCCGTCCTTCCGGGCCCGGGCCACCAGGTAGTTGGTGAGGGGCTCCACGCCGAAGGACTGCGTGGTGCCGGAGGGGTCCAGGTAGCGGGCGTCCTCCCGGTCGGTGACGGCCTCGATGATGCCCAGGGACCACCCGGACGGGGTCTTCCCGGTGATCTTGGCGGCGCCCAGGATGGTGGTGGTCTCGGGGGAGTCGGACTCCGGGGACGGGGCGCCGAGCTGGGGCGCGCGCCCGATGCGCCGCGTGTAGAAGAGCTGGCCGCCGCTGGTGTTGCGGCCGAAGTCGAAGATCTCGCTCCCCTCGATGAAGAAGGGCCGCTTCTCCTCGTAGAACGTCTCGTAGACCGAGAGGTTCACCACTGCCGGGTCCACCTCCACCTGGCCGAAGTCGGGGTTGAAGGAGGCGTTCATGCGGAAGTCGGAGCTGAGGCGGTAGAGCAGGTCCACGCCCGCCGACCCGAAGCGCTCCGAGTCGTCGCGGAAGGGATTCCCGCCCCGGTCCACGTGCTCCGACCGTCCCACGGCGTAGGGGAGGACCTCCAGGCGGTTGCCCGGGTCCACGTCCCTCAGGCCCTCGAGGTGGGCGTAGGTGGGGATGCCGCCGGGCTCGCTCTTGGGCGTGAACGAGAGCACGGCGTACTCCTTCCTCCGGCCGATGACGCGCTCGAGCTGGATGCCCCACGTCTGCTCGGGGGCGGCCCGGAAGCGGAGCTGGCTGAAGGGGATGCGGTACTCGGCGGTCCAGCCGCCCTCGTCCACGGTGGCCCTGGCCTCCCACACCGCGTCCCAGGACATGTCGTCGCGCTCCTGGCTCCCCGACATGGTCTTCACGGCGTCGCGCTGCACGCCGGCGGGGTTGAGGTCCAGGGAGAAGGCGGTGCGGTGGTCGTGGTACGAGTCGATGACCACGCCCAGCCAGTCCGAGTCCATGAGGTCCATGTCCCGCCGTCCCAGACGCATGCTGGGGCGCTGCCGGTCATGGAGGCGCACGCCGATGTAGAGGGCCTCGTCGTCGAAGAGGATGCGGGCCTCGGTGCGCTCGCTCACCGGCTGGCCCTCCTCCGGGTCCACCTGGATGAAGTCGCTCACCACCTGGGCGCGGGCCCACGCGGCCTCGTCCAGGTGCCCGTCCACGTGGATGGGGCCGTCGGCCCTGGCCGCCGACACCACGGGACGCTCCCGGCCGTCGGCGTGCTCCATGGTGGACTGCCCGGCGGCGGGCGCCGGCAGCAGGGTCAGCAGGAACAGCAGCGGCGCGCCGTAGCGGATGCGCATGATCACGTCCTCTCCCGTCGTCGGAGTTCCACCCCTCACTGGGACGCCCGGGGCGCGGGAAGAGTTGGCCGGCCCCCGGATCAAGCTCCCAACATGGCACGAACCGGGGCGCCGTCACAGGCCCGTGCGCCCCGCGACCGCCGTGCCCTCACTCCGCGTGGCGGTAGATCCGCGCGGGCTTCCCCCGGAACTCCAGCTCCCGCTCCAGCCGGGCGCCCACCGCCAGAGCCACCCGCTCCGAGGCCCCGTTCCCCACGGAGATGAGGCTGATGGGTCGCATCCCGGGGAGGTGCTCCCGGGCCATGGCGCGGACAGCCCGTGCGGCTTCGGTGGCGTACCCCTTCCCCCGGGCGGACGGCACCAGCGCCCACATGATCTCGGGCTCGGGCCAGTCCCCCGGGTACCAGAGCCCCACCAGCCCCGCCACGGACCCGCTGGCGCGCTCCACCACCGTGTATGGTCCGTACCTCCGCCAGATCCAGTGGCCCGCCGAGCCCGCCACGCTCCGCCACGTCTGCCCCTCGGTGTAGGGCGTGCCCACGGTATGGCGGACGCTCTCGGCGTCGCCGTAGTAGGCGTGGAGCGGGCGCCAGTCGGACTCCTCCGGCATGCGCAGCCGGAGGCGCTCGGTGACAAGCGAGGTCGGGACGAGCGGGGTGGGGAAGGGCCCCGCGGGGGCGCCGCCGGCGCGCTCCGCTCCGTTCACGCCCCTAGCCCCGCACCAGCTTCCGGTACTTCACCCGGTGGGGCTGGTCGACCTCGTCGCCCACGCGGCGTCGGTGGTCCTCGGCGTACTCCTGCCAGTTGCCCTCGAACCACACCACCTCCGAGTTCCCCTCGAAGGCCAGGATGTGGGTGGCCACCCGGTCCAGGAACCACCGGTCGTGGGAGATCACCAGCACGCAGCCGGCGTAGTCCAGGATGGCGTTCTCCAGCGCCCGGAGCGTGTCCACGTCCAGGTCGTTGGTGGGCTCGTCCAGGAGCATGACGTTGCCGCCGGACTTGAGGAGCTTGGCCAGGTGGAGGCGATTGCGCTCGCCGCCGGAGAGCACGCCCACCTTCTTCTGCTGGTCGGCCCCCCGGAAGTTGAACCACGACAGGTACGCCCGCGGGTTCACCTCGGCGCGGCCGAAGTAGAGGATGTCGGCGCCGCCGGCCACCTCCTCGAACACCGTCTTGTCCGGGTCGAGGGCGTCGCGGGACTGGTCCACGTAGGAGAGCTGCACCGTCTGGCCGAGGGCCAGCTTGCCGGCATCGGGCTGCTCCTGGCCGACGATCATGCGGAAGAGCGTGGTCTTGCCGGCGCCGTTGCCGCCGATGATCCCCACGATGGCTCCGGGAGGCACGTCGAAGGAGAGGTCCTCGACGAGCAGCTTCTCGCCGTACGCCTTGGTGATGCCCTCGGCGCGGATGACCGTGTCGCCGAGGCGCGGGCCCTTGGGGATGAGGATCTCGGCGGTGCGGATCTGCTCCCGCTCGTCGGCGTTCACCAGGTCCTCGTAGGCGTTGACCCGGGCCTTCCCCTTGGCGTGCCGGGCCTTGGGGGACATGCGGATCCACTCCAGCTCCCGCTCCAGCGTCTTCTGCTTGCTCGACTCCTGCTTCTCCTCGACGCGGAGGCGCTCCTGCTTCTGCTCCAGCCAGGAAGTGTAGTTCCCCTTCCAGGGGATCCCCTCGCCCCGGTCCAGCTCCAGGATCCACTCGGCCACGTTGTCCAGGAAGTACCGGTCGTGGGTGATGGCCACGATGGTCCCCGGGAAGGCCGCCAGGTGGTGCTCCAGCCACGCCACCGACTCGGCGTCCAGGTGGTTGGTGGGCTCGTCCAGGAGGAGCATGTCGGGTTGCTCCAGGAGCACGCGGCACAGCGCCACCCGGCGGCGCTCGCCGCCGGAGAGGGTCTTCACGTCGGCGTCGCCGGGGGGGAGGCGGAGCGCGTCCATGGCGATCTCGACGTGCCGGTCCAGCTCCCACGCCCCCGCGGCGTCGATGCGGTCCTGGAGCTTGGCCTGCTCCTCCAGGAGCGCGTTCATCTCCTCGTCGGTGGAGACCTCGCCGAACTTGAGGTTCACCTCCTCGAAGCGCCTGAGGAGGTCGCGGGTCTCCTTCACCGCCAGCTCCACGTTCCCCTTCACGTCCAGGGACTCGTCGAGCTGGGGCTCCTGGGGGAGGTACCCGATGCGGGTGCCCTTGGCCGCCCACGCCTCGCCCAGGAAGTCGGTGTCCACACCCGCCATGATGCGCAGCAGCGAGCTCTTCCCCGAGCCGTTGGGGCCCACCACGCCGATCTTGGCGCCGGGGTAGAAGGAGAGGCTGATCCCCTTGAGGATCTCCCGCTTGGGCGGGACGATCTTCGAAAGGCGGTACATGTGGTAGATGAACTGCGGTCCGCTCATGGCTCGTGCGCGGGGGAGGGTCCCCGTCGGGTTCGGGTTGGAGAGGGCGCGAAATCTAATGTCTGCGCCGCGGCGGGCGGAGGGGCGGCGTGGCCGGAAGGGTGACAGGCCCGCAGGGGGGACCTACCTTGCGCGAGGACCCTGGCCGGCTCCACCGAACGGGCCGCCGGTCCCCCGCCGAGGACGCTCGATGAAGCTCACCCGCGAAGCCAACCGGGAGGCCGTCCGCCACTACGACCATGTAGGCCGGGCGCCGGTGTTGGGGGGCGATCCCTGCGACGCGCGCTGCTCCGGCGTCCGGCACCGATGCACGAGGGAGGCGGGCCACACCGGCCCCCACGTTGCCCACGGACTCCTGGGCCGGGTGCTCGTGGTGTGGGACGGCGACCCGAGGGCGGGGCTTCCCGCGCCCCGGCACGAGCCCCACCGCGGCGCACGGCGGAAGGGCCGCAGGCCCAGGATCCCCATGCGGCCGACGAAGCCCGGCAAGCCCCTCCCCGTCTGGGAGCGCCTTCTGTCCGATCCCCACCTCGTCGAGACGGCGACGCTGGTCATCCTGGGGGTCGGCATGGTCCTGGCGGGCCTCGACTGGATCCTCCGGATCATGGGCGCCCGGTAGGCGCGGCCCCGGCGCGCGGGTCGCGACGGGCGAGGGGGAGCGGGGACGCGAACATTGCATCACAAAGTACTCTGCACTACCATGCAGACGGCTCCCCGTCCTCCAGGCACCATCCGATGACCCTCCCGCTCCTGCGCCGCCCCGGCGGCTACGTCCCGCTCCTGCTCTCGGCCGCCGCCTTGACGCTCATCGTCGGCTACCTGGCGTTCCACGGCGTCACGGAGCCCCCGCCGGGCGTTCGCCCCGACGAGGGGACCGCCGCCCACGTGTTCCAGCTGCTCATGGCGGCCCAGCTTCCCGTGATGGGCTGGTTCGCCGTCTCGTGGCTCCCCCGGGAACCCCGTGAGGCGCTGAAGGTCCTGGTGCTCCAGGCGGTGGCCGCGGCGGTGCCGGTGGCCACCATCCTCGTGCTGGAGATGTAGGTGCGCCGGTTCATCATGCGCGTGCTGGTGGTCCTGGCGCTGCCTCCGCTGTCGCTCGGCGCGCTCCTGGCCGTGCTCTGGGTGGAGCACCTGGTTCCCGTGGAGCTACCCCGCCCCTCGGGGCCGCATGCGGTGGGAAGGGCGAGCGGGGTCTGGGTGGACAGCGCACGCGCTGACCCGTTGGCGCCCGGAGAGCCGCGCCGGCTCCTGGTGTGGGCGTGGTACCCCGCCGAGACCTCCGACACGTCGGCCTACGCACCCTATATGCCGGCGGAGCTGGAGGAGGCCATGGCGTCCTATTCGGGTCCCTTCCTCACCCACTTCCTGTGGCGGAGGACCGTACGGGCCCACGGCCGGGCAGCCGCCGCGCCGGCCGCCTCCACGACCCCCTGGCCGGTGGTCATCCTCCGCTCGGGGATCGGCGCCGAGGCCCTGGCCTACACCGCCCTGGCCGAGGACCTGGCCAGCCAGGGGTACGTGGTGGTGGGATCCGACGCGCCGCGCAGCACCAGCGTGGTCGTCCTGCCCGGCGGGCGGGTCATCGAGAGGACGACGGAAGGCAACCCCGGCGAGGTCCCTCTTCCCCCGGAGGAGCAGGAGCGCCTTCTCGACGCGCTGCTGGGAATCTGGACCGACGACACCGCGTTCCTCCTGGACCGGCTGGCGACCCCGGGGGTGGCGGGCGCGGGCGGCCTCCTCACCGGCGTGCCGCTCGACCTGGCACGCGTGGGGGTCGTGGGCCACTCCTTCGGTGGCGCCACCGCTGCGGCGTTCTGCGCCACCGACGCCCGGTGCGCGGCCGGCGTGGACATGGACGGCGCCCTCCGCGGCGCCGTGGTGGGGGCGGGGGTGCCCCGGCCCCTGCTCTTCCTCCTGAGCGACCACGGCGACGAGTGGACGTCGCCGGAATGCGGCATCTGCCGCGACATCCGCTCGGTGGCGGCGGGCGATCCGGACCACCTGATCGTGACGCTCCTCCGTACGCACCACTTCAGCTTCGGCGACGCGGCCCTCACCCAGAGTCGGATCCTCAGGAAGATGTTGGCCGCGCTCGGCGGACCCGGCGGGGCCCCCGCCCGTGCGGGGCTGGATCTCACGACCCGCTACGTGCGCGCCTTCCTGGACGTGCACCTCCGGGGGGCGCCCCGCGGGGGGCTCTACGATACCCCCCTGGGGAGCGGAGCCAGGCTGGAGGAGCACTAGAGCGGGGCGTCCGACGGCCGGAACGCCTCCGCTGGCCCGTTCGCCCGCCTTGACGGCTTCCTAACGCCCCGCCGCGGGGTCTTTGTGCGATCCTAATGGCCCCGGTGCCAGCGTTGTCCCGTGGACAACGAGAGCCTCGGAGGTGGATCCGTGGACCTGTCGGGAGGACGTTCGGCGCGCGCGCCGTGGGCCGCCGCGCGCGTGGTCGTGGTAGGCTGCGGGCGGGTCGGCTCCCTGGCCGCGGGGCTTCTCAGCGGGCGGGGGGCGGAGGTCGTGGTCGTGGACCGGGACGAGGACACGTTCAAGTCCCTCTCCCCCGAGTTCAGCGGCTTCACGGTCACGGGAGACGCGTCGGAGCTGGCGGTTCTCAGGGAAGCGGGCGTCGGAGACGCGGAGGTCCTCTTTGCCGCCACCGACAGCGACACGCTCAACCTGATGGTGGCGCAGGTGGCGCGGGAACGCTTCGGCGTGAGGCGCGTCGTGGCGCGCATCTTCCTGCCCGAGTGGGAGGCGACGTACGCCGACCTGGGCATCGTCGCGATCTCGCCCGTGTCCCTCGCCGTCCTCCGCTTCATGGAGGAAGGCGAGGGCGTTACGGGGGTGGCACCTTGAGGATCCTCCTGGTGGGCTCGGGGAAGACCGCCTACTTCCTGGCGCGGCGCTTCCAGAAGGAGGGGCTCGGCGTAACCGTGGTGGTGGACGACACGGAGGAGGCCCGCCGCCTTGGGAGGGCCCTGGACGGCGTCCCGGTGGTCATCGGCGACGGCGCCCGGCCGGAAGTCCTCGACGACGCGGGGGCGCTCCAGGCGGAGGCGTTGGTGGCCTTCACAGCCGAGGACCACCGGAACCTGGTGGCGTGCCAGGTGGCCCGGCGGGTGTTCTCCGTGAGGCGCACCATCGCCATGGTGAACGACCCGGAGAACCGGGAGGTCTTCCAGCGCCTGGGCGTGGACGCCACCGTGTCGGTGACCGAGCTGCTGGGCGGCTTGCTGGCCCGGGAGACGGTCTTCGAGACGCTGCGGGGCCACGAGGCCTTCGGGGACGGGCGGATCCTGGTGAGCGAGGTGGAGCTGGCGCCGTCGTCGCCTGCCAGCGGGGCGCGCCTGGCGGACCTGGGCTCGCTTCCCGGCCTGGTGGCGGCGGTTCTGCGC
The DNA here is from genome assembly GCA_045863275.1 of Gemmatimonadota bacterium. GTDB lineage: Bacteria > Gemmatimonadota > Gemmatimonadetes > Longimicrobiales > Gaopeijiaceae > SZUA-318. The sequence goes on from BTVB01000013.1 coordinate 58,177, forward strand.
GGCGCCACCGCAGAGGTCGCTCGCGGCGACACGCGCCTGGAGCCCGGGGACCGGCTGGTGGTCATGTCCGCGCCGGACCGACACGACGATCTGCTCGAGCGCCTGGCGGGCCACGCACGCCGATGAGCCGGCAGGTCGCTCGGGGGGTGGGGCGGCGCTATGCCGAGATCCTCGCCCACGCCGGAACGGTGACCCTCCTCACGGGGGCCATCCTGGCATCGCCCGTCCTCGCGGCCCTGGCCTACCCGGAGGAGTGGAGGGTGGCGCCGGCGTTCCTGGTCCCGGGCGCGGCCCTGGCGGTGGCGGGAGCGTTGGCCCGGCGCCTCGTGCCGCGCGGGGCGCGCGGCGCGCTGGGCCTCGGCGACGCGACGGTGGTGGTGCTCCTCTCCTGGATCCTCGCGGTGCTGGGCTCGGCGGTGCCCTTCATGTGGGTCGGCGGCCTGGACTTCACCGAGGCGGTCTTCGAGGCCACCAGCGGGTGGACCACCACCGGGCTCTCGGTGGTGGACGTTGAATCGGCGCGACCCACCGTGCTCCTCCTGCGCAGCGTGCTTCAGCTCGCCGGAGGTGCCGGCCTGGCCATCCTCATGCTGAGCGCCCTGCTCGGTCCTCCGGGCGTGGGCCTGAGCCGCGCCGAGGGGCGGGGGGAGCAGCTCGTGCCCCTGGTGAGCCGCTCCGCCGCGCTGGTGGTGCGTATCTACGCGGTGTATGCCGTCGGGGGGACGCTCCTGCTGAGGTGGGCGGGCATGGCCTGGTTCGACGCGGTGAACCACGCCTTCTCGGCCGTGTCCACTGGCGGATTCTCCACGCGCACGGCCTCCGTGGGCTACTGGGACTCGGCAGCCGTCGAGCTGGCCCTCGTCCTCCTCATGTTCATGGGCAACCTGAGCTTCGTCACTGCCTACCGGGTGCTGCGGGGCAAGTGGCGCGCCTTCTTCACCTCCGGGGAGGTGAAGCTGTTCGGGCTCCTCACGGCCCTCGCCTTCGTCCTCCTCCTCTGGGGCGTGGCCCCGGCGGTGGGGCTGGAGGGGGGGAGGGCCGTCCGGGTGGCGCTCTTCGAGACCGTGACGGCCCTCACCACCACCGGGTTCTCCACGGTGGGGTACACCCCCTGGCCGGCGTTGGGGTGGTGGGTCCTGGTGCTGCTCATGGTGGTGGGGGGCGGCACCGACTCCACCGCCGGCGGGCTCAAGCAGCACCGGGTCTACTTCCTGTGGCGGTACCTCCGGTTCGACGTGGGGCGGCGCCTGGGCCCCAGGCACACGGCCAACGAGTTCCACCTTCGGGAGAACGGCTCCAAACGGTACTTCGGCCCCCGCGAAGTGGCGTCGGTGGCTACGTTCGTCTTCCTCTACGGCGCCGTTCTCGCCGCCGGCACTGCGGTCTTGTGCGTCTATGGCTTCGGGCTCCAGGAGAGCCTGTTCGAGTTCGCCTCGTCCCTGGGGACGGTGGGCCTGTCGGTGGGGGTGACCACGGCCAGCGCCCCCGGCGCCGTCCTCTGGACCGAGACGCTGGGCATGCTGCTGGGCCGCCTCGAGTTCTACGCGCTCTTCGTGGCGGCGGGGGTCCTGGTTCTCGACGCCCGTGAGGCGCTCGCGCCGCTTCGGGGGAGGCGAGCGTGGCGTGGCGCCCAGCCCGCGGAGCGCTAGCTTTTCCGTGATGACCCCGGTCCCGGTGGGAGAGCGGGCGACGCCCGGTGCGGTCCTCGTCGTGGACGACGAGCCCCATATCCGACGCGCCCTCCGGAACGCCCTGTCGAAGGAATTCGACAGGGTCCTGGAGGCCGCCACCGCGGGCGAGGCCGTGGACCTGGCCGCCGCCCAACGCCCGGACCTGGTCGTTCTCGACCTGGCGCTCCCCGATCGACCGGGGCTCTGGGTCTGCGCCGAGATCCGGAAGTGGTCCACGGTGCCCATCATCGTGCTGTCCGCGCTCCACTCCGAGGCCGAGAAGGTCAGGCTCCTGGACGAGGGGGCCGACGACTACGTCACCAAGCCCTTCAGCCCGTCGGAGCTGGTGGCTCGGGCCCGCGCACAGGTCCGGCGCGCCCGCATGGCCGAGGTGCCCGGGGGCGAGGGCCCCATCACCGTGGCGGACCTCGTCATCGACCCCGGGGCCCGCACCGTCCGGCGCGAGGGGGAGGACGTGCATCTCACCCCCACCGAGTGGGCGCTCCTGCGGGCGTTCCTGCGGAGCGCGGGCCGCACCCTGACCCACCGGCAGCTCTTCCGGGCGGCGTGGGCGACGTCCTCGGGCGACCCGCAACAGTACCTGCGGGTCTACGTGGCGAACCTGCGGCGGAAGCTGGAGCCCGATCCGCTGCGGCCCCGCCTCATCATCACCGAGCCGGGCGTGGGATACCGCATGGAGCTGGAATGACCTCTCTCGGAGGCCGGCCGAGGACGGCGAGGGCGCTCCTCGGCTGGCTGCTGGTCAGCGGCGTCGCCACCGCGGGTCTCTGGGTGTACCGCGACCACCTCGACCAGGCGCACATGGCGCTGGCGTACCTGCTGGTGGTGCTCGGGGCGAGCGCCCGGGAGGGGAGGATCGTCGGGATCGGGACTGCCGCGGCTTGCTTCCTGGCCTTCGATTTCTTCCTGGTCCCGCCCCTCTACCGGTTCTCCATCGCCAACCCGCTCGAGCTGTGGGTCCTCCTCGCGTTCCTCGTCACCAGCGCCGTGGCCGCCGAGCTCTTCCACCGCCAGCAGAAGGCGCTCGAGCTGGCCGAGGACCGAGCCCTCGAGATCGAGCGACTGTCCGAGGAGGCGAGGGCGGTCGCGGCGCTCCGCGAGGCCGGCCGCCTCAAGGACGCGCTCCTGGCCACCGTCTCCCACGACCTGCGCACCCCTCTCACGTCCATCCGGGCCACGGCGGCCCAGCTGCGCGCCGAGGGCATCGAGGAAGCCGCCGTCATCGAGGAGGAGGCCGAACGGCTCGGCCACTTCGTGTCCGACCTCCTCGACCTGTCTCGCATGCGAGCGGGCGGTGGGAGTGGCGACCCGCAGCTCAACGCCGCGGAGGACCTGGTGGGCGCGGCCCTGGAGCGGGTGCGGGGCCTGGAGGGCGCAGGGCGGATCGTGGTGCGCATGCCTCCCGACGGGTCCATCCCCGTGGGGCGCTTCGACTTCGTGCAGGCGCTCCGGGCTCTGGTGAACCTCATCGACAACGCGCTGCGCCATTCTCCTGCGGGCGCCGAGGTGTGGGTGGAGGTCCGCCGATCGGAGAGCGACCTCGTGTTCCGGGTCGAGGACCGGGGTCCCGGGATCGACGCCGACCTGCGGTCCCACCTCTTCGAGCCCTTCCATCCCGGACCGCGCTCGCGGGGGAAGGGCACCGGGCTCGGCCTGGCCATCGCGAGAGAGGCGGCCCGCCTCCAGGGGGGCGACGTGGAGTACCGGCCCCGGCCGGGGGGCGGCTCGGTGTTCACGCTCAGGCTTCCCGCGGAGGACGTGGCGGGACTCGAGTGAGGCCCTTTGCGGGCCCCTCGCGGGGCCGGGACGCCGCGGTGAGGCCTTGCCGGCTTCTTAACGCGCAGCTCGGCCGCCTTTACGCGGTCTTTATGCGTTTCCGCCGAGATTGGGGGCAGCCCCGAGACAAGGAGGCTCCCGTGCTGAATCGCTTCGAGTCGCCGTCCGACGCCAGGGCCCTCGCCTGGATCGAACGGCTTGCGCCCATGGTGATGCTGACCCTCTGCGTGGGTCTGGTGCTCGTCGTGGCGCTGGCCGCCGCGGTGGGCGCCCGGTGGGTGTGATGAGACACCGGCTCGCCCGGGACCTCATCTCCCGGGACCTGGACGTGGCGGTGGCCCTGGAAGTGGGCGGCTACCGGTGGGTGGAGTGGAACCACGCCGCCCTGAGGGGGGCACCCCTGGACGCCCCGGGCCGCTTCCTGGCCCACGAGGGGGACCCGCTGGGGCACCTCCACGTCCCGGCGTCGCCGGGCGCGGAGCCGTCGGAGGATGCCCTCGCCCGGGTGCCGCACTACGCGGCCCTCGTCGAGGAGGCCTTCCGCGCGGCCCAGGCGGCCGGCGTCTTCACCTCCGGGGGTGCCCGCCTCGAGAAGGGAGCCGGCGGCTGGCGTGTGGAGTTCCCGTCCCTCGGCGTGTGCGTGGAGGACCTGGACCTGTGCGTGGCGCTCTGCACCGCGGCGCTCCGCTGGGCCCACGTGGCGCGGGTCGGCGAGGGCCGCGCGGCGCCGAGCGAAGCTCAGCCCCCCGGCGGCCGCGGCGGCGTCGCCGGCGTCCGCCCGCTCCCGCTCCCCGCCAACTTCCGGTAGTAGTCCTCCACAAGACGGCGGTAGGCGTCGGGGACGTCGTCGGAGCCGGCCAGGGCCGCCCGGCGCTCGCCCACTCCCTCCACCTCGCGGCGCAGCCCGAACTCCAGGCGCTTCAGCGCCTCCAGGATCTCCTGCTGGAGGGCGGCCACCTGCGCCGGGTTGTCCCAGATGGGCTGGCGCTGCAGTCGCTCCATGGCCCGGAGGACGGCGTCCAGGTCGGCCACGTCGCGACCTGCCTGGAGGAGCCGCTCCCGGAGGTCCTCGGTCTGCCGCCCCCGCTGGAGGAACTCGCGGCGGGCCTGGCGCTCCTCCTCGTCGGAGAGGCGCCGTGGGTCGCCCCGGGTGGGGGCGCCGCCGCCCATGGGGGGCGCGTCCATGCCGGGCTGCGTCGGGTCGCCGGGGCGGCCGGGCTCGCCCTGGGGGCGGCCCCCGGCCTGGCCCTGCTGGCCGGCGCGCTGCTGTCCGGACGGGTCCGGCTGGCCCCCCTGCGGGTCGCCGGGCCGGCCCTGCTGCCCGCGGGCGTCGGCCTCCTGGCCGGGCTGCCCCGTGGGCTCGCGGAGGCGGCGGTCCATGGCCTCCATGCCCCGCACCAGCTGCCGGGCCTCCTCCAGCGCCCGCTCCAGCGGGTCCTCGGCGCGCTCGCCGGCGGCGCCCGCCGCCTCCTCCAGGCGGTCGCGCAGCGCCTGCAGGTCGGCCTCGATGTTCATCTCCAGCGTGGTGGCCGACTGGGGGTCCCACTGCTCGATGGTCCCCCGGGAGTACTGGAGCTTCTCCTTGAGCTTCGACTCGCGGATCTGGTCCGCGGCTTCCTGGAGCTTCCGGGCGGCGTCGGGCTGCTCGCCGCGGGCCACCGACGCGGCCCGGTCCAGCTCGCGCTCCAGGCCCTGGACCGCCTCGGTCATCTGGTCCTTCCGCTCCCGGAGGCGGTCGATCTCGTCGGCGCGGGCCTGCCCGCCCTGGGGTAGCTCGCGCACGTCGCGCTGCACCTCCCGCTGCTGGCGGGCCAGCTCGTCCACCTGGCGGAGCGCCGACTCGGCGTCCCTGCGGGCCCGGTCCTGCTGGGCCTGCTGGAGGCGCCTGCGGGCCTCCTCCAGGCGCTCCAGCGCCGACCCGGCCTCCGACGAGGCCTGGTTCCCCTGGCCCGCGGCCGCGCGGCGCATGGACTCGGCGGCCTCCTGGAGCCGGCGCGCCGCCTCCTCCATCTGGGCGTCCTGTGTCTCCCGCGCCAGGCGCTGGAGCTGGCGGGCCGCCTCCTCCGCCTCCTCGGCCAGGTCGCGCTGGGACTGGCTCCCTCCCTGCTGGCCGCCCTGGGCCGCCTGGGCCCGGCGGCGCTGGCGCTCCGCCTCCTGCTCCTGCCGGCGGGCCAGCTCCTTGAGCTTCTCCAGCGTCTCGTCCACCTGGTCGTCGGCGCTCTGCTGCTGGCCGCGGCGTACCGTCTCGTACTGGTTCTTGAGCTTGTCCAGCTCCAGCTCGAAGAGGTCGGCCAGGTCCTCGGCGGCGGCCGACTGCTGCCCGCCCCCGCCTCCCCCCTGCTGCTCCTGCTGCTGGACGACGTACCGCTCGTAGGTCTCCTCCGCCTGCTGGAGGTAGCGGAGCGCCGTCTGCTGGTGGGGGATGGCCTCCTGGAGCTCCTCGTCGTCCAGGCGCTCGCGGGACTGCACCATGGCCTCGGCGGCCTTGGGCAGGACGGCCGACACGTCCCGGAAGCCCGGGTCCGTCTCCACCAGCCCCCGGTTCTGCATGCGCTCCAGGAGCGTCTCCACCTGGTCCTTGAGGCGGCTCTGGGCCAGCGCCACGCTCACCACGTTCTCGCTGAACTCGCCGGACGCGTAGGAGTCGCGCTGGCGGACGAGGTTGAACGTGGCGGCGATGATCTGGCGCTGCAGCTCGGAGAGCGCCGACTCGGGGAGGGCCTGCTGGCCTCCCTGGGGCTGGCCGCCCTGCTGCTCCCCCTGCCGGTACGCCCGCTCGAAGGGGCGGACGTTGAGGAAGTACATGTCGGTGGACACGGCCTTGCCGCCGTCGCGGGCTCGGTTGTCCCGCACCAGCCCGTAGTACGACACCAGGTCGCCGGGCTCCAGCGGCCACTCCTCCAGGAAGAGCGTGTAGCCTGCCGACACCTCGCCGAGGGGCGCGCGCCCCCGGCCGTCGTAGACGGTGAGCGTGTCCTCGGGGCCGCCGTTCACCGAGTAGACCAGGCGCAGGTCCCCCACGCCGTAGTCGTCGTTGGCCCTGAGCTCCAGGTACACCTCCTCGATGGGGGACACGGGGGTGTCCCGACCGGGCGTGGTGAAGCGGACGGAGGGCTCCTGGTCCGAGAGGAGGTCGATGGTGTACTCCGGCGAGGCCGGGACCAGCGCGCCGTTGTCGCGGGCAAGCTCCACCGCGTAGAAGCCCCGCTCCTCCACGGTGAAGCGCCCCACCAGCGTGCCGTCGGCCTCGGGGGCCAGCTCGGGGCCCCGGGCGCCGTCCAGGAGGAGGCGGCCGCCGGGGGAGGGGAGTGTGGGCGTGATGCGCACCTCCACCTGTGTGCCGGGCAGCGCCACCACGTCGCCGCCGTCCTCCACGGTGCGGGGCGGCAGCCCGGTGTACGCCGGGAAGTGGTAGACCAGGTCGAGCTGCCCCACGTAGGGGAGGTCGGCCACGTCGATGGCGAAGGTGGGGGAGCGGACGCCCGTGGACTCCACGAAGTACTCGGTGCGCTCGCCCAACCCCAGGAGGAGGACCTGGAAGGTGCCGTCGTCCATCTGGACCATGCTGAGCCGCTGGAAGGGCTCGTCGGGGCCGGAGCGGGTGAAGACCGACGCCTCGGCGGCCTGGAAGCCGCCCAGCGTGGCCGACACCATCTGGTCCGTCCCCCGGGCGATGGTCACCGTGCCCGGGCTCACCGCGATGGCATACGGGTTCACCGTGGCCGCGTCGCGCAGCGGGAGGAGCAGCGCGCCCAGGCCGCTCCGCAGGTGGGTGGGCCCCAGGAGAAGGAGGGCCAGCCCCGCCACCGTGAGGGCGGTGAGGGCGCCGCCGAAGCGGTAGAGGCCGGACCGCTCCACGCGCCGGCCGTACTCCACGCGGCGGGCGCTCTCCATGGCGGTGGCGGCCAGGCGATCGGCCAGCGCCCGGGAGACGCCGCCGTCGCCGTGGGCCTCCAGCGCGCTCACCAGCGCGTGGTCCAGGGTGTTCTCGTGCTCCTCCAGGTAGAGGGCCACCTGCCGGTCGGTGACCTTCCTCAGGAGGGGGCGGACGAGGAAGAAGGCCGCCGACGCAGCCAGCGTTCCCCACGTGAGGACGCGCAGCGCCAGCACGGCGCCCGGGTCGAAGCGGAGGCGCTCCAGCAGGAACGCGGAGAGGAAGAGCGCCGCCAGCGTGAGCCCGGCGGTCCACGAGGCGCCGCGGAGGGCCACGCGCAGCCGCCACCGCCGGCGGGCGTCGGCCACCAGCCGGAGGATGTCACCGTGCACGCGCGTGTCCGTCATCCCGCCCTCCCTCGCGTAGGGGAACGCCCATGATACGCGGGCGCTCCGTTCTCCACTACAGCCCGGCTCCCCGCCGGGGTCCCTCGGTGGCCGCGGGCGCCGTTACGGCCCCGTGGCGCTCCACGTCCCCGGCGCCCCCCTCCGGGAGAGCCAGTTGGACAGCCCCGTCTCCAGCGCGAAGAGGCCCAGCGCCGCCAGGAGGAGCCAGCGCCAGAGGCTCTGCCGCCGCTCCTGGTCCTCCCGGCGGAGCTCCGCGGCCTCGAAGGTCGGGCCGACGGCCGGACCCGTCGAAGGTCCGGTGACCTGGGCCACCAGCTCCTGGGGGTCCAGCGCCGACAGGTTCGATTCCTCCAGGTCCACGTTCACCGCCATGGTGAAGGGGCGGGGAGGCTCGCTCCCGGGCGGGCGCACCACGTAGAAGCCCGCCTCCTCCAGGGGGAGGTACCGGTGCCCCGCCTCCGCCGCCACCGGAATCGAGCCGCCCCCGGGCGTGAGGGCCACCTGCTCGTCGCCCGCCGCCAGCCCCGCCGCCTCGGCGGACACCAGCCCCGCCGTCTCCAGGGAGACGGGGTCGGCCAGGTCCACCACCTGTCCCGCGGTGAACCAGGTCAGGGGCTCGGCCCTCCCGCTCAGGTGCTCCACCAGCCGGTGGACGAAGGGGAGGAAGACGGGCTGGAGCGCCAGGTCGTTCCAGAACACGTCCAGCGTGGACGTCCACACGGCCACCGTGCCCCGCCCCAGCGCGTGGGCCGCCATGGCCACCGAGCCGTCGTCGAAGCGGGCCAGGATGCGTGCCGAGTCGGAGGGGGTGAAGCCCCGGGCGCGGAAGAAGCGGGCGCCGCTGAAGTCGCCGCTCCGGGGCCCGGAGAAGACCTCGAACACCGGGTGGTCGTAGTCCAGGAAGCCCAGCCGGCCACCCCGCCCCTCCACCCGGTCCTGCACCGGGCCCAGGGCGCCGGGGAGCACGTCCTGCGCGGAGGCGGGCCACGCCGCGCCCTCCCCCGCCACCAGCAGGAGCCCGCCCCCCTCCTCCACGAAGCGCCGTAGCGCCTCGGCGGAGGCGCCGTCCACCCGGGCGTCGTTGAGGATCACGACCCGGTTTCCCGCCAGGTCGTCGGCGCGCACGCCGTCGCTCCGGCGGAGCCCCACGCGGAAGCGACCGTCGGCGGTAGTCTCCAGGGCGCGCTGGAGGTACAGGCTGGCGTCGCGCCCCGCACGCCCACCCTCCACCACGGCCACGCCCAGCGCTCCGCCGGGCGAGAGGACGAAGTGGCGGGCGTCGTCGGCGGCGACGGCGTCGGGGCGGATCCGCACCGTCCCCCGCGTGTGGGGCTGAGAGAGGGTGAAGGGCGCGAAGGGGACCGCGGTGGCCTCACCGGGGGCCAGGCGCACGGTGCGGGTCTGGAGCTCCTGGCCGTCCAGCTCCAGCGTCACGGGCAGCTCCACCGGGGCGTCGCCGCCGGTGCGCACCAGGCGCGCCGTGGCCGTGACCCGCTCCCGCCCCGACGCCGCCTGGCGCAGGAGCGCCACGTCCGCCACGCGCACGTTGTCGGGGAGGTCGCCGCCCACGGGCACCGGGATCACCTCCGTCCCCGGGGGGAGGCGCACGCCCTCGTCGCCCCGCCACCCCGTGCGCTGGAAGTCGGAGACCAGGACCACGCGCCGCCGGGGCAGCTCCGACTCCTCCAGGATGGTCTGGGCCACCTTCAGGGCCGGGCCGAAACGGGTGACGCCCCACCCCACCCGCGCGGTGTCGAGGGCGCCCCGGAGGCGGGCCCGGTCGGCTGTGGAGCGGAGCGCCACTTCGGCGCCCTGGGAGAAGAGGACGAGGCTTGCGCGGTCCAGGGGGCCCATCTCCGAGACGGCCCGCTCCACGGCGTCCACCGCCCGCTCCCACGCGTCGCCCACGCCCATGGAGTACGAGCGGTCCAGGAGCACCACCACTTCGGTGGGCCCGCCGGCGCCGGCGGCGGCCAGCTCGGGGTCGTCCACGAAGGGCCGGGCGAACGCCACCGCCAGGAGCCCCAGCGCCAGCGCCCGCAGCAGCAGCAGGAACCAGTTCTGGATGCGCCGGCGGCGCTGCTCCTGGAAGGGGATCTTCTCCAGGAACATGAGGGAGGGGAACGGCACCACCTGGCGCCGCTGGCGCCGGGTGAGGTGCACGATGACCGGGACGGCGATGCCGGCCAGCCCCACGAGGAAGAGGGGGACGAGGAAGGTGAGGCTCATGTCACCTCACCCTCGAGAGGCGCTCGCGCGCCGCCAGGTACGCGAAGAGCGCCAGGTCCAGGGGCTGGGACGTGTCCAGCACCTTGTAGTCGATGCCGCTCCCCACGAAGCGGCGCTCCAGCTCCGCCAGGTGGTTCTTCACCAGCCTCACGTACTCCTCGCGGAGCTTGGCGGGGATGACCGGGATCTGCTCCCCCGTCTCCAGGTCCTCGAAGCCCGAGGCGTCCTGGAAGGGGAAGGTGAGCTCGGCCGGGTCCAGCACGTGGAAGACGATGACGTCGTGCCCCCGCGCCCTGAGGGGGACCACGGCGTTCATCACCGCGTCGGGCTCCTCGTAGAAGTCGGACACCAGCACGAGGATGCCCTTCCGCCCCAGGCGCTCGGTGACGGTGAGGAGGGGCTCCTTCAGCGCGCCGGGCCGCCCGGCCCGGGCCCGGTCCAGGACGTGGAGCGCGGTGTCCATGTTCTTCATGGACGGCGGCACGTACTCGACGATCCCCGAGTCGAAGGTCACCAGCCCCACCCGGTCCCGCTGGCGGTTGGAGAAGAAGAGGAGCGCCGCCGCCAGGTAGCGGGCGTAGTCCAGCTTGCTCACCGCGTGGCTCGCGTACGCCATGGAGCGGGACACGTCGAGGAGCACGGCGAAGTTGGCGTTGGTCTCGGCCTCGAAGAGCTTGATGTAGTGGCGGTCGGTGCGCCCGAAGAGCTTCCAGTCGATGCGCCGGATGTCGTCGCCGGGCATGTAGGGGCGGTGCTCGGCGAAGTCGAGGCTGAAACCCAGGTACGGCGAGCGGTGCAGCCCGGAGAGGAATCCGTCCACCACGGTGCGCGCCAGCAGCTCCAGGTTGTCGATGCGCGCCAGGACGGCGGGATCGAGGAACCGGGCGCCGGAGGCGGCGGCACGGGCGCGGACGGGGGCGGGCACGGCTCGCTCCTACATCCCCGAGGAGGGCACGGGCACCGTCTCCATGAGGCGGTCGATGATCTCCCCCGACGTGCGCCCCTCCGACTCGGCGTGGAAGTTGGTGAGCACGCGGTGGCGCATGACCGGGTGGGCCAGCGCGCGGATGTCGTCGAAGGTGACGTGGTCGCGCCCGCGGGTGACGGCCCGGGCCTTCGCCCCCAGCACCAGGTACTGGGCGGCGCGCACCGATGCGCCGTACGCCACCCACTGCTTCACGAACTCGGGGGCCGCGCCGCCGGGGCGGGACGCCCGCACCAGGTCCACGGCGTACTGGAGCACCTCGTCGGAGACGGGGACGCGGCGCACCAGCTTCTGGAAGGCGATGAGGTCGGGCCCGGTGACGGCGTGGCTGAACACGGGGTCGAGGATTCCCGTGGTGGAGCGCACCACGTCCATCTCCTCGCTCCGCGACAGGTGCTCGATGTTGATCTCGAACATGAAGCGGTCGAGCTGGGCCTCGGGGAGCGGGTACGTCCCCTCCAGCTCGATGGGGTTCTGCGTGGCGAAGACGTAGAATGGCTCCTCCAGCACGTACGTGCGCCCTTGCACGGTGACCCGGTGCTCCTGCATGGCCTCCAGGAGCGCCGCCTGCGTCTTGGGCGGAGTGCGGTTGATCTCGTCGGCCAGCACGATGTTGCTGAACACCGGGCCCGGCGCGAACACCATCTCCCGGCGCCCCGACTGGGGGTCCTCCTGGATGAGGTCCGTCCCGGTGATGTCCGACGGCATGAGGTCGGGGGTGAACTGGATCCGGGAGAACTTCAGGTCCAGCACCTGGGCGATGGTGTGGATGAGGAGCGTCTTGGCCAGCCCCGGCACCCCCATGAGGAGGCTGTTGCCCCCCACGAAGAGGGTGAGGAGCACCTGCTCGATGACCTCCTCCTGCCCCACGATGAGCTTGCGCAGCTCCTCGATGATCTGCTTGCGACCGCCGCTCATGCGGTCCGCCAGCGCCACGTCGTCGGGGGCTTCCAGGTGCACGGTTCCGATCACGTCGTCGGCCAAGGGTCTTCTCCCCGGTTGTCGGTGGGCGGGTGGGTCCGCCCGGCTAGTGTGTCAGTGCGTAGATCCAGTAGTTGACGCCCAGCTTGTACGCCTCGTTGGACAGGTCGATGGAGTAGTAGCCGTAGTCGCTGTACTCCCAGTACTCGGAGAGGTCGTTGTCGTAGTTCACGATGGCCAGGAGGCGCTTCTCCCGGTCGTTGTCCTCGAAGACGCCGTACCAGACCGGCGTCTGGGGGCCGTAGGGCGGCACCACCTGGTGGGGGTCCACCCGGAAGAAGGCGTCGAAGATCTCGTGGGTGCCGTCGAGCTGGATGAGCTGGACGCCGGGGAGCACCCGCCCCATGTGGAACGCGAAGTTGTCCAGGTTCCTCTGGTCCCTGAAGTCGTCGACGATGAGGAAGCCGCCCTTCAGCAGGTACGCGCGGAGCCCCTCCACCTCGGGCTCGGTGGGCTGCCACGCCCCCACCTCCACGATGTAGGCGATGGGGTACTGGAAGAGGCGCGGGTCGTCGAAGGTGAGGATGTTGGACGCGTCCACCAGCGCCTGGACGTACGTCGTCTCCCGGATGATCTTCGCGAAGTTCCGCTCGCCCCGGGGATAGTCGTGGGCCCACATGGGCTCCCGGCCTCCGCCGCGCCTCCGGCCGAAGAACGAGTCCCCGCCGCCGAAGGGCGTGTAGCGGATGCGCACGAAGTGGACCTTCCCGTCATAGGGAGCGTTGTACGCGTCGTCCTGGCGGGGGGCCGCGAGGGCGTCCGTGCGCGCGGCCGCGGGCGGGGCCGCCGGTCCCACGGCCGCCGGCGCCGCCACGGCGCGCCGCAGCGCCTCTCCCCCGCCCAGGAGCAGCGCGCCCGCCGCCAGCGCGCCGAGGAGCCGCGCGGCGCTCATGGACCCACGCTCCCGCCGCCCCGCAGCTCCAGGAGGAGCTCCAGCGCGGCCTCGAAGTTGGGGGCCACCTCCAACGCGCGGAGCACGGTGCGCCGGGCGCCGGCCCGGTCGCCGGCGTCGCGCTGGGCCACCGCCAGCCGGTAGAGGGCGTCGGCCCGGTCCACCGGGTCGAGGGCCACCACGCCCTCCCGGGCGCGCACCGCCAGCCTGGCGTCTCCGGCCTTCTGGGCCGCGTCGGCGAGGCGCTGGTGCAGCTCCACCTCGTAGGGGTAGACCAGCGCGGCCCTGGCCAGCGTCCGGGCGGCGTCGGCGGGGCGCCCCAGCGCCTCCTGCAGCGACGCCTCCTCCAGGAGCGCGTCGTAGTGGGACTCGGAGAGGGCGTTCAGCCGGGCCAGCGCCGCCGCCGCCCGCTCCCGGTCGCCGCGGGCCTGGTGGACGCGGGCCAGGAGCAGGTAGGGGCTGTCCGGTCCGCCGTAGTCGGGGAACATGCGCAGCGCCTCGGTGAGGTGGGGCCGGGCCTCGTCCCACCGCTCCTCCCGCACCAGCGCCGCGCCCAGCCGGAGGCGGCCCACCAGGTCGCCGGGGTGGCTGCGCACGAAGTCCTCCAGCGCGCGCACGCCCGCGTCCCGGGGGGGCGCCTCGCCCAGGGGCGCCAACGCCCGGAGAGGCGTGGCGAAGCGCTCCTGCATGTAGGCGTCGAACTCGTCGTCGAAGCGCGCCGGGGTGGTGCGGAGCACCGACGCAAGCAGCGCTTCGGTGCTCTCGCCGCGGCGGTAGCCGTCGAGCATGGCGCGTATGGCACCGAACCCGTGGCGCTCCTCCACGAGCTCGAAGACCAGCGACGACTGGTAATACGAGAAGATCACCTGCTCCGGGTACTCGGGGCGCATGAAGCCGTCGTTGAGCTCGCTCACCTTCTTGAGCCGCCCCGCCCGGTACGCCTGGAGGAAGGGGATGGACGCCATGTTCCCCCACCCCTCCCGGGCCCTGCGCTGCTCGTGCACCGCCAGCCCCTCGCTGAACCAGCGGGGCACGCGGTGGTCGGTCATGCCCAGGTGGAAGGCGTGGGCCAGCTCGTGCCAGAGCGTGGACGCCCAGTTGTACTCGCCCTTTCCCCGGGCGGCGGGGGAGTCCATGACCAGCACGCTCCCGAAGCTCACGCCCAGGGCCCCCAGCCCCGCCTCGCCCAGCGTGCGCACGGAGAAGTCGGCGTGGCTGGGGAAGAGCTCGACGCGCACGGGCAGCGGCGGCTCGGCGCCGTAGCGGGCCGAGAGGGAGTCGTACGCCTCCTCGGCCACCTCCGACACCCAGGGCGCCAGGAGGTCGGCCTCGGTGCCGTGGAGGAAGAGCTCGAAGTGTGGCGTGCGCACCACGCGGAAGCGGGCGAAGGTGTCCAGCAGGTCCAGGCTGTTCTTGAACCAGGGGTTGTAGGGGTCGCCCTCGAAGGCGCGCTCCATGCTGGCCCGCCCCTCCTCGATGCGCCCGGTGCGGAGCTGGTTCATGCCCAGGAGCCCCCACGCGTCCCAGGCGCGCGCGTCCAGCGCGACGGCGGCGGCGGCCCGCTCCACCGCGTCCTGGTAGCGGCGCACTCGTACCGCCAGCTCGGCCACCGTGGCATCCAGGCCGGCGTAGCGGGGGTTGATGGCCAGCGCCCGGCGCCGCGTGGCCTCGAAGGCCGCCCGGTCGTCGGAGAGGTACTGGGCGGCGGCCAGCACCGAGAGGGCCTCCAGCGAGGAGGGGTCCACCTCCAGCGCCTTGCGCGCCTCGGTCATGGCCTCGTCGTGGCGCTCACGGGACACGTGGAGGCGGGCCGTCAGGACCCGGGCCCCGGTGTGACTCGGGTTCACCTCCCGGATCGCCTCGAGCCGCTCGGCGGCACCCCCGGCGTTGTCGAAGTCCAGCGCCCGGGCCTGACCCAGGAGGGCGCGGGGGTCCCTGGGGTTGGACTCCAGCACCCGGGAGAACTCGGCCTGGGCCTCGGGGCTGGAGTACTTCTCCAGCCACAGCTCGCCGGCGCGCACCCGGGGCTCGGCCCACCCCGGGTCGGCGGCGGCGGCCTCGTCGAAGGCGCGGAGCGCGTCCTGGAAGAGGGCGGGGTCGTCGCGGCCCAGGGCCTTCACCGCCCGCCCCACCGCCACCAGGTCCCGGGCGGAAAGCTGCCCCGAGGCGTTGTTGTACACATCGATGAAGGCGTCGAAGGCAGCCTTGGCCTCGTCCACACGCCCTCGCCGGAAGAGGAGCTCGGCGCGGCTCACCCGGGCGGTGAGGCGGTCGGGTCCGCCCACGTCGCCGGCCTGGGCGAAGGCGGCGTCGGCCTCGTCCAGCTTTCCCTGGGCCAGGAGCGCGTCGCCCAGGGCGTTGGCCACCAGCCGGGGCTCGGGGGCCTGGCGCGCCGCCGCCTCCGCCTCGGCGTGGCGGCCCACGACGAGGAGCGCCTCCACAAGCCCCTTTCGGGCCTCGGTGGACGCAGGGTCTTGGCGCACGAGGGCGCGGTACCCCTCCACCGCCTCGTCGTAGTCACCGGAGCGCAGCGCGGCCCGGGCCTGGGAGAGGGTCTGGGCGGCGGCCGGCGCGGCGACGGACGCGAGGAGCACCAGGGCGCCGGCGAGGGCGCGCGGGGCCGCGGGGGAGAGCCTGGACGCGCGCCTCACGCTCCGCCCCCCTCCCGGGCGCGGATCTCCCGGCTCTTCAGCGCCAGCTCAACCAGGAGCGCCTCGAGGGCCTCGTCGTAGGCCTCCTCCGACATGGTGCCCGGGGTGCCGCGCAGCGCGTCGATGCGTGCCTGGATCGCCTGGCGCTCGCGGTAGAGGCGGGCCAGCTCGGGGTCGTCGGTGGCCGCCGCCGCCGACACCGCCGACGCGCCGAAGCGGAAGGCGGCGGCCAGGGGGCCGTCGGGGGCCTGGGCGCCGGGGTCGGGGCTCCCCTGTCCGTCGCCGTTGTCGTCGAGCACGGCGTGCTCGGTGAGGAGCTCGTTCTCCTCGGTGTAGTGGCGCGCGACCTCGGCCCTGGCGTAGACGAAGGTCTCGAGCAGGGAGACGGCGCCGTCCTTGTCCAGGTCTGCGCCGTCGTCGGCCAGCGCCTCCACGAAGAAGCGCGCGAACTCGGTGGCGTTGCGCTCCCGGGCGCTCCGCGTGGCCGAGAGGGTGATGCGACGGGGGCCGGAGAGGGGTGCCACGAAGTCGCCCCCGGCGCTCCCGGTGTGGACCAGCGCCACCGTCTGCGTCATGAAGCCCGAGAGGGCCACGGCGAAGTCCTGGCCGGAGAGGTCGGGGCCGGGGAGGTTGAAGCGCCCCTCGTTCCCCTGGGCCGTGCCGTGGCCGATGAGGACCACCAGGATCCGGTCGTCGGGGCCCGCCTTCGCGGCCATGGCGGTGAGGGCGGCGGTGACGTTCTCCCGAGTGGAGCGCCCGCTCATCACCGGGGGCACGTCCTCGGGGCGCTCGGAGAGCACCACGACGTTGGCCGGCGGGATCCCCCGCTTGGTGGTGAGGGCGGTGTGGAGCGCCACGGCTTCCGAGGCGAAGCGCTGGCGGTCCGCGTCGGTGCCGCCCAGCCCCACCACCACGAGGACGTGGGTCTCCTGGGCGGCGGCGGGGGTGGCCCCGGCCCCGGCGGCCAGCGCGGCCGCCAGCGCCAGGGGGGCCAGTCGGCCGGCGCGCGCCGTCATCCCGGCGCGCCTCACGCCAGCCCCCGCAGGCGCCGGAAGCCCCACTCGGCGCCCAGGAGCACGAGCATGAACAAGAAGAGGATGGGCATGTCCCAGAGGTCCCGCTCCTCCACCAGCGTGACGCCCGCCCCGGTGATGGAGATGTCGTCGGGGAGGGACGCCACCGTCTCGGGGGTGTAGGCCTGCCCGCCCGTCTCCTCGGCGATGCGCGCCAGGAGGGGCGTGCGCCGCCCGGCGCTGAAGTACTCCTCGTCGGAGGGGGCCACCCGGAGGAACGTGGTGTCGGCGCCCAGCACCACGCCGTCTCGGACAGCGAGCACCTCGACCTCGTACTCGCCCTCCAGGCCGGCGGAGAGGTCCACGGCGTACTCTCCGTCCCGCTCCACCGTCCACGCCACCGGTTCCTCCGAGACCAGGCCCGCCGGGTCGGTGACCCGGGCCACCACCTGGGCGTCGTTGACGTCGATGAAGCTGGAGTCGCCCACGGTGGCCACCAGGCGCACCCGCTCCCCGGGCTCCACCTGCTCCCGCTCCAGCGCGGCGGAGACGCGTTGGGGCGCGCCGTCCACGAGCCAGCGGAGCGTCTGCCGCCAGAACGTCTCGTGGCTCTCGTTCTCCACGGGGACGTCGGCGTGCATCTGCCAGAGCCACGAGTCCTGGGCGGTGAAGGCCAGCGCCTTGCCCCGCCCGTACCGCTGGTGGGCCAGCAGCACCTGGTCGGTGAGCCCCCCGCCGGCGCCGGTGAGGAGCGTGGTCGCCCCCGGCCGCACCCGGGAGAGGGCGTTCACCACCGTGACGGGAGGGAGGGAGTCCCAGCGCGCCCGGGTGCTCTCGGCGTCGGGCCCCAGTTGGAGCGCCGGGTGCGCCGCGCCGGCGGGGGTGGGGCTCGCCTTCACCTCGGCGAGGAAGCCCGCCGAGGGGGGTGCGGCGTCGCCCAGGACCACCGGGAGGACCTCCTCCACCGGCGTCCCGGCCCACCCGCCCTCGGCGAAGGCGGCGCGCCCGCCCAGGGCCAGGAGCCCGCCGCCCCGCTCGGAGACGAAGTCGGCGATCATCTGGAGCTGGTCGTGGGAGAAGAACGACGCCTCCACGCTCCCCAGGACCAGCCCCCTGTAGCGGTACAGCTCCTCGCGGGAGCGGGGGAAGCCGGCCACCAGCTCCTCGGGGTCGTCCACGTCCAGGCGGTAGTACTTGCTCTCCGCCGTGCGCTGGAGCACCACGAGCTGGATGTTCTCGTCGTCGGCCACCGCCCGGCGCATGAACTTCACCTCGAAGCGGGGCTCGCCCTCGAAGTAGAGGATCTTCTCCCGGTCCCCCCGCACCTCGATCTGCACGTCACGGGCGTTGTTGCGGTCCACGCGCTCGCCGTCCTGCACCGGGATGCGGAAACGCACCCGGTGGGACCCCGCCGCCTGGAGCTGGAAGCCCACCCGGGCCACCACCGGCTCGCCGTCGGGGCCCAGCGTGACCTCCTCCTGCGCCAGCAGGCGGGTGTCGTCCTCCACCAGGAGGGGGACGGTGCGCTGCCCCATGCCCATCTGGGTGACGACCACGTCCACGAGGAGCGTGGTGCCTTCCAGCACCGCCCGGGGGAGCTCCACGCGCCCCACCTCGATGTCCGGAGAGACGGTCTCCTCGCCCAGCGCCACGGTGAAGACGGGGATCCCCGCCGCCTGGAGGGGGACCAGCGACTCGGTGAGGGGGCGCTGGCCGTTGTCGGCGCCGTCGGTGACCAGGACCAGCCCGGACAAGGGGACGCCGGACAGCTCCTCCCGGGCGGCGTCGAGTGCCGCGCCCAGGTGGGTGTGGGTGCCGTCGTACGTAAGCTCGCCGGGGCCGTCCATGCGGGACGCGGTGGACGAGAAGCGGAAGAAGCGCAGCGTGAAGCGCTCGCCCAGCTCCCGGAGGAGCTCGCTCTCGCCGGGGGTAAAGGCCCCCGTCACGAAGTCGGAGCGGGGCGCGCCGGCGGCGTCGGGGAGGCGCATGCTCCGCGAGTCGTCCACCAGGATTCCCACGAAGTTCTGCTGGGGAACCACGGTGGAGAGGACGAGCGCCGGCTGGAGGAGGCAGAAGAGGAGGACGGCCACCAGCGTCACGCGGAGCCCCGCCATGACCGCCCGCTCCCCGCGCCGCGCCCGCCCGCCGGCCAGCGTGTACGTGGCCACGGCTCCCGCCGCCACCACCGCCGCCACCACGAGGCCCGCGCGCAGGCTCCCCGGCGCCGTGAACGCGAAGTCGCCCTGCTCGAAGACCAGGGGCCGGTACTTGAAGAGGAACGTGAAGAGACCGTCCATGACGACTCAGTGGCTCATGCCGTAGACGATCATGTTCGCGCCCATCTCGTAGGCGTACGTCGAGTACTCCAGCGGGTACATGGGGTCCTCGGCCCACTCCCAGGCGTCGCCCAGGTCGGTGTTCCAGTTGATGAGGACCATGATCTCCCCCCGGTCGTCCAGGATGGCGCGCACGTAGGGGTAGTAGCCGTCCTGCTCGGAGGTGTCGCCGCCGCCGAAGTACGTGATGCGCCGGGCCGCGCCCACGTTGGGGACCTGCTTGATCTCGTCGATGTCGTAGAAGGACGAGAAGAGGGGGTGGCTCAGGGGGAGGTCCACGATGGGGCGCCCCGGGAGCACCAGGCGCATGTTGCGCTCGAACTGGGCCCACTGCCACGACCCCCAGAAGTCGTCCACCACCAGGAGGCCGCCTGCCTCGAGGAAGTCCCTCAGGCCGTGGACCTCCTCGGGGGTGAGGTCCATGTACCCCACCTCCACGGCGTAGATCATGGGGAAGCGGCGCAGCTCGGGGTCGGCCAGGCTCACCGCGTTCTCCCAGTCGTAGGCGTCCAGGCGCACCAGGCGCTTGAGGACCACGAGGAACTGGCGGTCGCCCTTGGGGAAGTCGGTGGCCCACGAGGCGCCGCCCCACCCCCGGCGCCGCCCCCGGTCACCGGAGTAGACGGCCCGGGTCCAGTAGAAGGCGTGCTTGCCTCGGGCCTCGTCCTCCGGAGGGAGGCGGAGCCCCACGTCCTCCAGGTCCTCGCGGGTGGGCCTGCGCACCTGGGGCGCCTGGCGGGGGGGCGCCTGCTGCGTCATGGGCCCCGCTCCCGCGTCGCCTCGGGCCCCTCCCCCCGACGGTCCGCACGCCCCGGCCCCTACGGAGACGGAGAGAACCGCCAGGGCGGTGCTGGCTCGGGAGGGAGGCCGCATGGATGGTCGCGCGCTGGGAGTCGAAGAAGCCGGCAGGCCCGTTCTCGTACGTAACCCCGGGGGCAAGGTTCCTGCCGTGTCGTGCCTCCTCTTGAGACTCCCGCCGCCCCGCCCGCGTTGAATCCCCCCGGGGCGGGACGCGTAGTACCAGGTGCACGCGCGGTCGGGGTCGGGGTGGTGCAGACGGGGGTCCATCGTGCCAGATTCCCTGTCATGGCGAGGAAGAGGAAGCGACCGATGGTGATGGCGACCCGGGGCGTGACGATCCGCGACTACGCGATCTTCATGCTCAAGCTGTGGCTCGACGGGTTGAAGGACGCGACGTTCATCGTCCTCTCCACGGGGGCCGTGATCCTGGACGTGATCTCGGGGCAGGGGAGGCGGCCCCGCCTCTTCTATTCCGTGGTGCAGCTCGGCGAGCGCTTCGACCGGTGGCTCAACCTCCACGCCGCGGTGGAGCGCCTGGAGGAGGGCGACACCGACGACGGCCTCTTCGGCGCCAGCGCCGCCGGCTCCGACTCCCTCCTGGGCAAGCTGGAGCAGATGACCCGGGGCGGGGATACGCCCCGCGAGGGGCGGCGGCCCCCCCGCGTTTCCGACGGGGAGTAGCGCCTCGCGGGTCGCGCCTCCATCTTCGGGCCGTTTTTGACGCGTCCCCGAGGGAGTCCATCGCCGTGCGCCCGTCGTTCCGCTCCACCTGCCTGTTCGCGCTCCTCCTCACGGCCGCCGCGGCCCCCGCCGCCGCCCAGGTCTCCCTCACCCGCACCGACGCCGAGCGCCCCCGGGTCAACGCCGTGGCCGCCAACGGGCCCGTCCGGGTGGACGGCGTGCTCGACGACGAGGTCTGGCAGCGGGCCGAGGCCGTCACCGGGTTCACCCAGGCCGAGCCCCGGGAAGGGCAGGCGGCCACCGAGCGCACGGAGGTGCGCATCGCCTTCGACGACGGCACGCTCTACATCGGCGCGTACCTCCACGACGGCGAGCCCGACGCCCTCGTCGTCACGGACATCAAGAAGGACTTCACCGACTCGGAGCAGGACGTCTTCGCGGTGATCCTGGACACCTTCCGGGACCACCGGAACGGGTACGTCTTCATGACCAACCCCGAGGGCGCCCGCGCCGACCAGCAGGTGGCCAACGAGGGGCGGGAGATCAACGCGTCGTGGGACGCGGTGTGGGAGGTGCGCTCCCGCCGCGTGGCCGACGGGTGGACCACCGAGATGGCCATCCCCTTCCGGGCGCTCCGCTTCGACGAGGGGGTGGACCGGCCCTGGGGCATCAACTTCAGCCGGCGCATACGGCGCAAGAACGAGCTGGCCTACTGGTCGCCCGTGCCCCGGGCCTTCGCCCTCACGCGGGTCTCCCTGGCCGGTGACCTCTACGGCCTCCCCCAGGCCTCGGGGGGGCGCGACCTGCGGGTGAAGCCGTACGTCCTGGCTTCCGAGGCCCGGGCCACGGGCGTGGAGGAGTACGACGGGCGCCGGGAGGCGGGGCTGGACGTGAAGGCCCGGGTGCTGGACGCCTTCACGCTGGACCTGACGCTGAACCCCGACTTCGCCCAGGTGGAGGCGGACGTGCAGCAGGTGAACCTCACCCAGTTCAGCCAGTTCTTCCCGGAGAAGCGGGAGTTCTTCCTGGAGAACTCGGGGCTCTTCTACGTGGGCGACGCCGCCCGCAACAACCGGGTGGTGGCGGTGCCCACCCCCGACGAGGACCTCCTCATGTTCTTCTCCCGCCGTGTGGGCGTGGCCGACGACGGCCGGGCCATCCCCATCACCGCGGGGGGCCGCCTCACCGGGAAGGTGGGGGGCACGAGCATCGGCGCCATCATGATGCGCACCGACGACGTGGAGGGGGTGGAGGGAAGCGACTACGCGGTGGTCCGCCTGCGCCAGGACGTGGGCGAGGGCTCGGACGTGGGCGCCATCTTCCAGACGCGGCGGGGCGGGGGCGACGACGTGAACACCGTCTTCGGCGGCGACGCCACGTTCCGCTTCCTGGGCAGCATCGACTGGAACGCCTACGTGGTGGGCACCGACGCGCCGGGGCTGGAAGGGGGTCAGTACGCGTGGCGCACGTCGCTGAACCGGGAGGGGAACTGGCTCCACGCCAAGGGCGGCGTCATGGAGATCGGAGAGAACTTCCAGAACGACCTGGGCCACTACCGGCGCACGGGGATGCGGAAGTACTTCGCCGACATCGGCATCCGCCCACGCCCCGAGTCCCTCCGGCGCCGCGGGGTACGGGAGATGCACCCCCACATCGTGTGGAACTACTACGAGGACCTCTCCGGGAACATCGTGGGGAAGAACCTCCACACCGGGTACACGTTCTTCATGAGCGACGGCGCCTTCTGGGAGCTGTCGGTGAACCCCAAGTTCGAGCGCATCGAGTCCCCCTTCCGCATCGCCCGGGGCATCGACCCCATCCCGGCGGGCTCGTACGGGTGGACCGAATACCAGCTCCGGGGCAACTCGGACCCCAGCAAGGCGTTCTCCTGGGGCTTCACCGGGATCCTGGGCGGGCTCTGGAGCGGCACGCAGCGCACGGTGAACGCCAACGTCACGCTCCGCCCCTCCCACCGCTTCTCCCTGGAGACGCGCCTGCAGCGCACCGCCGGCGACCTGGACCTCCCCGACGCCGAGTTCACGAAGACGTTCTGGACGTTCCGGTCCAACTTCTCCTTCAGCACCGACATGTTCATCGACGCCCTGGTGCAGTACGACCCGGGCTCGGAGCAGATCAACTCCAACATCCGCTTCAACTTCATCCACCACCCCCTGAGCGACCTCTTCCTGGTCTTCAACGAGCAGCGTTTCCACACCGGCGAGCCCGTCGCGCCGGGACGGAACCTGACGCTCACGGGTACCAACCTGGTGGCGTTCTCGTGGGCTGGGGCCGGCGGCGCGCGCCGTGGGTCCTCGCGCTGGGGGCGGGGGCTTTCCTCGCGGCGACGCCGGCCGGCGCCCAGACCGCGGCCGAGCCGCCGCCCATCGTGCCCGGGCGGGCCGCGCCTCCCGGTACGTACGGGGACGTGGACGTGATCCACTACGACGCGACGCTGGCGCTCCCCGGCCCCGGTGGCACCCTCGTCGAGGGCGACGCCACGCTCACGCTGCGGCCCACGCGGGCGGGGGTGGAGACGGCGGTCCTGGACCTCACCGGGCTGGCGGTGACGGGGACCTGGGTGGACGGCGGCGCCGTGGACGCGCGCCACGCCGACGGGCGCCTCGCCGTGCCCCTTCCCGCCGGAGCCCAGCCCACGGACACCTTCTCCGTGCGCGTCACGTACCGGGGCACCCCCGACGACGGGCTCAGCCTGGGGCGGAACGTCCACGGGCGGCCGGCGGCCTTCGTGGACAACTGGCCCAACCGGACCCGCTTCTGGCTCCCGTCGGTGGACCACCCCTCGGACAAGGCGACGGCGCGGGTGACGGTGCTGGCGCCGGAGGGATGGCGGGTGGTGGGGAACGGCGTCCTGGAGGACGGGCCCGTACGGGTTCCGCCGGCCGGCGACGGGACGCCCCGCCAGGGGTGGCGGTGGCGCATGGACGTCCCCGTGTCGGCCTACAACATGGTCTTCGGCGCCGCAGAGATGGCGGTGGAGCCCCTGGGGCTGGCGGCGTGCGGCAAGGCGCCGGCGTCGCTCCGCCCCGACGGGTGCGTGGAGGTGACCGCCTGGCTCTTCCCCGAGGACGCGGCCCAGGCGGGGCGCTCCTTCCGGAGGGCCGCGGCCATGGTGGACTTCTACACCGGGCTGGTGGGGCCCTTCCCGTACCCGAAGCTGGCCCACGTGCAGTCGTCGTCGCGCTTCGGCGGGATGGAGAACGCGTCGGCCATCTTCTACGCCGAGGGGGGCCTGGCGTCCGGCCGCGACATCGAGGGGACGGTGGCCCACGAGACGGCCCACCAGTGGTTCGGGGACTCGGTCACCGAGGTGGACTGGCCCGAGCTCTGGCTCTCCGAGGGCTTCGCCACGTACTTCGGCCACCTGTACTTCGAACACGCCGAGGGGCCCGAGGCGCTCCGGCGCCGCATGGAGGAGGACCGGCAGGAGGTGCTGGCCTCCCCCGACGTGCGCCGGCCCGTCATCGACCGGGAGGAGCAGGACCTCTTCGCCCTCCTCAACGACAACAACTACCCCAAAGGCGGGTGGGTCCTCCACATGCTCCGCGGCATGCTGGGGGACGAGGCGTTCTTCCGGGGCGTGCGGGCGTATTACGCCGCCCACGCGGGAGGGACGGCGACCACCGGCGACTTCCGGCTTGCCATGGAGGAGGCGTCCGGCCGGGACCTGGGGTGGTTCTTCCGCCAGTGGCTGGAGGAGCCGGGGTACCCGGTGCTCTCCGCCGAGGCGGCGTGGGATGCCGGCGCCGGCGTGGTCGTCCTCACGGTGCGCCAGACACAGGACGCGGCATGGCCCACGTTCCGCCTCCCCATGGAGGTGGGGCTGGAGGCCCCCGGCGAGCGCACCCGCCACCGCGTCGAGGTCACAGGACGCGTCCAGGAGTTCCGTCTCCCCGGTGGCCCGGGCCCTGTCCGGGCCACGCTGGATCCCGACGGATGGCTCCTCTTCCGGCGGGACCGTTGAGGGCTCTCCCGGTCGGAAACCGCCCGGGGACACCGTCGTATCCCTTGCCATGACCAAGTCCGTCCTCGCCCTCTCCGCCCTGCTGGCCGTCGCCGGGACGGCCCTGTCCGCCCAGCAGCCCGTCACGCTCCTGGGGCGGCTGCTGGACGCGGGCACGGCGGCGCCCGTCGCCGGGGCCACGGTGGAGCTGGTGGGGACGACCAACGCCGCCGTCACCGACGAGGAGGGGGAGTTCCGCCTGGGGGGGGTCCTCCCCGGCGTCTACGACCTCCAGGTGCGCCACCTGGCGTACGGGACCCAGACCCGCGAAGTGGACGTCGCCCCCGAGGCGGACATGGCGGTGGAGCTGCGCCTCTCCCCCCGGGCGCTGGAGCTGGAGGCCATCGACGTGGAGGTCCTCCGGCCCGTCCGGACGTCCTCCACCCGCTCCAACGTCATCACCCGGGAGCAGATCGCCGCCCTGGCCGACCGGGCGAGGCACGTGGGCGACGTGGTGCGTGCGCACATTCCCGGCGCCGCCGTCTCGGAGAGCCGGGGCGGGTACCTGTGCGTGGAGTTCAGGGGGGCCGCCCAGAGCAAGACCACGGGGTGCAACTTTCCCCTGGTGGTCCTGGACGGGCTCCCTGTGACGGGCCCGGCCCGCTTCCTCCGGGACCTGCCGGTGG
The DNA here is from genome assembly GCA_045863275.1 of Gemmatimonadota bacterium. Classification (GTDB taxonomy): domain Bacteria; phylum Gemmatimonadota; class Gemmatimonadetes; order Longimicrobiales; family Gaopeijiaceae; genus SZUA-318. The sequence goes on from BTVB01000013.1 coordinate 83,141, forward strand.
ACGACCTGGAGCGCATCGAGTTCGTCCCCGCGAGCATGGCTGGGGCCCGATACGGCCTGGATACCACCTACGGCGTGCTGGTCATCGAGACCCGGCGGGCCGCATTGACCCCCGACCCGAGAGCGCCGGAGGCGCCGCGGTACCTGGCGTACCGCTGGGAGGAGGAGGCCGCCGGCCACCCCACCCTCCGGTCGTGGGGGGGAGCAGCGCTGGGGGCCGCGGCCGGCACGCTGGCGGGGCTGGCGGCCATCGGGTGCCTGCCGGGGAGTGACGGCTCGGGCGGCGCGTGCGTGGCCGACGCCGGCGTGGGCGCCGGGCTGGGGGCCTCGGTACTGCCGCTGGTGGGCTCGGTGCTGGGGGCCCGGATCCTGGGCGCCACGGAGGGCTCCCGGGGCCGCCTCCTGCCCAGTCTGGCCATGACGGCGGTGCCCTCTCTGTTGGGGTACGCCGTGTACCGGGACGGCGTGACGTCCGACTTCGACGGGGAGGTGTGGCTGGGGGCGGGCCTGGCCCTCGTGGCCACCCCCCTGGTGTCCACCCTGGCGGACCACCTGTTCAGGCGGCGCCGATGACGGATCGGGCGTGTCGCGTGGCGTGCCCCTGGCGCCGCGCTTAACACCTGTTTACCATGGCGGTTCGATATATGTTCTGATTCGTTCCACCTGTTCATTGCAGATTGAAAGGTCGCTCCTCGACGGGGCGATCCGCCCTGCCCGGGCTTGATAGATACAAGCGTCGCGGATCGGGTGGTGAGGTGGTTGGGAGGGGTGTCGCGTCGCGAGAAAAGGAATAAAGGGTTCGCAGTTCCCTTGGCGGCGACCGCCGCCGGTATTCCCTCTCGCAGGAGGAGGACGCATGTCCAACCATCGTGTGAAAGCGATGTTGGTGGCCCTCGGTCTGCTCATCCCGCTGCCCGCGGTCGCTCAGGACGCGACCATCATCGGCAGCGTGAAGACGCGGACCGGCGAGCCCGTACGCGGCGCGTACGTGCTCGTGGAAGCCCTGAACATCGGAACCGTGACCAACGACGCCGGCGCGTACCGGCTGGTCATCCCCGCGGCGTCGATCTCCGGGTCGATGACGCTCCAGGCCCAGAGCATCGGGTTCAGCCAGGAGCGCCTGGAAGTCCAGGTGATGCCCGGCTCCACCATCCGCCGGGACTTCACCCTCACCGAGCAGGCCATCTCCCTGGAGGAGGTGGTGGTGACCGGGACGGCGGGGCGCATGGAGCGCCGGGCCCAGGCGGCGCTGGTGGAGAAGCTGGACGCCAGCCGCATCTCCGAGGTGACGCCCATCACCAGCGTGCAGAACATGCTCCAGGCCCGGGTGCCCGGCGTGCAGCTCTCCGCCGGCTCGGGCTCGGTGGGCACCGCGCCCACCGTGCGCATCCGGGGCGTGTCGTCCATCTCCCTGTCCAACGAGCCCCTGGTCTTCATCGACGGCATCCGCATGGACTCGCGCAGCGGCACGGGCTCCCAGGCGCAGGTCTTCAGCGTGCTCGGGCAGTCGGTGAGCCGCATGAACGACCTGGCCCCCGAGGACATCGAGTCCATCGAGGTGGTGAAGGGCCCGGCGGCGGCCACGCTGTACGGCGCCGACGCCTCCGCCGGCGTGATCAACATCATCACGAAGCGCGGGCGCGCCACGGGCGGCTTCACCCAGTCCGTCTCGGCGGAGTACGCCGAGCTGGACACCGACTTCGAGACGCCCGACAACGTCCAGGCGTGCACCGCGAGCCAGGTGGCCGACTCGGGCCGCACGCTGTGCTTCGGCCAGGCGGTGGGCACGCTGGCGACCGACAACCCGCTGAAGCGCCTCAACGTCTTCCGGCCCGGCCAGAGCCGCGGCCTGTCGTACTCCCTGCGGGGGGGCGGCGAGACGTACGGCGTGTTCATCTCCGCCTCGGCGGACGACGAGCAGGGCTCGCTGCCCAACAACGAGTTCACGCGCCTGAGCTTCCGCTCCAACTTCGACTTCATCATCAACCCCGAGCTGCGCATCGAGGGCGGCTGGGGCATCTCCAAGACGAAGACCCGCCTCCCGTACTCGGACAACTCGGTGTACGGCATGGTGGCCGCCGGCTTCCTCGGCGACCCCCGCACCGTTGGCTTGGCGGCGAACGGCCTCTACTCCGGCGCCGGCGTGGGCGGCATCGACGGCCGCGCGCGCATCGAGAACTACGACGACGCCTTCCGCTTCCAGCCCCGCATCGCCCTGAACTGGGCGCCGAGCCAGCGCTTCACCAACCGCTTCACGGTGGGCGCCGACCTCACGCGCACCGCGGCTTGGCTCTTCTTCCCGCGGAACACCGGGAGCTGGTACGCCTCCGACGTGTCGAACTCGGGCACCATCGACGAGGCGAGGCAGAACCAGAACCAGTGGACCGTGGACTACCTGGGGAACCTGACGCTGGACCTCACCCAGGACCTGCGGACGGACATCTCCTTCGGCACCCAGATGGTCGTCGTGGACCGGTCCCAGGTGAGCGCCCACGGCGAGGGCCTGGTGGCCAACGCCGCGCGCTCCGTCGGCGCCGCTTCGGTGACCACCGGTACCCAGACGGTCACGGAGAACCGGTCCTTCGGGATCTTCGGCCAGGTGCAGGGGAGCTGGAAGGACAAGCTCTTCATGCAGGTGGCCGGCCGCCTGGACCGCAATTCGTCCTTCGGCGTGGAGTCCCAGTACTTCCTCAGCCCGAAGGTGGGCTTCTCGTACGTGATCTCCGAGGAGGGCTTCTGGCAGGACTCGTTCCTGGGCCAGACCATCAGCACCATGCGCCTCCGCGGCGCCTACGGCACGACGGGCCGGTCGCCCACCAGCGGCGCGCTGGCCACGTACGACCTGAACCCCTTCGTGCTCTACAGCGACGGCTCCATCAAGCCGGGCGTGACGCCCAACGACCCGGGCAACACCACGCTCAAGCCCGAGCGGGGCACCGAGGTGGAGGTGGGCTTCGAAGCCGGCCTCCTGGACGAGCGCGTCAGCCTCGAGGTGACGTACTTCGACAAGGCCACCACGGACGCCATCCTCCGCCGTCCCATCGCGCCGTCCCTGGGCTTCAGGACTGACCCGTACGTGAACATCGGCAAGATCACGAACAAGGGCTTCGAGGTGGCGGCCACCGCCCGCATCCTGACCATGGAAGACCTGGGCTGGGAGCTGCGCGGCACGCTGGCCACGGTGAAGAACAACGTGGAGGACCTGGGCGACATCGAGCCCTTCGGCACCCTCCAGCGGACCCGCGAGGGCGCGCCGGTGGACGCCTTCCACACCTACGTGGTGCGCCGCGTGGACGAGGCCGGCGGCTTCGCCGTCGTCTCCGACTCGCTGGAGTTCATCGGCAACACGCTTCCCGGCTGGGAGTCCACGCTCACCAGCACCGTGAACTTCATGCGCTACTTCACGCTGTACGCGCAGCTCGACATGCGGGGCGACGTGCTGAAGCGGAACTTCTCCGACGACTTCCGCGACCGGCAGTTCCGGAACTCGCCCACGTACCACTACCGCAACGACCTGTCGGCGGACGAGCGCATCCGGCGCTTCGGTCCGTTCCAGACGGAGAGCGGCCAGAGCATCACCTTCAGTCAGGTGAACGAGATGTACATCACTGACGCCAGCTACACGCGGCTGCGGGAGGTGTCCCTCACGTTCGCGGCGCCCGAGCACATCGCGTCGCTCATGCGTGCCCGGAACGCCACGTTCACCGTGGCGGGCCGTAACCTGGCGACGTGGACGGACTATCCGGGCGTGGACCCGGAGACGACGTACGTCAACGCCACCGAGTTCTTCACCGTGCCCGCGGAACGCCGTTTCACGTTCCGCGTCAGCCTCACCTACTAGGATGAGAGGAGGCATCATGAGACAGCGAATCCATCGCATCGCGACGCTCTGCGCCCTGCTCTCCCTCGTGGGGTGCGGAGACTCCTTCTTCGAGGTGTCGGACCCCGACGTCCTCGAAGCGTCCAACATCGACCCGGAGGCCGACGGGCTCACGCTGGCGCGCTCGGCGTTCCAGAACCTGGTGGACGCCTACGGCGACGTCATCGTCTACACGGCGTGGTGGTCGGCGGAGGCGTGGGTGGGCGACACCTTCCCCACCCGCAACGAGTTCGGACGCCGGTTCATCGACGACACCAACGGCACGCTGAATTCCGAGGCGTGGACGCCCGTCGCCCGGGCGGCCAGCACCGGCGAGCAGGCGCTGGCCATCACCCAGGCCACCGGCGGCATCGGAGCGGCAATCTCGGCGTTCACCGAGGGGTACGCCCTCGTCTTCATGGCCGAGACGTTCTGCGAGGGCACGGTGGCGGCGAAGCCGGACGAGCCGGGCCCGAAGCTGAGCACCGCCGAGATGCTGAACCTGGCCATCGAGCGGCTCACCACCGCCCGCACCGAGGCGCTCAAGCTCTCGGGGAGCGAGGCGTCGGGCATCGCCACCGCGTCGCTGGTGGGCATCGCCCGGGCCCAGCTCCAGGGTGGGCAGAAGTCGGCGGCGGCGAGCACGGCGGCGCAGGTGCCGGCGAGCTTCCAGTTCGACTTCAAGTACGTGGACGACGCCGCGAACCGGGGCCGGGTGGGCAACAACGTGTGGAACTTCACCACCGCCCGGACCTCGTTGGTGGTGCCGCCGGAGTACCGTGCCATCGCCGACGCCGGCGACCCGCGCATCAAGTACGACGACGGCAAGCGGCTGGCCCAGGACTCGGAGCTCCAGTTCTACCGGCAGCTCAAGTTCCCGGGGTACGGCACGTCCATCCGCCTCGCCTCCGGCCTCGAGGCACGCTACATCATCGAGGAGGCCACGGGCACGCTGGCGTCCCGCCTGGCGCTCATCAACGAGCGGCGGGCGGCCAACGGCCGCTCCGCCTTCAATTCCTCGGACGCCAACGCGGTGTTCGCGGAGCTGATGATGCAGCGGGCGCTGGACTTCTGGCTCGAGGGCAAGAAGATGGGCGACTACCGCCGCAACGGACACGCGGTGCCCTTCGTGATCCCCGACAACGGGCAGTACTACAAGCCCGGCGCCGGGACCATGGGCAACCAGACGTGCGGGCCCGTGCCCGCCGCGTACACGCGTACAAACCCCCCCTTCGGGGGGAGCTTACCCCCCGCTTCGCGTGTGTGATGGCGCGGCTCCCGGTTCGCCGGGAGCCGCGCCATCTTTCGTTTCAGGAATAGCCGAGGAGGAAGCATGAACATGCGGATTTCCGTGCCCGCGCGGGGGGCGGCCCTCGTCGCCCTCGCCGCCGCGCTCCTCTCCCTGGGCGGTTGTGCCTCCGCCGGGGGCGGCTCGGAGGACGCGCGGGGCGCCACCACCAGCCGGAGCGCCCGCGCCCCCATCACCCGGGAGGAGATCGGGGATCGCTCGGGGCTCGACCTCTACGAGCTCGTCCGTCAGCTCCGGCCGAGCTGGCTCCAGAGCCGGGGGCAGGCCACCCCCACCGGCGGCGTCCGCCTGGTCCAGGTCGTGGTGGACGGGACCCGCCAGCCCGGCGGCGTCGAGGTGCTTCGCACGCTCCGGGGGTCCCAGGTGCAGGAGCTCCGGCACCTGACGGGTCAGGAAGCCACCACCCGCTACGGGCTGGACGTGGAGGGGGGCGTCATCGTCGTGACCACCGACCGGGGACGGGGCGGGGCGGCTTGACCCGGGTGAAGGTCTGCTGCATCCAGAGCGCCGAGGAGGCGGCCCTGGCCGCCGGCGCCGGCGCCTCCTTCCTGGGGCTGGTGGCTGCCATGCCCAGCGGCCCGGGGCCCATTTCCGACCCGGTCATCGCCGAGATCGCGGCGAGGGTCCCCGCCGGGGCCACACCCGTCCTCCTCACGTCCCGCACCGACCCGGAGGCCATCGTCTCCCACGTGCGCGCCACCGGCGCCCGGGCCGTGCAGATCGTGCGGACGGTCTCCGCCGAGGTGCGCCGCGCCGTGCGCCAGGCGCTGCCCGGCGTCCCCATCCTGCAGGTCGTGCACGTCGAGGGGAAGGGCTCCCTGGACGAGGCGCTGGAGGCCTCGGAGGGCTCGGACTACCTGCTCCTGGACTCGGGGCGCCCCTCCGCCGCCGTCCCCGAGCTGGGGGGCACCGGGCGCGTCCACGACTGGTCGGTGAGCGCCCGCATCGTCGCCGAGACCCCCGTGCCCGTCTTCCTGGCGGGGGGGCTCGGCCCCCGGAACGTGGCTCGCGCCGTGGCGGAAGTGGCCCCCTTCGGCGTGGACGTGTGCTCCGGGCTCCGGGGTCCCGACGGGCGCCTGGACCCGGCGCTCCTGTCCGCCTTCATGGAGGCGGTGGGGGCGGGGGTCTCGGCGCCGCGCCAACCGTAGGGTTTTCCCCCACCGTCCTCCCATAGGAATCCCCACCGGGAGGCCCTTTTTCCTCCCGACATCCCCCCCCGGGCGTTGCCGGTAGCTTGGTCGTGGGCCAGCAGCCTCACGGCTGCATAAAGAAAACCGACCCTCTTCTCTGTGGGGGAAGGATGGCGATGAAGCTGCCGACCGTCGGCGCTGCGGCGCTGGCGGAACGAGAAGTGTCCGTACGTACCGTCACCGACCTCTCCGTCGAGGTCGTCTCCGATTCGGGCGAAGGCGCGCAGAAGTGCGGCCAGATCTTCGGAGCCGTCTCCGCCAAGATGGGCAACGGCGTGTGGACGGTGGAGATCATCCCCGCCGAGGTGGAGCCTCCCCCCCGCAACCCCGCCGGAGCCTCGGGCATCCGCATCCGCCTGGGCGACCGCGAGGTCACCAACTGGGGCGACGAGACCGACGTGGTCGTCGCCTTCAACGAGCAGGCCCTCCTGGGCCGGCACCGGCTGAAGGCGCTCTCCCCCGACGCCATCATCCTCCTGGAGAGCATGTGGGCCACCCACCCCAATCCGGACATCCGGAAGCAGTGGGAGGAGGCCATGGAGGAGCTGTCGGGGAAGAACTACACGATCATCGAAGTCCCCATGGAGGAGCAGTGCCTCACCGTGGTGGACAACCCCCGCAAGGGGAAGAACATGTTCGCCCTGGGGCTCCTCTGCGAGGTCTTCGGGCGTGACGTGGAGCGGGCCAAGGAGCAGATCGCCCACGCCTTCCGCACCAAGAAGCCCGAGATCACCGAGCGGAACCACCAGCTCCTGGACCTGGGCTTCGCCTGGGCCCAGGAGAACCTGGACTTCCGCTACGAGCTTCCCACCATGCCCGAGAGCGGGCCCGCGGTGGTGATGAACGGCAACGAGGCCATCGCCCTCGGCTCCGTGGCCGCCGGTCTGGAGCTGGCCGCCATGTACCCCATCACCCCCGCCACGAGCGTGTCCCACATGCTGGGCGAGGTCTTCGAGAAGTACGGCGGCGTGGTCCACCAGGCGGAGGACGAGATCGCCGCCGCCGGGGTGGCCATCGGGTCGTCGTACTCGGGCAAGTGCGCCTTCACCATCACGTCGGGCCCGGGCCTGGCGCTCAAGACCGAGTTCCTGGGCCTGGCCGTCATGGCCGAGATCCCGCTGGTGGTGGTGGACGTGCAGCGCGGCGGCCCCAGCACCGGCCTCCCCACCAAGGTGGAGCAGTCGGACCTCCTGGCCGCCATGTTCGGCCAGCCCGGCGACTCCCCCAAGGTGGTCGTGGCCCCGGCCACCATCGAGGAGTGCTTCCACGTCATGACCACCGCCCGGCGCATCGCCGAGGCGCTGCGAACGGTGGTGGTGGTGCTCTCCGACGCCAACCTGGCAACGGGCGTGGCGCCGTTCCCCCGCCCCGAGCTGTCCCCCGAGTGGCAGGCGCCGCCCCCGGACCTGCGCCCCGTGGCGCCCGGCGGGAAGCCCTACGACTGGGACCCCCGCACCGGGATCTCCCGCCGCTTCATCCCCGGGGCTCCGGGAGGGGAGCACACCCTCACCGGCCTGGCCCACGACGAGCGGAGCAAGGTGGCCTACGACACCGAGACCAACCAGCGCTCCATGGAGGCCCGCAGCCGTAAGCTGGCGGCCTTCCAGAGCACGCTCCTGCCGCCGGTGGTGAACGGCGACGCCGAGGGAGGCGACCTGCTGGTGGTGGGGTGGGGCAGCACGAAGGGCGCCATCGAGGAGGCCGTGGAGCGGGCCCGCAAGGCGGGGCTCTCGGTCTCGAGCCTCCACCTCACCTTCCTGTCCCCGCTGCAGCCGGGGCTCAAGGAGATCTTCTCGCGGTTCAAGAAGGTCATGACGGTGGAGATCAACTACTCCGACCCCAAGGACGCCCCCTTCGTCAACGAAGAGAACCGGCGCCTGGGCCAGCTCGCCTGGCTGCTGCGCGCCACCACGCTGGTGGACGTGGACTGCTGGACCCGCGTCCTGGGCGAGCCCCTGCGGCCCACCCAGATCGTCCAGGCCATCCGCGCCCATCTGCCCGGAGGTAAGAACTGATGTCCTGCTCACTCCTCCACTCGGCCCACGAGGACGACCGCGTCTTCGAGATGGCGGACTACCAGGGCCCCGTGGCCCGTTGGTGCTCCGGGTGCGGCGACCACTCGGTGCTGGCGGCGGCGCAGCGGCTCATGGCCGACCTGCAGCTCCTCCCCGAGACCACCGTCTTCGTGTCGGGCATCGGCTGCTCCAGCCGCTTCCCCCACTACATGAAGACGTACGGCTTCCACGGCATCCACGGGCGGGCGCTGCCCATCGCCACCGGGGTGAAGCTCACCCGGCCCGAGCTGGACGTCTTCGTGGTCATGGGCGACGGCGACTGCGTGTCCATCGGCGCGGGCCACTGGATCCACGCCATCCGGTACAACGTGGACATGACCGTGATGATGCTGGACAACAACATCTACGGCCTCACGAAGAAGCAGACGTCGCCCACCACGCCCCAGGGCTACAAGTCCAACACCCAGCCCTACGGGTCGTACCTGCCCCCCATGAACCCGCTGGAGGCCACGCTGGGCGTGACCAACGCCTCCTTCGTGGCCCAGACCGCCGAGTTCGTGCCGGCGCACCTCTTCGCCACGCTGAAGGCGGCCTACGAGCACCGGGGCTTCTCCTTCGTGCGCATCCTGCAGCGGTGCCCCCACTTCACCCAGGACCTCTTCCAGGACGCGGTGAAGAAGCCCGACACCGTGGAGATCCTCTCCCACCCCGAGGGGATCCAGGTGGAAGGGCTGGACAAGATCTACAAGAACCAGGTGCGCCACGACCCGGCCGACATCCACGCGGCCCGCGAGCTGGCGGAGGACGGCAACGCCGTGCGCCTGGGCCTCTTCTTCCGCGACGAGTCGCGCCCGCGCTACGAGGAGACCCGGTCCCTGGCCAAGCACACCGCTCGCGAGAAGATGGACCTCCTCAACCAGGACTTCGACCGCTATGCCGTCTGACAAGAAGATGGTGGTGTCCAGCGAGCTGGCCCTGAAGGCCCTGGAGGCCCTCGAGCCCCGCGTCGAGGCGTTCCACTCCGCGGTGGCGACCGCCGAAGAAGAGATCCGCACCTACGTCACCCACCGACGTGGCGTCTCCGAGTACCGCGCCGAGCAGGCGCTGGTGGAGCTGGGACCCTTCGCCGTGGGGCGCATCGACGCGGAGAGGTTCGCGACCCTCCTCCTGGACGTGGAGGACATGACCCCCGAGGCCGCCGGCGTCATGGAGCGGGCCGAGGAGATCCTCTCCGGCTTCGCGGTGGGGTCCGACTACCACCTGGTCTCCGTCCCGAAGGGCGGCGACCTGCGCGACGCCGTGAAGGACGCCCTGAACCACGTGGGTCAGGTCTTCGGCGCCTCGCGGGCGGTGGAGCTGGCCCGCGCCGAGCTCTTCGACCCGGAGCAGCACAACCACTTCCTCTCCCCGCTCCCATTCCGGAAGTGGAACAGGGCGGAGCGGCAGCTCGCGCCGCCCCTGGTGGTGGAGCTGGAGGCGGAGGACCTGCTTCCCGCCGGCCTGGGCGAGTTCCTGGACGGCGCTGTGAAGATCGTCCTCGTGGTGGAGGGGCCCACGACGCCGGCGCCCCTGGCCCGGCTCATCACGCCGGGCACCTTCGTGGTCCAGACCGCCGACCCCGCCGAGCTGGCCGGCTTCGCCCGGTCCCGCCATCCGGGCGTGGCGCTCCTCTTCGACGAGGCGCGTGCCGGGCAGGCCCGCTTCGTCCACGACCCCGACAGGGGGGGCGCGCCCTGGCAGCGGCTGACGGTGGGCCACATGCCCGAGCAGCCCGACGTGGGCCGGGGGCGGAGAGCCCCCACCTGGCTGGAGGAGCTGGCCCACCTGGAGGCGCTGGCCAGGAAGCCTGCGGGCGCCGACCTGGCCGCCGACGCGCTGACGCCGGAGGCACAGGAGGCGGCCACCTCCGCCGACCAGCTCGCGGCCTGGCTCCTCTCCCAGACCGATCTGGACGCGTGAGGAGGGCAGCGTGATCGCACCCGGTGAGGTCGTCGGCTCCGTCGCCATCCTGGGCGGCGTCGCCACGGTCTTCGGCGCGTTCATCTCCCTGGCCAACGCCAAGTTCAAGGTCTGGGAGGACCCGCGCATCGACGGGGTCCGCGACCTCCTCCCCGGCGCCGACTGCGGCGCCTGCGGCGAGGCGGGGTGCCGCGCCTTCGCCGAGAAGCTGGTGGGCGGCAAGCAGCAGCCCTCGGGCTGCACGGTCATGGGCGCCGACGCGCGGGCTGACGTGGCGGCGTACCTGGGCGTGGAGGCGGGACAGGCCAACAAGCGCGTGGCCCGCCTGCTGTGTGCCGGCGGCCGCGACGTGGCCCCCTACAAGGCCCGCTACCACGGCGTGGAGAGCTGCGCCGCGGCCGCCGCCGTCACCGGCGGGGGGAAGGCGTGCCCCTGGGGGTGCCTGGGCTTCGCCGACTGCGCGGTGGCGTGCGACTTCGACGCCATCGTCATGGGTCCCAACGGCCTCCCCGTGGTGGACCCGGAGAAGTGCACGGCCTGCGGCGACTGCGTCGAGGCGTGCCCGCTGGGGCTCTTCGTCCTCATGCCCCAGGACCACCACCTGGTGGTGCAGTGCAAGAACCTGCTGAACGGCGACGCGGCGACCGCCGTCTGCTCCGTGGCGTGCAACGCGTGTGGGCGTTGCGTCGCCGACGCCGCGCCGGGCCTCATCTCCATGGTGAACGGCCTGGCCACCATCGACTACGCACAGATCGAGCTGGAGAACCCCAAGGCCATCGAGCGGTGCCCCACCGGGGCCATCGTCTGGATCGAGGGCCAGCAGTTCCCAGCGGAGGGTGATGGGACAGGGGAGTACCCCGCGCGCGTGGCGCTTTCGCGCGTTTAGACAAGGAACGACGACGAGTCGTAGCAGCGCTACGGCGAGGAGGAGAGACGATGGATCAACCGCGAAACCGCCACGCGCCCACCAAGGTGGGTTGCATGACCGCGGCTGGTCGTGGGTTGGGGCGGCACGGCCCCGCCTCCGTCGTTGGGGCTCCTCGACGTAGCTCAGGCTATGCCTTCGTCGCCCCGCCTAGGAATCGGGGCCGTGGCGCACCCAACGCGGGGTGCTCCCCTGTCCCATCACCCTCCGATCTCTTCGACTCCGTTGGGAGTGAGGCAGCATGAGCAAGCAGCCCCAGGGCGAGAAGGCCCCCAGGTATCCGGGCATCCTCGAGGCCACCGACGGCACCGGCGCCGTCGTCCACTCGGAGACCAACGCCAGCGAGGCGGCGGGGGCGTACCCCATCACGCCGTCCACGCAGATGGGCGAGGGGTGGGCCGCGGCCCAGGCCGCCGGCAAGACCAACGTCAACGGCCGCCGGCTCATCTTCTTCGAGCCCGAGGGCGAGCACGCCGCCGCCGCCGTCACCGCCGGCATGAGCATGACCGGGCTGCGCTCGGCCAACTTCTCCAGCGGGCAGGGCATCGCGTACATGCACGAGTCGCTGTACGCCGCCACGGGCAAGCGCCTCACCTACGTGCTGAACGTGGCGGCGCGGGCCATGACCAAGCACGCGCTCAACGTCCACGCCGGGCACGACGACTACCACGCCGTGGACGACACCGGCTTCTTCCAGCTCTTCGCCAAGGACGTCCAGGAGGCCGGGGACTTCACCCTCATCGCCCACCGCATCGCCGAGCTTTCGCTGAACCCGGGCCTCAACGCCCAGGACGGCTTCCTCACCAGCCACGTCATCGAGACGGCCCGCCTGGCCGAGCCCGGGCTCATCAAGGAGTACCTGGGCGACCCGGCGGACATCATCGACACGCCCACGCCCGCCCAGCGCCTCACCTTCGGCGAGAGGCGGCGTCGCATCCCCGAGCTGTTCAACGTGGACTACCCGGCCATGCTGGGCACCGTCCAGAACCAGGACTCGTACGCGCAGGGCGTGGCCGCGCAGCGGCCCTTCTACTTCGACCACATCGCCGACATCGCCGACCAGGCGTTCCGCGAGTACGCCGAGCTCACGGGCCGGGCCTACGCCCGCGCCGTGGGCCACCTCACCGACGACGCGGAGTACGTCCTGGCCGGCCAGGGCTCGGTGGTCCCCAACCTGGAGGTGGTGGCGGAGCACCTGCGCTCGCAGGGTATCAAGGTGGGCGTGCTGAACATCAGCATGTTCCGGCCCTTCCCCTCCGACCTCATCACGCGGATCCTCGCCGGCGCCAAGGCGGTCACCGTCTTCGAGCGCGTGGACCAGCCGCTGGCCGTGGACCCGCCCCTGCTCCGGGAGATCCGGGCAGCCCTGACTCAGGGAATGGAGAACTGGAAGGCCGCCAAGGCCAACGGCAACGGAAAGAAGAAGGCGGCCGCATCGGACCGGCCTCTTCCCTTCCCGAAGCTCGGCCTGGTGGACCCCGTCTCCTTCCCTGATTTCTACTCGGCGGGCTTCGGGTTCGGCAGCCGCGACCTGCAGCCCGGCGACATCATCGCCGCCGTACGGAACATGCTCCCCGACGGGAAGCACAAGCGGCAGTTCTACCTGGGCATCGACTTCATCCGGAAGGGCACCAAGCTGCCCAAGCTCCAGATCTGGCAGGAGCAGCTCCTCGACGCCTATCCGCATCTGGGCGAGCTGGCCCTGGAGTCGGCGGGGGAGTACAACCTCCTCCCGAAGGGGGCCACGTCGCTGCGCATCCACTCGGTGGGTGGCTGGGGCGCCATCACCATGGGCAAGAACATCGCCATGACGGCGTTCGAGCTCTTCGGGATGCAGGTGAAGGCCAACCCCAAGTACGGCTCCGAGAAGAAGGGGCAGCCCACCACGTTCTACGCCGTGCTCGCCCACGAGCCCATCAAGCTCAACGCCGAGCTGAAGCACGTGAACGTGGTGCTCTCGCCCGACGGCAACGTCTTCCGTCACTCCAACCCCCTGGCGGGGCTGGGGGAGGGGGGCGTCTTCGTCATCCAGAGCCACGAGTCGCCCGAGGCGGTGTGGAAGTCGCTCCCCGAGGACGCACGCCGCTTCATCCGGGAGAAGAAGGTCAAGGTCTACGCTCTGGACGCCTTCGGCATAGCCTCCAGCGAGGCCTCCGATCCCGAGCTGCGCTACCGCATGCAGGGCGTCGCGTTCATGGGCGCCTTCTTCCGGTGCGCGCCGCTGGCGAAGGACGAGGGCATGGAGGAGGCCGGGCTCTTCGAGGGGATCACCAAGCAGATCACCGACAAGTTCGGCAAGCTGGGCCAGCGGGTGGTGGACGACAACATGCGCGTCATCCGCCGGGGCTACGACGAGGTGAAGGAGGTCCCCACCGACGTGGACGTGGGCGCCGACGAGGCCAGCGCGGCTCCCGGCTCGTACATCCCGTCGCTGCTCAACACCCCGGACGCCGAGGGCGGCCTGGGGAACCAGGGCCGCTTCTTCGAACAGGTGTGCGCGGTCTGCTCCATCGGGCAGGACGGCATCTCCGACCCGTACGCGGCCATCTCCGCCATCCCGGCGGCCACGAGCACCGTGCGGGACATGACCCAGATCCGCTTCGAGGTCCCCGACTTCATCGCCGAGAAGTGCACCGGGTGCAGCCAGTGCTGGGTGCAGTGCCCCGACGCGGCCATCCCCGGCCTGGTGCTCTCGGTGGAGGACCTCTACGACACCGCGATCCGGACGTCGGCCAACGGCAAGCCCAACGACCGGGTGAAGCAGATCGCCAAGCACCTCTCCAAGGAGTCGAGGAAGATCCTGAAGGGAGTGCCCTTCAAGACCTTCGGCGAGGTGGCCTCGGCGGCGTACGCCAACGTGGTGGAGAAGCTGGGCTGGGACGCCGAGAAGCGCGCCCAGCTCGACGCCGAGTGGGCCCGGGTCTTCCCGGTGCTGGCCGAGTTCCCGCTGGCCAAGACCGCGCCCTTCTTCGACCTCCCCGAGGGGAAGCAGAAGGACGCGGGCGGCATGCTGGCCATCACCATCAACCCCGAGGCCTGCAAGGGGTGCAACATCTGCGTCAACGTGTGCCCCGAGGGCGCGTTGATCACGGTACCGCAGGACGAGGCCATCGTGGACAAGCTCCGCCGGAACTGGAAGTTCTGGGAGCGCCTCCCCGACACCGACGACAAGTTCATCAACGTCCGCGACATCGACGAGGGCGTCGGCGTGCTGTCGTCGCTCCTCCTCAAGAAGGACAACTACCGCTCCATGGCAGGCGGCGACGGCGCGTGCATGGGGTGCGGCGAGAAGACCGCCGTGCACCTCATGACGTCCACCGTCGAGGCCCTCATGCAGCCCCGGGTGAAGAGGCTCCTGGAGCGCATCGACGGGCTGGTGGCCGCGCTGGACAAGCAGGAGCGCGACATCCTGGGCGGCTCCGCCGACCTGGCCGCGGCGGCCAGGGGCGGCGGCGACGTGGGGATCAAGCTCTCCGCCGAGAAGCAGGCCCAGCTCAAGCTCCTCCAGAAGTCCAAGGAGGAGATGGAGCACCTCAAGTGGCTCTACGTCCAGGGCCCCAGCGGCCGTGGTCGCGTGCCCCTGGGCATCACGAATTCCACGGGGTGCTCCTCCGTGTGGGGGAGCACGTACCCGTACAATCCCTACCCCTTCCCCTGGGTGAACCACCTCTTCCAGGACGCGCCCTCCGTCGCCATCGGCGTCTTCGAGGGCCACATGCGGAAGATGGGGGACCACTTCCTGACGCTCCGCCGGGCCGAGCAGCTCGTGGCGGGCACGTACGACGCCGCGGCGTTCAAGAAGGTCGCCGAGGAGTTCGACTGGAAGCACTTCACCGACGACGAGTTCCACCTGTGCCCGCCCATCCTGAGCATCGGGGGCGACGGCGCCATGATGGACATCGGGTTCCAGAACCTCAGCCGCCTCATGGCGAGCGGGAAGCCGATCCGCGTGATGGTGCTGGACACGCAGGTGTACTCCAACACGGGCGGACAGGCCTGCACCTCCGGGTTCACCGGGCAGGTGGCCGACATGTCCGCCTGGGGCAAGGCAGCTCACGGGAAGACGGAGGTCCGCAAGGAACTGGCCTTCATCGCCATGGCCCACAGAGGCGTGTACGTACACCAGACCTCGCAGGCCTCCGCTTCCCACCTCATCCAGGGCGTCATCAAGGGTCTCAACAAGAGGCGCCCGTCGCTGTTCATCGTGTACACGCCGTGCCCCGTGGAGCACGGCCTGGCGGACGACTGGGCTCCCACCGCGGCCAAGCTGGCCCTGGAGTCCCGGGCGTTTCCCTTCCTCACCTACGACCCCGACGCGGGGCGGGACCTGGCCGATTGCCTGTCCCTGGACGGCAATCCCCAGGTCGACGAGATCTGGCCGCTGTACGACCTGAAGTACGTGGACGAAGAGGGGAAGGAAGCGACCATGCAGCTTCCCCTCACCAGCGCCGACTGGGCCCTCACCGAGGTGCGCTTCCGGAAGAACTTCTCGCCCATCAAGAAGGCGGACTGGAATGACGACCAGGTGCTCTTCCACGAGTTCGTGGCGCTGAGCCACGAGGAGCGGGAGGGGAAGACCCCGTTCGTGTGGACGCTGGAGAAGGACCGCACCCTCAAGCGCATGCAGTGCTCGGTGGAGATGGTGCAGCTCGCCGAGGACCGGCTCCTCTTCTGGCACCAGCTCAAGGAGATGGCGGGGCTGGACGTGCCCGAGGCGGCCCGGGAGGCCATCGAGGGCGACATGGAGGCCGAGTACGAGACCAGGCTGAAGGCCCTCCGCGAGGAGTACGAGGCCAAGCTGGCGGACCTGAAGGCCACCTACCCGAAGGCCATCGCCCGGCGCATGGCCGAGCGGCTCCTGGCCATCGGCGACGGCAAGATGACGGTGGCCGACCTCCTCACGCGGGCCGAGGCCACCCCCGGGCTCAAGCCCATCGGGCCGGTGGAGGGCATGGACTTCGGCGGAGGCGGCGCGGCCGCGCCCGCCAAGGCCCCGGTGGCCGACAGGGCCCCCTCGGGGGACAACGGCGCGGGCGCCGTTGCCGCCGCCGCCGCGCCCGCCGTGGCGGTGGAGGAGGAGGAAGAGGAATCCCTGGGCATGGAGGCCTGGATCGAGACGGCCCGTTGCACGTCGTGCAACGAGTGCACCAATCTGAATCCCCGCCTGTTCGGCTACGACGAGAACAAGCAGGCGTACGTGAAGGACGTGCACGCCGGGACCTTCGCCCAGCTCGTGCAGGCGGCGGAGCGGTGCCCCGCCGGCATCATCCACCCCGGCGAGCCGGTGAACCCGAAGGAGAAGGACCTGGAGAAGTGGATGAAGCGGGCGGAGCCCTTCAATTGAGCAGGGCGCGTGAAATCGGCGCACGCCGGCGTTGGGCTCCGCTCCGTTGCCTGCGGCGTACGAACGAGTACGCCTCGGCGTCCGGTGCTCGCCCGCCTTGGCCTGCATCCGAGTTGACGCGCCCCATGACACTGAGGAACTGACGAACCCGTGCTCAACCTGTTCGGGGTCACCTTCCGGCATGGAGTGCATCCGCCCGACTCCAAGGGTCTGACGGACCACCTCCCCATCCGGAGGATGCCGTTTCCCAAGCGCATCGCCCTCCCGCTGCGCCAGCACGCCGGCAAGCCGGCCCGGTGCCTGGTGAAGAAGGGCGACCGCGTGGAGCGGGGCGACAAGATCGCCGAGGCCGACGGCTACGTCTCGGTGCCCATCCACGCCTCGGCGGCGGGCATGGTGGCGGAGATCGGGTGGTGGCCCCACCCCGACGGCTCCATGACCGAGACGGTCATCATCGACGTGGAGCCCCACTCCCCCCAGATCCCCCGGCCGCGCATCGTGCCCGACTGGCACGGCCTCACCCCCGACCAGGTGCGCCAGGAGGTGCAGAACGGGGGCGTGGTGGGGCTGGGCGGCGCGGCCTTCCCCACCCACGTGAAGCTCAACCCGCCCAAGGACCTCCCCATCGAGTGGCTCCTGGTGAACGGAGCCGAGTGCGAGCCGTACCTCACCACCGACCACCGGGTCATGGTGGAGTACCCGGAGCGCGTGCACTTCGGCATCCGGATCATGATGCAGTGCCTGGGCGTGAAGCGGGCGGTGATCGGCGTCGAGAACAACAAGCCCGACGCCATCGCCGCGCTGGAGCGCACCAAGCCCACCGACCTGGACGTCACGGTGCAGGGGCTGCAGGTGAAGTATCCCCAGGGCGCCGAGAAGATGCTCATCCAGGTGGTCACCGGCCGTGAGGTGCCCTCGGGCAAGCTCCCCATGCACGTGGGGGCGGTGGTCCAGAACGTGGGATCCATCGCCACCATCGCCGAGATCTTCGAGACGGGCCTCCCCCTCATCGAGCGGGTGGTCACGGTCACGGGCCCCGGCGTGAAGAAGCCGTCCAACCTCATCGTCCCCGTGGGGGCCATGCTGGGCGACGTGCTGGACTTCTGCGGCGGCCTCGCCGACGACGCGGCGGAGATCGTCTTCGGCGGGCCCATGATGGGCTCGTCCCAGCCCGACCTGCGCACCCCCATCACCAAGGGCGTGTCGGGCGTGACCGTGCTCACCGCCGCCGAGGTGAAGCCCAAGAAGACGTACCCCTGCATCAAGTGCGGCCACTGCCTGGACGCGTGCCCAGTCTTCCTCAACCCCTCGGCGCTGGGCATCCTGGCCCAGGCCGGGCGCTACCAGGAGATGCAAGACGCGTATCACCTGTCAGACTGCATGCTGTGCGGGTCGTGCTCGTACGTGTGCCCCTCCAACATCCCCCTCTCGCAGATGTTCGCGCTGAGCAAGTCGGGGCTGCGCAAGCAGCAGGCCTCCGAGGCCGCCAAGGAGAAGGCGAAGGAAGGGGCGGCCGCCTGATGGACACCACGCGCTTCGAGCTCACCGCCGCGCCCCACATCAAGGGTCCCGACTCCACGCCCCGCATCATGTGGTCGGTGGTGGCGAGCCTGGCTCCCGTGGTGCTGGCCGCCGTGTGGTACTTCGGCCCCAGCGCCCTCCTGGTCATCGCCGCGGCCACCCTGGGGTGCGTTCTCACCGAGCGCCTCTTCGGGCCCGGCGGCACGCTCCGGGACGGGTCGGCGGCCATCACCGGCCTCCTGCTGGGCCTCACGCTCCCCGCGGGCCTCCCGCTCTGGATGGCCTTCGCCGGGGGCGTCTTCGCCATCGGCTTCGGCAAGCTCCTCTTCGGCGGGCTGGGGCAGAACATCTTCAACCCGGCGCTCCTGGGCCGGGCGTTCCTCCAGGCCGCTTTCCCAGAGGACCTCACCACCTGGCCCGACGTCTCGGGCCCGTGGGCCGCGCTCCGGGGCGACAATTTCGCGCTCCCCCTCATGGGCGCCGACCCGGTGGCCACGGTCACCGGCGCCACCCCCCTGGGGCTCATGAAGTTCGAGGGCGTGGACACCGAGTGGGTGCGGCTCCTCGTCGGGAGCACCGGCGGCTCCCTGGGGGAGACGGCCGCCGTGGTCATCCTCCTGGGCGGCGCGTACCTGGCCCTCAAGAAGTACCTGGACTGGCGCATCCCCGTCTCGATCTTCGTGACGGTGGGGGTCCTCGCCCAGATCATCCACTGGGTGGACCCCACCAAGCCCGACGCGGTCTTCATGCTGCTGTCCGGCGGGCTCATGCTGGGGGCGGTTTACATGGCCACCGACATGGTGACGTCGCCCACCACCCCCAAGGGCGCCTGGATCTACGGCTTCGGCATCGGCGCGCTGGTGGTGCTCATTCGCCTCTGGGGCGGCCTTCCCGAGGGGGTCATGTACTCCATCCTCCTCATGAACGCGCTGGTGCCGTTCATCAACCGGGCCACCCAGCCCCGCCTCTTCGGGACGGGGAAGGAGGCCATGGTATGAGCGAGCAGAGGCTCCCCATGGCCGCCGGCGCCGAGGGCGGCGCGGCCCAGCCTCCCGTGCAGGTCTCCACGTCGTCGGTGCGCCTGGTGGGCACGCTGGCGGTGGCGGGCGCGCTGGCCGGGCTGGCCATCGTCCTGGTCTTCCAGTGGGCCAAGCCCCGCATCGAGGCCTACCAGGCGCGCATCCTCGCCGAGGCCGTCACCGAGGTGTTGGGCGGCGCCGAGCGCTACGAGACCGTCTTCGTGGAGGGCGGACGCCTCACGCCCCAGCCCCAGGCCGACACCGCCGGGTTGGACCGGGTCTACGTGGGGTACGACGCGGCGGGACAGCCCAGGGGCGTGGCCCTGGTGGCCGCCGAGTCGGGTTTCCAGGACGTGATCCGGCTCATCTTCGGCTACGACCCCGCCACCGGGGACGTGCTGGGGATGAAGGTGCTGGAGAGCAAGGAGACCCCCGGCCTGGGGGACAAGATCGAGAAGGACTCCACGTTCATCCGCGAGTTCCTGGGCGTGGGCTCGCCCCTGGTGGGCGTGAAGAAGGACCGGGCCACCGACGCCCACGAGGAGGTGGTGATGATCACAGGCGCCACCATCTCGTCCCGGGCCATCATCGACATCATCAACCACCGCCTGGAGGCCCTCGGGGAGCCCGTGAGCACGTACTGGTCTTCCGCGCTGGTGGCCGGGGGCGCCCAAGCGACGCCCGCCCCGGCCGCCCCCGTCACGGGAGGTGGCGCATGAGCCCCAGCCGCACCACCGCGCAGCAGGACCTCATCCGGGGGATCTGGAAGGAGAACCCGGTGCTGGTCCAGCTCCTGGGGCTCTGCCCCACGCTGGCCGTGACCAACACCGTGGCCAACTCCATCGCCATGGCGTCGGCCACGTTCTTCGTGCTCCTGGGCTCCAGCGTCCTGGTGTCCCTCCTGAAGAAGTACATCCCCAAGGAAGTGCGGATCAGCGCCTACATCCTCATCATCGCCACCTTCGTCACCATCGCCGACTACGTGCTGCAGGCGGTGGTCCCGGTGATCCACAAGCAGCTCGGCGCGTTCATCGCCCTCATCGTGGTGAACTGCATGATCCTGGGCCGCCAGGAGGCCTTCGCCTCCAAGAACGCAGTCGGGCGCGCCGCGCTGGACGCGGTGGGCACCGGGGTGGGGTTCTTCATCGCGCTGCTCATGATGGGCGCGGTCCGGGAGGTCCTGGGCAACGGCACCTTCCTGGGGTGGCACGTGTTCGGCCGGAGCTTCGAGCCCTGGATCATAATGATCCTGCCCCCCGGCGGCTTCTTCACCCTGGGCATCTTCCTCCTGGGCTTCGCCTGGTGGAAGGAGCGCCACAGGGAGACCACGCATCCGCGCCGCTGGCTCCATGAGGTCACGGCCGAGGCGGGAGGCGACTGATGGGCGAGCTCGTCTGGATCTTCGTCAGCGCCGCGCTGGTCAACAACTTCACGCTGGTGCTCTTCCTGGGGCTCTGCCCCTTCCTGGGCGTGTCGGCGCGGGTGGCCACCGCGCTGCGCATGGGGCTGGCCAACGTCTTCGTGCTGGTCATCACGTCCATGACGGCGTCGCTGCTCAACGCCTTCGTGCTTCCCTACGCGCCGTACCTGCGCCTCATCTCGTTCATCGTGGTCATCGCCTCGCTGGTCCAGATCGTGGAGATGGCCATCAAGAAGCTCTCGCCCACGCTGTTCAGGGAGCTGGGGATCTTCCTCCCCCTCATCACCACGAACTGCGCCATCCTGGGCCTCGCCATCTTCCAGACCAATCGGGGGTATGGATTCACGGAGGGCCTGTTCTTCGCGCTGGGTGGCGGAGCCGGCCTCACCCTGGCGCTGGTCCTCATGGCCTCCATCCGCGAGACGGTGGAGCTGGCTGACGTGCCGGCGGTGGCGCGCAACATGGGCCTGGTCCTCATCCTGGCGGGGAGCCTCTCGCTGGCCTTCATGGGCTTCGCGGGGCTGTTCAGCTCATGATCGCCGCCTCCGTCTCCGTCTTCGCCATGGCCGCGCTCTTCGTGGCCTTCGGCCTCCTCCGCCTGGGGGACGGCCGCGGGTGCGGGAGCGGCCACTGCGACTCCTGCTCACACGACTGCACGCTCGATCCTGAAGGGAGACATCCATGAACCCCAACCGCCGTGACTTCCTCGCCCTGGGCGTGGGAGCGCTGGCCGTTGCCACACTCCCCAGGGCGCTGCGCCGGCCCGAGCGGCTGGTGCGCCGCCAGGTCCCCGTCATGGGGACCGTGGCGGAGATCGCCGTCCGCCACCCCGACGAGGCGTGGGCGCAACGGGCCATGGACGCCGCCTTCGCCGAGCTGCGCCGCGTGGACGTGACCATGTCCCGCTTCCGGGCCGACTCGGACGTGGGCCGGACCAACCGCGCCGCCGGCCGCGAGGCCGTGGCCGTGTGCGAGGACACCGCCGAGGTGCTGGCGGCCTCCCTGGGGTGGGCCAGGGCCAGCGACGGCCGCTTCGACCCCTGCCTGGGGCGCGTGGCCGAGCTGTGGCACGTGGGCAGCCGGGCGGCGCCCCCCTCCGACGCCGAGCTGCAGCTCGTCGGGCGGGGCGGCCACTTCCGCGAGCTGGAGGTGGAGCGCACGGGTTCGGTGCCCCGGGTGCTGCTGCATGCCCCCGACGCGGCGGTGGACCTGGGCGGCATCGGCAAGGGGTACGGCGTGGACCTGGCCGCCCAGGCGCTCCGCGACGCCGGTGTGTTCCACGCGCTGGTGAACGTGGGCGGCGACCTGGTGGCCATGGGCACCGACGCCCGGGGCGAGCCCTGGAAGGTGGGCGTCCGCTCGCCGGACCACCTGGAGGACGTGGTGGAGGTGCTCCACGTGAGCGACCGGGCGGTGGCCACGTCGGGCGACTACCTCCAGTACTTCCAGCACGGCGGCCGCCGCTACCACCACCTCATGGACCCCCTCACCGGGGAGCCGCGGGTGACCACCATGCGGTCGCTCACCATCGAGGCCACCACCTGCATGGACGCCGACGCGGCGGCCACGGCGCTCTTCGGCGCCGACGCCGCCACCAGGGACAACGTCCTGCGCCGCGGGGCCCAAGGCGCCCGCGTCGTCCACTCCGTCTGAGAGGAGCGCCGATGGACACCCGGATGGCCTACTGCGCCACCTGCGATCGCCCGGTGAGGGTGGTGCTGAAGGAAGAGGCCGCGAACCGGCCCGGGGGTGAGGTCACCCCCGACGACGTGGTGTGCCTGGAGCACGGCGAAACCTGCGGGGCCGGGACGGTGTGCCCCATCTTCGACGTGCCCAGCGAGGACATGAAAGCCAGGCTCGACGCCCACCGGCGCGGCCGGTAGGAGGGACATATGGAGACCCAGACCGCCTTTTGCTCCGGGTGCGGCCACCAGGTCCGCCTCGTCTTCACCGACCCGCCGCCCCACGACGGGCAGGCCAACCTGCGCGAGGACGCCGAGATCGTGTGCCTCGACTACAAGGAGGGGTGCACGGCGGGGAAGTGCCCCGCGACGGGCAAGCCTGGGATCGTCATGGGCGTGCGCCTGGCCAAGAGCCACCTCAACGACGACGCCTTCAAGACCATCCACGCGCGCTGCGACGGGTGCGGCCAGATCGCCGACCTGGAGATCCTGGACGAGACCTTCGCCCTCTGCCCCCTGTGCAACACCACCAACCGGTGGGTGATGCTGGACCTGGGGGACAGCCGGATCGCCCTGACGGGGCGCTGACGGGGCAGACGCACGCTGAACCCGGGGGGCCCGCGGCGGTGCCGTTGCGGGCCCCCGGTCGTCTCCGTGGACCGCGCCGGGCCCGGGCGGCGCCGGTGGCGGCGTAGCCGTCGGCACTCCGCCCCCGAGGCCGGGGTAGCCCGCCCCATGTGCCCTCACGATTCCGACCGCCCGTCACGTCCGTCCCCCCCGGGGCACCACGGCCCCGACGGCCGCTTCCGAAACCCCTGGCCCATGGCCGCGGGAGACGAAGGCCTGCGCCGGCGCTTCGGGCGCGTGGCCTGGCAGTGGCTCCGCGGGGGGCACCCTCCGGACCCCGCTCCGGGGGCGCTCCCCGTGGCCGTCCCCGCCCCGGCCCTCCCCCGCGTGGCTCCGGGGGCGGCGGAGGTCCGGGTCACATGGATCGGCCACGCCACGGCCCTCGTCCAGCTCCCCGGCCTCAACCTCCTCACCGACCCCGTCTGGTCGGACCGGAGCTCTCCGGTGGGCTTCGCAGGGCCCCACCGTTTCGTGCCCCCGCCCCTGGCGCTGGAGGAGCTGCCCCCCATCGACGCCGTCCTCCTTTCCCACGACCACTACGACCACCTGGACCGGCCCACCGTCCAGGCGCTGCACCGGCGCTTCGGCGAGGGGCTCCTCTGGCTGACCCCCGTGGGCTACCGGGCGTGGTTCGCGTCCCTGGGGATCGGCCGTGTCGTGGAGCGGGACTGGTGGGGGGCGGCGGAGCTTCCCGGGGGGGGCTACCAGGCGGTGGCCACCCCGGCCCGCCACTGGACGCGGCGCCGCCCGGGCGGGACGAACAGCCGCCTGTGGTGCGGGTGGGCGGTGGTGCCGGGGCGCGTGGACGGCGGCTCCCCCGGGCGTGCGCCGGCCGTCCCCGGGGCGCGAGCGTCGGGCGAGGCCCCGACGGGCCCCCGCGTCTGGTTCGCCGGCGACTCGGGGTACTGCCCCGCCTTCGCCGAGATCGGCGCCCGCCTGGGCCCTTTCGACCTCTCCCTGGTACCCATCGGGGCCTACGAGCCCCGCTGGTTCATGGGGGCGGCCCACATGAACCCCGAGGAGGCGGTGCGGGCCTTCCGGGACGCTGGGGGCCGTGGCGGCTTCCTGGGGATCCACTGGGGCACCTGGCGCCTCACCTTCGAGGACCCCCTGGAGCCTCCGTTGCGGACCCGGGCGGCGTGGGCGGCGGCTGGGCTCCCCGCGGGGGAACTGCACCTGCCGGCGCATGGAGGGACGGTGGTGCGGAGGCTCGTCGGGCCGGCGGAGGCCGGGGGCAGGGGCGGGGCGTAACAAAACCGCGCTCCGCGGGGTCTTCTATGACGCCGCGCGCCGCGGCGAACCACCTTCTTCTCCTCGGAGTCCGACCATGCGTCGCGCCCCAGCAACCGCGCTCTTCACTGCCCTCGCCGCGTTCCTCGCCCTCGCCCCCGCCGCCTCCGCCCAGGACCTCACCGGGACCTGGGAGCTTTCCTGGGAAGGGCCCCAGGGCGCCCGCACCACCACGTTCGTCTTCGCCGTCGAGGGCATGAACGTCACCGGTACCGCCCAGATGCGCCGGGGCGAGAACACCATGGAGATCCCCCTGAAGAACGGGATGCTCCACGGCGACCAGCTCACCTTCTCGCTGGAGCTGGGGATGGGCGAGCGGACCATGACCCAGACCTTCGCCGCGACGGTGAAGGGGGACACCATGGAGGGGAAGATCACCACGCCCCAGGGCGAGCGGCCCTTCACCGGCAAGCGGAAGCAGGGCTGAGGAGGGGGCGGGCGGCGCCCCGGCGGCGCCGCCCGCCGCGCGTCACGGTTCGCCGGGTCCCCTTTCCCGGGCCACGCCGACGCCCTAGGCTGCCCGGGTGGGACGGTTGCTGCCCCCTGCTCCTCCTCCAAGGGTGAACGGTGAACGGCCACTCCCCCTACGGCCCCCTGGGCTCGGACCTCGAGCTCCAGCGGTACGCCGAGCTCAAGAAGAGGCTTCCCGCCATCTCCCGCGCCTACCGACGGCGGGAGGCGGTGCATACCTCGGTGGTCATCCCCTCCATCTCGGTCAACCAGGAGGAGCTGGCCAAGGTGGAGGGGTCGGCCTTCTATGAGGAGCGCCTGCTCTTCACGCTCATCCGGCTGGCCAACCCCCTGTCCCGGGTGATCTACGTCACCAGCCAGCCCGTCCACCAGGAGATCCTCGAGTACTACCTCCAGCACCTCCCCGGCATGTCGCTGAGCCGGGCGCGTAGCCGGCTTCTCGTCCTCTCGCTGTACGACGCCACCCCCAAGCCCCTCACCCTCAAGATCCTGGAGCGACCCCGCGTCATCGAGCGCATGCGGCGCTTCATCGGCGACCCCGACCGGGCCTACCTGACCTGCTACAACTCCACGGTGCTGGAGCGCCGCCTGGCGGTGGAGCTGGGGATCCCCCTGAACGCCACGGACCCGGAGCTGCTCTGGATGGGCACCAAGTCGGGGTCCCGGAAGATCTTCCAGGAGGCCGGCGTGGCCCTCCCCCTGGGCACCAACGACGTCCGGACCCGCGACGAGATGGTGGGGGCGTTGGAGAAGCTGGCCGTGGCACGCCCGGGGATCCGCCGGGCCGTGGTGAAGCTCAACGAGAGCTTCGCCGGAGAGGGGAACGGGGTGTTCCGCTTCCCCCAACCCCTGCCCGAGCCCCGGGAGGAGCGTCTCCTGGCCATCGCCCGGGGCCTGGAGCACATCGAGTGGCCCGGCGACCGGGAGTCGCTGGGCGGCTTCCTGAGGAAGCTGGGGGAGATGGGTGGAATCGTGGAGGAGTGGGTGGAGGGGGACGAGGTGGAGTCGCCGTCGGTGCAGATGCAGGTCCACCCCGACGGCTCCCTGGAGATCATCTCCACCCACGACCAGGTCCTGGGCGGCTCCACGGGACAGGCGTACCTGGGGTGCCGCTTCCCGGCGGAGGAAGGGTACCGGAAGGCCATCCTGGAGGCGGGGTGGCGCATCGGGGAGGTCCTGGCGCGCCGGGGTGCGCTGGGGCGCTTCGGCGTGGACTTCGTGGTGACCCGGAAGGGGCACGCGCCGTGGCAGGCCCACGCCGTGGAGATCAACCTGCGCATGGGGGGGACCACGCCGCCCTTCATGGCGCTGGAGTTTCTGGGCGGGGGGCGGCTGGACCGGGAGACGGGGCTGTACGTCGCCGCGGACGGACGGCCGAAGTACTACTTCGCCACCGACAACCTCAAGTCGCCGGCCTACCGGGGCCTCCTCCCCGACGACCTGTTGGACTTCATGGTGGAGTACGGCATCCACTTCCGGCACCAGGGGCTCACCGGCGTCCTCTTCTTCATGATCGGGGCGCTCTCCCAGTTCGGGAAGCTGGGGGTCACGGCCATCGCCAACTCCATGGACGAGGCCGAGGGACTCTACGAGAGCACCCAGGACATCCTCGACCGCATCGCCGGGGCCACCGAGGAGACCTTCGGCAAGCCCCGCTCCCTCTTCGAGGCCGACGCGCCCCGGCTGGTGTAGCCCGGGCGGGGCCTAGCACTTGGCCCACGCGGGCCGCGCCCTACCCCCGGGAGCGTATCCCGCGCGGCTCACCCGCGAGCGCATCCATGACAGTTGCGGTACGACCGTAGGCGCCGTACCATGGTACGATACGTGGATCAACGCGTGTAGGAAGCGCCCCTGCGGCCATGGGACGTCGCGGCTTCTGTGAAGGGGGCCACACGGGCGTAGCGCGAACGCCATGCCACGAAACGACGAGCGGAGCGCCTCCTCGCTCCGCCTTCGCGCGATAACACGTAGATGGGGTCGCACAGGGCTCGCCGCCCTCCCCTGGTCCGGCGCGACCCCACGGACGTGAGTCCCTCGCGGGACCCTTGCGACGAAGCCAGTGCGGGCTGGAAGCCCGCCGATCCAAGCGGACCAAGACTCACCAAACGACAGCCCTCCCGGCGGAGCGCCCCGAAACGTAGGCGCATCCGCGCAGGACCATTGGCTTGCGGGACCGCGAAACGCGCGGCCCCGTTGTTCGGAGCACCTTGTTCGCAAAGGAGAGCGATTATGCGACGAACCACTCGTCTGGGACTGCTTGTGATGGCGGTCCTGGTGGCAGCGCCCTCGCTGCTGGCTGCTCAGCAGTCACAGGTGGTAAGGGGGCGCGTGTTGGCTGCCGCCACCGGGCAGCCCCTCGCGGGCGTCCAGGTCTCGGTGAAGGGCCTCGCCATCGGCGCCCTTACCGACGACCAGGGCGTCTACACCTTCAGGGTTCCGTCCGAGACCGCGACGCTGGTCTTCACCAGCCTGGGCTACGTGACCCAGGAGAGGGCCTTCGCCAACGACCTCGAGATCCGGCTGGAGCAGCAGGCCATCGGACTGGAGGGCATCGTGGTGACGGCCCTGGGCGTACAGCGCGAGAAGCGCTCTCTGGGCTATTCGGTCCAGGCCGTGTCGGGGGCGGACATCACGAAGGTGCCCGAGGTCAACATCGTGAACGCCCTCCAGGGTGAGGTCGCCGGCGTGCACATCACCAACGCCGGTCCCACCGGGGGCACCTCCCGTATCGTCATCCGCGGGGCCAGCTCCATCGCCGGCTCCAACCAGCCGCTCTTCATCGTGGACGGCATCCCGGTGGACAACTCGGCACCCGGCGACGGCTACGGCCGCAACCAGGGGTACGGCGGCATCGACTACGGGAACGCCATCCAGGACCTGGACTCCAACAACATCGAGTCCATCAGCGTCCTGAAGGGACCCAACGCGGCGGCGCTCTACGGGTCGCGGGCCGCCAACGGCGCCGTGGTCATCACCACCAAGTCGGGGCGGACCTCCCGGGGCTTCTCGTTCTCCACCAGCTTCACCGGCGAGACCCCGCTGCGCCTCCCCGACTACCAGAACCTGTACGGACAGGGCGTCGACGGCGAGTTCCAGTGGGTTGACGGCGCCGGCGCCGGCACCTGGGACTTCGTGGACGAGAGCTGGGGCCCCAGGCTGGACGGACGCCTCATCGACCAGTTCACGGGCAAGCAGCAGCCCTGGGTCGCCCACCCCGACAACGTGCGGTCGTTCTTCCGCACCGGGCTCACGTCCAACACCAACCTCTCCTTCGAGCAGTCGGGGACGCGGGGTAACGTCCGCATCTCCCTGACCAACCTGAAGCAGGAGGGGATGGCGCCGGGCGAGTCCATCGGGCGCATCGGCGTGGCCCTCAAGGGGAGCACGTCGGTGACGGACCGCCTCACCACCGAGGCGTCCCTCAACTACACCAGCTCCGAAGCCAAGAACCGCATGGGGACCGGATACGACGAGGACAACCCCATGCAGAGCTTCATCTGGTTCGGGCGCCAGGTGGACATGGCGGCGCTCAAGGCCAACTACAGGTGCTGGGAGGGCTCGCCCACCCCGTGCACCGAGGGTGGCCAGTACAACTGGAACTACAACTACCACAACAACCCCTACTGGGAACAGCTGGTCAACACCAACGGCGACGAGCGCGACCGGCTGCTGGGACACGTCCAGGCCACCTACCAGATCAACGACTGGATCACGGCCACGGGCCGCATCGGTCGCGACTGGTACCGTGACCACCGCAAGGACGTCACGGCGTTCAACAGCCTGGACGACGCGGGGGACGGCGGCTTCGGCGAGACCAATATCTTCCGGTCCGAGATCAACGCGGACCTCATCGTCACGGCCACGCGCCAGCTCACGCCCGACATCACGCTGGACGTGACGGGCGGCGGCAACATCCGCACCAGTGACTACGAGACCTCGTCCGTCACGGTGAGCGCCCTGACGGCGCCGGGCATCTACACCATCGACAACGCGTCGGTGACGCCCAACCCGACGGACTACATGTGGAAGAAGAAGGTCCGCAGCCTCTACGGCTCGGCCAGCCTGAACTACAAGGGCTGGTTCAACATCGACGCCACGGGGCGCAACGACTGGTCGTCCACGCTTCCGGAGAACAACCGGTCGTACTTCTATCCCTCGGTGTCGTCGGCGCTCGTCTTCAGCGACGCCTTGGGCATGCGGAGCGACTTCTTCAGCTCCGGCAAGCTCCGCGCGAGCTGGACCCGCGTGGGGAACGACACCGACCCCTACCAGCTCTCGTCGGTGTACGGCGCGCAGCAGGCGTGGGGTGCGGTGCCCATGTTCGCGGTGCCCAACGAGCTGCCCAACGCCGAGCTCAAGCCCGAGGAGACCACCGCCTTCGAGGTGGGGACCGACCTGGGCTTCCTGAACGAGCGCTTGGGCTTCGTGCTCACCTACTACCAGGCCAACACGAAGAACCAGATCCTGGGCGTGCAGATCTCGTCCACCAGCGGATACACCAGCCAGGTGCTCAACGCCGGCGAGGTGAAGAACTGGGGGTACGAGCTGCTCCTGCGGGCCACCCCGCTCCAGACCGAGGACTTCCAGTGGGACATGACGGTCAACTGGAGCAAGAACAACTCCGAGGTCACCGACCTGTACGGCGACCTCGAGACGCTGGTGCTGGGCACGTACTGGAGCCTCAACATCGAGGCCCGCAAGGGCGAGCCCTACGGCGTCATGTTCGGGAACGGCTACTTGAAGGACGACCAGGGCAGATGGCTCCTCGACTCCCGCGGGCGGCCGCAGCGTGACCCGGTACGCCGGGTGCTGGGCAACTACAATCCCGACTGGAACGGGGGCATCCAGAACCGCTTCAGCTACGGGCCCCTCGAGCTGAGCGTCCTGGTGGACGGGCAGCGTGGCGGAGACATCTTCTCGGTGACCAACTGGTTCGGCGAGTACGCCGGCGTGCTCGAGTCCAGCCTCTGGGGACGCGAGAACGACTTCTGCGACCCGGGCATCGCGGTGCCGGGCATCATGCCCGACGGCTCGGTGAACGGCGACGGCGTCAACGACGTGACCGTGTGCCCCGAGACGTACTTCGGGCGGAACTACGGGAACCAGGAATCGGGCATCGACGACGCCACCTACATCAAGCTCCGCGAGATGAGGCTGGGGTACCAGCTCCCGCAGTCCCTCATGGACCGCTTCGGTTTCTCCGGTGGGGACATCGCCCTCATCGGGCGGAATCTGGCCCTGTGGGCGCCCAACATGCCCAACATCGACCCCGAGACGGCGTTCGACGCCAGCAACGTCCAGGGGATCGAGTTCGGCCAGTTCCCGTCGGCCCGGAGCATCGGGCTGTCCCTCTCCATCCGGCCGTGACCCGGGAGGCTACCATGACCAGAAGCAAGCTTGCCATGACGGCGGCGCTGGCCGGTCTCCTGCTGGCCGCGACCGCGTGTGACGACGGTCTCACCGACATCAACGAGAACCCCAACGCGCCGACGGACGTCGGCGCCGCGTTCCTCCTTCCCCAGGCGATCCGGGCGTCCGTCCAGACCGTGTTCGGCGCCGGGATGATGCTCACCCACACGTCGCTCTGGCCGCAGCACGCGGTGGAGCTGCAGTACCCCGACGAGGAAGAGGGCATCGTCCGGCCCGAGCGGATGCAGGGCTATTGGGACGGCTTCTACGCCGGACCCCTGGCCGACATCACGAAGGTCATCGAGAAGGGTACGGATTCCGGGAACGGCAACGTCACGGGCGCGGGGATGATCTGGAAGAGCTGGATCTTCCATATCGTCACCGACGCGTGGGGCGACATTCCGTATTCCGAGGCCCTCAAGGGCGCGGAGAACACCACGCCCGCCTACGACTCGCAGCAGTCGGTGTACCAGGGCCTGATCAAGGACCTCACCGACGGCGCGGCGATGCTGTCGCCGGGAGGCTCGGGCTTCGGCTCGGGCGACATCCTGTACGGGAACGACTTCGCCAAGTGGCGGAAGTTCGCCAATTCGATGCGCATGCGACTCGCCATGCGCATGGCGGAGAAGGATGCGGCGGGGGCGCGGGCTGCCTTCCAGGCCGCGTACAACGCCGGCGGCTTCACCAGCAACGCGGACAACGCGATGCTGGCGTGGCCGGGGGCTCCGTACAGGAATCCCATCTTCGAGAACTGGCAGGGCCGTGACGACCACGGCATCAGCGCCACCATGGTGGACACGCTGAAGTCGTTGAACGACCCGCGCCTCGAGCTGTACGCCGAGCCGGCCCAGGAGGACGGCGCGTACCGCGGCCTCCAGAACGGCGACATCACGCCGGAACACTCGATCTCGTTCTATTCGAGGATCGGCGACTTCTGGCGGGCCGACGGAGCGGCGACGCCCACGGCGATCATGACGTACGCCGAGGTCTTGTTCCTCCAGGCCGAAGCGGCGAACCGGGGGTGGATCGGGGGCGACGCGGCGGCGCTGTACGCCGCGGGCATCCGGGCCAACATGACCCAGTACAGCTCCTCGAAGGCGCCGACCTCGGCGGAGATCGACGCCTACCTGGCCCAGCCGCGCGTCCAGTATGCCGGCGGCGCGGCGGGGCTGGCCCAGATCCAGCTCCAGCAGTGGATCGGGCTCTACATGAACGGCAGCGAGGCTTGGGCCCATTGGCGCCGCACCGGCGTGCCTTCGCTGAAGGCCGGGCCGGACCTCACCCTGTCCCGTATTCCGGTGCGCTTCACGTATCCGACGCTCGAGCAGTCGCTCAACGCGACGAACCGGAGCGCCGCCGTGAGCCGCCAGGGCGCGGACGAGTTGACCACGCCCCTGTGGTGGATGAAGAACTGACCGCCGCCACCCCGGGCGCGTAGCGGACCATCGCTACGCGCGGAGCCCCCCGGAGCCGACGGCTCCGGGGGGCTCCTTCGTTCCGCGGGGGCGATGGGACGGCCGTCAGCCGCTCCGCATGAAGACCAGGATGAGGCCGTGGGCGTGGGTGCCGTACCCCGGGCGCTTCGTGTATCCCTGGGGGTACACCTCCACCCGCTCCACGTCGTGGGTGCGCAGCGACTCCAGGACGCAGGTGTCTGTGGCCCGGGTTCCGTCCACGTACACGTGGGGCGTCACCACGCTCATGAAGCTCACCGCGTTGCGCAGCGTGATGATCGGGCACGCGTCGGAGAGGCGCTGTACCCGGAAATTGGGGACCTTGCCCATCATGGCGGCGAGCACCGAGCCCGGGCCGTCCTCCAGCGCCGTGCCGGTGAGCACGAAGGCCCCCCCCTCCCGGCGGGCGCCGCTCTCGTTGACGTCCTCCTGGCCGCGGGGGGTGGACGCGCACCCGGCGAGGAGAAGCGCGAGGAGGAGCGTGGGAGCGTTGGCGCGGAGGCGCATGTGGACCTCTGGCGGCACGGGGCCGCACCGACCTGCTGTGTGAGTCCCTTCGTTCGTATCAGGTCTCTACGACGGGTCTCCGGATCCGTTTCCGGAGGCCCCCGCGGCGCCGGCCGTCACCACCTGCAGGGCTCCGTTGGGGTGCCCGATCCCCCACCGCGCCGTGGCCGTGCCGGCGGGGATGAACCGGATCAGCTCCACTTCCTGGAGGTGGACGCCCCTGAGGGATTCCACGCCTCCCAGGCGGAAGTCATCCAGGTACACGGGAAGGGCCTGCACGGCGTCCTCGCCGAACACGTTCGCCGGCCGGACGTTCAGCCACTCGGGCCGCAGGATCCGGATCGCCTCGTAGGCGCTGCTCGCCGTGAATTCGGCCAGCTCCTCGCCTCCCAGGACGTCCCGGCGTCCCGGGACGGCGACGGGGGAAAGGGTCGGCTGGGACCCGAAGGAGATGGGGAACGCCGCGCCGACCGCCAGGCCCACGCCGGCGCCGGCGGCCGCCCAGGTACCCCGGGGGGACGTGCTCACACCCGGGCGCTCCGACCAGTCGCTGCGGGCGATCTGCGAAGCGAAGAAGCCGATGCCCGCGCCCAGGGCCGCGCCACCTACCGCGGTGAGGACCCGGTGGCGCCACGAAGGGCCCCGCGACGCCTCGGCGACGGCGTCCGCCGTCTGGGCCGCTGCGGGGCCGGCGCCGGCGGCCAGGGCAAGCCCGGCGAGGAGAATCGTCCGGAACCGGGGAGAAGCACGCATGTCAGGTCCTCCTGGCGAGGTAAGGCTCTTCAAAAGGGTAGGGTGGCCGGTCCCTTCCGTCCACTAGCCGCCCCTGGAAACCGCCACCGCGAACCAGAGGAGCAGCAGCGCGGCCACGGCGTTGAAGCGCGCGAGCAGCGCGGCGCCCCGGCGCAGGGCCGCGGCGTCGGCGCTCCCCACCGCCGCCCGGCCGGCGCGGGGACCCAGCCAGAAGTCGTGGAGAGCCTGCACCACGAGCATGAGGGCGACGGTGCCGAACTTGCCCAGACGACGTGGACGAAGACGGCGGCGTGGTAGGCGAGGGACACCGGAGCGAGCCCGTGCGCAGGGAAACGGGGACTACCGAGGCGACTCCCGAAGTTCGAGGCGCGTGCCCGAGAGATCCAGGGTGACGAGGGCGACGTCCAGGGGCTCCAGGTGGAGGCGCCCCTCCCACGCGAGTTCGGCGATGCCGTCCTCGGGTGCCTCCACGCCCTCGGGGAGGAGCGCCCGGAACTCCACGGACACGGCGTGCTCTCCAGGGGCGAGGGGGAACTCCTGGAGGACGTTGAGGGGCCTGTCTCCCCGG
Organism: Gemmatimonadota bacterium; assembly: GCA_045863275.1. Taxonomy (GTDB): domain Bacteria; phylum Gemmatimonadota; class Gemmatimonadetes; order Longimicrobiales; family Gaopeijiaceae; genus SZUA-318. The sequence goes on from BTVB01000013.1 coordinate 116,462, forward strand.
GCGCCCGGAGGGCGAACCGTGTCCTGGGCGAGAAGCGCATCGCCGGCCCGCACGCGGAGCTCGTAGGCCGCGATGACGCCGATGCAGGCCCGGGGGTTGCGCATGTGCACGGGGAGTCGTGCCAGCTCCTCGTCCGAGAGGGTGCGGCACGCCTCGGTGGTGATCCCCTCCATCCGCCACGAGAGGCGGAGCAGCGCCTCGTCATCCCGGGCGAACGGCACCGGCACCCGGGATCCCCAGGCAGTGAGGAGGGTGAGCGCCAGGGCCGTCGCCGCCCCCAGGGCCACGCGGAGGGGGCTCACGGGAGGGCCTCCTCGGCCACCGAGACCTCGGGAGCCTCACAGACCGCTTCCACCTCGAGGACCTCGTCGGCGCGGGCCGCCTCCAGAGACGCCAGGTCGGCCCGGTAGGCGCTCAGCGCCGCCGCGAGCCGGAGGACCTCCCCCTGCCCGGCGTACGTCACGCGCACGCGGCGCCGGTCCACCCGCTCCTTCAGCTCCGCCTCCCGGCCGTGGAAGAGGCGCTCCTCCAGCCAGACGGCTCCCTCCCGGTTCCAGCAGTCCCTCGGCGGGCAGGAGACGACGAGAACCCCTCCCCACCCGGCCCGCACCAGGACCTCCACCACCGAGGTGTGGACGGTTCCGGCGCAGGGGACGGGGAGCGCGGGAACGCCCAGGGCCTCGACCCCCGGGACGGCCCGGCTGCACGCCAGCGCGACCACTCCCTCGGGGGAGGGCGGAGCGCGGTCCAGGAAGGCGCGGGCGTCGGCGAGCTGGTCCCTCCCCGTGCGGCCCGGGGGCCCTACGCCCATGGGGGCGCACGAGGCGGCGCAGATCCCGCAGCTCACGCAGAGCGCCGGGTCCACGCGCGCCACGAAGCCGTCCCGTCCGTCGGCGCGGGGGACCATGGAGATGGCCTCCCAGGGACAGTCGTGGTAGCACTGCTCGCACCCCGTGCAATGGCGCTCCACCACCACGGAGGGGAGGGGAAGGGCGCCCCCGCGCGGGCCGGTGAGGAAGGGGACGGCCAGCCCCAGGCCCAGCGTTGCCAGGACGGCCAGCCAGACCGGGAGCACCTCGGCGCGGGTCGCCAGGGGCAGCCAGAACGCGTAGAAGAGGTCCAGGGGGACGGCGGCCGGCATGCGGAGAAGGTCGGCCTCCGGCCCCAGTCCCGCGGGCCAGGCCACCGCCACGGCGGTGAAGAGGGCCACCGTGGCCCAGAGGGGCCCCCGGGGAGGGAGGAGGCGGGCCCGGGCGAGCCGGGAGACGTGCACCCAGAGGAGGAGCGCCACCCCCACCGGGAGGGCGATGTGGGCGAAGAGGTTGAGGAAGAAGAAGGCGGGGGGCATGGCCCGCTCGCCGGTGAACGCCCGGCCGATGGGCTCGGAGAAAAGGGGGAGGGCGTCGAAGAGCCGAGCCCCCTCCCGGGCCAGGAGCAGGGCGTGCTCGTCCCAGACCATGACGTACCCCGTCCAGCCGCAGGCCAGGAACACGCCCAGGAGCACCACCCCCGAGAGCCAGGCCAGGGCCCGGGGGCCCCAGGAGCGCCCCTGCGCGAACATGCGCAGGGCGTGGAGGAGGGCGGCCACCACCGCCAGGGCGGACGCGTACCGGTGGAGGGAGCGGATCCAGCGGCCCGCCCACGCCTGCGCCGTGATGCGCTCCACCGACGCCCAGGGGGCGCCGATGCGGTAGAAGAGGAGGAGGTAGAGGCCGGTGGCCAGGAGCACCACGAAGGCCGCCACCGCCACCGCGCCCGAGTGGTAGAGGGGGTTGTGGCGCCACGTGTAGAGGGCGTTGGCCCACGCGTCCAACCGCGCCAGGAGGCTCCCCGCGACCGTCCTCCCGCGGGCCACGAAACCCTTGCGTACGCTAAAAGCGGATATAATCATGTGAAAATCATATTTAATCCTCCACCCCGGCTTGGCAAGGACGACGACGGGAAGCGTGCCGTGATCCTCTCCCAGACGGCGGTCTACGCGGTGAAGGCCACGCTCCACCTGGCCGAGGCGCCCCACGGCGACCCGGTGCGTGTGGAGGACATCGCGCGCAGCCTGGCGGTGCCCAGGAACTACCTGGCCAAGATCCTCGGCGCCCTGGGGCACGCGGGCGTCCTCCAGTCGGCGCGGGGCCGCTCCGGCGGCTTCTCGCTGGGACGGCCCTCCGCCGAGGTCACGCTGGCCGAGGTCATCGCGCCCTTCGACGACATCGGCAGCGGATCCGCCTGCCTGCTGGGCGCCGCGCGGTGCAGCGACGGGGCGCCGTGCGCGGCCCACGCCCACTGGCGGGAGATCTCCGCCACCGTGCGGGCGTTCCTGGACGAGACCACGGTGGAGGACCTGACCCACGGCGGGCCTCCCCTGGAGGCGCCCGCCACGCCTTCCGAATCCCCCTGACCCGAGCCCGGACCATGGACGAGACCCGAGCGACTCCCCCCTCCGGAGGCGGACCCCCGCAGGAGGTCCCCCTCTTCCAGCGGCTGTACGACCGCCCGTTCCTCCTCCTCGGGGTGGGGATGGTGGTCATGCTCGTCATCTACACCTTCTGGGGCCTCTGGGAGATCGCTTCGCTCCCCACGGCCCCCCTCCCCTAGGCCGAGGAGGCCGCGATGCACACCACAGGCGTGACGTCTCCCAAGGGGGTCTGGTGGAAGCCGGCCCACGCGTCGGAGAAGGTCTGGTTCACCATCGCCTTCGTCTGGTGCATGGTCCTGTTCGCCATGATGCCCTTCTGGCACCTGAAGGGCGGCCAGAACCCGTCGGGGATCCGCTCCAAGGTGGACCCGGAGGCGTACCGGGCGCGGGTGGCCCAGTTCATCCAGGACTACCAGATCGGCACGGACAACAACATGCCCCTGGTCGCGCCCCCCCCGGGGAGCGACGTGTACCTGCAGGGGGCCATGTGGTCCTGGACGCCGGTGCTCCAGCTCGAGGAGGGCGCCGAGTACACGCTCCACCTCTCCTCGGTGGACCTGAACCACGGGTTCAACCTCTACCCCTTCAACGTGAACTTCCAGGTCGTCCCGGGCTACGACTACGGCCTGCGCGTGACGCCCACCGAGGCCGGCGACTTCCGCATCGTCTGCAACGAGTTCTGCGGGGTGGGGCACCACCTCATGGTGGGCAAGATCGTCGTGGTGCCGCGGGGCACGGGGGCCAGCGCCTCCGCCGGCGCGGCCGCGTCCGTGGCGTCCGCCCAGGGAGGTGACCGATGAGCGCCGTGACCACCTCCGCGGCGCCCGGCGCCGCGGCCGCCTTCCGGACCTGTCCCACCACGGGACTCAAGGTCCACAGGGACGCCGACGCCCTCATCAAGGCCAACGCCGTGGTGGCCACCGTGGCGCTCCTCGTCGGCGGGATCGCCGCCATCCTGGTGCTCCTCACCCGGTGGCAGGCGGTGCACCTCCTGGACGCGGTGTGGTTCTACCGCATCCTGACCATCCACGGGATGAACATGCTCATCTTCTTCATCCTGTTCTTCGAGATGGCCGTGCTGTACTTCGCCTCGGCGGTGCTCCTCAACTGCCGGGTGGCGGCGCCCAAGCTGGGGTGGGGGGCCTTCGCCCTCATGGTGACGGGCACCCTCATGGTGGAGTGGACCATGTGGACCGGGCGCGCCGACGTGCTCTTCACGTCGTACGTGCCCCTGCGGGCCCACCCGGCCTTCTACCTGGGGGTGATCCTCTTCGCGGTGGGCGCGCTCATCGTCACGAGCATCTTCTTCGCGACGCTGGTGGTCGCCAAGCGGGAGGCCACGTACGAGGGCTCGGTGCCCCTGGTGACCTTCGGCGCCCTCACCGCCGCCATCATCGCCGTCATCACGCTGGTGCACGGCGCCGCCATCTACATCCCCACGTTCCTCTGGTCGATCAACGTCATGGACGTGGACCCCCAGGTGTACCGCATGGTCTGGTGGGGGCTGGGGCACTCGTCGCAGCAGATCAACGTGGCGGCCATGGTCTCCATCTGGTACCTCCTGGGCGCGCTCACCGTGGGCGCCGTGGTGGTGAACGAGAAGATCAGCCGCACGGCCTTCGTCCTCTACATCCTCTTCATCTCCATGGCGTCGGCCCACCACCTGCTCGTGGACCCGGGCTTCGGCCCGTCGTGGAAGGTGGTCAACACCTCGTACTTCATGTACATGGCGGTGCTGGCCTCCATGCTCCACGGCTTCACCGTGCCGGCGGGCGTCGAGCTCGGGATGCGCCTGCGGGGCTTCACCCAGGGGATCTTCGGCTGGCTGCGCCGGGCGCCGTGGGGCGACCCGGGCTTCAGCTCCATGGCGCTCTCGGTGGTGGTCTTCGGCTTCGTGGGCGGCATCACCGGCGTGACCTTCGGCACGGAGCAGATCAACATCATCGCCCACAACACCCTGCGCATTCCCGGGCACTTCCACGCCACCGTGGTGAGCGGCACGGCCATGGCCTTCATGGGCATCACCTACTACGTCATCCCCCTCGTCTTCCGGAAGAAGGTGGCGTTCTACGGGATGGCCCGGTGGCAGCCGTGGGTCTTCTCCATCGGGATGCTGATCTTCTCCATGGCCATGACGTTCGCCGGCACCTTCGGCGTGCCCCGCCGCCACTGGGACATCACGTTCTCCGGCGCCGTCTTCGACGTGGCCTATTCGCCGGCGGTGGACCTCATGATCGGCATGATGGCCGTGGGCGGCCTCCTCGGTGCGGTGGGCGGCGGCATGTACATCGTCATCACCGTGTGGTCGGTGTTCTTCGGCAAGCCCCTGGGCGACGACGTCTCCGAGGCGGCGCTGGCGGGCACCGTGCCCCCGGGCCTGTACACCCGGCCGTTCACCGAGCTGCCCAGGGAGGACGTGGAGATGGAGAGCCACGGGCGCCTGGGGCAGATGCCCGGCACCATGGTGCTGGTGTTCATCTTCCTGGCCGCGTTCGTGGTCTACTACTTCGCCAACTGGAAGCTCCTGTCCTTCGTGTGGAGGGTGGGATGACCGGGGCGCGCCCATCACGGGGGCGGGACGGCGCGGGAGGGCGTCCGCTCCGCCGCCAGGACACCTGGCCCCTGGGGGCCCTGGCGTTCCTGCTGCTGACCACCGCGGCGTGGTGGGCCCTCGCCCTCTGGCCCATGCCCGGCGACGCGCCGTCGTGGGTCGTTCGGGCCCGGGACGTGTGCTTCAACACCACCGAGACCGGGCTACCCCACGCCTCGGGGTGGGTCCTCCTGCTGGGCGAACCGCTGGGCATGCTGGCGCTGCTGCTGACGGGATGGGGACGGGAGACCCGGGAGGCGTTGGGTCGCCTCCTCTCCTCCGTGCCGGGCCGCGCTGCGGCCCTCGGCGTCGCCGGGCTGGCTGCGTTGGGGCTCGGGGCCGCGGCCACCCGCGTGGCCGCCGCGGCGGTGGCGGTGCCCATCCCCGGGCTGGCGGTGGCGGACGCGGCTCCGGAGACGTACCCGCGCCTGGACCGGGCCTGGGTCCGCGCCGACGGGCTGGTGGACCAGCGCGGGGCCGCCTTCTCGCTGGCCAGCCTCGGAGGGAGGCCGGCGCTGGTGACGTTCGCCTACGCCCACTGCACCACCGTCTGCCCGCTCCTGGTGCGCGCGGCCCTGGACGCCCGTGGGGAGGTGGCCGCCCAGGTGGACCTGGCCGTGGTGGCCCTCACGCTGGATCCCTGGCGCGACACCCCGGCGCGCCTCCCCGACATGGCCCGGACGTGGGGACTGGGGGAAGGCGACTTCGTCCTCGGTGGCGACGTGGCGGCCGTGGAGGCCGCGCTGGACGCGTGGGGCGTGCCCCGGGACCGGGACGAGCGCACCGGGGAGCTTGCCCACCCGGCGCTCACGTTCCTCGTGGAGGGCGACGGGACCGTGGCCTACGCCACCGCCGGGTCCCGGGAGCAGATCGTGGCGCTGGCGCGCCGACTGGGCGCCTCCGGGCGACGCTGAGACGACGCCCGGTCCACCTCGAATCGGAGCCTGCCGTGTCCCGCACCCACCGCACCGTCCGCGAAGGCCTCCTGCTGGGAGGCGTGGCCTACTTTTCCGTGGCCGTCTTCTACGCCGCGTTCGACTTCCTGGCGGCCCGTGGTGCCCTGTTCACCGTTGACATCCTGGGCAAGGCCCTCTTCCGCGGCCTCCGGGACCCGGCGGTGCTCCAGCTCCCGGCGCGCCTGGACCTGATGGCCGTCTTCCTCTACCCCGCCCTCCACCTGGGGGCGGCGCTGGCCATCGGGCTGGTCATCGCGTGGCTCCTGGCCCGGGCGGCGGGGGGGCGGCGGGACGCGGCCGCGTCCCTGACGGTCATCGTGGCGGGCTTCTTCGTCACCGTCGCGGTGGTGGGGGCCCTCACGGAGTCGTTCCGGCCGTTGCTCCCGTGGTGGTCCATCGTGGGCGCCAACGCCCTGGCGGTGGTGGTGGCGGGGGGGGGCCCACCCGGGGGGCCCCCCGCGGGGGGGGCGGGGGAGCAAGGGGGTACACAGCCACCCCCCCCCCCCCCCCCCCCCGGAAACCCACGCGCCCC
>BTVB01000014.1:0-120077 GCA_045863275.1 Gemmatimonadota bacterium
GACCACCTGGCCGTCGAAGAGGTGCACGCTCCGGTCCGCCACGTGGGCGTAGCGCGGATCGTGCGTCACCATGCAGATCGTCGCCCCGTCCGCGTGCAGCTCCCGCAGCAGGTCCATCACCGCGTTGCCGTTCTTCGAGTCCAGGTTGCCCGTCGGCTCGTCCGCCAGCAGGATCAGCGGCTTCCCCACGATCGCCCGCGCCACCGCCACCCGCTGCTGCTGACCGCCCGACAGCTGGCTCGGATAGTGCCCCATCCGGTGCGCCATCCCCACCCGCTCCAGCGCCGCCTGCACCCGCTCCTTCCGCTCCGACCCCGGCATCCCCCGGTACGTCAGCGGAAGCTCCACGTTCTCGTAGACCGTCAGGTCCCCGATGAGGTTGAACGCCTGGAAGATGAACCCGATGGCCTGATTGCGGATCTTCGCCCGCTGGCTCGCGCTCAGGTTCTCCACCGGCTCGTTGTCCAGCAGGTACTTGCCCGCCGTCGGCGAGTCCAGCAGCCCCAGGATGGACAGCAGCGTCGTCTTGCCGCACCCCGAGGGCCCCGCGATGGAGACGAACTCCCCCGTCTTGATCCCCAGGTTGATGTTCGACAGCGCGTGCGTCTCCACTTCCTCCGTGTAGAAGACCTTGCTCAGGCCCTCCAGGCTGATCAGCGCGTGGTCCCCCGCCATCTCCGTTCCCCTCCGTCGGTGCTGCGTCGTGTGCGGTGGGGCCGGCCCCCTGCCGGGGCCGCCCCCGCTCCGGGCGTCATCTACAATAGACGAGCTTCGGCCCCGGAAAGTTGCAAGTGGGCGGTCAGTGGGCCCCCTCCCCCCGGCTCCGGGCCGGTGGAGGCGCCGAGCCCTCCGCCCCCTTCCGGACCAGGAGGATGCGCCCTCCGAAGGTCTCGGCCTCCACCAGGGCGGCGCCGGCGCCCACCTGGAGGGTGTGCCGCTGGCCCCCCTCGTACCGCTTGGGCTCGGCGGAGCGGGAATCCACGACGCTGCCGTATACGGTGGCCAGGTGGAAGGTGGCCGAGGCCCCATCCGGGACGACGAGGGTCACCGTGCCGCCGTGGTTGCCGAAGAGGTACGATCCGCCGGCCTGGTACGTGCCGTCGTAGTGTATGCGCCCCCCCACGGTCCCCACGTCCACCGAGGAGGAGGTGACCCCCTCGAGGATGATGTCCCCCCCCGCCGACTCGGCGCCGATGGCTCCGGCGACCCGCAGCAGCCGGATCTCCCCGGCGGCGGTCTCCGCCTCCACGTCGCCGGCGGCGTTCTCCACCAGCACCCTGCCTGCGGTGGAGTACACCTTCACGGCGCCGGCCACGTTCCGGAGGGTGACGTCCCCCTGGTTCACGCTGGCGTCGACGCCCCCCCGGACGCCGTCGACGCTGACGTCGGCGCTCATGGCGTCCACCTCCAGGGCCATCCCCCGCGGCAGCGAGATCTCGTAGTCCACGATGGTCACGGGGCCGCGGTTGGCCACCGCCTCCACCTCCAGCCGCGCGCCGTCCCGGGTCCTGCGCACGTGCACCTCGGCCCTGCTCGAGTGCTCGGCGCGGACGGCGATCTCGTCCCGGTCCCACCCCGTGACCACCACCGACCCCGCGGTGAGGTCGAGCTCCAGCAGCCGGGCGCCCTGGGCGGGGAACACCGTGTCCGTCTGCTGAACCATGCCGAAGGCCACGAGGGCCCCGATGACCAATCCGTTCATGTTCTCCGTCCGTCGCTCAGGGTCCTGGGACCCATGGAATCCTCAGATCTGTGGCCGGACCAGGGTCGCGGCCTGCCGCAACACCCGGAGCCGGGTTCCCTGGTGGCTCACCAGCAGGCGGGCCAGGAGGTCGCTGGCCGGGTCGGCGCGCAGCGCGTCCTCCACCTCCGCGATGGCCTGGTCGATGGTGGCCAGCGAGCGCTCCAGCGTGGCCACGGTCTCGGGGTCCAGGAGCCCCCTGCCTTCGTCCAGCACCCGCTCCAGCTCCGCCGCCGCGGCCTCGTAGCTGCTCGTGCCCGACGATACCATCCTCGCCGCGCCCATCATGGCCGGCGCGCCGCCCTCCCCCTCGGGGGCCGCTCCGCTCCCGGCCAAGGCCATCCACACCACCCCAGCGGAGAGGAGGGACACCACCACCGCCGCCGCGGCGAGCTGGGGCAACGAGAGCGTGTAGCGCCTCGCCCCCCGGGTCACCCCGGGGAAGGGCAGCACCTCTCGCGAGCCGTCTCCGGGATCCGCGCCGGCGATGCGCGCCTCGATGCCCCGCCAGAGCCCTTCGGGGGGCACGGCCGTCCTGGGGAGGGCTTCGAGATCGCCCCGGAGCGCCGACAGCTCGGCAGCCGCCGAGCGGCACTCGGAGCACCCACGGACATGAGCCTCCACGCGCTCGCGCTCGCCGGCCGCGAGGAGCCCCTCAACCAGGTCGTGGATCGTGTCCAGGGGGATGTGACCGCTCATCGCTCCAGAGCCTCCTTCACCAGGTTCCGCGCCCGGTGGATCTGCGCCTTCACCGTTCCCAGCGTGACCCCCGTCATGGCGGCGATCTCCTCGTACTTGAATCCCTCCACGTCCCGGAGCACCAGCACCTCCCGCGCCTTCTCCGGGAGCCCCGCGATGGCACGCTCCAGGTCCACCCGTGTTCCCGGCATGGCCACCACCGCCGCCCGGGCGAAGCGCTCCAGGTCCGGCTGGGCCTCCTCCCGGGCCGCCCTCCTCCCCCTCGACCGCCTGGCCTCCAGCACCAGGTTCACCGTGAGCCGGTGCATCCAGGTGGTGAAGAGGCTCTCGCCACGGAACGAGCCCAGGCGCTCCCAGGCCCGCACGAAGGCGTCCTGCACCCTCTCCGCCGCCTCGTCGGCGTCGCCGCACATGCGCAGGCACACCGCGTACACGCGGTCTGCGGTCCGCCGGTACACCTCCTCGAAGGCCCGGTGGTCCCCCTGCTGGGCCCGGGCCACGAGGGCCTCGAGCCCCGCGGGCCCACCCGGCCGCGGGCTCGGCTCGACGCGCGCTTCTGCGGCTCCCATGCGCTCCTGGCGATGCGGGTCGTCTTCTCTCACGGGCTTGGATGCCGCCGGCGCCGGGATTGTTGGAGGGTAGGGACGAGCCCGGAGGAGCGCCTCATACCTGGGCCTCCACGTCCTCCCCCTCCTGGCGGAGGAAGCGTTCGGCGGCGTCGGCGAGGAGCGCCACGGCCCGGAGCGCCTCCTGGCGCGTCGTTGGATCCAGGAAGGAGAGGAGGCGTTCGGCCCGGGCGGGGTCCAGCTCCCGGCTCGCGTCCCTCACACGGGCACCCGACGGGGTGAGCCGGACGTTGGTGACCCTCCGGTCCAGGGGGTCCCGGTCGCGGCGGACCAACCCCGCCTCCTCCATCCGCTTCAGCGTGAGGGACATGGTGGAGGCGGTGACGGCCAGGACCTCGGCCAGCTCGCCCACCATGGCGGGATCGTCCTCGTCCAGGAAGGCCAGGATCCTCGCCTGGTGGCTGGAGACCCGCGCGCCCCCTTCCGGGTCGGCCCGGAAGAGGGGTCGGCACGCCCGGCGGATTCGGGGAAGGGCGTCGAGGAGCGTCTGGAAGTCGGCCACGGGTGTCTGGGTCTGGGGCGTGCCGCCCCCTCCACGAGCCCGGTGGGGGGCCTGGAGGGGCATTCCTACCTCAATTCGGGTATTCCATTATATAATCATTTGATTCGTCAAAGCAATCTATTCTGCGTCCTCAGGAGAACCGAACGACTCCGAGACGGAACGGGCGCTCCACCAGGGGCCGGCCCGCGGAGGCGCCGCCCGGGTCCCCACCCCTCCGCGGGGTGCGCCGACGCCCTGGGCTCCGTAGACTCGTGTCCATGGACACGCCCTCGCCCACCGACCCGCTCCGCCTGCGGCCCCCGCCGGAGGCCTCCCCCGCCCGCCGTCGCGCCTACGAGGTCATCTTCGGCCACGACACCCGCGCCGGGCGGACCTTCGACGTCGTGCTCATCGTCGCGATCCTGGGGAGCGTCGTGGCGGTCATGCTGGAGAGCGTGGCGTCGGTCCGCTCGGCCCACGGCCCCCTCCTGCGAGGCGTCGAGTGGGGCTTCACGGCGGCGTTCACCGTCGAATACGCGCTCCGGCTCTGGTGCGTGGCGCGGCCGGTTCGGTACGCGCGGAGCTTCCTGGGCGTGGTGGACCTCCTGGCCGTCATCCCCACCTACCTCTCGGTCCTGGTCCCCGGCGGGCAGGTCCTGGCGGTCGTGCGCATCCTGCGCGTGCTCCGGGTGTTCCGGATCCTCAAGCTGGCCCAATACTCCGGCGAGGCGCGCGTCCTGGGCCAGGCGCTGCGGGCCAGCCGCTACAAGATCACGGTCTTCGTCTTCACCGTGGTGACCATCGTGGTCATCGTCGGCTCCCTCATGTACCTGGTGGAGGGGCCGGAGCACGGATTCACGAGCATTCCCGTGGGGGTCTACTGGGGGGTGGTGACCCTCACCACGGTGGGCTTCGGCGACATCACGCCCCAGACGCCCCTGGGACAAGCCCTCGCCACGGTGGTCATGATCATGGGGTACGGCATCATCGCCGTGCCCACGGGGATCGTGACGGCGGAGCTGGCCCTGGCGGGCCGCTCGGGCCCCGCCGAGCGGCGGTGCCCGACGTGCGGGCGCCCGGGGCACGACCCGGACGCCCGCCACTGCAAGTGGTGCGGCTCCGGCCTCACTCCCTGAGGGCGGCCACCGGCTGGACTCGGCTCGCCCGCCGGGCCGGGAGCCACGTGGACACGAAGGCCACGAAGCCCAGCGCCAGCGTCACCACGCCCACGCTCTCCATGCCGATCCCCCCCTCGAAGAGGTTCAGCGCCGAGACCACGCTCCGGTGCATGAGCCACGCCAGGGGAAGCCCCACGGTCATGCCCACGCCCGCCAGGGACAGCCCGCTCCGGGTCACCATCCCCACCACCGTGCCCCGCCCGGCCCCGAGGGCCATGCGGATGCCGATCTCCCGGTGCTGCTGCGAGACGGCGTGGGCCATGACGCCCCAGATCCCCATCGCCGCCAGCACCAGCGTGATCACGCCCATGGCTCCGAGGAAGATGGAGATGGCCCTTGGCCCCGCCAGCGACTCGGCGACGTGGGCGTCCAGGCTGCGGAGCTGGGCCACCGGCTGGTCGGCGTTCACGGACCAGACGGCCTGGCGCACGTCGCCACTGAGCGCGGTGGGGTCACCGCCCACGCGGAGGGCGAAGCTCGGGTTCCTGAGGGGGAACTGGGCGACGGGCACGTAGAGCGCCTCGCCCTTGTCCCCCGCCAGGGGAATCCGGTCCTGCACCTTGTCCGCCACCACCCCCACCAGCACCCGGTCCTCGCCCCGGAACGTCACCGTGCGCCCCAGGGGGTCCTGGCCGGGGAACTCCCGCTCCACGAAGGCCTGGCTGGCCACCGCCACCCACTGGCCGTCCTCCCGGTCCGTCGCCTCGAAGCCCCGGCCCTGGAGGAGGGGGATCTCCAGCGTCGCGAAGTACTCCGGGTTCACGGCCTGGAAGCCCGCCGTGGGCGGCTCGCTTTCCACCGGGTCGGGGCGCCCTTCCACCGTGTACGTGGTCCTGGGGTTGCCCCGTCCGCGGGGCAGTGAGGCCATGACCGCCACCCCCTCCACCCCCGGGATCTCCGCCAGGCGGCCGAGGAGCTCGTCCTCGTAGACCCGGAGCTCGGCGTCGCCCGGGTAGCGGTCCTCGGGCACGGTCAGTGAGAAGGTGAGAAGCCCATCCTGGCGGAAGCCGGGGTCCGACTCGGTGAGCTGCGTGAAGGCCTCCACCAGCACGCCTGCGCCGGAGAGGAGCGCCAGCGCCGCAGCGAACTCCCCCACCACGAAGACGTTCCGCATGCGCTTCCGCGTCCGGCTCGCCGTGCCCCCACGGCTCCCCTCTCCCAGCGCCTCCCGGAGGTCCCCTCGCGTGGCGTGCAACGCCGGCGCCAGGCCGAAGGCGACGCCGGCCAGGATGGCCACCGCCATGGTGGCCGCCAGCACCACCGGGTCCAGCTCGGGGAACATGGCCTTGGGCATCTCCGGGGGCATGATGCCCCGCAGCCACCGCACCACCCACACCGAGAGGATCAGCCCCAGCACCCCCGCAACCGCACCCAACGTGACGCTCTCCGTGAGGAGCTGCCTCAGGATGCGGTGCCGGCCGGCGCCCAGCGCGGTGCGCACGGCCACCTCCTTCTGCCGCTCCTCGGCGCGGCTCAGGAGCAGGTTGGCCACGTTGGCGCACGCGATGAGGAGGCCGAAGAGGGTCACCACCGCGAGGATGGTCACCAGCTTCTGGTCGGTGGGCCCGGGGAAGAAGTCCCGGGCGTTGATCACCCGGGCCTCCATGCCCCGATAGATGTCGGGATACTCGGGTTCCAGGCGCGCCATGGTGGCCCCCACCTCGCGCTGCGCCTGCTCCACGGTCGCGCCGGGAGCCAGGCGCGCGAAGGCGATGTACCCCCGGCTCCCCCGGTTCTCGCGGTCGGCGGCGAAATCGGTGGGACGGAAGACGTCCACGTTGGCGGGGATCATGTCGAAGGACTCGGGCATGACCCCGACGACGGTGTACGTGACCCCGTCCAGGGTCAGCGTCCGTCCGAGGACGCCCGGGTCGCTGAAGAAGCGCCGCTTCCAGAAGTCGTGCTCCAGGACCACCACCTGCCCGAGCCCCTCGGCGCCCTCCTCGGGGCGGAATCCCCGCCCAAGGAAGGGCTGGACGCCCAGGACGTCGAAGAGGTTCGGGGTCCCCGGCACCACCTGGAGCTGCTCCGGCACGTCCATCCCCGTGAGGTTGGCAGCTTCCAGCGTGTAGATCATGGCCCCGGCCAAGCTGGGGCTGGCGGCCGTGAAGTCCGCCAGGTCGGCGACGGAGACGCCGCCGAAGAGGTCGATGCTCTCCCCTTCTCGGCCCTCGCGGAGGAGGACCAGCTCGTCCACGTCGTGGTAAGGGAGCGGCTCGAAGATGAAGCCGTTGAGGATGGCGAAGATGCTGGCGTTGGCGGCGATGCCCAACGCCAACGACAATGCCGCCACCCCCGACACCACGGGTGACTTGGCCAGCATGCGAAGCCCGTACCGGAGATCCTGCGCCAGCGTCGTCACGCCACCCCCTCCTTCCCCTGGTTCACCTCGGCCCTCCTCGACGCTCCGCCCTACGGAGCGGGGAGCGGGGCGGTTTCCGGGAGGCTTCCAGGGGGCCCTGGAGGGGGCTTAGGTTTCCCGTCCTGCGGCGCGTAACGGCGCGCCTCCACCTCCGACGGATGCCGAAGCATGGAGTGGCTCACCAGCCCCGAGGCCTGGATCTCCCTGGCGACGCTGACGATCCTCGAGATCGTCCTGGGGATCGACAACATCGTCTTCATCTCCATCCTCGCCGACAAGGTGGAGCCGGCCCAGCGGGCCAAGGCGCGCCAGCTCGGCCTCCTCCTCGCCATGGGCACCCGTATCGCGCTGCTGGTCTCCATCGTCTGGATCATGAAGCTCACCGCGCCCCTCTTCGCCATAGGGCACCGGGAGTTCTCGGGACGGGACCTCATCCTCCTGGCGGGAGGCATGTTCCTCCTCACCAAGTCCACCCGGGAGATCCACCACAAGCTGGAGGGGGACGACGACGGGCGGAGCGCCGGGAAGGCCGCGTCCTTCCTCTCGGTGATCGTCCAGATCGCGCTGCTGGACATCGTGTTCTCGCTGGACTCGGTGATCACCGCGGTGGGGGTGGCCGACCACCTCTCGGTGATGATCATCGCGGTGGTGGTGGCGGTGGGCTTCATGATGCTGTCCGCCAGCGCCGTGAGCCATTTCGTCAACGAGCACCCCACGGTGAAGATGCTGGCGCTCTCGTTCCTGCTCCTCATCGGCATGGCGCTGGTGGCGGAGGGCTTCCACCAGGAGATTCCCAAGGGGTACATCTACTTCGCCATGGGCTTCTCGCTCATGGTGGAGATGCTCAACCTGCGGGCGAAGAAGGTGACCGAGCCGGTGGTGCTCCGGGGGCCGCGCCTGGAGGATACGCAGGGAGAGTGAGGAGGAGTACCGGAGACGCAGCCTCGTCGGGGCCTCGGCCCCCCGGCCGCCTTCCCACCTTCAGCGCGATGCCGAAGGGGCGCGCCCCAGCTCGGCGACCAGGGAGGCGAGGAACGTCCGGAGGCGCTCCAGGTCCTCCTCGTTGCTCGCGATGCCCAGCGACGCCCGCATGGCGCCCACCGCCACCTCGCTCCCCAGGCACGCCGCGAACCGGTCCAGCGTGAACGTCCCACGGGGCATGGACCGGAAGCAGTCCTGCGCCTCGTCCGGGGGCATGGCGAACGCCACTTCGGCGGCGCCGGGGTTGCAGAAGCACCCACCTCTGAGGGAGATGTTGCGGGCGCTCGCCGCCCGCTCCACGACGCCGTAGGGCACGACGCGTCCGTCCCCGTCCAGGACGTTGAACGCCACCGTGCCACCGCGGGCGTCTCCCGAGAGGGGCCCGTAGATCACCACCGCGGGCACGCCGGTGTCGTGGCGCGCCTCCGCGAGCACCTCCAGGAGGCGCCCCGTGAGCTCGGCCACCCGGGCGCGCACCGCGTCCATCCCCACCCCCTCCAGGAAGGAGAGCCCCGCCGGGAGCGCGGCGATCCCCAGGAAGTTCAGCGTCCCGTCCTCGAAGGCCTCCGCCCCGACGCGGAGCTGGTGGGCGGGCCGCTGGACGGAGACGAACTCCACCGTGCCTCCGGCGAACCAGGGGCGCCGCAGGCGCGCCAGCGCCGACCGGCGGGCGATGAGCGCGCCGACGCCCGTGGGGTACCCGAACATCTTGTAGAAGGAGACGCACGTGAAGTCGGCACCCACCTCGGAGAGGTCCAACGGGTTGGTGGGCACGTAGGCCGCGGCGTCCAGGACCACGTCGTAGCCGGCGTCGCGGGCCCGTTTCGCCAGGGACAGCGGGTGCTTCACCCCGGAGAAGTTGGACTGGGCGGGGAACGCGAAGAGGCTCGGTCCCGACCCCGGGGGCGGGAGCGTCGTCCCCAGGTCCGCCCGGAGCTCGCCGTCGAGGGGCAGGTAGACCACGTCGGCGCCTGCGCCGGCGGCGTACTCGCGCACGCCGTGGACCGAGTTGTGGTTGTCCTGCAGCAGCACGAAGCGCGACCCGGCGCCGAACGGGTACGACTCACCCACCAGCTTGAGCGCCGCCGAAGCGTTGGCGGTGAACACCACCTCGTACTCGGCGGGATCGGCGTTGAAGAAACGCAGCACGTGCCGGCGGGTCCCCTCCACCACCTCCGTCGCCGCCGCCGAAGCCGGGCTCTCCGAGTGGGGGTTCCCCAGCACGCTCCTGGCGAGGAACTCGTCCTGGTCCCGGAGCTGGGAGGCGGCGTAGAGGCCACTCCCCGTGTAGTCCAGGTACACGTGCCCGCTCCGGTCCAACCGGGCGAACTCCCTGGCCCTCAGGGCCTGGAATCGGTCGCGGAGGGGTTCGGACATGCATGCCGCTCCTGCAAGGACGGTGGATCGCCTTCGACGCTCCCGGAAGCTGAAGGGATACGCCAAATGCGCCACCCCCTCAAGTGGCCGCCGGAGGGGAAAAGCGAGCGGCGCCGCCCCCGGGGAAGGGAGCGGCGCCGCGGGTAGCCCCGGAGGGGCGGGACCTACATCGCCGTCTGGACGCCCTTCGAGCCGTCGGACGAGACGTTGAAGTGGATCCACATGCCCGCCGCCGCGTGGCCGGGCACGTAGCAGACCATGGAGTACGTCCCGGCGGTGGCCGCCGTGAACGTGATGGTCTCCGTCTGGCCGGGCATGGTGGCCTCGGTCATGGACGTGGGGTTGGAGGAGATGGCGCCCTCGAAGACGGCCACCGGCTCCACGATGCCGAAGTTGCTCGTCACCGCCGAGACCCCGACGCTGTGCGCCATGGCCGGGTCGTTGTTCGAGAAGTCGATGGTCACCGCGTACCCCTCGGGGACGGTGATGGTCATGTTGCCGTCATGGCCGCCGTTGAAGTTCCAGTAGTTCTTCACGTCGGTGAGGCCGGCGGTGATGGTCATGTGGACGGTCTGGGCGGCGTCGTCCACGTGGAACCAGTCGGGCATGGTCATCTCGCCCAGGGCCGGCGCGGGGGCCGCGGCGGGCGCCGCGGCGGCGGCGGGCTCGGAGGCGGCGTCGGTGGCGGGCTCACCCCCGCCGCAGGCGGCGAGGGCCACGAGCAGGGACAGGGCGGAAAGGCGCTTCATCTTGGTAGATCCTGTGGACGGAGAGGGGTGCGAGCAGGGCATATAGCCAAGAAAGTTACAATTTTCACAAGCCGCAGGTACCCCCCGGCCGTCCTCCGGGTCCGGCAGCGTGCGGGCCGGAGAGGGCGTGCCCGCTCCTAGGAGCCTGTCCGAGTAATGGGGCACCCCGCGTTGGGAGCGCCACGGCCCCTCATCCAAGGCGGAGCGACGAACGCATAGCCGTAGCTACGTGGAGGAGCTCCAACGCAGGAGGAGGGGCCGTGCCGCCCCAACCCACGATCAAGTAAGGTCATATCAGTCATAGCGATGGGCGGGGTACCCCACTACTCGGACAGGCTCCTAGGACGAGTAGTAGGCTGCGTTCTCGTCCACGTACCCGTGGGTGAGGTCGCACCCCCAGGCCCGGGCACCGGCGTCGCCCACGCCCAGGGAGACCTCCAGGTCCACCGGGTCCTCGCGGAGGAGCGCCCGGAGCGCCGCCTCGTCGAAGGCGGTGCGCCGGCCCTCTTCCAGGACCGGGACCCCGCAGATCGTGGCCCCGATCCGCCCCGGCTCCACCCTGCAGTCGAAGCACTTCCCCACCGCCATGAGGAGCCGCCCCACGTTGGGGTCGCCGCCGAAGACCATGGTCTTCACCAGCGGGGAGTTCACCAGCGACTTGGCGATGGTCCGAGCCTCCCGCCGGTCGGCGGCGCCGCTCACGGTCACCCGGATGAGCGTGGTGGCCCCCTCCCCGTCCCGGGCGAGCATCTCCGTCATCCGGGTGAAGGCCGCCCGGAGCGCGGCCTCGAACGTCCCCTCCCCCACCGCCCCCGCCTGGCCGTTGGCCAGGAGGACGCAGGTGTCCGACGTGCTGGTGTCGGTGTCCACGGAGAGCATGTTGAACGTGTCGTCCACCACGCGGCGGAGGACCCGGTCGAGCGCCGGGGCGTCCAGCGCGGCGTCGGTGAAGGCGTAGACCAGCATGGTGGCCATGTTGGGCTCGATCATCCCCGAGCCCTTCCCCACCACCGTGAGGGTGGCTCCACCCACGGGCAGGGAGACGGCCTTCGGGTGGGTATCCGTGGTCATGATGCCCTCGGCCCCCACCATGGGGTCGTCCTGGAGCTGGGCGGCCAGGGACGGGAGCGCCGCCTCGATCTTCTCCACGGGAAGGGGCACGCCGATGACGCCGGTGGAGCTCATGAGCACCAGCTCCGGGGCGATGCCCAGGGCGGCGGCGGCGGCGGCGCCCATGCGGCGGGCCCGGGTCACCCCCTCCTCCCCCGTCCCCACGTTGGAGACGCGGCTGTTCACCACCACCGCCTGGAGGCGGCCCCCGCGGATCAGCTCCCGCCCCACCAGGACGGGCGCGCCCGCCACGTGGTTCCGCGTGAACACCGCCGCGGCCGCCGCGGGCACGTCCGAAGCGAAGAGGGACAGGTCCTTTCCCTCGGCCTTGATGCCGCAGTTGGTGGACGCGCACCGGAAGCCGCGGGGGAAGCGCGGCGTGTCGTGGAAGGTCATGGCCTGAGGCTCCGAAGACGTGAAGCGGCGGGACGGATAAGATCGTCCCGCCGCTCCCGCCGCGGAAGCGTGGCCGTCGGCGACGCGCCGGCCGCCGCTACTCGCTCCGCAGCGCCGTGATGGGGTCCACCCGGGTGGCGCGGCGCGCGGGCACGGCCGAGGCCGCCAGCCCGGTGAGGAGGAGCACCGCCGCCACCGACCCGAAGACCACCGGGTCGTTGGGGCTCACGTCCTGGAGGAGGAGGTTGCGGAGCCCCAGGGCCACGACGAACGCCAGCCCGAGGCCGACCACCAGCCCCAGCACCACCTGCACGGCCCCCTGCCGGAGGATGAGCTTCACCACCTGACCGCCCTCGGCGCCCAGGGCCATGCGGATTCCCACCTCCGAGGTGCGACGGCTGACGCTGAACGCCATCACCGCGTAGAGGCCCACCGAGGCCAGGAAGAGCGCCACGACGCCGAAGACCATGAACAGCACGCCGAAGACGCGGAAGGCCCACGTATTCTCGTCGATGCGCCCGCGGATCGTGTCCACGAAGTAGAGGGGCGTGTCCGCGTGCACCGCGGCCACGGCGTCCCGGACCGCGGCGGTGAGCGTCATGGGGTCGGCGGGGCCCCGGGCCAGGATGCTCATGAAGCGGGTGTCGGACTGCTGCACGGGAACGTAGAAGCCGTCGGGCGTGCCCTCGTTGTTCGCCACGCCCTGCATCCACGAGTCGGGCACAACCCCCACGATGGTCCGCCAAGCCTCGGTGCTCTCGGGCCCACCCGGACGGATGCGCCGTCCGAGGGGCGAGCCCCCGCCGAGGTGCTTCTGGGCGAAGCTGGCGTTGACGATGGCCACCGGGTCGGCGTCGGCGTCGTCGCTCACGGCGAAGTCGCGCCCCAGCGTGACCGGGAGGCCTACGGCATCGAAGAACCCGCGGTCCACCTGGCCGAGGCGGGCGCCGGGGTAGTCGCGCTCGTCGGCGTACGCCTCGCCCTCCACCGCGAAGGTGGTGTAGCCCGACCCCAGCCCGGGCAGGACGGTCCCCAGGCTCGCCGCCTGGACACCGGGGAGGCCGTCGAGTCGGGTCCGCAGGTCCTCGTAGAAGCGTCGGCGCGACGCCACGTCGGGGAACTCGGACTCGAAGAGCCCGATGCGGGCGGTGAACACAGCGTCGGGGTCGAAGCCGTAATCGATGGTGCGGAGCGTCGTGATGTTCTTCGTCATGAGCCCCGCGGCGACGAGGAGCCCCATGGACATGGCGATCTCGCCCACCACCAGGACCTTGCTCAGCCGCCCGATGCGCAGGCTGGACGAGCCCCGGGACTCGTCCTTCAGGATGCTGTTCACGTCCATCCCCGACGCCTTCAGCGCGGGGATGCCGCCCGCCACCACCGCGGCCAGGATGGACAGGGCCAGGATGAAGAGCAGGATGGGCGCGTCCACCTTGAAGACCAGGAAGAAGGGCGGGTCGGTGCCCTCCACCGCCCGGTCGAAGGCCGTGACGCCCACCCACGCCAGCCCGGCGCCCAGGACGCCGCCCACCAGGGCCAGCGCCAGCGCCTCGGCCACCATCTGGGAGACCACCCGCCACCGGCTGGCGCCCATGGCCGTGCGGATCCCCACCTCCTTCGTGCGGGCGGCCGCCCGGGCCAGCAGGAGGTTGGCCACGTTGGCGCACGCGATGAGCAGCACCAGCGACACCACCGCCAGCATGGTGTAGAGGAGCCCCGCGGTCTCGTCTCCGATGGCCATCTCGGTGAAGGGCATGACCATCATGCCCCATCCCTCGTTGGTCTCCGGGTACTGCGCGGCGAGGCGCTGGGCGATGCCCGCGAGCTCCGCGGCGGCCTGGTCCACGGTGACGCCGGGCTTGAGCTTGCCGATGACGCTCAGGTACTGCCCCTCGCCCCGGGGAGTCGCGAGGACGTCCATGCGCAGCGGCACCCAGAGGTTCTGAGACTCGGGGAAGCCGAAGCCCTCGGGCATGACGCCGATGATCTCCGCCGTCTCGCCGTTGACCTTCACCACGGTCCCCAGCGCGCTCCGGTCGCCGCCGAAGCGGTCCTGCCACACCTGCCAGGAGAGGATGACCCGCATGGGCGCGCCGGCCACGTCCTCGCCCGGGAGGAAGTCACGGCCCAGGATGGGCTGGATGCCCAGCGTCGAGAACGTGCCCGCCGACACGAAGGCGCCGTCGAAGCGCTCGGGCCGGTCGGACCACCGGACGTTGACCGTGCCCTGGTAGAAGCCGGCCATGGACTGGAAGGAGCTCTGCTGCTCCCGGAGGTCCATGAAGTCGTGCACGGGGAGGGGCTGGCGACGGATCTCCCTCTCGGGGTTGCTCCGCATGAGCGCCATGACCCGGTCGCCGTCGGGGAACGGAAGCCCCCGCATGAGGGCGCCGTACACGATGCTGAACATGGTGGCGGTGACCCCCACGCCCAGGGCCAGGGCGCCGATGGCCATGGCGGAGAGCCAGGGGCTCTTCACCAGCATGCGCGACGCGTACCGCAGGTCCTTCAGGAAGCCACCCATTCCCCTCTCCCGTCCCGTGTCCCGGAGCCACGGCCCGGCCCGACGGCCCGGCACATGCTGCCCTACGGCGACGCGGCAGGCGCGGTTTCGGGGCATGAAGAAGGGCCCGGCCACCCCGTGGCCGGGCCCTTCGAAACCTCTGTCCCGCGTGGAGCCTACTCGGCGAAGCCGTAGGCCAGGCGCAACTCCGCGCCGAGGTCACGCTCGTCCAGCGGTCGTGACTCCTCGGCCCTGCGCCGGAGGATCCGGGCCACCCGTTCGTCCCCTTCCCCCTCTGCGCGGGTCGCCGCCCGCAGCAGGATCCCGACTCTCTCGTCCACGCTCATCTTCGTCCCCTCCCCCCGTGCTCGGCACCAGAGGCCTTGCTCGTCCTACCTGCACCTGTACGAAGGCCCCCGGCCTCCGGTTTCACCCTTGGATGCCATGAGGACGTGTGGGGTTGCGCGGATGTGACAGCCGGTCAGTAGCGCCGACCCGTCCACCCCGGGCCGCGAACCGCCCGACCGGGGAGCGCGCCGGTGTGGCGGCCGTCCGTCACCACGGCCACGCCGTTCACGAAAACGTGCTCCACACCCACGGAGAGCTGGTGGGGTTGCTCGTAGGTGGCCCGGTCGCCCACGGTCTCGGGGTCGAAGACCACCACGTCGGCGTAGAAGCCCTCCTTGAGCAGCCCCCGGTCGCGGACGTGGAGGCGCGTGGCCACTGCCGATGACATCTTGCGCACCGCCTCCTCCAGCGTGGTGGCGCCCTCCTCGCGGACGTACTTGCCCAGGACGCGCGTGAAGGTCCCGTACGCCCGGGGGTGGGCCAGGCCGTTGGCCCTTGCCGGGTCGATGCCGCCGGCGTCGGTGCCGAACTTGATCCAGGGCTGGCCGATCTGCATGGCGACGTTCTCCTCGCTCATCATGAAGAAGATCGTGCCGATGCGCTGGCGCTCGGACAGCACCAGGTCGAAGGCCGTCTCGACCCAGTCCTTCCCAAGCTCCGCCGCCACGTCGGAGAGGTACCGCCCCTGGTACGTCCGGTTCTCGGGCCTCTCCAACCCCAGGAGGAGCACGCCTTCGGGGGTGGCCAGGCTGCAGAGGTTCTCCCAGTCCTCCGTCTGGTGTTCGATCTCCTGGCGGATCTTCGCCCGCATGTCGGCGTCGGCCAGGTTGTCGAGGAGCTTCCCGTCGGCGGACGCCCAGGGTGGGAAGCACGCGGTGAGGCCGGTCCCGCCGGCGGTGTAGGGGTACATGTTGGCCTGAACGTCCACTCCGGCCGCCCTCGCCGAGTCGATCTTCGCCACGGCCTGGGCGGCCTTGGCCCAGTTGCGCCGCCCACCTGCCTTGAGGTGGTAGATCTCCACGGGCACGCCGGCCTCGGTGCCGATGCGGATGGCCTCGTCGATGGCCTCGAGGAAGCGGTCCGCCTCGGAGCGCATGTGGGTGATGTACACACCGCCGAAGGGCGCCGCCGCCTTGTTGATCTCGATGAGCTCCTCGGTGGAGGCGAAGTTGCCCGGCGGGTAGATGAGGGCCGATCCGATGCCGAACGCTCCGTCCTCCATGGCGTTCCTCACCGCCTCCCGCATCACCCGGAGCTGGGTGGAGTTGGCCTCCCCCATGGCTTGGCCCTTCCCCAACACCCGAATGGTGGTGGCCCCCACGAAGGACCCGAAGTTGACGCTGGCCCCGTGCTCCTCCATCGCGCGAATCCACGCATCGAAGGCCCGGGGGCCGGCGAACTGCTGCCCGGGCTCGGCGTATGCCTCGCCCACCGGCGCGTTGGTGGTGGACTCGCCCATGATCTCGGTGGTGACGCCCATGGTCACCTTGCTCACGACGCGCCCGTCCCCGCGCCCCAGGAACTCGAAGCGGGAGTGGCTCTGGATATCGATGAAGCCCGGAGCCACCACCTTCCCCGTGGCGTCCACCCGCCGGGCGGCCTGCACCCCGCGGAGCATCCCCGGAGGCGTGATGGCCACCACCCGGTCACCGCGGATCCCCACGTCTCCCGGGAACCAGGCGTTCCCCGTTCCATCCACGATGCGCCCCCCCTCGATGACCACGTCGAGAGGTTGGCCGGCGGAGGCGACCTGCCCGTGGACGGGCTGCGCCTGGAGGGCCAGGACGGCGAGGAGGGAGACGATGGGGGCACGCGGGATTGGCATGACGGTCCTCCGAAGGTGGGTGCGAAGGGAGGCGGACCTAATACCGTCCCGGCCGCCCGCCGTCAAACAAGCCCCCCCGCGGGCGGCGCGACGCACCGCGTCAGGCGCGGGAAAGCCGCTCCCTCAGCGCATCCAGGATGCGGATGAGCTCGTCCAGGTCGGACTCGGACATCTCGCTGAAGATGGCCGCGTCGCCCTCGTCCACCGGTTTGTCCAGGACGTCCAGCAGCTCCAGCCCCGTGGGCGTGATGCGACACCACACCTTGCGGCGGTCCTCGCTGCACCGCTCGCGGCTCACCCAACCCTTTCCCTCGAGGCGGTCCAGGATGCGCGTCACACCAGGGGTACGCTCGATCATCCGCTCGCCGATCTCGAGGGTGGGGAGCCCCTGCGGCCTGGCGCCCCGCAGGATGCGGAGCACGTTGTATTGCTGGAACGTGACCTCGTGGGCGGCGAAGAGGTCGGAGAACCGGTTCTTGGCCAGGTCTCCCGTGCGCAGGATGGAAAGGAACGCCTCCTGGGTCCGGCTTCGGAACGGACGGGTCTGCCGGAGCTCTTCCTGCAGTCGGGAGGCCTGCGCCGTGGCCGCCTCCCGGGGGGTGGAGGTCATGTCGTTCCCGACTCCTGTGGGACGTTGCGCGATGTCCTCAAGGTGGGGCGGCGGCAGTGCGCGGGCAACTCGCAGGGCGGCGGCCTCACCCAGCCGGCGGGTAATGTGCGGTGCCCCGCACGACCTGAATCCCCCCGGCCCGGTGGACGGTCATGGACGGTGGCGTTGCCGTTCCCATCTGGGCGCAGCCCACTTCCCCGTCCCTGCTCAGCGCGACGAACTTCTCACCCGGGACGAAGTCCAGGCCCACCGCGCGGTAGCGGTCCACGATCATCTCGATGGCGTCCTCGCAAGCCTCCTGCGGCGAGCGCCCGTCGCGCATGCGCATGACGATGAAGTACGAGGCGCAGGACTTGATGACGTCCTCGCCCCGTCCGGTGGCGCCCGCCGCACCCACGGCGTCGTCCACGTAGAGACCCGCGCCCACGATGGGCGAGTCCCCCACGCGGCCCGGCACCTTCCAGGCGAATCCGCTGGTGGTGGTGATCCCGGCCACGTGTCCGTCGACGTCCACGGCCAGCACGTTGGTGGTCCCGTGCTCGTACTCCGGGGGCGGCTCCATGCGACCGTCCGAGCCCTGGCGCACGGGGCGCCCCCGGAGGTGCTCGGGGCGGCCGTACTTGTCCGTCTCGGAGAGCTGCTCGCGCCAGCGGATCCAGATCTCCCGGGCCTCCTCGGTGAGGAGGTCCTCCTCGGGGAAGCCGAACGACTTGGCGAAGGCAAGGGCCCCGGGCCCCACCAGGAGCACATGGTCGGTGCGCTCCATGACCAGGCGGGCCACCGACGCCGGGTGCTTGATGTTCTCCAGCGACGCCACGGCGCCGGCGCTGTACGTGCGCCCATCCATGATGGAGGCGTCGAGCTGGACCACGCCGTCCAGGTTGGGGAGCCCGCCGAGCCCCACGCTGTGGTCCTCCGGGTCGGCCTCGATGACGTTGGCGCCCCGCTCCACCGCGTCCAGCGCGCTCCCTCCCGGGCCCAGGATCCCCCAGGCCTGGCGCATCGCTTCGGCGCCGGTGGCGTTGGCGTGGCTCGTGAGGACCACGGGCCCGGCGCGGCGCTCAGGAGCCAGGTCGGGGACGCGCCCCAGCGCGGCGGTGCCCGCCCCCAGGGCCACGGAGCTGCGAAGGAAGTCTCGTCGAGGAAGCGGGGTGGCGCGGGACATGGGTGACCTCTCTGTGGATGTGCGGGGACAGGCATCCTAGGACGGGCAGCCGGCTGGAGGCAATCGGCCCGCCGGCGGGGATGTCGGGGCGGGGGAATCCGTCGTGGCCATCGGCGCCTCGGGGGTAGGGTACCGGACGGGGCCTCCCCCGGGAGGCTCGGCCTGGGGCGGCCCGCGTTGCCCACCACGGCAGCCCCGCGCATGTTCCCCCCCGTCCCGCCCCGACACCGGGCCCGTATGACCCGCACCACCCCACCGACCATGACGCGCCTCCTCCGCCTCGCAGCCCTCGCCGCCGTCCTCGCGTCCCCCCTCTCCCTCGCCGCCCAGGACGAGCCCACGCCGGCCAACTGGACGACCCGCCACTCCATCCAGGTGGCGGGGCAGACGGTGGAGTACGAGGCCACCGTTGGGAGCGTCGTCCTGCGTGACGGCGAGGAGAAACCCACGGGCGAGCTGTACTACACGGCCTACCTGCGCACCAACGTCCCCGACCGGGCTGAGCGGCCGGTGATCTTCTCCTACAACGGCGGTCCCGGATCGGCATCCTTCTGGCTCCACATGGGCATCATGGGCCCCCGCCGGGTGCGCACGCCGGTGGTGGGGCAGCAGGCTCCGCCGCCCTACGAGCTGGTGGACAACGCCTACACCCTCCTCGACATGGCGGACATCGTCATGATCGACCCCATCGGCACGGGCTTCAGCCACACGCTGGGCGAGGCCGAGGGGAGCGACTTCTGGGGCGTGGACGAGGACGCGGCGTCTCTCACGCAGTTCATCCGCCGCTTCCTCAGCCGCTACGAGCGATGGAACTCTCCCCGCTACCTCCTGGGGGAGAGCTACGGCACCACCCGCTCGGCGGTGCTTGCGGGGCACCTGCAGCGGGCCAACATCGACATGAACGGCATCGTGCTGGTGTCGGCGGTGCTCCAGTTCAACACGCTCCAGTTCGCCGAGGGCGACGACGTCCCCTACATCGTCAACTTCCCCTCGTACGCCGTGGTGTCCGAGTACCTGGGCACGCTCCCCGGCGGGAAGCGGGCGGACCTCCAGGCCTTCATGGCGGAGGTGGAGTCGTGGGCCCTCACCGACTACGCCACCGCGCTCCTGGCCGGGGGGACGCTGGCGCCCGAGCGGCGGAGCCGGATCATCCAGAAGATGCACGAGTACACGGGCCTCGACCCCGACTTCCTGGACAAGGCGGACCTGCGCGTGTCGGCGCCCCAGTTCGAGGCCGAGCTCCTCCGGGACCGGGGCCGCGTGGTGGGCCGCCTGGACGCCCGCTTCACCGGCCCCGCCGGCGACCTCCTCTCCCCCGGGCCCTCCCACGACCCCCAGTCCACGGCGATCTCCTCGGCGTACACGTCGGCGTTCAACCAGTACCTGCGGGCGGAGCTGGGCTACGACGGTGACCGGGAGTACGTGCCCAGCGGCGGAACGCGCGGGTGGAATTGGCAGCGGGCCGGAGGCGCGGGCTTCGGCTTCGGCGGCGGGTCGCCCAACGTGGCCCCCGACCTGGCCCGGGCCCTCACCCGGAACCCGAATCTCGAGGTCCTGCTCGTCAACGGCATCTACGACCTGGCCACGCCCTACTTCGCCGCCGTCTGGACCATGGACCACATGGGGCTTCCCGCCGACCTCCGGGACAACATCCAGCGGGCCGACTTCGCCGCGGGGCACATGATGTACGTGGAGGAGAGCCTGCTGCCCCAGTGGCGGGAGACGCTGACGTCGTTCATCGCGCGGACGTCGGGGGGCTGAGTCGTCCCTACGCGCCCAGGAGCTTGACCCCGTAGTCGCGGAGCGCCCGGTCGCGCGTCACCAGCGTCAGGCCTTCGGCCAGCGCCTGGGAGACGAGCATCCGGTCGAAGGGGTCCCGGTGGTGCGGTGGCAGGGACGCCAGGGCTTCGGCGTGGGCGAGCCGCACGGGCAGCTCCTCGAAGCCCGACTCGGCCGTCGCCACCGCCATCGAACGCGTCGTCTCGATGCGTCCCAGGGAGGCCTTGATGGCGATCTCCCACCCGGTGACCGCGCTCACGTAGACCTGGTCCGCCCGCCGGATGGCGTCGGCGGCCCGTTTGGAGAGCGACTCACCCTCGTCCCACCAGATGAGGACGTGGGTGTCCAGGAGGAGCCTCACCGTTCCCCCCGGTCGAACCCCGCGAGGAGGTCGTCCGGAAGGGGATCGTCGAAGTCGGGACCGACCTTCCAGCGACCCCGACCCCTGCCCGGGCGGCGAAGGGGGCGGGTGTCGTCGAGGGGAACCAGGCGCGCCTTGGGCTTCCCGGACTTGGCGATGACGATCTCCTCCCCGTCGGCCGCGCGGTCCACGAGGGAGGAAAGGTGGGTCTTGGCCTCGTAGAGGCTCACGGTCTCCCTGACCACGGGAGGCGCCTTCTTGTCGTCCATGCCCCAAGCTGTGCAAATTGACCAGATTGGTCAACGAGGGGCGGGCGGGTGCCTTCCCGGCCGGGAGGCGCTCAGAAGACGAACGTGTGCGTGTACTTCACCGTGAGCGTGCGCCCGTTGCTCAGCGGGAGCCGGGGCAGGCCCTGAACCGTGCGCTCCAGGCTCAATCCCTCGTTCCACACCAGCCAGAGGTCCTGGCCCTCGCGGAAGTTGTATCGGACGCGGGCGTTCGTGGCCGCCTGTTCGGTGAGGGAGTTGTACTGGAGGAAGGCGTCCACGGAAAGGCGCGTGTCCAGGGCTCCACGGGCCTGGAGGCGGAGCAGGTTGGCGTCGAAGGCCTCGTCCCGCCCGCCGAAGCGGATGCGATTCCACTCCCACCCCGCCACCAGCTCCAGGTGGCGGTTCACCGGCCAGTTCACGCTGGACTCCACTCCCACCCGGCGCCCGTCGTAGAACTCCCCCACCCGCGCCGTGACGTTGGGGCGGAGCGTCCACCCCCGGGAGGCGCGGATCTCCACCGAGCCCTCGGTGGCCCAGTACTCCCCGGCGGGGATGGAGGCGCTCTCCGAGAGGGAGAACGCCTCGGGCACGTCCTCGTAGGTGGTGGTGGCGGCAAACGTCAGCGACGTGCCGGGCTTGGTCTCCAGCGTGAAGAAGGGCTTGAGGAGCCCGGTGTCGACGCGGTCGTCGGCGTTTCGCACCCACGCGTTGGACTGGATCCCCAGCCAGAGGCGGCGGAAGGCCGACGTCTCGTCGGGGAACCACTGGTAGCTCCAGTCGCTCTGGGCCCGGGCGAAGTCGCTCCGCAACTCGAAGCCCATCGCCGGATCGTAGCCCGAGCCCGACCAGACGACCGCGTGCTGGTAGCTGAGGCCCTGGACGCGACGCCGCGTCCAGTCCAGCACCACCCGCCCGGCGTCGAGCCCCGACGGCGCCGCTTCCCCCGCCTCCCCACCGCCCTGCAGCGTCTGGAGCCACTTGAGCGTGACGTACTCGTCGCCGGCCACGCGGAACTGGCCGTCCACGCCGTAGGTGACGTTGTAGGCGCCCCCCACGCCCACCCTGCTCGTGGCCATCCCTCCCACGTAGGAGTTGTCGTTGAGCACGCGGCGGCGCAGCCGGAGCACGCCGAAGTTCTCCGACTCCAGAGCCCCGTCGGCGGCGGTCTGCATCTCGATGAGCCCCACGTCCCAGCTCCCCACGCGCCCCACCAGCCGGGCCCCGCCCAGGATGGGGATGGGGCGACCGTCGGCGAGGCCGATGCGCCGGGAGTAGAACAGGGTGCCCCGCTCGGCGCCGGTCTCGAACGTGAAGATCCCGGCCCGCTCCTGGAAGAACGTCCGCTTCTCGTCGAAGAAGAGGGAGAAGCGCGTCAGGTTCACCTGCTGCTGGTCCGCCTCCACCGCGGCGAAGTCGGTGTTCAGCGTCAGGTCCAGCGTGAGGTTGGGCGTCGGGTTGACCTTCACGTCGGCACCCACCTCCCAGCTCGGGTCGGTGGTCCCCACCCAGCCCGTGCCCGCTTCGTCCAGCACGGGCGTCCGTGACGAGCCGGCCAGGGCGTAGGGGCTGACGTACACCGGGTTGCGCGCGGCCACGTCGCGGATGCGCACGTCCTGCCAGGCGGACACCTGGGTGTAGGGGAAGGAGGGCGGTATCGCGGGGAAGGTCCACCGGCGGCCCTGGGCAGGCTCGTAGGCGTAGGCCATCATCCCCATGATCACCGAGCCGTCGGCGGCGGTCTCGAAGCGGAGGCTGGAGAACGGCACCCGCATCTCCCCGGTCCAACCGTCGTCGCCCACCCGGGTCTCCAGGTCCCAGAACGTGTTCCACGACATGCCCCGGGGCCCGCCCGATCCCCCGTTCTCCTGCTGGCCGTCCCCCGTGATGCTCATGTCCATGCGGGCCCCCAGCGGGAGCCCCACGAAGCGGAGCGCGTTCTCGTTGTCGTTGAACGTGTCCAGGAGGAGTCCGAAGCCGTCGTCACCGCTCCACCGGTCCCGGGTGAGGGAGAAGGCGCGGATGGACCGGGGGTCGTCGTGGAGGAAGCGGGCCGCCACGTAGATCGCCTCGTCGTCGTAGGCCACGCGCAGCTCGATGCGGCGGTCGCTGCTCCCCCGGTACGACGGCTCGTACATGGTGAGGGGGAGGGGCGCGACGGCGCGCCACGCCTCCTCGTCGGGGGTCCCGTCCACCCGGATGGGGCCGGCGAGGCGCTGCAGGTCCACGATGCCCCCGGCTTCGGGAGCGCTCCGCGCGGCGTCGACGGCGGGCACCGGGGCGAGGCCATCGGCCTGGGCCTGGAGGGGCGCGGGCGCCGCGGCGGCCGTCAGCGCCGACGCCGCCACGAGCACGAGTGAGGAGGGTCGCGGGGTCATGAGGCGCGAAAGATCACAGCCCCGGCCCCCCCGGGCCAGGGAGGCGCCGGCGGCCCCGCACCGCTCAGGTCTCGGGCGCCTCCGCCGGGGCCGCCGCCCGCCTCGCAACCCACCACGCCGCCACGAAGACGGCCATCCCCGCCGCCATGAACATACGCCCCGTCCCCTGGAGTCGGACGTAGCCGTTGGCCAGGCGGATGGCGGCCCACGGCTCGCCGGCGGGGTCGGGGACGAAGGCCGGCAGGGCGCGCAGCCCCATCCATGCCCGGCCGTAGAGACCCGCACCCACGAGGAAGAGCGCGAGCCCCATCAGGTCGAGGACGCGGCCGATGCGCGGAACGTTCTTCATCCTTCCAAGTAGGGGCCCCCGGGGGCGGAGGGACAAGGGTCCGGCTCGGACGGCAGGTGCACGCGCGGTGGGGCCCCTGCCCTTCCCGCCCCCCACAGCCCCCTTCCCGGAACGGCCCGGGGCGTTTATCGTAACAACGTTACTTTTTCCGGGAGGCGGCATGGGCAGGGAGGGGTTGGGGGAGTTCGAGCTGCTGGTCCTGTTGGCTGCCGTGAGGCTGGGCGAGGAGGAGGCCCACCCGGTCTCCATCGTCGACGAGATCGAGGAGAGGACGGGAAGGGGCGTCCGGCGCGCGGCGGTCTACGTCACGCTCCAGCGCCTGGAGAAGAAGGGGCTGGTCTCCACGCGCCTGGGGAGCCCGCTGCCCCAGCGGGGAGGGAAGGCCCGTCGCCTGGTTCGCGTCGAGGCGGCCGGCGTCGCCGCGGTGCGGGAGACGCGGGAAGGGCTCCGGCGCATGTGGGGAGGCCTGGACCCCGTCCTCGGGTCCGACGCATGAGCGCCCCCCGGTGGGCCGTCCGGCTCCTGGAGTGGGGGGTGCCCGAGCCCTGGCGGGAGACCGCCGTCGGGGACCTCATCGAGGCCCACGAGCGACGTCGGGCCCACCGCGGGCCCTCCGTCGCCTGGCTCCTCACCACCCTCGAGGCGGTGACGGTGGCCGCGTCCTTCGCCCCGGCGCGGCTCCGTGAGGGCCGTGCGGGACGGGTGCCCCTCCTGACGGGCACGGAGGTCCGCCTCGCAGCACGGCTCCTCCGCCGGTACCCCCTCATGAACCTCACGGCCGGGCTGGCCCTGGCCACCGGGCTCACGCTGGCCACGGCGGCGTTCTCCTTCGCGCGGAGCGCGCTCTTCGCCGACCTCCCCTGGGAGGGCGGCGACCGCTTCGTGATGGTGCGGTTCTACGACGACGAGGGCGACCCGAAGCGCATCGACGGCGAGGGGATGCGGGTCCTGGCCGACGGCGTCGGCGCGTTCGCCTGGGTGGGCGCAATCCGGGGGGACGTGGAGAACGTCCACTACGAGGACGGCGACGTCGAGGGGCTTGAGTCCACCTGGATCTCCCCCTCGGCCTTCGCGTACCTCCCCTACGCGCCGCTCCTGGGGCGCACCCTCGTGCCCGCCGACGGCGCCCCCGGGGCGCCCCCCGTGGTGCTCCTCCGCGAGACGCTCTGGCGGGACCGCTTCGGCGGCGACCCCACGGTCCTGGGCAGGACGTTGGAGATCGCGGGCGTGCGCCGGGTGGTTGTGGGCGTGATGCCCGCGGCGGCGGAGTTCCCCAACCGCGGCGACGCGTGGCTCCCCCTTTCGGAGGACCTCCTCGGGACCGAGGACGGCCCGGGCGTCCGGGGTGCCACGGTGTTCGCCATCGTCGAGCCCGGTGCCACCCTCGTCGTGGCGACCGCCCAGGCCTCCGCCGTCGTGGCGGGCCTGGAACGGGATGCGGAGGACGTGCGCACCGCCGCGGTCAGCCCCTTCACCCGCCCCCCGGAGAGCGCCCTGATCTTCACCCTCTTCGGCGGGCTCCTGGCCTCCCTGGCGCTGGTCCTCGCGGTGGTGGCGGCCAACGTGGGCCACCTCATGGCCGCCCGCACAGCCGCCCGCACGGGCGAGCTGGCGGTGCGCGCGGCGCTGGGCGCCAGCCGCGGCCGGCTGGTGGCTCAGCTCGTCCTCGAAGTCGGCGTGCTGGCCACGCTGGCCGCGGGCTTCGCGCTGGTGACGGCCGACGCCTTCCTCCGGTGGCTCGGGGGCGTGGTGGACGACATCCCCTTCTGGATCCACTTCGGCGTGGACACCGCGGGCGTTGCGTTCCTCGGCGGCATGACGCTCCTGGTCACCGCGGTCGCCGGCGGCCTGCCCGCATGGCGGGCCACCCGGCGCGAGGTGGCCCACGCGCTCCGGCGCAGCGCCCACCGGGGCGCCTCCCTCCCCGTGCCCGGGGGGCTCCTGGCCTCCCTGGAGATGGCCACCTCGGTAGCCCTCATCGGCGCCGCCTTCGTCACGCTCCGGGGCTTCTCCGGGTACGCCCGCCCGGACCTGGACGTGCCGTCGCCGCAGGTCGTCACGGCGTACCTGGCGCCCACCCCCGAGGTGACGCTCCCGGCCGCGGCGGTGTTGGCGTCGGTGGTGGAGGAGGCGCGGCGGATCCCCGGCGTGCGCGCCGCCGGAGTCGCCACGGCGGTGCCCGGCGTGGACCCCCCGGCGCCGCTGGTGGAGGCCGAGGGCCGCGGTACCCCCGCCGCGCGGGCGCCGGTGGTGCTGGCCGGACCCGGCTTCCTGGAGTCCCTGGGGACGCGCCCGGTGGCGGGGCGCCTGATCACCGAAGAGGACCTGCTCCCGGGAGCCCTTCCCGTCGCGGTGGTGAACGAGCCCTTCGTCGCCGCGTTCCTGGGCGGGGGGCAGCCGCTGGGGGCCCGCGTGCGCGTCGTGGACGGGCGCGACCCCGGGGCGGCACCCGAGTGGCGGGAGGTGGTGGGCGTCGTCCCCGACCTGGGCCTGAGCCTGGGCGACCCGGCCCTGGCCGCGGGACTCTACCTGCCCCTCACCGAGGTCCAGGGTGGCGTCTACCTGACGGTGCACGTGGAGGGAGACCCGGCGGCGTACGGGCGGCCACTGCGTCAGGCGGCGGCGGCCACGGGCCACGACGTCATCCTGGCCAACCTGAGCACGCTGGCCGACGTGGGCTCGGACAACGTGGTGGCCCTCGGGGTCATCTCGGGGGCGCTCACGCTCCTGGGCGCCGGCGCCCTCGTGCTGTCCATCGCCAGCCTCTACGCCATCTCCTCGTTCACGGTGACGAGGCGCACCCGGGAGATCGGGGTGCGGATCGCCCTGGGCGCGTCGGGCACGGAGGTCGTGCGCTCGGTGGTGGGGCGCACCGCGCTCTTCCTGGCCGCGGGGGCCGCCGCGGGCACGGTGCTCGGCGGAGCGATCCTGAGGGTGCGCAGCATCTTCGTGTTCCGGGTGCCCTCGGGCGAGCCGTGGCTCCTCCCGGCCATCGCCGTGCTGCTGTGCGTGGTGGGGGCGCTGGCGAGCTGGGTACCGGCGCGGCGGGCGGCCTCGATCCACCCGGTGGAGGCGCTCAGGACGGAGTGAAGGGGAGGGCCGCCGGCCCGCGGGACGGGGCGCGGCCCGTCGAGGCCGCGCCTACCCCCGTGTCCGGACGAGGATGGCTCCCGCCACGTGCCCTTCCCCGTAGCGGGCGGTGGCACGGCGGGCGTCGAGGAACTCCAGAGATTCCACGTTGGTGCTGGAGATCTCCCGCAGCGCTTCGCGCTCGCCCATGCGCACGCCGTCGAAGTAGATCACCACGTCCGTCTCCTGGGTGAAGCTCGTGTTGCCCCGTTTGCGGAGCCAGATGGGGCGCAGCTTCTGGACCAGGTCGTAGGCGGACGAGGGACCCGCCTCCTCGATCTCGGCTCGGCTGATGAGGTTGGCGTTGATGCGGGGGCCGCCCGTCGTGCCGGCGCCGGCGCAAGCGCCCGCCGCCAGGCAGAGGACGAGCGCCGCGACCCGGAGCCCGGAGGTGACCATTGTGCCCTCCCGTGGGAGTGTCGAGACGGGATGGCGGGGGCAGGGCCGCCGATCCCCGGAATGATCCCTCCGGCCGTCGGACGCCGTCAAGGCGCTTCGGGCTTGCCACGTTCGTAGACCCGCCGGAAGGTCACGGTTTGTCCAGCCCCCCGCCCCATCTCCACGATCACGGTGAGCCGTTGCCCGTCCACCGATGGGACGAGGGACTCCTTCAGGGAGCCGCCACCGTCGATCGTCCGCGTCACGACGATCCGGTCGGTTTTCCAGTCGGCCCTGGCCTTCAGCAAGAGGCCAGTGCCGAGCTCCCGCTTCGCCTCCTTGCCGAAGAAGAGGACATAGGGCTCGGGGTCGGCCGAGTACGCCACCGTGACCACCGAATCGGCGAGATGCATGTCGATGCGGGTCGGAACGGCCATCACGACCCTCCTCATGGCCTGCATCGCCTCGGGGTTCATTCGCCCGCCTGCGCCGGGGTCTCCCCCCGGCGCGCCTCCGCGTGCGCCCGGGGGCATGCCACCTCCGGGCATCCCGCCGCCCGGGGGCACGCCGCGCCCGCCGGGGGCGCCCCCACCCCGGCCTGCACCACCCCCCGGCATGCCGCGCCCCCCTGCCCCGCCAGGGGGCTCCAACCCCTCCGGCCCAAGAGCGCCCACGGGATCAGGCAGGCTGTCGCTCTCGGCCGCATTGAAGTGCCAGGATCCGGAGTACTGGTCGACGACGGCGGGGGAGATCTCCCCGATGTGCTTGGTGCCGCCACACGCGGCTGCCACCAGGAGAGCGGACGCCGCCGCAAGGACGTGGAGACGCAGGAGAGACATCGAAGGACGCGCTCGGAAGGAGGAGACTTCCCAACCCACCGGGAGACGGGAGCCGGGGACGTTCCGTTAACGGAAGCCGCGCTCACCCCCTCTTGAGGTGGGCACGCATCTGTTCACCCGACCACCGTCACTTCATGGACCAGAGGTACGAGACCGGCTCCTTTCCCCTCACCCTTCGCGCACCCGGGGGCTGGCGTGGGCGCGCGATCTCCGTGGCGCTTCTCACCTCGGGGTGGCTGCTCCTCGGCAGTTGCGGAGACGATCCGTACTACGTGGAGTGGGATCAGGGCACCGACACCGTCGACCTGTACTCGCTGCAGAACACGCGCCCGGGGTTGTTCAACGCCTTCGATTTCGTCAACGGGTACCCGGTCCTCCTGGAGGTCCTGGGCGCGACGGGGAACTGGGACGTGGCGGTGGGGGGTGACGCCCAGGGCCTCACGCTGCTGCCCACCGGGGCGCTGGGGATCGAGACGACCTCCGGCGTGAAGCGGGTGTCCGGCGCCCTCGCCGACGTGACGAGGGCCCCCCAGGACTCTACGGAGTACGTCCGGATTGCCTCCGTGCCGCTGGAGCTGGGGGCGACCTACATCATCCGCACGCGCGTGCACGCCAACACGAGCGGGGAGACGACGTGCATCTTCTACGCGAAGATGCAGCCTCTGACCATCGACGTGGAAACGCTGCGCGTGCGCTTCGTCTACGGTTCGAACCCGAACTGCGGAGACACGGATCTGGAGCCGTGACCCGGCGCCTCCCTCAGGGTCTCCCCGGCGGTGCCCCTCGAGGGCCCCGAGGCGACCCGAGTGGGTTGCGACCTCCGAGACGGGCGAACTCCTCGTTCATGAAGGTCTCGAACTCCCGTGCCTGATCCGCGGTGAGGATGCCCTTGATGGCGGCGTCCATTTCCCTGAACTGCTCCTCCATGCTCGGCCGGATGCCTGCCAGGATGGAGTCCAGCTTCTCCCGGTGCACCTGGAGCATTTCGCGTACCTGCGCCTCCTGCTCCGCCGACAGGTCCAGGCGACGTGCGAGCATCACCGAAAAGAAGTCCCGGTCCGGGAAAGGGCCCCGTCCCGGCGACAGCGTGGGCCGCGGGGGCCCCATGGCCCCCGGAGGAAACGCCGGGAAACCCGTCCCGTGACCGGCGGGGCCGAGACGCGTCAGGGCCACGCCCGAGAAGGCGCCGGCCACGAACACCGCGAGCAGGAGGAAACCCGCACCGAGGGCCTGCTTGGAGATCATTGTCTGTAGCCCCCGATGGCAGTCATCAGTTCGAGAACGTCGGGATCCTCGCCCCGCCCGAGCCACGCGGCGATGGGTCGAGGCACGAGGGCTTCGGGGAACACCGCTTCTTGCGCGACGGGGACCTGGACGCTCGGACGATCATCCGTGAGCAACACGATCGCGAGCCCTGCCGCGATGAGTCCGGCCGACACCGACACGATGGGTCGGCGCCAGCGGTCCATCACAACGAAGACTCCACCCCGCGCGGCACGCCTGGCCGCCAGGATGGGTCCCGCCCGCTCCAGGATGGACCCGACCAGGGCCTCGCGGTCGCGCGGGGTCAGGTCCGACAGGCTTTCTCGGTGTTCTCCATCGAGTTGCTTCATGGTCACGCCTCCGAGTATCGGGCCTCGAGAGCGATTCTCACGGCCTTGCGAGCCACGTGGAGGTGCACCCGGG
This sequence comes from Gemmatimonadota bacterium, assembly GCA_045863275.1. GTDB lineage: Bacteria > Gemmatimonadota > Gemmatimonadetes > Longimicrobiales > Gaopeijiaceae > SZUA-318. The sequence goes on from BTVB01000014.1 coordinate 29,317, forward strand.
ACGAGCCCGGAGTGATCCCCAGTTCCATCGCGATGTCCCGGTGCCTCCAGCCCTCCAGGTCGTGCAGGAGAAGGACGCGACGCTGGAGCGCAGTCAAGCTCTCCACCGCCTCGAGCACATCCGATCGGATCTCCGACCTGTAGGCATCCCACCCCGGGTCCGAAGCGTCGGCCTGCTCGGCCGTGTCGGCGAGGCTCACCGACCGAAAGCGGTCGTGCTTGCGGGCCAACTCGATCGCTGCGTTCCGAACGATGGCGAGCAGCCAGGCACGAAAGCGCTCGGGCGCGCGGCACTGGTCGATCCGGCGCAGCGCGACGATGAACGCGTCCTGGCAGACGTCGTCGGCATCGGCGCGCTCCCGCAGGATGCCGCTGGCGAGCCTGTGCGCCGCACCCAGATGCCGGCGAACCAGGACCTCGAATGCACGCTCGTCTCCCAGCCGCACCCGGGCGACCAGGTCGGCGTCTGTGGGCGCTCCGGGCACGGCCGGCCCACCCTCGGCTTGGTTCAACGGCTGTCCATTGCGTTCGGTGGGACCGCGGACCCCATCCACGCTCTTTCGTCCCTCACACACCCCATGACGGCAAGAGCCGGCAGACCGTTAAGTCGTTGCCCGGGCCTTAACGCCCCGAGGTCGACGGCCCTCTCCTCTCTCGAGCTTCCACACCGGAAGCCGCGGGTCCGGCACGCCGCGTGACGTGCGGAGAACACGGGGAGGTTGGAGATGAAGGGACGCGAGGCGACACGGCACCTCCTGACCGTGATTCTGATCGCCCACATCGCGGCACCGGCAGGCATCGGCGCGCAGACCCGGGACATCACCGGTTTCGTCCGGGACTCGGTCAACCACGAGGCGCTCCCCAACGCCATGGTGAGCCTCCTGGGCCAGGGCCTGAGGACCTTCACGGACGAGTTCGGGCGCTTCTCCTTCGTGAAGGTCGGCCCCGGGCCCGACACCCTGCGGGTGGAGTACCTGGGATACAGGGTTCGGAAGGCGCCTCTCGCGGGGGGAGTCCTGTCCGCGCTGACCGTCTACCTCGCTCCCCAGGCCATTGAGGTCGAGGGGCTCACCGTCGAGACCAGCACGGCCATCGTGCAGCCGGCGCGGAAGGCAAGCACCATCGGCATCTCCCCCCGCGAACTGAGCACGTTGCCCTCCGTCGGCGAACCCGACGTGTTCCGGGCCCTCCAACTCATGCCCGGCGTGAGTGGCACCAACGACGCCACGTCGGGCCTCTACATCCGCGGGGGAACGCCCGACGAGAACCTGGTCCTGCTCGATGGCATGACCGTCTACCACGTGGACCACTTCTTCGGCTTCTTCAGCGCCTTCAACCCGGACGCCATCAAGGACATCCGGCTCATGAAGGGAGGCTACCCGGCCAGGTACGGCGGCCGCACCTCCAGCGTGGTGGAGATGGTCGGCAAGACGGGGAGCAACAGCGACTACGACATGTCCGTGGGCCTCAACCTCCTGAGCACGCGGGCCGTGACGGAGGTGCCCCTGGGCGGGAAGGGGTCCTGGCTGGTTTCCGTGCGCCGATCATACACCGACGTCATCCGCACCGGCCTGTACGACCGGATCTTCGACGCGGTGGGCGGGCAGCAGGAGGAGACGCTGCCGGGCGGCGGTCAGGGCCGGGGGCCGGGAGGGGGTTTCCCCGGGAGGGGGAACTTCGCCTCCCAGACCCTCATGCCGGACTTCTACTTCTACGACCTGAACAGCAAGGTCACGTACACGCCGACCTCCGAGGACGTCGTCGCGCTGTCCTTCTACTCGGGCAAGGACAACCTCGACCAGTCCAGCGCGGGCGAGACGCTGTTCGCCCCGGACGGTCGCGAGCTGGTGACGTCCGACCGCATCGACCGGAGCAACTGGGGCAACGCCGGTGCGAGCGGTCGCTGGTCCCGCCGGTGGGGAAGCCGCTTCACCTCCGACGTCCTGGCCGCCCACTCCCGCTACTACAGCGAAGCCAACCGCTCCAACGAGGCCGGGGGCCTGGCACAGGGCTTCCTCGAGGACAATCGGGTGGACGAAACCCGGATACGCCTCGACGGTCAGTGGCAGCCGATCCGCGGCCACGACGTCGGCTTCGGCTGGGAGACCACCCGGAGCGAGGTCGCCTACGCGTTCCAACAACTCCAGGGGGACTCGATCCGAGGCCGCTTGGACCTGGGCGGCGACGGGCTCCTGACCTCGATCTACGCGCAGGACCAGTGGTCCCCTGTCGGCTGGCTGGACCTGACCCTCGGGCTCCGGAGCACATGGCACGACCAGACGGGCCGCGCATACGTGGAGCCCCGATTCTCCGCCGAGGCGCAGCTCTCCGACCGGTGGCTCCTGAAGGGGGCCTGGGGCCGCTATCACCAGTTCGTGAAGCGCGTAGAGAACGAGAACATCCAACAGGGCAGCCGCGACTTCTGGGTCCTGGCCGGAGACGAGCTGCCGCCTGCGTACGCCGAGCACCGCATCGCGGGCGTCACGTACGAGAACCCCGACTTCCTGCTGGATGCGGAGGTGTACGACAAGGTCCTCGACGGCGTGTCCCAGTTCTCGACTCGCGCCCGGACACGGCCCGATCAGACGCTGACCGAGTTCTTCTTCTCCGGGACCGGGCGTGCCCGGGGCCTGGAGCTTCTCGCCCAGAAGAAGCGTGGACCGCTCACCGGATGGATCTCGTACACGCTGTCCCAGGTGGAGTACGACCTGGCCGGCTTCAACGGCGACGAGCCATTCCCCGCCAGCCAGGACCAGCGTCACGAGGTGAAGGTGGTCGGCGCCCACCAATGGGGGCGCTGGACGTTCGCCTCGACGTGGGTGTTCGGCAGCGGCAAGCCCTACACCGTGCCTGAGGCGCAATACTCCCTCACCACCCTCGACGGCCGTGAGCTGAGCCTGATCCACGTCGGAGAGAAGAACGGGGATCGCCTCCCCGCCTATCACCGCCTGGACGTATCGGCCACGAGGCGGTTCGAGAGCCGGCGCCTCTTCTACGAGTTGGACCTCTCCATCTTCAACCTCTACGGGCGGAGCAACGTATGGTACCGCCAGTTCGATCTCTCCCAGAGCCCCCTGCTCGTCACGGACGTGACCACGCTGGGCCTCACGCCCAGCGTCGGCCTCCGCGTCGGGCTGCGCTGAGGAGGACCGGCGCAATGAACCGAAGGAAACGCGCGGCCCTGCTCCTGGCGGCGATTCACGCCGCCTGCTCCCCCACGGATGCCACCTTCGCGGTGCCCGACACCGACATCTTCGTGGTCCAGGCCTATCTCTACGCCGGCCAGGCCGTGACCGACGTAACGGTGACGGGCGTCCTACCCATCGACGCCGACAGCACCGAGGTCGCAGCCCCTATCTCCGACGCGACCATCATCCTCACCAGGGGCGCGGCGCGCTATGCGTTGATGCCGACTCCCGACCACCCCGGGAAGTATCACTACGCGGGTGCGGACCTGGGCGTCTCCGTGGGCGACCGCTTCGGGATCGAGGTCACGGTGGGCACGCGCACCGCGACCGCCGAGACCACGGTCCCGGACGCGCCTCTGGGACTCGCGCTCTCGGCCGACAGCATGGTGGTGAGCGAGACCTTCGGGCCCGGCTTCGGCTCACCGGGCGAGGGGGTGGTGGCCCGGTGGTCGAACGCTGCGGCGCGCTTTCACTTCCTCGTCGTGGACAACCTGGAAGACGACCCGGAGCCCCTTCCCTTCTCGGGCCGCTTCGGCGGCTTCGCCCCGCGGTTCATCTCCCAGCCGACCGCTGCGGACAGCTCGGTGGTGCGGTCCCTCTCGTTGACGCACTACGGGCGTCACCGCCTCACCCTCTACCGCGTGAACGACGAGTACTCGGACCTCTACCGGGGACTCAGCCAGGACTCCCGGGACCTCAACGAGCCCCCTACCAACGTGAAGAACGCCCTCGGGGTGTTCACCGCGTTCGCGGCGGACTCGGCGTTCTTCGACGTGCGTTGAGGTCACCATGAGCACGAAGGCCGCGGTCGCTTTCCTGGGCGCCGTCGTCGGCGCGGTGGCCTGCGGCGAAGTCAGCCCGACGGGCGTGGTTCCGGAGGAGCCCGTGAGCGTCATGATCGAGATCCCGTGGAGCGAGTTCGGGTCGAACCTCGCCGCGTTCGTGGCCGCCGGCAGCCCCATCGAGCTCGGTGTGGGCATCCTGGCCCACCAGGTGGGGGACTCCCTCGAGGCGCGCACCCTGGCGACGATGAACGAGATCCCGACCAGCGCGACGGTGGTGGACACCGCCGGCACCGAGCGCACCGACACCCTCCTCCAGGTCCTGGGGGGCCGCATCCTCGCAGCCATCGACACGCTGAGCGCGCTGAGCGGGGGGCCCGTGACCCTCGAGGCCGCCCTGATGGAGGAGACCTGGGACCCGACTACGGCCACCTGGTCCATGGCCGTGGACAGCCTGAGTGGTTCACGGACGGAGTGGGGACGGGCAGGCGGGGGCTCGGCGTCCCACCCGGTCACGGCGGTGTGGTTCCCCGGCGAGGATACAGTCGTCTTCGAGCTCGATTCCGCGGGCGTGGCGGCCTTGTCGGATACGGCCAGCACGAGGGGGCTTCGCATCTCGTCGCTGACCGCGGGGAGCCGTCTCGAGGTGACCGGCCTCTCCGTCCAGGTCGACGTGCGGCCCTCCTTGAATCCCGACACCACTGTGGTCGTCACGGCGAGCCGGAACTCCCTCACTTTCGTGTACACGCCGGAGCCCTCGCCCCCCCAAGGCTCCGTCCGGGTGGGCGGCACGCCCTCCTACCGCACGACGATGAGCATCGAGGTGCCCCGGGTACTCGACGGCCCGGCAGAGCTTTGCGCGGTGCGGGCGTGCCCCATCGAACTCACCGCCAATTCCCTCAACTACGCGGCCATCGTGCTGTCGTCCCAGGCCGTCGAAGTGGCATTCCAACCCTCCGACAGCGTTAATCTGGACGTGCGGCCCGTCGCCGACCCGTCGGCGCTGCCCAAGTCTCCCCTGGGCGGCTCCCTCCTCTCGACCTCCATCGGGAAGAGGGTCGCGGCTTCGCTGTTCGGCGCCGACGAAGGCACGGAGGTCGAGGTGCCCATCACTTCCCTGGTACGAGCGCTGTTGGAGCCAGACTCGACGGCCCGGTTCCCCACGCCCCGGACCATCGCCCTGGTCTCCGCCTACGAGCCCCTCTCGTTCTCCTACGCCAGCTTCTTCGGACCCGAAAGCGCCTCCCCGCCGCTCCTGCGGCTCATCGTCACCATCGCAGGCACGGCGGAGCTCCCCTGAGTTCGGGTCGTCGCTAACGATCCGCCACCCGCACACGTCCCCATTCAGGCCCTCCAGCCGCACGGAAGACGGAACACACGTGGCATCGAGAAGACTCCTCGCCCTCCTGGGGGCGACCGGGATCGCGGCCTTCGGGCTCGCGTGCGGCGTCAGCTCCACGGACGTGAGCACGTCGGGCAGCGTCCGGTTGTCGGTCACCGCGCTGGGCGAAGCTCGCGACACCGCCTTCCTTTTCCGCTTCGACTCCGACACCACCGCCTATGAGGTCTTCGCGGACAGCAGCCGCACCTTCTCGGCGGCGGAGGGTTCGCACAGCGTCGAACTCGATGGCGTCGCGGAAAACTGCGTGGTCGAGGGCGACAATCCCCGCTCCGTCGAGGTCGTGGCCGGCCAGGAGGTGGCGGTCTTCTTCGAGGTCGCGTGCACGCTCAACGGGTCGGCCAAGCTGACCATCGTCACCACCGGCGTCGACGTCGACGACATGTACACCCTCGACTTCAACGCCGGATTCCGCAGCGTCCTGGTGGGCCCCAACCAGTTCGTGACCTTGTCCCTGCCCGTGGGAGCCTACGTGGTGAGCCTCACCGGCGTCGCGTCCAACTGCACGGTGTCGACCCCCAACCCCGTCGCGTTGGAGGTGGTCGGGCAGCAGGTGGCCGCGGCGTCCTTCGCCGTGTCTTGCGTCCCGCGCTGACGCCCTGAGCGTTCGAGGCGAGCGGTTCGCCTCCACCGCCCCGGGAGGCGGGGAGGCAATCCACGTCCCCACGCAAACGATGGATGGCGGCGAGCGTCCCCCCCCTCGTACTCGAGGACAAAGGCGTGGGGGTTCCCGCTCTTCAGAGGGCTGAGCGTGCCTCGCTTCCCCGGTGGGCACCCGCACCGCGCGCCCTGGAAATCGCGGCCAGCGAAGCCGTCAGGACGGAGGGGTAGGCGCGAGGGGCCGCGCCACGCGGCCTCTCATCTGCGATCGAAGATCACCGCGTGCCCCGGCTGTCCGGTGGGTCCCGCCTCGCCCACGGCCATCCCCTGGTGGTTCACGTCGAAGATCATGGAGTAGCGCCACCCGGGGCGATGCAGCGACACCATCCCCGACTCCGGCGTCCACATCATCGCCCGCTGGAAGGTCGAACCCGCCTCGACGGACCACCCGAACACCGTGCCCCGCTGGTCGATGGCCCACGCCACGCTCTGGCTTCCGCCCAACGTGCCCAGGTCCACGGTTCCCCTCGCGGCGCTCCAGTAGAACGCGTGAGTCGGCGCCTGGCCCGGATTGCCGGGGCCACCGCGACGGTCGCCGGGCTGGGGCGCGTGCAGCCCGGACTCGCCGACGACCTCGCCTCGTTCGTTCACATCGAGGGCGAACGCCCATCCGCCGAGGTTCGGGATCAGCGTGAGCCCGTCCTTCTCGGACCAGAGGAACCCCTGGTTGCAGCACGTTCCCTCGACGGCGGTGGTGCCCACCACCTGGCCGCGGTCGTTGATGGCGAGGGCCTGCGCCCCGACCCCCGCCTTGGGGAGGAGCCGCAGCCCGTCCTGGGCCGACCAGATGAAGCCCGTGTTCTGCCCGCTGCCGTCGCGGGGACCCCGGACTCCCACGATCTGTCCGCGCTCGTTGATGTCCAACGCCGCGCCGACGTGGTCCTCGTCGTCGAGGTACACGAAGCCCGTCCCGCGCAGCCACGCGACGGGCCGGGCGACGCTGGAGGGCGAAAAAGCAATGCCCGCCAGGTCCCCCCGATTGTTCGCCGCCGTGACCCGGAACACCGAGCCGTCCACGTCCCCCAGGTCGCTCATGCCGTCCTGACGAGACCACCGGTACGACCGCACGACGCCGCTCGGTGAGCCGTAGCGCCCGTACACCACGCCGGCGTCCGTGACGGCCAGGGCGGCGGCGAAGGTGGCGCCGAAGGTCCCCAGGTCGATGATCTCGTAGTCGGGGCCGGCACCGGCCTTGCCGAGCTGCGGGTCCACCTGCGGAGACAAGGTGCTCGGGCCGGGTTCACTGCAGCCCGCGGTGGCGAGGAGTGCGAGAAGGAGCCGCGGAGCGGCCGAAGAGCGTTTCATGATCGGGTCCGGGACGAGGGTGCGTGCCAAGGGACGCCTCAGGAGGAGGCGCTCCCCCCCGTCTCCATGTCGGCGCGGGGCTCCAAACGTGACGGGCGGCCCTGGCGCCCGGGGCCCGCGCGGCGTAACCGTGGACCAGTCCCTCAGGCCTTTCGGCGAAGCGATCCATGTCGTCGACCCGCGATTCCGAGGCGCTCCCGGATGCGCTCCTCTCCCTCCCCCACGCCGTCCACGTGGGGCTCGAGATGGTCGCGGCACGTCGCCTGGACAACCCCGAGGACGTCCGCGAGGCGGTCCAGGAGACGCTGGCCAGGACCGTCGCGGCGGCACTCCAGGGGAAGATCCCCGAGGACGTCGCCCTCGGAGCCTACGCGGGCGGGGTGCTCCGCCACGTCGTCGCGGACAAGCTCCGCGACCTGGAGAGGCGGCGAGGCAACGGAGTGCCCGTCGACCCCGACGATCTCCCGGCCCCCCACCCCGATCCGCTCCAGCGCCTCGTGGCCGGCGAGCGCGTGGAGCTGCTCCGGCAGGCGCTCCGGAGGATCCCGTCCCAAGAGCGCAGGCTCCTGAGGAGGATCTTCGTGGAGGGCGAGAGGGTCGCGGACATCGCCCGCCGCGCGGGCGAGCCCGCCGAGCGGATACGTCAGCGCAAGTTCCGCGCGCTCCGGCGCCTCCGCGAGCTGATGGGGGAGGCCGGCCCGGTCACGATGGACGCGCACCGACGACAAGAGGGGCATGACGATGGATGACCGCTGCCTCCTCGCGATGTCGGACGCGCCCGCCCTGTACGCCGCCCGCGCCCTCCCGGGGCCGGAGGCAGAGGCGTTCGAGGACCACCTCATCGGCTGCGGCGCGTGCCAGGAGGCGGTTCGCGAGGCCCTCCACCTTACCGCGGCGCTCGCCGCGGAGGGGCGGCGCGCGCCCCGAGTGCTTCGTTGGGGCCCCGCGATCGCGCTCGTCGCCGTGCTCGTCGGCGTGCTCGCCTGGCCTTCCGACGCGGTCCGGCGGCTGGGCCGGGTGGACGCGCCGCCGGAGTTCAGGGGTCTCGCCGTCCGGGTCGACCCCGACTCGGTCGCCACCCTCGGTGACCGCGGCATGGCCGCCTACGTGCGCGGCGACTTCCGCGAGGCGGCCGAGCTGCTCGGAGCCGCGGCGGAGGACGCGGCCCAGCCGGGGGTGCGCTTCTTCCTCGGCGTGAGCCTCCTCCTGGACGGGCGCCCCGGCGACGCCGCCGCCGAGCTGACGCTGGCGCTTCAGCCTCCGGGCAACCCCTACGAAGGCGAGGCCCTCTACTACCTGGCCAAGGCGCGCCTTGCGCAGGGCGACGCCGAGGGCGCCCTCGGCGCCCTGGGCTCCGTCGACCGCCTCGGCCTCGATGGAGCGCGTGCCTCGGCGCTGGCCGACAGCATCCGGAGCGTCCTCCGCTGAGCACGGTCCGCCCGCGCCCGCGGCGCCTCCTCGTGGGGGCGATGCTGACGTTCGCCGCGCTCGTGGCCTGGGGGCTCCTTCCGGTCCCCGACCGCCTCCCGGACGGCGGCCCACGCGCCTCCGCACAGGCGCTGCACGCCGCGGGCCTCGACGCGATGATGCGCATGGACGGCGACTCGGTCTTCCGCGCGATGCAGCAGGCGTTGGAGGCGGACCCCACCTTCCTGCCCGCCCTGGTGGACCTGGCGCAGCACTTCGGGAGCGGGGAGCTCCTCGCCCCCGACCAACGCTCCGCCGTCGTTCGCCTCGCCGAGAGGTGGCCGGCGGACCTGGGGCTCTGCGTGGTAGCCCTCCTCGGCGCGGGCGAGGGCACGCCGGAGCCGGCGCTCCACGAGCCCGCCCGGGGGACGCCTTCGCCCTGCGCCCACCTGGCCGTGGTCGTGGGGCCTCGCCATGTCCACCCGCCGCTGGAACGCGCGCTGGCCGCGGGCGCCCTTCACGAGCGGTTCCCGGAAAGCCCCACCGTGCTGAGCTGGCGCCTGGAAGCCCTGGGGGCCACCGGGGAATGGGACCGGCTGCAGGCCGTGGCCCGGAGCGCGATGCGCCGAGGCTCTCCGGCGCTCCGGCTGACGGCGCTGGCCCACGACGGCGCCGCGCTGCACGCCCAGGGGCGCCACGAGGAGGCGGCCCACGCCGAGGAGCGCGCCCTCGCGGAGGCCCAGGCCGTGGGCCCGGGAGCCGAATACGCCGTGCTGTCGTCCCTTCACCTGAACGCTGCCGCGTACGCGACGCCGGGGACCGTCGCCCACCTGGACTCGGTCGCCGTGGAGAAGGCGGCGAGGACGCGCCGGCTGGTGAACGTCGCGGACCCCAGCACGCGCCTGGCCCTCGGCCTGGCGACGGGGGAGCATCTCCTCAATCAGGGCCGGCTGGTGGAGAGCATGACGGCCTGGGACGAGCTGGTGCACCTCGCCGACAGCCTCTCCATCGCCGGATGGCAGGCGGAGAGCAGGCTTCGCCGCGGGCGCACGTCGGTGAAGCTGGGGCGCAACACGGACGCGGAGCGGGATCTCCTCGAGGCCCGTGACCTGGCGCGTCGCTCACCCCTGACGAGACCCGCCTACGAGACCGAGCACAACCTCCACCACCTCTACGAGGCCGAGGGACGCCGGGCCGAGGCCATCGCCGCCGGGGAAGCCTTCGTCGAGCTCACGCGGAGGTCCTCGCACGCCCCCGTCCGGATGATCGCCTACAGGGACCTCGGCTGGTACCTCCGTCGCGGCGGCGCGCACGCGCGCAGTGACTCCCTCCTTTCGGCGATGGTGGCCCTGGTGGATTCCCTGGGCGACTACCACTTCTACGCCGGCGAGTACTTCGAGCTCGACGGTGATCTCGAGCGCGCCGCCGCCTACTACGCGCGCCAGAGCCCCGCCACGCAGGACGGCGTCCGCGCCGCCGCCGCCCTGGTTCGTGTGGCGGAGTCGCTCGCCGACACCGCCGAAGCCCTCGCGGCGGCGGGCCGACACGACGCCCGCATGGTGGCCGTCGCTCCGGAGGGGCGCCCTCTCCTTCCCGGGGTCCTGGCCCGCTCGGGCCGCGTCGCGGAGGCGGAGCGGGCGCTTGGCGAGGCGCGGGCACGGGCCCTGGAGCGGGGCCAGGTGGCGGCCTGGGCCCGCCTCGCTCTGGACGAAGCGGACCTGCGCTCCGGGATGGGGGACCACCGGGCCGCCGCGTCCCTGGCCGACAGCGCGGCAGGGGCCGCCGTGACGGTCGCCGACCGCGGAACCGCCCTGCGGGCACGCGCCGCCGCGACGCTCGCCCGGGTGCGCGCGGGCGCGGACCCCTTCGGGTCCCTTCCCGAGATCCGCGCGACCCGCGCCGAGATCACGCGCCTGTCCATGCCGTCCCTCGAGTCCGACGCCTGGCTCGCCGAGGGGGAGATCCTGGCGGCGGCGGGAGCGTGGCGCGAAGCCGACGAGGCCCTCGATCGCTCCTGGGTGCTGGCGGACTCGGTGGCACGGAGCCTCGCCCTCGACGTGGCGCGCGCCGGCTACCAGGCCGCCCGGGCCGCCATCACGGATCGCGCGCTGACGCGGGTCGCCGGGCGGCCCGGGCCGGAGCAAGCCGCGCGGTGGCTCGCCTGGTCGCGCCGCCGCCGGGGGTACGCGGCGGCCGTCGGACGAGACGGAGGGACGTCGGCGCTTCGGCGCAGCCTGGGCGCGGACCGCGCCCTGGTGGACTTCGCGGTGCTTCCGGACGGAGTCGCCGCTCTCGTGCTCACCGACCAGTTGGCGACGGTGGAGTGGCTGCCGCCCACGACCGGCGCGCTGCGCGACGACGTGGTCCGATTCGCTTCGTCCCTCGCCCCACGCGTGGGGAGCAGGCTCGACCTGGGAAGGGCTCGCTTCGACCCCGAGCCGGCCCACCGGCTCTACCAGGGCCTCATCGCCCCGCTGGAGCCCCTCCTCGAGGGACGGACCACCCTCGTGCTCCTCCCCGACGGGCCCCTCCACCTGCTCCCCTTCGACGCGCTCCTCGCCACGCCGCCCGGGAGCCCCCCCGTCTTCCTCGTGGACCGGTTCGAGGTGCTGCTGGCGGCGGCGCCGAACCCCGTCCCGGTCCGCCCCACCCGCCCCCTCACCGTCCTGGCCGTCGCCGGGCCGTCCGACGCCTCCTCGGGGGGCGGGACCGGGAGCGACGAGGAGGTCGCGCTCATCGCGGAAGGGCTCGGCCCGGGACGCACGTCGCTCCTCCGGGGCGAGGCGGCCACGCCGGCGTCCGTCCTGGAGGCCGCGCCCCGGTACGCCGTCCTCCACCTCGCCGCCCACGCCCACCCCAACCCCACCGATCCGTCCAGGGCGTTCGTCGCGCTGTCGGGGCCCGACCCGGCTTCGTCACGCCTCTACCCCTCCTCGTTCGAGGGCACGCCCCTGAGGGGCTCCCTCGTGGTGCTCAGCGGGTGTGATACGGGCGGGGGCCGGCTCCTCGCCGGCGAAGGAGTCATGAGCCTCGGGCGGGCCTTCCTGAGGGCGGGAGCGGACGGGGTGGTGGCCACGCTCTGGCCCGTCGGGGCGCCCTCCGCGCCTCTCGTGCAGCGGTTCTACGCCGAGCTCGCTCGGGGAGGCGGCCTGAGCCAGGCGCTGCGGGCGGCGAAGCGGGCGAGGGCGCGGGAGGGAGACGGTCCGGTCTTCTGGGCGCCGTTCATCGTGCTGTACCCAGGGGTGTAGGGACGCGGGCTCGCGGGCGCGTCAGCCGTCGGCTCGCCGCACCACCAGGCACACGTTGGCTCCTCCGAACCCGAAGGAGTTGGAGAGCGCCACCTCCAGGTCCGGCGCCTCCCTGCCCACAAGCGGCACGCAGTCGAGGTCGCACTCGGGGTCGGGATCGGTGAGGTTGGCCGTGGGCGGGATCTTCCCGTGCTGGAGGGCCATGAGCGTGATCCCCAGCTCGACGGCTCCGGCGGCTCCCACGAGGTGCCCGTGCATGGACTTGGTGGCGCTCACGGCCAGGCGGCCGGCGTGGGGGCCGAAGGCCTCCTTCAATGCCTTGATCTCCACCACGTCCCCCACCGGGGTCGCGGTGGCGTGCGCGTTCACATAGCCCACCGCTTCGGGCGGCAGCCCTGCGTCGGCCAGGGCGTCGAGGATGGCCCGGACCTGCCCCTCCTGGGAGGGCTGGGTGAGGTTGAAGGCATCGCTGGTGGTCCCGTACCCGACGATCTCACCGAGGATGGGGGCGCCCCGCCCCCGGGCCTGCTCCTCCGACTCGAGGATGAGCGAGGCCGCGCCCTCGCCCAGCGCGAAGCCCCGCCGCCCGGAATCGAAGGGTCGGATGGACGCGCCCGGGCCCTCGGGGTGCTCCGGCGCGATGACGCCCATGGACTCCCAGGCGATGAGAACCCCGCCCACCAGGATGGCCTCGGCCCCCCCTGTGACGGCGCACTCCAGGTATCCGTCCCGGATGGCCCGGTAGGCCTCGCCGATGGCCGTGGCCGACGAGGTGCACGCCACTGAGTACGTGTTCGACGGCCCCCGGATCCCGAACTCCATGGAGATATGGGCGGCAGCGGCGTTGGGCATGATGCGCGCCACGGCGGTTGGCTTCCCCCGGCGCCTGGTCCCGTGGTAGTACCTCTCGTACTCCTCTTCGGTGGTAGCGGCGCCACCCAGTCCGCATCCGAAGTAGACCCCGGCCCTCCCCAGGATCTCCTTGTCCCCCACCAGGCCGGCCTGCTCCAAGGCCTGTTTTCCCGCCAGGAATCCCATCTGGGCCACCGGGTCCATGACCACCCGCTGGAGGGCCGTGCCCGCCTCCTCCGGCCGCCAGTCGGCCAGGCCCACGATGACGTCGGCGTCGAGGGGCGGGCGTCCCGAGTGGATCCTCTGGATGGCAGCTTCGCCGGCGAAGAGCCGGCGGAAGATCTCCGCCGGGTCACGGCCGTGGGGCGTGACGAACCCCATGCCCGTGACTACGACGCGGCGGCGCATTCTAGCCCTCCTTGGCCTCGATGCACCGATCCACGAGGGCGACCGCGCCGCCCAAGGTGCTGAAGTTGGCTTCCTCCGTGGTCACCTCGATCCCGAACTCGTCTTCGATGTCGAAGATCAGCTCCGCCATGGCCAGGGAATCGAGGCCCAGGTCCGCCATGTTGGCTTCAGGGGAGACCTGGTCCCGGTCCACTCCGTACTTTTCGACCAGGAGTTGAACCACCTTGTCGTAGGATCCCACGGGGGCGCTCCTTGGGTAGCGTGAGGCGGGGCGACGCGGCCAAGTTAACAGGAACCGAATCGCTCCTACCAGCGTGCCCGCCTGCCCCGACCCCGCGGGCGGCTCCCCCGTCGCGCCGCTCATCGCGGAGGACCTTCGTTGTCCCAGATCGTCGACCTGAGAATCTGCCGTTCGGCTCGGGACTGGCGGCTGTTCGAGCGCGTGCCCGAGCTACTCCACGGAGACGACCCGGAATTCGTTCCGCCCATCCCCGGGGACGTGGCGGGCCTGGGGAGGACGGGGCACCTGTTCCACGCCGACGGCACGCTCACGGCCTGGCTGGCTTTCCGCGGAGGACGACCGGTGGGACGGGTGGCCTCCATCGTGAATCGGACCCACAACCGATTCCATGGGGACGCGACGGGCTTCTTCGGGTTCTTCAGCTTCTCCGACGAAGCCGTGGCGACTCGACTCATGGAGCAGGTCCGCGGGGACATGGAGCGCCTGGGTCGAACCCCGATCCGGGGCCCCTTTGGCCCCACTCAAAACGACGAGTGCGGTCTCCAGGTGGACGGCTTCGGCCAGCGTCCGTGTTACGGGATGCCCTACAACCCCCCGTGGTATCCCCAGGTCTACGAAGGCCTGGGGCTTGTGGGCGTGCGGGACTATCTCGCCTACGAGCTGGACCGTCGATTGGAGGAGCGCTTCGACGAGAGGCTGGGTCCCCTGGTCCAGCGTCTACGACAGCGCCTCGACGTCACCGTTCGGCCGGTTGATCTGGGCCGGCTCGACGAGGAGGCCGCGCTGGTGTCCCGCCTCTTCAACGAGTCCCTGGCGGAGGAGTGGAACTTCATGCCCCTCTCCGTTGCGAGGGCCCGCCGCTTCGCCAAGGATCTCGCCGGACACCTGGACCCCGAGTCGGTCCTCATCGCCGAGGTCGGGGGCGAGCCGGCGGGCCTCTCCATCGGGCTCCCCGACATCAACGAGTTCCTCACCAGGGCGAAGGGGACCCCGGGATGGCTCCGCCTCCTCCACTTCGTCTGGCTCCTCAAGACCCGGAAGTGCCGCCGGGGGCGCTGGGCCGTGTTCGGCATGCTCCCCGAGTACCGGAGGCGCGGCGGGACCCTGCTCCTCATCCATGAGTCCATGGCCAAGGGACGGGAGAAGTACGCCGGCGGGGAGCTCTCGTGGACCCAGGAATCCAACGCGGAGGTGAACCAGCTCGCCACCCAGCTGGGGTTGGCGCCCGCTCGCCGGTATCGGATCTACGAGACCCGTCCGTGACGCCCGTCACACCCTCCGAACGAGGAGGCTCACGTTGGTTCCGCCGAAGGCGAACGAGTTGGACATGGCCCACTCGAGGCCCGGTGTCGGACGCCCCACGCCGGGCACGCAGTCCAGGTCGCACTCGGGGTCGGCGTCGGTGAGGTTGGCGGTGGGCGGGACATGTCCCAGCTTCACGGCCATGACGGTGAGGGCCAGCTCCAGCGCGCCCGCGGCTTCGATGAGGTGGCCGTGCATGGACTTGGTGGAGCTGATGGCCAGCCGCGAGGCATGGGCGCCGAACAGCGCCTTGACGGCTCCGATCTCCACCACGTCGCCCACCTTCGTCGCGGTCGCGTGCGCGTTCACGTATCCCACGGCCTCGGGAGGCACGTCGGCATCGGCGAGGGTGTTCGCCATACAGAGCACCTGCCCCTCCTGCGACGGCCTGGTGATGTTGAACGCGTCGCCCGAGGAGCCGTATCCGGCCAGCTCGGCCAGGGGTTGGACACCACGGGCCCGCGCCCGCTCTTCGCTCTCCAGGACGAAGGCCGCCGCGCCCTCACCCAGCGCGAAGCCGGTGCGGGCCGCGTCGAAGGGCCGCACCGAAGCCCCAGGCCCATCAGGGTGCTCCCGGGCCAGCACGGCCATGTTGTTCCAGGCGGAGATCCAAGCGTGGGTCGCCGTCGCCTGGGTGCCCCCCACCAGGGCGCACTCCAGGTATCCGTCCCGGATGGCGCGGAACGCCTCGCCGATGGCCATGGCCGAGGTGGCGCAGGCCACGGAATAGGTGCACGCGGGGCCGCGGATCCCGTGCGCCATGGAGAGGTGGGCCGTCACCGCGTTGGGCATGATGCGCGCCACCGAGCCGGGCTTCACGCGACGGCTCCTCCTCCCGTAGAACACCTCGAAGACCCCGTCCAGGGAAGCGCCCCCGAAGCTGGCCCCGAAATACAGGCCGGCGTCCCGGAGGAGCTCGTCGGCGCCCAGCAGTCCCGCCTGCGTCAGAGCCCGGCCCCCGGCGACGAAGCCCATCTGGGCCGAAGGATCCATGGCCAGGATCTGGAGGGGAGCGAGCTCCTCCGAGGGGTCCCATTCGGGTCGGGCCAGGAGCGCGTCCATCTCCCGTCCCTCCAGGTCGAGGTGGACGCGGCGGATGGCCGACTCGCCGGCGCAGATGCGCCGGAACACGTCGTGGGGATCGTCCCCATGGGGGGAAAGCAGCCCCATTCCCGTGATCATCACGCGCCGACGTGGCATGGTGGGATCCTCAGCGAGGAGTGGAAAGCGCCGGGGTGGCGTCGGACCGGGCCGCTGGGACGGCCCGGGCCCCCACGTCCCGGAGCAGGTCCTGGTAGACCCTCTCCTGCCTCCTGTAGCCGCGCCAGGCAACGGCGTTCTTCACCATTCCCGCCACCGGGAGGAGGCGCCCCCGGAGGACGCCTCTCGCAACGATGCCGAGCATCTCCCTGGCCGTGAGGAGGTTCCGGGGGTGGCGCCGGCGGTCCAGGACCAGGCCGTGGCGTCGGGAGAGCCCCTCCGACTCCTTCATGGACTCGAAGATCAAGCGCGTGAAGGCATCGTTCAGGTCGGTGCGGCCCTGGTGCACCGCATCGAAATGGTACGGCACCGTCGTCGCGTCCCGCTCCCTCCAATACCGTTCGTACGCCAGCGGCGTGTCCTGGAGCACGGCCTTCGTGAGCCTCCTCGCGCCGAGGAATGCGTCGGACATCCCGTGGCCCGTGACGAAGTCCTTGCAGTGGCCCGCGTCCCCCACGAGCGCGAACCCGGGACCCACCGCCCTGCGGTAGAAGGACGGGGCACCCAGGTAGCCCCGCCCCTGGCCGAGGGGCGCCGTCTCGGCCAGAAGGGGAGCGAACAGGTCCGACCGGCCGAGGTACTCCAGCGTCCGTCTCCGGTAGTCACGTCCCCAGGCACGGGCCTCTTCCTTGGGCGGTGCGGCGGCCATGAGCAGGACGTCCCCGTCGCACTGGAACAGATAGCGCAGGCCGTCGCCCTCCCAGGCGATGGCGCCGTCGAAGTCCGCGTACCGTGGGTCGTCGTGCCACAGTCCCGGGGTCGGGAAGTAGAACCAGTATCCCGCCCGCTGCGGGTGCCGGACCAGGTACTCCTCCACGCCGGTGAGCCGGGCCACGGTGGAGGCCCTCCCGTCCGCACCGACGACGAGGCGGGCACGGATGCGCTCCCGTCCGTGGGGCCCTTCCACCACCACGCCCTCCACCCGCTCCCCGTCCCCGAGGAGCTCCACGACGCGGTGCCGGAACCGGACGTCGGCCCCGGCTTCCTCGGCGGCGTCCTGCAGGAGGGGATCGAGGGTGGCGCGGCGAACGCAGTAGGCGGGCCGCCCCTCGGGGTAGGGACCGTGGACGTCCTGGTCCTCCATCCGGTAGCGGGCGCGGCGGGTGGGCGGCGTCACCCCGCGGACCTTCTCGCCGACCCCTATGTCGTCCAGGACGTCCATGCCGGGAGGCTGCATGAAGTGGGTGGACAGGGGCATGTCCGCGTGCCGCGGCGCCGCCTCCAACACCAGGGTCCTCACGCCCTCCCGCGCCAAGAGCGCGGCCGTCGTCGCGCCCGCGCACCGTCCCCCGACGATGATCACATCGTAGTTCATGACGGTCTTGGGGATCGGACGGTCCGAGACGGTGGGTGGGGCGAGGGGTCGACCACGGGGATGGGATCCTGGAGGGGGCCAGGGATGCAACGGTAAGCCGGGGCCGGAAGCGGAGCAACCCGATCTCGTCGTGGCCGGTTGCCCGGTCGACTGGAGCAACGAGAGGGGCCGGGGCCTTCGCGCGTCCTCAGTCCCACTCGCGGAAGACACGGTGCGACGGCCCCGAGTCGGCCCTCGCCCCTTACTCGAATTCTCCCGCCGCCCGCTCCACCGCATGAGAGATGAACACCGCAAAGGGATCGATGTCCTGATCCACGCTCGCGGCTTCGAGCGCTGACATGTAGTTGTCCCGCTCCTCGGTGCGGATCACCGTCCACGGGTAGCCGCCCGAAGCCAGCATCGCGTTCATGAGGAACCGTGCGACGCGGCCGTTTTCGTCTGGAAACGGGCGGATGTACCCGAAGAGCCAGTGGCCGAGGACGGCACGGACTGCGGGGTGAGCCTCCTCGTCCAGCTGGTCGAACAGCGCGGGCATCGCCTCCCGGACGCTCTCCGGGCGGGGCGGTACGTGCCGTGAATCCTGGATGTACACCGGATTCGTGCGGTAGCCCGCGAGTTGGGCAGGACCGAGGATCCCAGCCGTGACCGCCGGCTGGAACAGGTCGCGATACCACGCCCGGTGCTGCTCTCTCGTGACCGCCGCCGCCGAGGCCGGATCCGTCAGGTAGTCGAACAAGCTCGTGCCGAAGGGTAGTTCGAGCGTGTTGTTGGTACCTGCCGGCGTATGGACGACCACCTGCCGCGGCACGTCCGTCGCCTCGGCGTGCAGGAGGAGCGAGAGCTCGGGGGACAGGTGCCACTCCTCCCCGAAACGCGAGATACAGTAGCGGCGGCAGCCGCCTTCAGCCGGTCCCGCCGGGGCCCCCTTGGGACCCCGGCCGACCTCGATGCGCCCGAGAGGATTCGAACCTCTGACCTCATGCTCCGGAGGGCTGTGACCGGCACCGACCCGCGCCGATATGCACCGATCTGCAACGGTTCACGCCGAGTTGCGACGGCCCGGCGGGGAGTTGCGCCGGGCCGGTGCGTTACCGGGTTTGTCACCGGAGCCTTCCGGGGCTTCGAAACCAGATCGGGACCGGGTGCCTCGAGGCTCGCCCACCTCCAGGCATCTCTTGACCGCAACACGTATACCAACCACTATTACAGGTGTTTGCAGGTATAACAACTGTATCAGTGGTGGTATCATGGCAAGAAGAAGGCCGACGGTGACCGTGAGCGTTCAGCGTGCGCTCCGCAAGCTCGGCGCCGATGTCCGGGCAGCCAGGAAGCGCCGGCGCCTGACCGTTCAACTCCTGGCCGACCGCGCCCTGATCTCACCCACGACGCTGGGCAAGATCGAGCGGGGCGATCCCGGTACGGCGATCGGCTTCTACGCGTCCGTGCTCATGGTGCTTGGCCTCGCCGACCGGCTCGGCAGGATCGCCGACGCCGCCCATGACGAGATGGGCCTGGCACTGGCCGAGGAGCAGCTGCCCCAGAGGGTGCGGTACCCCTCCTCCGCCCGCTCCCGCCCTTCCAACGAAGGCGACGGTTCGTGAGCGCCAGCACGGTGCTTGTGTACGTTGACCTCGACGGCGAGGCGATCCGGGCGGGCACGCTCTGGTCTGCCGACCGCGCCGGTCGGGCGTCGTTCACTTTCCAATATGCCGACGCCTGGCCGGGCGACGCGCGGGCGTTCGAGCTCGACCCTGAGCTCCTCCTCGTTCGAGGCCGAAAGGTGGCGGCGCCGTTTCTGTTCGGGGGTCTGGCCGATTCCGCGCCGGACCGTTGGGGCCGTACGTTGCTGGCCCGAGGGGAGCGTCTTCGCGCCAAGCAGGAGAACCGAGACCCGCGCACGCTGGGCGAAATGGACTACGTCCTGGGTGTGTCGGACCTGGCGCGCCCCGGCGCGCTCCGGTTCCGTACCGGTGAAGACCGGCCGTTCCAGGCCGGGCACAGCGAACAGGACGTCCCCCCGCTCATCGAACTGCCGCGCCTGCTCGCCGCCGCCCAGGGCTTCCTCGACGACCCCGAAAGCGAGAAGGACCTGGAGATCCTGCTTGCGCCCGGATCCTCGCTCGGCGGCGCTCGGCCGAAGGCGTCGGTTTGCGCTGCCGACGGGGCCCTGGCCATCGCCAAGTTCCCAAAGGCGGACGACCTCCATTCGGTGCCAACCTGGGAGCACATCACGCTCGGGATGGCGCGCGACGCGGGAATCCAGGTCGCGACCTCGGAGCTGCTCCGGATTGGGGAGCGTCCCGTCATTGTCTTGCACCGCTTCGATCGGGCCAAGCAGGTCCGGATCCCGCTCATCTCGGCCATGGCCCTCACGGGCAGTCGCCCTGCGGACGCACACGGCTACCTCGAGATCGCCGAGGCAATCCAGAGGTTCGGGGCCCGCCCGCGCGACGACCTGAAGGAGCTCTGGCGCCGGATGGCCTTCACGGTGCTCGTCTCCAACACGGACGACCATCTGCGCAACCATGCCTTTCTGCGTGAGGGACCGGGCTGGGTCCTCTCCCCGGCCTACGACATCAACCCCACGCCCTCGGAGATCAAGCCGCGCGTCCTGGCCACGGCACTCGGCGAAGACTACTACGCCACCAGCGCCTCGCTGGAACTCGCACTATCCGTGGCGCCCTACTTCGACCTGGAGGAAACCGACGCATGGCGGATCGTCCAGAGCGTCGCGGCCGTAACGAGGACCTGGCGCGACCGGGCCCGAGCTGTCGGCTGCCCGGAACGGGAGTGCGACATAATGGCCAGCGCGTTTGAGCATGAGGACCTCGAACTCGCTTTGGATCGCGGGTAGCTGAGGTGTCGGTGCCTTGACTCGACTGTCCGAGAAGGCGGGGTAGAACCTCTCAGGCACCGAACCAGCTCTGCGTCTATCGAAGTCCTGCCGTCGTCGTCCCCAGATGCCTCCAACGCCGGATCAGGTTGACGCACGAGGCGCCGCGGGGACCCGCTCGGGGGGAGGCGGGGCGCCGGGCGCCGCCTGGAGATGCGCGGGCGTCCGCCGCCGCCCGAAGCGCCTGGAGGGGCCGTTTGGACGCAGGGCCCCCATCAATTGCGAGCGACAATTGCGAGCAACAGCCGTGGAGCGCCCAAACGCACGAAGCCCCGCCCGGCCGAACGGCCAAACGGGGCAACGGTCTCCATCGAATGCGCCCGAGAGGATTCAGCTGCGGTGGGCTCCGCCCATCCTCGCTGCCCTCGCGAACGGTCGGGTCCATCTTCGAAGACCTCAACGACGCATCGGGTCGAACCTCTGAAGACCATCAGGGTTCGGTCAGAGGTTCGAATCGTCCTGAAACGACAAAGGGCCGGGGTCTTGAGACCCCGGCCCTCCTATGCTCCCGAGAGGATTGACCTGCGGCGCGCTTCGCGCGTCCTCAGTCCCGCTCGCGGAGCGCGGGGTGCCCCTCCGGAGCGCAACCCGGGCCGCTCGGGTCGAACCTCTGACCTCATGCTCCGGAGGGCTGTGCCCTGCCCCGGCCTGCGCCGATACGCGCCGATCTGCAACGGTTCACACCGAGGTGCGCCGGGCCGATGCGGATCTGCGCCGGGTCGGTGTGTTACCGGGTTGTTACCGGGAACCATCCGAAAGCCGCGCGAAAAGGCTAGCAGTTTCACAGCAGATGGAGTTTTCGCCACCCACAGCGGGTACTCGTGCATGCGGAGGCATGCGGGTTCCATCACCGATACGCCCGGCGCACCGCCTGACGCTCCGCTTCCCCGATGGAGGGTTCCCCCTACCTCTCTCGCGGAAGCGGCTCCAATACGCGGGCCAGCAACCTGTCGACGAGTCTGCGATTGGCCCCCCAGTCTATGAATGCGGTGGGCCAGGTCAGGTCGCATGCCACCGTGACGGTGACCCCCCCGGACACTTCTCTGATCTCGACGTGGACGATCTGATCCGGCCCACCCACCCTCGGGCCGCGTCGGGCTTGGATCACGCCTGCGTTTCGGTCGAACCGGACGATCCTCGCCCCCGCGGACAGAAGCGCCTCCCTGCACCGCTCCGCGGCGATCTCCGAGCTGACGGAAGCCTGGGCGACGGCCACGTGGAGGCAGGGAGACGCCTCCTTCCCGAGGAACAGGGCGCCCATTCCGAGAGCCACGGCGGCCGCAGCCCAGAGAGAGGAGGCAAGGACAGTCCCCGCTGGGAGCGTGACGAGCGCGGCGACCATGCTCATCGCCGCCGCAACCCCCATCAAGGGACGCACAGGCCGAGGAAGTCGCGGTCGACCGACCGCCGTCCTATCCTCTAACTCGACAAGACGCGGGCGGTCTACCATTGGTCGTGGAGACTCGGGATTACCAGCAGTTTCAGGCTCCACCGGAGGGCCCCCACCCAGCGGAGCCGCGGCCTCTCCCGGGATCGGCAGCCACTCGAGCGTCCCCTTCTACTTGCACTGGTCCAATACCTCAGGTCCGTTTCTGACGAGGGTGAACGGCCCGAGCGACGACTCCACGTCACCCACGGTGACCGCAACCACGAGGGTGAGGCGTTCACCAACGAGATGGCCGGCGTACCTTGCCGGATGCTCGGGCCGCCCCCCGACGGGAAGCGGCCCTCCTCCAAACGCATGACTCCCCGACGCCAGGAAGTCCCCGCCCGGAGTCAGCGTCCAATCGCCACCTATGGTGCCCCGACCGCACGGGTAGGCGACGCTGCCGCCATCGACGGACAAGGTCATGCTCGCTTCCAGCCCCCCCCACTGACCAGTCAACTGTGGCTCCGAGGGGGACGAACAACCGAGAATCAGACAACCGAGGCAGGCTGAGAGCGCGCGCGACATTGGGTCAGGCCAGTGTAGCACAGGAGGTGGATGGATGTCCCTCCCAAGGGCCGTCCCTGAAATGGACGCGTACCTTACAGGTGGGACCGCAGCACAACCGGCATCGCCTCGCCCCCCACTGCGACCGTGACCGATAGCGCCAGGCGATCACCCACGACACGGCCATGGTACCGTGCCGGTTGCTCGGGACGCGGGCACCGTGGGGGATGAAGTTCCCGAACCCGGCAGGCCCCACGAGGCCCGCCGTCGGGGGGCTCACGTGACGACCGAGGAGTTCGCCTCTGTGGGTAGTGAAAACCCCATCGGCCAACACATCGGCCCGTCGATGCCCGGTGGCACACGCAGGTGGCTCGGCTGGGTGGGCCCGAAGGTCGGCCGAGGAAGGTCGAAGACGGCGGGCGCCGTCAACTCCGGGGGAATGGACCGCAAGAGTGGGCCTTCCGGCGAATGGACGGGACGGTTACGAGGGAACACGGTGTCCCTCCGGAAGGCACGTCGGGCCGCTCGGGTCGAACCTCTGAACCGCCACCCAGGTTCGGTCAGAGGTCCGAATCCTCCGACCAAACAGAAAGGCCGGGGCCCCCTTGGGACCCCGGCCGACCTCGATGCGCCCGAGAGGATTCGAACCTCTGACCTCATGCTCAGGAGGGCTGTTCCCTGCGCCGACCTGGGCCGATGTGCGCCGATCTGCAACGGTTCACACCGAGGTGCGCCGGGCCGGTGCGGGTCTGCACCGGCTCGGTGTGTTACCGGGTTTGTTACCGGATCCCCCGGGCAAAGCACTCCAAGCCCAGTCCATGCCTGGAGCCCCGACCCATCACCAGACCCCTCCCTACACGTTCTCGTCCACCCATCCGGCAACGACCCGCACCGTTTCGTGGAGGCCCTGAGCGGCTTCAAGACCCCGAAAGGCATCCATCGACGGGGTGAGAATACCGTTGGAATTGAACGCCAGCGCGTATCGTTCCACCACGTCCCTCGCTCGAGACGCGAGCACGTGCTGTCGCTGCCCTCCCTCTGACTGCGCGAGGCGGGACCACTCGCTCGCACTGACAAGAAACGCGAAGATCTCGGACCAGAACCGAAACGCGGGTGCCCCCGGGGGGTCGGTCTTTCCCTGCTCGGCGGGGTTGAGCTCCAAGAGTTCCGCCCATGGGTGGGCGGGCGCGACATACTCCACTGGCCGCCCGTCTGTCTCCCTGATCAGGCGGGCCATCGACATTTCGCTGGCCGCCTTCCGGATGGTCACGGAACTGTAGCCTGTGGCGAATGAGATGACCTTCGTGCTGGCCCAGGCACCCCTCAGTCCGACAAGAAAGACCAGTGTATCGGCCTTCGCTCCAACGCCAAACGCAGCCCTCAAGCGCGGCCACAGGGCACTCGCCTCAATCAGAGTCGGTTCGTCGGGCCCCTTGCCGTGTCTTACTACCTCCGGGATCTGTGCCTTGGCATCCTTGGCCCAACGGCGGTCGCCTGACTTCGCCGCCAAGCTCGCGAAGACTTCCAACCCCACCTGACCGGTGTTCCCGGGAAAGCGTTTGGCAACGGCCCGCAGACGCTGAAGGCTGGTAAGGCGCGATCCTGCCCGAGCCCACCATGCCGCCATGTCCAAGAGGCGACGTTCCTCATCCCGGGCGTAAAGGCTGAGCAGGATCAGTGCCTCAGGGTCGATGATCGCTTCGGCCCGCCTGGAGCCCACCGGCGACGCGAAGGAACCCATCCCAACCCATTGAGTCCAGCACGCGCGCAGGGCCGCCTGCCTAGCGAGGCGGCCTGTCTCTTCCGACGTCATGCTGGACATTCCTGAGAACCTCCTTCAAGAGAGCCGGGAAGTGCTCACCCGCATCCTGGGACACGACCCAATCGGCCGCTTTCGCTAACTCTGGGTCGGTTGGAGCAAGGGCGATCAGGTCCTGGAAGTGCACGCTTTCGCGGCCGCGATCCACCGTGGCGAACAACTTCAGAGCGATGAGTGACTGCCGGCCCGCGAAGCCCACCGTGAGCGAGCCGTATTGACGCCACTCCAGCTCTTCAGCAAACCCCTCGGGCAGACCGAAATCCCATTGCGCCCCGATTTCGGTGTTCAGCCAGTCCGCGGCGAGCCCGTAGTCCCTGCCCACACGGGCGACCGCCCGGAGCAATGCCTCTGGCAGCGGGTCGGCCGCGATCAGTGTTCGGCCTTCACCTCGTTCGATGGCCTGGGCAATGACATCGACATCCTTGGTCGTTCGCTCAACCCACCCCATCAGGGCCAGGGTACTGCCTCCCACGACCACGATGGCAGCCGCATCCCCACCCTCCGCGAGGTGCTCACCAACGGCCGACAGTAGCTCTTCCAGTATCTCGGAGCCAAGTATATCCATGCCAATAGATACGTTAATCTTACGTTGTGAGCAAGTTTATCGGTCCTGTCGATCAGCCATGGACAGCGAGAGCCCGAAGGGAGTGACCCTCATCGGGGCAGTGGAAAGCCACTATTTTCGCGGCTGATGGGGTTTTCGCTACCAACAGGGATTGGATCAGGACTGCGGTATGGGCCCTCGTATCGGGGTTGAGGAGCAGGCGGAATTTGGCGCTCGAGAACCTGGCCCTCCGACAGCAGTTCACGGTCCTGCAGCGCCAGAAGGGGACGGTGCGCCTGAAGGGACCGCGATCGAGTCTTCTGGATATGGCTCTGGCGTTCTGCCTTGATGCGGACGAGCACTGTCCGCCGCTGTCTACGCCCGGCTGCAAGATGCCGGACCCGTCAATCCGGTCCTTTGTCTACTCTCCGGCCGGTTTCCCGACCTGCCTCAGGAACGCCGCGAAGCGCGGATCGTCGTAGATCGCGGGGTCCCAGGGACCCAGGTGAAGCCAGAGATCGTTCGTGCCGAACAGACTCCCTCCCCGGGCCATGACGTCCATGAGGACGGCCAGGCCCGCGTCGACATCTCCGCGCATGAAGGGGAGCCCCGCCCGATAGTGCGAATCCGGATGGAGCGCCGTCAATCGCGCCTGGGCCGCGTCGGCCTCCGCCGACCGGCCGGTCCCCTCGAGCGCGGCGACGAGGTGCCTGAGCTGACCCGCCGTTGCCTCCCCCGGCAGTTGGTCCATGGCCTCGGCCAGGGGGAGTAGCCGCTCCCAATCCCTCGCATGGTAGAGCGCATCGGCCGCCGCGACCACAGGGGGCTCCGGAGTACGGGCGAGGAAGGCCAGGGCCACCCTCCTGAGCTCCTCGGCGAAGTCCTCACGGCCGTGTCGACGCACGTCCCCGGCGAGGGCCGCGACGTAGAGTGCCATCGAGGTGGGGAGGTGCGTCATGCGCTCCGCTACCGCGCGGGCGCCGTCCAGCGAGTCCAACGCCGCCAGCGCCCGAGCCTCGGCCCTCATGAGGACGGCCGTGTTCCGGAGGCGCCTCCCCGGGGGCAGCTTGTCCAGACTCGACAGCCCGTCCCGGGCCCATCGGAGTTCTTCAGAGTATTCGCCCCGGAGATGGTGGATCGCGGTCCGCGCTATCCAGTAGGGGATCCACGGACAATGGGGTATCACGCGGAAGGACTCCAGCCCCTTCAGCGCCAGGTCGAGGCGGTTGGCGCCCATTGAGTTGGCGGCCAGGATGTACCCCTGCGAGGTGGGATCGATGGCGAACGCGGCCTCGGCGGCGCGGATCCTGCCGCCGGCGGTGGGCACCGTCCACATCTCGACCCAGGCCCGTTCGAAGGGGGTCATGCGCCCTACGAGGGGGCGGAGACGATCGAGGGCGGCGGCAAAGGCGGGGCCGCTCAGGTTGCTGGACGCCGCCACCGTCCACATGTGCGCCGGTACGTACGCCGGGTACTCCTCGAGGACCGGCTGGAGAAGGTCGACGACGCCTTGCCAATCTTCCTCGCAGAGCATGAGGTCGGCGGCCTCGTGGACGCGGTGCAGGGCGTCGATCGTCGGGGGCAGCGTTTCAACTCTGCCCAAAGGGTGCTCCCTGTCGGTGACCGCCGCCGCTGCCGCTGCCGCCCGCGTCGCCACGATCTCCATCACCGCTTCGATGGCCTCCGCTGTGCCCGTGATCGGGTCCAGTGTTCGGCTCACCGAGCCGTCGCGCGCGCCGACCCTGAGATCCATGCGAAGGTCGTCGTTCGACGTGGTGATGGTGAACGTCAGCACGTGCGTGGCGCCGGTCGCCGCGGCGACGGTACGCCCCGAAGGATCCGACGCCAACGCCGCCTTCACCACCGGCAAGGGGACGACATCGAGTCCGGCCCGCTCGATTGCCAGCAGGATGCCCCTGGCGGCGAGGTCGCCCCAGAGCGCGACTTGCTCGTCTCTGCCCTGGTCCTGGAGCGGCACGACCACGATCCGGGCGGGTTGGTCCTGCTCTGCGACCGTACCGGCGCCCCCCGGTCGGCCGCCATCGTCGCCCCAGCGGCGCATCGTGATGGCACCGGCCACGGCGACCACTGCGACCGCAGCGAACCCTGCGAGCCACCGACGCACGCCGGGCTGGGCCGGCCGCCGCGGGGGCGGCGGCGCGCCCGCCGGCGCCCCGGGCTCCGCCGACCGCCTCTGCCGGGCGACCGCGGGCTTCTCCAAGGCCGCCCCCGTGCTCCCGCCCTCCTCTGCCAGGATCCGGTCAACAACGGCCCGGGTTTCCACCGACGGCTCGACCTCGAGCTCCGCGTCCAGCAGACTCGCGAACTTTTCGTGGAAACGGAGCGCCGCCGCCCGGTCTCCGGCCTCGGCAAGCTGCAGGATGAAGGACCGAACCGCGCTCTCG
Source organism: Gemmatimonadota bacterium (assembly GCA_045863275.1). GTDB lineage: Bacteria > Gemmatimonadota > Gemmatimonadetes > Longimicrobiales > Gaopeijiaceae > SZUA-318. The sequence goes on from BTVB01000014.1 coordinate 56,277, forward strand.
TCGGTGGGCACGAGCTCCAAGGCCCTCTGGGCGAGGCGCTCGGCGTGGGTGAGTTCCCCAGCTTCGATGCGCTCCCGGGCCGCCACCCAGCCCGCCTCGGCGGCCGCTTCCCGCAACCGCTGCCGCTCCACTTCCACCCACTGCTCGAAGGCCGGGCAGTCGGACAGGAAGAACCCTTTGAGGAAATCCCCGCCGTAGAGGTCCAGGGCGTTGCCCGCCTCTCCCGCGGCAAACGCGGCTTCGAAGTCGGCCACGTCGGTGCGGAGCAGCGCCAGGTCGAGACTCACCTCTCCGGCCCCGCGATTCAGCAGCGTCTCCTGTGTCAGAGCGCCGCGCAGGAAGTGGAGAGAGCTCCGCAGAGCGGCGCGGGCGTGCTTGTGGTCGAGTTCCGGCCAGAACAACCCCAATATTGTGTCCCGTCGGTGGAACCCCCTTGGCCTGGCCACGGCCAGGTACACCAGCAAGGCAAGGCGCTTGGGCTGAGAGAGAACCGAGACGACCCGGTCTCCTTCGCTGGTGCCGAGGTCCAGCGTACCGAGGGTCCGAAGCACGTACATGAGGTGCCCTTCGAACGTCACGTACACATCCCCTCGCCGGGGGAGATCTACGAAACGGCGAGACAGGAGAGGGTCTTGGACGTGAACTTCCGGAAGTTAGTCGCGGTGTAGCTCCGTCGCCACGGAAATGCTGGCTCGCTCGTCGTCGAGCCAGCGCTCGAGATCAGGCACGCCTGGCACGTGAAGACCGTCCAGGAACTGGCCGCGGTCGTGCTGTAAAGCCGCGGATGTCTCGCCGGCGCGGACGAGTGCCTCGAACTCCAGGGAGTTGACGGTGAGCCTCTCGGAGTCGACACCGACTTCCTCGTCGCTGCGGGACGGGATCACCTCATGGCCCAGCGATTGACGTATGAAATGGATCGACCGACGCAGCTCGTCGCGTGCGTGCTCCGCGTCCGTTTCCGGCCAGAAGGTCGCCAGGAGGTGGTCGCGGCGGCGGAATCCCACGGGTCTGGCCACCGCGAGGTATGCCAGGAGGGCGAGGCGCTGGGGCTGGGCATGTACCGAACCAACGGCGGTGCCGTTCCCCCGCGCCAACTCGGCCGTGCCTCAGTCGTTACCGCAGCGTTACCGCGGGCCGTAACGGCGGGAACACACTCAGCAGTCGGGGGGCGCCTACTGTGCGAACCGTAGGCCTCGTGCCCCGATCACACAAAGAAATCCTGAGGTGCGAGGGATGGCTAAACCGTCTTCCGGAGGTCTTCCATGCGCCCCACTCCGCGGGGAATGTCCCACCTCGGATTCCTTGCGCTGCTCGCTGCAGTGCTCCCACTCCAGGCTTGTTCTGCGTCTCGGTCGGGCGCGTCCCCATTCGTGGACGCGCGGGCAGCGCTAAGGGGTCCGTCTGTCACTGTACTGAATCGCAGCTTTCAAGACGTGCGCGTGTACCTGCTGCTGGACTCCTGGCGATACTCGCTCGGTTCGGTGGGATCGCAGCAGGAGGGGACCTTTCAGGTTCCCAGTTCCCTCCTGAGTACGGATGGTGTCCGACTCATAGCCGACCCGATTGGATCCAGGGATGCGTATGTGTCGGAGTGGATCCCCGCCGCACGCGGGGACCATGTGGAGTGGACTCTGTCCTCCAACTTCGCGCTGTCCACGTACGTGGTTCGATCCGGCGGCCAATAGGAGGGGGCTCAAGACCGGTAGGTTGGTGCCAGGTTTGGAGCGAGGCTCTCGGTGCTCTTGAGCAACGCACCGTGTGGTCTCCCCTCGCGAACGACCTGGTCGCTCTGAGACCACCGCAACGACGCATCGGGTCGAACCTCTGAACCACCATCTCGGTTCGGTCAGAGGTTCGAATACCGCCCGAAATGAAGAAGCCGGGGCCCCGGTGGGACCCCGGCTTCAAGTGCGCCCGAGAGGATTCAGCTGCGGTGGGCTTTGCCCATCCTCGCTGCCCTCGCGAACGACCTGGTCGGTCTTCGATCGTCGGCATGACGCTCGGGTCGAACCTCTGAACCGCCACCCAGGTTCGGTCAGAGGTCCGAATCCTCCGACCAAACAGAAAGGCCGGGGCCCCCTTGGGACCCCGGCCGACCTCGATGCGCCCGAGAGGATTCGAACCTCTGACCTCATGCTCCGGAGGCGCGAGGCACTGAGCCCCTGAGGCGACAGGCTGCAACCAGGACAACGGGAATCCACCGACGGCGCGGGCAGGCTGCGCACCCCCCTCGCCGCCGGAAACCCAGTCTGCGCCCCTCCCATTGCGACCGCTATTGCGAGCGATGGGAGCCCCAACCGAAAGACATCCGGACGCCTCGGCACCGCCTGAAGGCCCAGGCGGCGCCGCCTGGCGCACGCCGCACCGCCGAGGCTCCCACCGGCGGGAGCGGGGCACCCCCGCGCCTCAGCGGCCCTCCTGGAGCCGCTCGCGGCCCACGGAGGCATAGCGTGTCGAGCGTCCAGACGCAGCGGCTCCTACGCACGGCCCGCCAGATGGCCCGCGGGCTCCACGCACGACGCCTTCAACCTCATCGACCCAGCCCGGGCCCGTCCTACTTCAGTTCATACAGAGAAACAACTGTCCATAGCGATACACACCAATCACTTACGGCGCTGAGCCCGTGGCGACGGGGCGTGACATGGGCCCTTCGAGCCACCAGCCAGGAGATTGGAGGGTGGCCACAGGCCCAGGCGAAGGCGGAGCGCTTCGCGCTCTGCCGCCGGGGGGCCGTGGAAGTGGTCCGCGAGTGCATCCATCAGGCGGACGGCGCCCTCTTCGTACCGCTCCGCTGCCATCTGCGGGTCTGTCCGGAGTGCGCACGGGACCGAAGCCGCCTCGTCGCCCGCCAATACGGCGCAGTGCTCCGACGCGTTGTAGATCACCTCCCGCCGGTCGTACGAGCTGGAGGAGGTTGGCGCCCGGGGGCGCTCCCAACATCGACTCCCCCCGGCGTTGGCTGGCGCCTCGTCACACTAACCAGGCACAATCCGGGAGGGTATGACGCCCATCGCCTCCGAGCTCAGGTGACCTCCACGCGTCGGCTCGCCAAGGCACTGTGGGATGAGACCTGGGGCAGCTACCAGCGCGACGGTGTGCGGGCCGACGATGCGGGGGTCGGCGCCATCATGGGGCTGGAGGTCTCCCCGAGGGCTGCTCCGGCCAGCGGCGGGATGGTACACGCCCATCTCCTGGTCTATGGCCACTACTGGCCGCAGGCGGACCTCTCTGAGCGGTGGCGGCGGCTGACCGGCGACTCTCATGTTGTGGACATCCGGAAGGTGAGGATCTCCTGTCGGAAGATGGCCAGGCTGAAGGCCGAAGGGGTGCGACCCACTGCCGACGACGTGCTCCGCGCCGGCGTCGTGGAGGTCCTCAAGTACGCGACGAAGCCGAACCTGGACACGACCCAGGACACATTCCGAGCGGTAGCCGCCGTAGAGTACGCCTTCGAAGGAAGCCGCCGGCTCGCCGCATGGGGGGTGTTCTACGGGCAGGTTCAGGAGACGCTGGAAGATCCGGACTACGCGCCGGAAGTCGAGGGCCTCACGTGCCCCACGTGCGGCGCGGGTGCACACGCTGGGGCCATCGTGGGGCCGGGACTGCTTAAGAGAGCCTTCGATGGGGGAGGTGCATGGCACCCGGCCACGCACGCTCAGCCGCCACCCTGACTTCTTTTTCCGGTCACCTGGCGCTGGCCGGGGTCACGTTGGGCAATTCGGCCCAACGCGCCCCCCGCCAGCGGCGGCCCGCTCTCACACCGGGGCCGGTCACCTTCGACTAGGGTGCCGCGTAGCCCGAGGTATCCCTGTACGGCCACGCCGTGGCAATCTCCCGGCAAGAGGCCTCCACCAGGCGCATCCGCGTCTTGTACGCCGGGGGAGCCTGGAACGTCCTCTCCCGCCACACGTCGACGACCTGGCATAGCCCGTGGGGAACCTCGTCGAGCGTTAACCCCAACCGCTGCGCCACAAACCAGCGCAAGATAGTCGCGGCCGTCGCCCCCACGTCGTCGCGCAGAGGGCGGCTCTTGGAGAGGTGCAGCGCCACAGCGCCTAGGCCCACGCTCCCATACACCGCAACTGTCGGATTCACGCTGACCGTCGTACCCCCGAGCGAAATGCTCCCGTCACGCCTCGTTCCGGTGACCTTCTCCCCCAGGTTGAGGCCCTTCACTGCCGGCAGGTGCCGTAGGACGGCAACCGAGTTCCGGAGGTCGGACTCCCCCCACTTGGATGCGGGGGTAAGCGCCTCCAGCCTAAGGATCGCCCGATCGACGATCCCACGGTCCCGGCCGCCAGAGCGAAGGAACCGGCTAGCCACCGGTCGGATCAAGCGGTAGAGCGGGACAACCTCACCACGGGGGTTCGCCTGGCCTTCGATGATCCGGCGACGGCGTGGGGCTGAGGCATGCACGTACTCAGCCAAGGGGAAAAGCGAAATCCTCGGGTACTGGCGGTGTCCCATAGGCCACCTCGCTCCTTGAAGGGAGTATCACGGCGGTGCACCGCGAGAGCGAGGAAAGCTGCCAAGCCCAGCCCCGACTCCTGCGAAGAGCACCCTTGAGTGTTCCCAAAGTAGTCCGCCGGACGGCTTTTTCAATCCCGTAACTACGACATGTAGGGGCTACGGTCACCCGTACGACCCAGATGTAGGGGTCTCGGGAACCTGCCTGAATGGGCTTGCGTGGGTCGAAATGATTGGGTAGTGTACCGCCGCCAAGCCCAGCACCGAGCTACTCTGGTGTTGTGATTCGAGGCCCGGCAGGCGCTCTCTCGTGCCTGCCGGGCCTCATTCTCTCCCCCCACTTCGGCGTGACTCGGAAGCCAGCTGCTCCCCCGTGGATTGATGCCGCCTTCCCGACCCTCACCTCCCCCTAGGCGGGTCGCGTGATATAGCCCACGAGGGTCGCAAGGCTGAAGGAGCTGATGGCCACCCACCAATACGCGAAGTTGGGAAGCCCGCTGACAGTCCTCGCCTCGACTGCCCGCGCCTGAGTCGCAATGCCGAGTGTCTCAGTAACCCGCATGTTGAGCGAGAAGCCGACGCAGATCAGGCTGAAATACCCGATCACATGTCCCGCTGGCTCCCGAAGGAAGAGGGCCAACGCCGGAAGGATGAAGAACAGCGGGCTAAACGGGCTCCCCTTTGCGCCTCCACTAATCCACACGAGGTAGGAAACGAGGAGGATGTCCAGGAGGAAGGCGAGCAGAATCGCCGTTGACCACGGAATCAGTCGCTCAGGTGCGACGTTGAAGATGGGACCCCAGAGGCCACCGAACTCATCAGAGGTCATCAGGAGTGCGAGCGTGAGGAAGGCCATAGCGAAGATCCGCCAGGACAACCCACTCCATCGGTATGCGGGAGACACTGTCTGATTCAGGTCGTAGAGATGCAGCGAGTAGCTGCCCACGGCGACGATCAGAATCAAGGAGACCTGGGTAATCAGGGCCGCCGCAATGAGGTTTACCGGCTGCATTCTCGGAGTCCCGGTGCGGGTGGATTCGCGGCAAGGGGAACCCGGGGGGGGGGCGGCAATAATGCGCCAGCATGAATCCAAAGAACAAGCGTCCGGTTGGTCCGACGCTTGCCGCCAGTCGGTCGCACGGCCTATGTTGGAATCGTCGGCGGATAGCCGACACGGAGGTTCCACCCACCGCCCCTCGGGGGTCCGGAAGATCGGACCGGCCCGAGGGGCGGACCTCTTGGCCCCTCCAATCCCTCGCCGGTGGAGTGGACGTCACCGGCCCGGCACGCCGCCCCCGCTGTTCTCCTGGCCAGCGGCACCACGCGCGGGGACGGCTCAATCGGGATCGGCGGGTCGCAGCCCAGTCAGCTCATCGGGGTCGTAGCCGGGGACGTATTCCTCGGGTGCCGCCGCATCGCCCTCCGGAGATGCGTCTGCGAGAGGTGCACGTACACCTCCAGCGTGCTCAGGTCAGCGTGGCCCAGAAGCCGGGCAAGGCTCACCAGGTCAGCCCCTCCCTCCACCATGTGGGTTGCGAAGGTGTGTCGGAGCACGTGGGGGCTAACGCTCCTGCCGAGGCCAGCTCTTTCCCCAGCCTCCGTCACGATGGTCCAGACGGCCATCTTGCTGAGAGCAGCCCCCCTGGCGTTGAGGAACACATGGTCCGAGCTGCGGAGGCCCAGGAGCTGGGGCCGCCCGCTGAGCAGGTAGGAGCGGAGCGCCTTTGCCGACTGTTCGTGAAAGAACACGAGCCGATCCTTGAGCCCCTTCCCATGCACCACGGCCCACCCCTCGTCCAGGTTGAGGTCTCGCAGGCGCAGGGCCCGCGCCTCCGCTGAACGGACTCCGGTGGCGTACAGGAACTCCAGAAGGGCGATGTCCCGTAGACCTCCGGGCCGGTCCCCGTTTTCTACGCCCTTCCGGAGAAGCTCAGCCACGGCGTAGTGGGAGAGGACCTTCGGAAGGCGCTGTGCCCTCCGCGGCAGCAACACGGTCTCCGCGGCGTTGTCTGCCGTGCGACCCTCCTCCACGAGGAAGTCACCGTACGCTCGGAGGCCGGTGAAGTGCCCCCTCGCCGTCGCGGGCGCCAGCCCCTGTTTCTTCAGGAACGCCAGGTACTGGCGGAGGTTCGGCCGAGAGAAGCCTCCACCCCCCCCTCGCCAGCGGCGGACGTACTCGTGAAAGCGATCGACCGCGTGCAGGTACCGCGCCCGGGCTGCCCCCTCAACCCCTCGGCCGAACGCGAGATACTCCTCGAACCTCTCTCGCTCCAGCCCGGTGCCCCAGCTGTCCCCGACGTTGCCGCGCGCCTTCACCGACCCATCTGCTCCTTGCCATTGGCGACGGAACCCCCCGAAAGCAAGGAAATGCGCACGACCCGCTTTTCGCAATTCCCTAAGGGAATCGGCCTATAGGGGATTCGACCGGGCAATTCAACGGGAATTACTTGTGGAGACGTCACTTAGGGAATCGGGCCCTCTTGACATCCCACAGGGTCTTCGGGTTCTCTACGGGCACGACGCGGCGCCAACGGGGGCGCCGGTCACATCGGAGACGGAGGTCCCCCCACGGTGGCTCGCACACCCAGCGCCCGGACGGTTGCCCGGATCGAAGAGAACTCGGCTCGGTTCTCCAAGGCCCGGCTTCACTGCCCCGTCTGCGGGAGTGAACTCGGCGTCCGCGTCGATCGGCGCGGGAAGCCGTACATCTCCTGCCTCCCGTGCGGTGCCCAGTTGTTTGTGCGCAAGGACGAGGGCATCGAACGGCTGTTCCGACGCGTGACTTGGCCCCGGCGCGGGTCCCCCACAGCTAGTGCCCAGCGTCCCGGTCGTGTCTCCCACCCTCTCCTGGAGCGTGCAGCACATGGATAGCCCGGAAAGCGGGGCCTTGGCCCCCTACCGAATCGAGAACATCTCACCGGTGGATCTGGTGGTCTGTCCCGGATGCCGCACCGTCGTCTCCTTGGCCGACATCGACACGCTCGAGGTCCGCCAGCTCACGGTGGAGGGCGAGGGGTTCTTCTCTTCCTCCCGAGACGAGTCGGTGAAGGGCGTGTTCTGCCCCAACCCCGGGTGCGAAGTGCAGCTCTTCGACGAAGACTCGTGGGTCGACCACCTGGTGGAGCGGCGCGCGCAGTCCGCCGATGGCGGTGGGGACGACGACGATGAGGAGTGGGACGGAGACAACGAGGACGAGGTGTAGGCCCGTGCTCCCCTGAACGAAAGCCGCCTCGCGGGATGAACCTGCCAGGGTTCCCACGAGGCGGCAGAACAACGGAGAATCGTATGAGAAAACGTACTCGCCGTCGCCGTTTGCGACAAGCTCAGCCGAGCCCAGTCGCGAGCCTCGGTTCCCACACCGTGGCGCTCTCGGACCAGCTCATCGAGCGGCTGGTGACCGAGTCCACCTGGACTCATCAGCAGCTTGAGGACGCGCGACGGGCCGGCCTCCGCTACTGGCCCGCGCGCGGGACCCTGGTGCTGATCGGGTTCATGCCGACCCCCGCGCTTGCCCACTGACGGTGCCGCAGGTGTCCGCGTCCCCGCGCCTCTCAGAGCTGCCGGCCCTCTTTCGTGAAAAGGCCGCGCGCCTCCGCGAAGACGCCGCGGCGGAGCAGCCTGCGCACGCTTGGGAGCGGGCAGCCGAGCTGATGGAGATGGCCTTGCGCGGATCCGCGATGGAGCCACTCACCTTGGACGAAGCCGAGGTCGAGAGCGGCTACACGCGACGTCATCTCCTCAGGCTGATCCGTGAGGGTGTGATTCCGAACGCGTCGTCTCCCGGGGCGCCCCTGATCCTCCGGGCTCACCTCCCGCGCAAGCCAGGCTACAGCGTTGCGTGTGCGCCCGCCCAGGTGGCATCATCGCGTGCGCAGCTTGCCCGTGCCGTCGCAAACGGGAGCCAGCAATGAGCTCGAAGCGACGAAAGAAGCACTGGTCCTACAACGCCGGAGAGAGGGGCCGGAACTGGGTGCGTGCCTTCAAGCACGCCCGCGACGGGAAGTTCTACCTGGAGTGGCGAGAGGTCGAGGCGGATGGACGTGTCCGGAGGCGCGCGAACCTGTTGTCGGGCATCTCGGATCCCGCCGAAGCGAAAGCCAAGGCCGATGAGCTGGCCGCGAAGTTCGCGGAGCTCGTCGTTCAGGAAGACCCCCAGGCGGTGACACTCAGGAGCCTCCTCCTCCGATACCAGAAGGAGGTGACGCCAACGAAGGGAAAGGGAGCCCGAGGTCACGACCGGAGAGCAAGTCGGCTCTGGCTCGCGTTCTTCGACGGTCAGCCGGAAGAGGAGCGGCGACCGGGACGAGACCCCGTCTCGTTGGACCGCATCGATTGGGATCGCTTCATCGAGTGGCGGCGCCGGGGGAGAATACCTGGTTCCAGCGGCCCGGTGAGGGATCGGGCGATTCAGTACGACCTGAAGTTCTTGGTAGCCGTGCTGAACTGGGGGAGCGGCACCCCCCTGCTCCGCCGCAACCCGTGGAGCGCCGACCTTCGACGGTCTCAGCGGTGGGAGATGCCCCGGGAGCGGAGTCCGCATCGCCCGTCGATGACCGCCGCGGTGCGGGAGGGGCTGATCGCCCACGCGCCGAGCTGGCAGTTCAGCCTCGCCTTGATCCTCCAGCGAGAGACACGGCGGCGGAACAACGCCATTCGCCAGCTCCGGTGGTCGGACATCGACCAGGAAGCATGGGTGGTGACCTGGAGGAAGGAAGCCGACAAGGCGAGGCGGCAGGCCCGAACGCCGCTGACCCAAGCAGCAGTGGCCGCCCTCCGGAGCTCGCCGTCGAGAGGCATCGGGGACACCCCCGTCTTCCCGGCAGCGGAAGACCCAGCCAAAGCCACCTCGCGAGACACGTTCCAGACGTGGCTTCGAAGGGCGAAGGCCAGCCTGCTCCGGGCGACGCCCGATGGTGACCGGCCGGGCCTGAAGCGCGCCCTCCAGGGCGTCGGCTTCCACTCGGAGAAGAGGGCCGGAGTTCGGGACCCAGAGTTCCGAAGGTTGCCGCCGAAGGTGCAGGAGGCACTGGCAGGAACCACTTGGGACATGCTGCGCGAGACCTACGATGAGGTCTCCGTGGCGGACATGAGAGACGCCTTGGGTCTGCCCACAGAGGGGTCTGAAACCCCGCCGCGCGGGCCCAATTACGACCACCAATTGCGAGCGGAGGGGTAGGCAGACGAAGCCCCACTTAACCGAAAGGCCAAGTGGGGCAACGAGTTGCGGCCAGTGCGCCCGAGAGGATTCGAACCTCTGACCTCATGCTCCGGAGGCATGCGCTCTATCCATCTGAGCTACGGGCGCGCGCGTGCCCGACACAGGGCCGGGCAGACCAGTAACATCGTCAAACCCCGCTTCGGGTCAAGCCCGAAACGGGTCCGCGCCCGCCGCCGTGTGGCGACGGGCGCGGATGGAGCGAGCGCGCGGAATAAGCCGAGTTCTGTCCCCCTCGCGGGGGGAGGATCATTCATCTGGGGCCGCCGTTGCCGACGGCCTCGTGCGGCCTACCCGGGACTCGGGCGGGGCGGGCAGCCCCTCGTCCCCTACATGGCCTTGCTCCGGGTGGGGTTTACCATGCGACCCCTGTCGCCAGGGGCCCGGTGCGCTCTTACCGCACCCTTTCACCCTTGCCTGTGCCGCCTCGCGGCGGCCATCGGCGGTCTGCTCTCTGTGGCACTTTCCGTCGCCTCACGGCGCCCGGGCGTTACCCGGCACCCTGCCCTGCGGAGCTCGGACTTTCCTCCGACGGGGCAAGCCCCGCCGGCGATCCTCACTCGCACGCTCGCACCTAGGATACCCGCGCGGGGCACCCGGGTTCAACGGTCGGGTGCGGCCGCGGCGCACGGGAGGCCCTCCCCGTCCCCTCCAGGGCAGAGGAGCCTCGCGGCTTGCTCCTCCAGCCAACGGCTCACCAGGTCGTGGGGTAGCAGCCCCTCGGTAGGGACGTAGGGCAGCCCCTCCAGGACCTGGGCATAGGGGCCGAACCCCGACAGCCGGAAGGGCACCACGATGACCCGGGCCCCCCCGTCGGCGGCGCCCCGCACCCAGGCGCGGATCTCCGCCTCGGCCACGGCCCGGGCCTCCGGCCAGTCCTCCCGGAGGGTGGCGGTATGCACGTCCTGGAACCCCCGCGCCCTCAGCTCCCCTGCCGACTCCTCCATCCACGCCAGCACACGGCCGTTCTCTCCCTCGTCCCCCATGCCGTGGGCCACGAGGAGGACGCGCTCCCTACCTGGATCCCTGCTGGCGCCGTCGGCCCGATCCACCAGGATGGCCCCGGCCAGGGCCGAGGCCCCCAGGCCGTCGCGGCTCAGGAGGACCTCCATCCCATGGCGCAGAGGGTGGAGCTCGCCGTGTTGCCCCGCGCCGCCCCCGCCGTGGTGGAGCATGGGTTCGGCGGGCGGGTCGCCCCGCAGCCCGAGGAGGTACTCTGTCTGGTGGAGGAACGACTCGCCGGACATGAAGAGCCGCACCACGGCGACGCGCTCCACGCCCGACTCCCCGAGGCTGTCCAGCGCGGCCTGCAGGGTGCGGGGGTCGGCCATCCCCAGCGCGAGGGCCACGGGGAGGCGCGCGCGCAGGGGCTCCACCGCCCGGGCCACGGCGGCGTTCCATTCCGGCGCCCCTCCGTGGGCCATGACGAGGACGCCGGGTCGGGGGGTGTGGACATCCGGCGCCGTCGGGGGCGCCGTCGGGGCCCGCGCGGGCGGAGCGGACGAGGCGGCGCACGCGGCAAGGGCGGGAAGGACGGCCAAGGCGACCGCACGGCGTGGGAAGCGGGACATGCTGGATCGGGATTGAGATTCATTCTCAACTACGCTCCTCAAGCATGCCATCCCTCCCCCGGCCCGTCAAGCGGCCGGTCTCTCCCCCCGCGCCCTCGCCCCGACCCCCTCCGGACGGTATGGTGCCGCATGACGCCCACCCCACCCTTCGACCTGGACGCCGTGCGCCGCCGCATCCCCATCCTGGCGACGCACGTCCCCATGAACGCCTGCTCCCAGGCGCCCCAATCCCACGTCACCCGCGCCGCCGCCGAGGCGTACCTGGACTCGTGGGCCCGGGACGGCATGGACTGGGACCGGTGGATCGGCGAGGTGGAGGCGGCCCGGGGCACGTTCGCCGCCCTCATCGGCGCCCGCCCCGAGGACGTGGCGGTGGCGGGCTCGGTGTCCCAGGCCACGGCGAGCCTGGCCACGGGACTGGACTACACGGGGCGGCGCTACGGCGTGGTGGTGAGCGGCATGGAGTTCCCCACCGTGGCCCAGGTGTGGCGCGCCCAGGAGCGCTTCGGCGCCGAGGTGGCCACCGTCCCCGTCCGCGAAGACGGTACCCTCGAGGCCGAGGACTACGCCGACGCGGTGGACGACACCACGCTCCTCGTCTCCGCCGCCCACGCCTGGTTCCAGAACGGGCGGAAGCAGGACATACCGGCGCTGGCCGCCCTCGCCCACGACCGAGGCGCGCTCCTCTACGTGGACGCCTACCAGTGCCTGGGCACCGAGCCCTTCGACGCCCCCGCCTCCGGCGCCGACTTCGTGGCGTCGGGGACGCTCAAGTTCCTCCTGGGGATCCCGGGGATCGCCTTCCTCTGGGTGCGCCCCGGGCTGGCCGACCAGCTCCGCCCGGCGCTCACCGGGTGGTTCGGACGCAAGGACCCCTTCGCCTTCGACCCCCGCTTGGACTGGGCCGACGGCGCCCGCCGCCTGGACGTGGGCACGCCCCCGGTCCTGGAGGCGTACGTGGCCCGGGCGGCCGTGGCGTGGCTGCGGGAGATCGGTCTCGACGCCGTGGGCGCCTGGACCCGCACGCTGAGCCGGCGCCTGATGGAGGGAGGCCGAGCCCGGGGGCTCGAGATCCTCGGTCCCGCGGACACGGAGCAGAAGGCGCCCACCACCGCCTTCCGCTGCGCCGACGGCCACGCCGTCGAGATCGCTCTGAAGGCCCGGGGGATCATCGCCTCCGCCCGGGGTCCGGCGCTCCGCCTGGCGCCCCACTTCTTCAACACCCTGGACGACGTGGACCGGGCGCTGGACGCCCTGGCCGACGTGCTGGCCAACGCCGCGCCATGACAGCCCCGTGACGGCCCGGGAGACCTTCACCTCCCGCGTGGGGGTGCTGGCCACCATGATCGGGGTGGCCGTGGGGCTGGGGAACGTGTGGCGCTTCCCGTACATGGTGGGGCGCTACGGCGGCGCGGCCTTCGTCCTCCTCTACGTGGCCATCGCCCTCCTGGTGGGCGTGCCGGCGCTCATGGCCGAGTGGTCCCTGGGACGCCACACGCGCCGCGGGACGCTGGGCGCCTTCGAGGCCGCGGGGCTCCCGGCGGGGAGGGCCGTGGGGTGGCTCCTGGGCTTCGTGGTGCTGGCGGCGGTGGCCTACTACGACAACGCCATCGGCTGGGTGCTCTACCACGGCCTGGCCGAGCTCCTGGCGCCCCTGGGGCGGCCCGTCGACGGCGCCGCGATCCTGCCGCCCGAGCGGGGCGTCTCCGCCACGTCGTTCGCCCTCCAGGCCACGTGCACGGCGCTGGTCCTCCTCTTCCAGGGCGCCGTCCTCCTCCGAGGGCTCCGCCAGGGGATCGAGCGGGCCAGCCGCGTCCTCACCCCCCTCCTCTTCGCGACGCTCCTCCTCCTCATCGGCCGCTCCCTCACGCTGCCCGGGTCCGGCGCCGGCGTGCGCTGGCTCTTCGCCTTCCACCCCGGCGACGTCACCGCCGGGGTGGCCCTGGCCGCCCTGGGGCAGGTGGTGTTCTCGCTGGCGCTGGGGGGAACGTTCATGGTGACCTACGGATCGTACCTCCGGGACGGCACGGACCTGAGGGGGGACGCGGCCCTCACCGTGGCGGGCGACACGCTGGCCGGGCTCCTGGCGGGGCTGGCCATCTTCCCCGCCGTCTTCGCCCTGGGCATGGAGCCCGCCTCGGGGCCGGGCCTCCTCTTCTCCACCCTTCCCCAGCTCTTCCAGCGGCTCCCCGCGGGGTGGGTCTTCGGCACGCTGTTCTACGGGGCGTTGGGGGGCGCGGCGCTCCTCTCGGGGATCGCGGCCTTCGAGGTCCTGGTGGCCGGGCTCTCCGACGCGTGGGGGTGGAGCCGCCGGCGCTCGGTGTGGACGCTGGGCGTCGCCGCCCTCCTCCTGGCGCTGCCGCCCATGACGAACCTGGCCGTCTTCGTTCCCTGGGACCTGACCTTCGGGTCGGGCGGGCAGACGTTGGGCGCGGTGGTGGCGGTGGTGACGGTGGGGTGGTGCATGAGGCGCGCCGACCTCCTGGCCCAGCTAGGCGGCGCCGACCCCGCCCGGCTGGACCGCTTCCTGGTGGCGTGGCTGCGCTGGTTCATCCCCTTCGCCGTGGCGGGGGCCGCGGCGTGGTGGCTCCTCACCGACGTCCTGGGCGCCGTCCAGGGCGTGTAGCGGCGGGCCGGGCCCCCGCCTACCTTGCCCCCCCTTCCCGACCCACCCGCACCGACGGACCGCCATGCGCCCCGCTCCCCTCCTCCTCGCCCTCCTGCTCGCCGGGTGCGCCACGGCGCCCCGCCCCGCCGGCGACGTCGACCCCGTGGTGGTGTACCTGGTCCGACACGCGGAGCGGGCCGAGGACGGGACCAACGATCCCCCCATCTCCTCCGACGGCCAGGCTCGCGCCGCCCTCCTGGCGGAGATGCTGCGCGACGCGGGCATCACCCACGTCCACTCCACCGACCTGAAGCGCACCCGCCAGACGGGCGCGCCCCTGGTGGAGGCCGCGGGGCTGGCGGTGGAGACCTACGATCCCCGGGACCTGGCGGGCTTCGCCGCGCGTCTGCGGAGCACGCCCGGGCGCCACCTGGTGCTGGGGCACTCCAACACGACGGGGGAGCTGGCCGCGGCGCTGGGCGGCGACGGGGGCTCCCCCATCGCGGACGCGGAATACGACCGGCTGTACATGGTGGTCATCCCGCGGTCGGGTCCGGTGAGCACGGTGCTCCTGCGCTTCGGCGCCCGCTTCGCCGCGGAGGGGTGAGCGGCTAGGGCGTCCCCGCCGCGAGAACGCACCGGGCCAGCCGGCCCAGGAGCTCGTAGGCCATCTCGAAGTGGTCCTCGAGGATGTCCAGGAAGGGCTCGATCCCCATGCGGAGCGCCACCACCGTGTCCACGGCCTCGGCCTCCACGGCCCGGTGGCTCCGCGCCATGGTCCCCGGCAGACCGGGCACGCCGCCCGGTCCCACGTCCACGCTCCACCCGCCGACGCGACTCAGGTACTGCACCGTTCCGGAGCAGACGATGAAGAAGGAGTCGGCGGCATCGCCGACGCGCCAGAGCGGGCCGCCGGCCCGGATCTCCACCTCCTCCAGGTGCCCGGCCAGCTCGCTCAACGCGTCCATGCTCGTGGACGGGAACACCGGCGAGCGGTAGAGCGCCAGCATCCTCCCCACCCGGTCCAGGGGTCTGCGGAGGTCGTGGCTCCACGCCGAGGGTTCCCCCTGCACCGCCCCGCGGAGCGCCTCGGGGCTCTCGGTCACCCTCCGGGCCACGTTGGCCATGAGGGCGTCGAGGAGGGCGAAGTGGCGCTCGCACACCTCGCGGAGGGCGTCGCCGTCCAGGCGCAGGGCGACGGTGTCCACCTGGGCGCGGGCCTCCGTGCCCGAGGGCCCCTGGGCCAGGAGCTCCATGAAGCCCACCGCCTCCCCCGGGCCCACCGACCCGTGGGTGTTGCCCCGGCGGAGGTCGACGAGCCCGTCCACCACCACGTGCAGGTCCTGTGCAGGCTGATCCGGGCTCAGCAACACCATCCCCCGCTCCACCACCACCTCCTCCACCTCCTGCGCCAGCAGCGTGAGGTGGAGGGGCGAGAGGCTCTCGAACGCCGGGAGCGTCCGCAGGTGGAGGAGGGGGCCGACGAAGAGGCCGCGCGATGCCATCTAGGCCGCCTCCCCCCGGAGGGCCCGTGCCGCCCTCCGCATGACGATCTCGTGGTCCGGGGACAGGCGCACGCACGCGTCCAGAACGCCCAGGAGCTCCACGAAGCCCAGCTCGGCGGCGTGGGCCGCGGCCAGCGAGCTCACCGACTCCATGTCGCACCGGAGCAGGTCCTCGAGAAGACGGGCGTAGGCCCGGTGCGCCCCCGCCTCTCCCCGCCACCCCTCCCGCGACACGTCCTCGGCGGCGTCCACGTAGAGGTCGTCCACCAGCGTGAGGAGGGGGCCGCGCGTCTGGGAGAGGAGCATGTGCTCCAGGAGCTCGCGGCTGCCAGCCCGGGTGGCCTCCCGCGGGCTGTGGAGCCCCCGGTAGATGCGCTCGAACTCCTCGCTCCCGGTCTGGAGGTTGAGCAGACGGAACGTCCGCTCCAGCGAGTGGTCCTGCTTGTCGCGGAGGAGCGCGGCCAGCGCCAGGTGAAGCTCGGTGGCCAGCGCCGGGGCACGGGCCGCGCCGCGGCGCAGGAGGCGGCGCCAGCCCATGATGCGGAAGCCGGTGGCCAGGGCCTGCCCCAGCGCCTCCTGGAGGAGGTCGGGGTCCAGGGCCACGTCGGGCTGTCCGTTCTTCCACCGACCCAGTGCGCGGAGGACCTTGAAGCGGATCATGCCGTCGGGCTCCTTGCGCAGGTGCCGCAGGAGCAGGTCCGGAGCCTGCGCCGATCCCACCAGCCCCATGGCCGCCGGGACCTGCCGGCGCACGGCGTGGGGAAGGTCCGGGTCCACCAGCGCCTCGGAGAGCCGGGCCAGGCCCACGGGGCCGAAGGCCGCCAGCGCGTGGCGGGCCTCCTCGCGGACGGCGCGGCGCGTGAGAAGCCGGAGGAGCGGCGTGACCAGCCCCGGGCTCCGGAGCTCCCGCGCCGCCTCCACCGCCTCGGACACCACGGCGGTCTCCGGGTCGTCCAGGAGGCGGCGGAGGACGTCCTCCAGGGCCGGGTGCGGGAGAACGCGCAGGGTACGCGCCAGAGCGATACGAGCCTCCCGCGAGCCATGGGCCGCCGCGTCCTCCAGGGCCCCGCGCCCCGCTTGGTCGTCCTCCAGCCCCGAAACCACCAACGCCGCCCGGGCGGTGACGGCCACCCGCACGTCGGGGTCGGAGACGGCCCGGGCGAAGGAGGCGCGGTCCGGACCCAGCACCAGGCGGGCCCGCAGGCACGCCGCCCGCACCGCGGGCTCGGGGTGGCCGAGGAGGCGGTCGGTGAGGGGGAGCACGTCCTCCCGCCGCCCCAGGAGGAAGACCTCCAGAGCCCGCTCCACGACGATGGGGGAGGGATGGTAGAGGATGAGGGCCGGGATCACGCCGGTCTTGCCCTGCTCCCGGAGCACGTCCAGCGCCGCCGCCACCCGCCGGTCGTCGGGGGAGTTGAGCGTCGAGAGCAGCGTCTCAAGGGAGGCCATGTCCAGGGCGGGGAACTCGCTCCGCCCCCCTCCCGCCTCGGCGTGGAGCGTCTCCCGGAAGAGGTTCAGGTAGTGCTCCCGGAGCCCGAGGGCCACCACCAGCCACCCCACCGACGTCAGGCACGCCAGCGCCGCGAAGACGATCTCCCGGCTCGTGGTGGAGAGCACCATGAGGATGAGCACCGAGGCCAGGGCCTGGCCGCCCCGCTGCCCCAGGACGTCGATGGTCCCCTTCACCTGCCGCCTGAGGCGGTCGGAGAGGGGCACGAAGAGGAGCTCGGCGCCGGTGCGGTAGAGGGAGTGGCGCAGGGTGCCGTCGGCTCCCTTGAGGACCAGGGCCAGCGTCAGCCCGCCCCCCACCGCAAAGCCCAGCGTGGCCACCAGGAAGAGGGCGGGGACCACGGACACGGCCATCACCAGCCCCACGTGGCGCAGGAGCCACGCCACCACCAGCACCTGCACCACCAGGGACAGCACGTTCAGCGAGAGGTACACGCTGGCGAAGAACTCCCCGAGCTGGTCGGCGGGGACGTACCGTCCCGCGGCGCTCTTGAAGACGTAGTCCACCAGCGTGAACGTCACCGTAGCCAGGAGCACCAGCGCCGTGACCCGGAGGAGGTACGGCCCCGTCCAGATCATGCGGGCGATGCGCCCCAGCTCGCCGTTGGCCCGGCGCCGGCGCGCCGCCCCCGGGGTGGCCTCGCCCAGCACCGCCGGGGCCCGGGCGGCCACCAGGAAGATCACCGCCGCCGCCAGCACCAGGTGGCGGGCGGGGAGCGCCTCGGCCAGGCCCCTGGCCAGCGCCGAGCCGGCGATGGCGCCGGCCACGCTCCCCGACGCGATGACGGGGAAGACCCGCTTGGCCTGCGCCACCGAGAAGCGGTTGCCCAGGACGGTCCAGAAGCGCACCACCACCAGGGAGGCCAGGACGCCGGACCACACGTAGAGGGCGTAGTAGACCCAGGTCCAGTCGGTGGCCACCAGCCCCCAGAAGACCAGCGTCACCCCCGAGGCCAGGACGAGCCAGCGGCTCAGCTCGGAGCGGGTCGACACCTTGCGCACCACCCGGGGCTCGCGCTGACCCATGGCCAGCGCCAGGACGGCGATGGCCAGGTAGACCCAGGGGAGCCGCCGCGCCGGGAGGTTCCCCAGGAAGAGGGCGTCGCGGGCCGTCTCGAGGAGCGCGTGCCCCGCCAGGAAGCCGAAGAGGGTGAGGAACGCGCCGAGGGCGTCGCGCCGCTCGTCGGGCCGGACGCGGGCCACGAGGCCGAACAGCCTGAGAGACAGGCGGTTCAAGCGGCGGTAGGCGTCGGCGCCTCCCTCCAGGAGCCTCTGGGGCACGATCCTCGCGGCCTTTCGTGGGTAGAATCAAGCTCGCCAACGCGCCAATGTGCCATTAGGGTGGGCACATCGGCCACCCCGGCTCCACGCAACCGAACGGCCCATGCACCCCAGGACCACCTCGCGCCGCGCCGCCCTCGTCGCCCTGGTGTCGCTCCTCCTCCCCGGGGCGGCGGCGGCCCAGCAGGCCCATCCGCCCGCCCCCACCCCCGCCGTGGCGGAGGAGGTCCGCGCGGCGCTGGCGGCCATGAAGGCCGACGAGCGGGGGCCGTACCTGCGCATCCGGTGGTTCTGCGCCGACGGCGCGGTGCTCCCTCCCGGGGGCACCCCCTGCCGGGAGCGGGGGGGCGGCGTGCAGCACGCCGAGTACGGCCCCGCGGCCCTTCGCCTGGCGGCGCTGGGCTATCACGTGGGCACCATCCTCCAGGCCACGCCGTACGAGGACTTCGCCGACACCGCCAACGCCGGGTACCGCCTCCGCGAGCTGGTCATGGAGCACTACCTGGTGGGCGTGGACGACGGGTGGGTGCTCCGCCGCGCCCAGTACTACCGGGGCGCCCGCCAGATCGAGAACGAGGAGGCCCAGGGTCGGAGCCACCTGGAGCGGCTCCTGGGCGACGCCGCGTGGCTCCGGGGGAACTACCTCCTGGCCGTGCGCCTCGCCGCCGCCGTCCCCCACCCCCACCTGGGCGGGGACCGGACCATGGACCGCATCCGCGGGCTGGCCACCGAGATCGCCGAGGCGGACGCCCGCTTCATGCGCATCCGCGTGAAGATCCACTCGGTGCCTTCCTCCGACGACATCGGGGCGGTGGAGCGGTTCATCGCCGGACGCGCGGCCGACGCCCCCGCGGCGGACAAGCTCGTCGAGCTGCGCGACCTCCTCCGCCGCCAGTACGACCCCACCCGGGCGCTGGCGGCGCTCCAGGCCTACGAGCGCGTGGTTCCCCCCGAGCTGGCGGAGGAGATCGCCCGGGCGCGCGGAATCCTGGCCGGCGCCGGCGCCGGCGAAGCCCTCGTCGCCCTGAGCGGTCTCGCCCCCAGGGTCCGGGCCGCCGCCGAGTCCGCCGGGCGGGGCAGGCTGGCCCTGGACCTCCTGGACCTCCAGCTCAGCCTCCAGGAGCGGGCCTTCGTGCTGGCGCTGGAAGAGGCGGCGACGCCGCCCCCCAGCCGGACCGCCGCGCTGGACCGCCTGGGGCGCGCCTTCGACCTGGCCTACGGCGCCGGGCTCCTCTCGGGCCGAGAGCGCGCCACGCTCGCCGGCCAGCTCGCCGGCCTGCGCGCCGAGGGAGAGGTGGGCGCTCTGGATTACAAGACCCGCCTGGGGAGCCTGGCCCGAAGCCTGGATTGGGCCCGGGGATCGGTGCGGGGGACGTTCCAGCCCGTGGTGGACCGGTACGCGCCGGTGGAGCCCAAGGCCGCCGGCCTCGCCGACGCCCTGCTCCGGGGTTCGGTGCTCCTGCCGCTCTCGCGCACGCTGGACGCGCTCCAGGGCGACGCCGACGCGGTCCTGGGCTCGTCCCACGAAGTCCTGGGTGCCCGCGTGGGCACCGGCGTCCGGGGCCTGAACCCGGGCGTGGCCCAGCGTACATTCAACGTCCTCCGCGACGTCCACGACGAGGTGGACGCACGCACGATCTACGCCCTGCCCGAGACCCCGGCCGAGCTCCACCCCGTGGCGGGGGTGCTCACGCTGGACGAGGGCAACCTCCTCTCCCACGTCCAGCTGCTGGCCCGGAACCTGGGGATCCCCAACGCCGCGCTGGACCCCTCCCACCTGGAGCGCCTGGAGGAGGCCGACGGCCGGGAGGTCTTCTACGCCGTCTCGCCCCTGGGGCGCGTGCTCCTCAAGTGGCCCGACGCCCTCACCGACGACGAGCGTGCGCTGGTGGCGTCGGGGCAGCCCGCCCAGGTGGAGAAGTACCACCTGGACACCTCCCGGCTGGACCTGGAGCACGCCGACCCGGTCCCGCTGGCCGAGTTGCGCTCCGAGGCCTCGGGGGTGACGGTGGGGCCCAAGGCCGCCAACCTGGGGCAGCTCGCCGCCGACTTCCCCGGGCGGGTGAGCCGGGGGGTGGCCCTCCCCTTCGGCATGTTCGTCCGCCACGCCGACCGCCCGTGGGGTGGGAGGGAGGGCACCGTGCTCGAGGAGCTCCGGGCCGCCTACGCCCACGCCGCCCAGATGCGGGCGGCGGGCGCCGACGACACGGAGGTGAACGCGTTCATGCTCCAGCGGCTGGCGTGGGTCCGGGAGGCCATCGAGAAGCTGGAGTGGATCCCGGCGATGCGGGCCCGGATCGTGGGCGCGCTGGAGGCGGGGATGGCCGGCGAGGTGCGCCGGGGCGTCTTCATCCGGAGCGACACCAACGTCGAGGACCTCCCCCAGTTCTCCGGCGCGGGGCTGAACCTCACGGTGGCCAACCAGACCAGCGTGGAGGACGTCCTCGCCGCCATCAAGCGGGTATGGACGTCGCCCTTCAGCGAGCGGGCCTACCTGTGGCGGAGCCAGATCCTGGACGAGCAGGGCGACGTGTACCCCTCGGTCCTCCTCCAGGAGACGGTGCCCTCCGAGAAGTCCGGCGTGCTCATCACGTCGGGGCTCCAGGAGGGAGGGCCGGAGGACCTCACCGTGGTCACGGCCGAGGGCGTGGGCGGAGGCGTGGACGGCGAGGACTCGGAGACGCTCCTGGTGGCGCCCGACGGCTCGGTGCGCCTCCTCAGCCAGGCCAAGTCCCCCCGCCGGAGGCTCCCGGTGACGGGGGGGACCCGGTGGGTGGCGTCCGCCCGCCCCGACACCCTCCTCCGCCCCGCCGAGCTCGATCAGCTCCGGGAGGTGGTCACGACCTGGGAAGCCCTCAAGGCCGGCACGCCGGACCAGGACCAGACCTGGGACATGGAGTTCGCCTTCGTGGACGGCCGGCTCTGGCTCCTCCAGGTCCGTCCGTTCATCCGCTTCCGCAACAGCGACGCCTACGCGCGCCTGGAGGCCCTGGACGCCGAAGCCGTGCGCAACGGCGACCGCCCGGTGCGCCTGGCCGACCCGCTGGAGGGATCATGACCCGACGACGCACGGCCACGCTCCTCGCCGCCGCGGGGGCGATCCTCCTCGCGCTGCCGGCGGTGGCCTGGGTGGCCCCCTACCCCCTGGACGGTTATGAGACCACGGGCATCCGGCGCCTCCGGGCGTACCAGATGATCCTGGACAAGACCATGCCCGGCTCCCTCGTCCTCCAGCCGGGGGCCCGCATGTCCAGGAGCGCCATCCAGCTCCGCCTGAAGGGCGTGAACGACACGCTGGACATCCCAAGGGGCATGAAGACCGACGCCGAGCTCCAGGCCGGGATCGAGCGGATCCTCAGGAGCCGCGACCCCTCCTACCGCATGGCCATCATGGACATCACCGACCCGTCCCGGCCCCGGTACGCGTCGGTGAAGGAGGACCAGGGGTACATCCCGGGGAGCGTGGGGAAGCTCCTGGTCATGACCGGGCTCCTCAACGAGCTGAAGAAGCTCTACCCCGACGACGTCGCCGCCCGGGAGCGGGTGCTCCGGGAAACGAAGGTCGTGGCCACCGAGTTCGTCATGCCCAACAGCCACACCGTCCCGGTGGTGGCCCCGGACTGGTCGTCGGTGGCCCACCGCTCCATCCGGGTGGGAGACGAGTTCTCCCTCTGGGAGTGGGCCGACCACATGCTGTCGCCCAGCTCCAACGCCGCCGGCTCGATGGTGTGGCGGGAGGCGCTGCTGCTCAACGAGTTCGGCCGCCGCTACCCCCCCACCCCGGCGGAAGCGGAGGCCTTCCTCAAGAACACCCCAAAGACCGAGCTCACCGAGCGGTCCATCCGGATCCTGGAGGAGCCCCTGGAGGCCATGGGGCTGGACACCAACCTCCTCCGCCTGCGGACGTACTTCACCCGGGGCGCCGAGCGGGTCATCCCAGGGCGGGGGAGCTTCGCCTCCCCCCGGACGCTGGTCCGGCTCCTGGTGAAGATGGAGCAGGGCCAGGTGGTGGACGAGTGGAGCAGCCTGGAGTTGAAGCGGCTCATGTACTTCACCCGGCGCCGGTACCGGTACGCCGCCTCTCCTGCATTGAACGGCGCCGCTGTATACTTCAAGTCTGGATCCCTCTACCGGTGCGTCCCGGAGGAGGGGTTCGAGTGTGCCCAGTACCGTGGGAACGCGGAGAACCTCATGCACTCGGTGGCGGTCATCGAGTCTCCGGCGGGGGCGGAACATCCCCGTGTATACCTGGTTTCGATGATGTCCAACGTGCTGAAGGTCAACTCCGCCGCCGAACACCTGGAGATCGGGACGCAGATCGAGCGCCTCGTCGCCTCGCTCCACCCCGAGCCCTCCAGACCCCAGGTCCCCTAAGGAGCGCGCCACGCGAATGCAGCCACGAGCCCTCCGGGTCGCGGGACCCCTGGTCCTGGCCTTCCTCGCCGCCCTCGGCGTCTCCGCCGCCGCGGCGCAAGAGTCCACCAGCCTGGTCCTCCCCGATCCGGACCCGTCCCTCCAGGCGGGGCTCGAGGCACTCCTCCGGGGGCCGGCATACCGCCGGCTCGTGCAGCAGGGAAGGCTGTCCGTCTCCCTGGTGGACCTCTCCGACCCCTCGGCCATGCGCTACGCCGGCGTGGACGACACCCGCGAGCGGTACGCGGCCAGCCTTCCCAAGATCGGGATCCTGCTGGGCCTCTTCGACCAGATCGAGCAGGGGAAGCTGGCCTACACCCCCGAGCTGCGTCAGAAAATGGAGGGCATGATCCGCCGCTCGGACAACGCCCTCTCCAGCGAGCTCATCGGCCGCATCGGCTTCCCCGCCATCGCCCAGGCGCTCCGCGACCCGCGCCACCAGCTCTACGACGAGGGGCGGGGCGGTGGCATCTGGGTGGGACGGGGCTACGGCGGCATCGTGGGCCTCTGGCGCCGGGACCCGGTGGGAAACCAGTCCCACGGAGCCAACAGCCGGCAGACGGCCCGATTCCTGGTCATGATGGACCAGGGGGAGCTGGTGAGCCCGTGGGCGTCGGCCCAGATGAAGGAGATCATGGGCCGCCCCGCCATCCACCATAAGTTCGTCCGGGGCCTGGACGCCCGCCCCAACTCGCTGATCTACCGGAAGTCGGGGACGTGGAAGCAGTGGCACGCCGACGCCGCGCTGGTGGAGCGGGACGGGAAGAAGTACGTGGCCGTGGCGCTCCTGGACTCGCCTACGCGCTTCGGGAGCACGACGCTGGCCAACCTCATCGTCGGCCTCGACGACCTGATCTTCCGGCCGACCACGGGCGGCCGGAAGGCCGACAGCCGCTAGCCGTACCCCGGGGCCCGACCCCGGGAGGGGGGGCCATGACCTGGGACGCGGTGGTGGTGGGCGCCGGCCCCAACGGCGCGCACCGGCCGGCCCTCGGCTATCGGCTCCTCTGGGGCGTGTCGGCGCGGGGGCGGACCTACGGATGACCGGGCGTCGGGCTACGTAGTCAGACGTATGCCAGAAGGGGGTGGGCGAAAGCCAGAATCCACCACGGATCCCCCCTGCCCTGGAGGTTCGACATGGTTGGCCGCTCCCTCGGCAAGCCGTTCTCCTACACCTCCCTCTCCTTCATTGGGCTCCTCCTTGGCGGCTGTGCGATGGAGGTCGTCGAGCCGCCCGCCGAGGACCCCTGGGTGATCCACGTGGCGGGCACTCTGGTGGACGGGGACCGTCCCGTGGCCGGGGGGGTCGTGGAGGTCTGGGCGACCCGGGACATCATCTACTGGGGGAAGACCGGGCTCTCCGCCGTCACGGACGAGGCGGGTGTCTACCGCTTCGACATCACCGAAGGGGCGGCATGCGCCAGGGAGCCAGTGACGGGAGGTTGGGACATGGGTTGGGTCGTGGCCCCGTACTGGGAGGGGGATGGCTTCCCGGGGCTTTATGCCAAGTCCCTCGTCCCCGCCGCGCTCTGCCGACCGGGCTCCATCGCGGGACCGACGCTCCAGGCCCTCTGCACGCGCCAGGCGGGACCGAACTGTCCGCCGCTACCAAGCCCCGAGATGGTCGCGCCCTCCAGCGAAGCGAGCTTCGACCACCTTCCTCGGATGACCACCTTCGTGTGGCGCTCCGTCCCCGACGCGGCCCTCTACTTCGTCGACTGGGCCTACGGCACCGCCTGCACGTCGAACCCCATCGCCTGCTCGACGTGGACTTCGGGGGGGCGCCTGTCCACCTCGGACACCACCGTCACCATCGACTTCGTCGGCGCACAGCCCGGGCGGTGGCGGGTGATGGCCCAAGACGGCCGCCCCCGAGACGGCGCCTGGTCCGGGTACCGGACGTTCCGGTACACCCGTTAGCCGCATCCTCCCCCCGCGCCCTCCACTTCGTCACGGCCCGCAGCGGCGTGCGCGGGACCACCCCGGCGAAGGGAGGCGGGGGGACGGGTCTCTCGCAGGGAAGCTCTGCGCGCGGGTATGGACGACCGCGCGCAGCGCAGGCGAGCCCCCCGTCACTCAGGCGGGTGGTGAATCCCGAGAAGGAACAAGGGGCGAGACGGTTCCCAGCGCGAGACCCGTCCCACCGCCGACCCTACCCTATGGAGAAACGCCGCGCCCAGCCGCCGGGACCTTGGCGAAGTGCTCCCCCATGAAGTCCAGGAGCCGCTTCCAGTGGTCGTGGAAGTCCTCGACGCCGCTGGCCCGCCCCGCGCCGTGGCCGCCGCGCATGTAGTTCACCCACACGACCTCCTTCCCCAGGCGGCGCAGCGCGTAGTACATCTCCCGCTGGTTGGTGGCGGGGACGTTCCAGTCGCCCTCGCCGGAGAGAAGGAGGAGGGGCGTCTTGATCCTGTCGGCGAACATGACCGCCGAGTGGGCCACGTACTTCTGAGGCTGCTCCCACAGCGTGGCGCCGATGCGGTCCTGTCCCTCCTCGGCGGCGTTGTAGTTGCGGGTGGTGATCTTCTCCGAGTCCCCGAGGAACGAGATGATGTTCACCTTCCCCGACACGTTGGCCGCGGCGGCGAAGCGGTCGGTCTGCGTGACCAGGAGGTTCACGGCGTACCCGCCGTAGCTCTGGCCGTACACGCCCACCTGCTTCTCGTCCACCAGCCCCCGCTCGATGAGCGTGTTCAGCGCCGGCGTCACGCCCTTGAGCCACGCCTCGCCGGGGTACCCGATCTCCAGATCCACCGACGGCCGGAATCCGAACCAGCCCCGGGCGGCGACCAGGTTCATGTTCTCGTTGTACCCGTTGTCGAAGAACGTCTCGTAGATCTCCGCCACGAGAGGGTACTTCCCTCCGGCCTGGTATCCGTGGGGGTAGTAGAGGATCCCGTAGAGGCGGTTGCCGTCCACGTCCAGGTAGCTCACCAGCTCGCTGCGGGTCAGCGCCACGCCGGCCAGCTGGGGGTTCATGTCGGTGAGCTTGCGCACGTCGCGCATCCCGGCGTCGGCCACGTAGAGATCATCGGGCCGGTCGCCGTCGGACATACGGAAGACCACCCGGCTCCCGTCCCCGGAGATGTTCCAGTCGCCGTACACGTTGGCGTCGGTGCGGAGTGTCTCCAGGCGCCGCTGGCGCACGTCCAGTCGGACGAGCCCACGCTCCCACCGATCCCGGGCCGACGTGGTCATGTAGACGTACCGTCCGTCTTCGCTCCACTCCTCCACGGAGAAGCGGGGGCGGGAATCCTCCTCCCCCTGGAGCTCGAGGACCAGGGAGAGGGACCCGTCGGCGGGGTCGAGGAGGTGGTACCCCTTGGACGACGAAACCAGCAGGGCGTCGCCGTCGGGCCGCCAGCGCTCCAGCGAGAACGAAAGCTTGGTGGTGTCGCTTCCCGAGACCACGGTGCGGTGCGCCTTGGTCAGGTTCCGGGAGGAGTCGGCGTCCAGGGTGCGCACGAAGACGTCGCCCCCCTCGCCGTACGCGTACGCGTCGCCGGCGTCGCTCCATTGGCCCCTGAGGGCCCGCTCGGTGGGCCCCATCACCACCCGGTCCTCCCCGCCGTCCAGGGTCAGCCGGTGCAACGCGTACTCGGTCCCCTCCGCCCGCTCGTACGACGTGCGCTTCCGCACGGCCGCCGTGTACAGCAGCGCCGCCCCATCCTCGGAGAACCGGACGGCCTGCATCGGCGTCTCGGGGAGGACCTCCCGCACGGTGCCGTCGGCCACGTCCACCAGCGCCGGGATCTCCCGCTCGCCCAGGTTGCGGACCCGGTCCCAGTCCAGGAAGTCGTCCCGGGAGTCCTGCACCACCACCGGGCCCTCGGTCAACTCCAGGAAGGCGCGGCGCGCCTCCTCGGCCCATCCCTCGGGCCGGAGCGCCACCAGGAGGTGGCGGCCGTCGGGGGACCACTCGAGGGGCGCGCCCGAAGACAGCGCCTTGGACGTGCCCAGGGTCAGCGCCCGGGTGGAGCCGGCGGAAGCGTCGTGGACGTAGAGCCGGAAGGCCTCACCGTCGAGCTTGTAGAACGCCAGCCGTGACCCGTCGGGCGACCAGGCGCCCCCCCGGACCTGCACGCGCTCTTCGAAGAGGGAGCGCACGTCGCCGCTCCGCGTGTCCACCACGATGAGCTCTCCCAGGGAGGGAGAAACGTAGGTGGGGTCCCCGAAGCGGAAGTGATCCACGCCCGAGCGGTCCCGCCGGGTCTGCACCGTGGCGGCCACCCAGCGGCCGTCGTCGGTGACGTCGGCGATCCGCACCGAGCGGACGTCCAGGGCGTCCTCGGTGGTGAAGGGCCTACCGGTCTGGCCGGCCAGCGGCAGGGCCGCGGCCAGCGTGAGGGTCACCGCCAGGAGCGTGGCACGCGCGCGCATGGAGCACCTCGTCGCTCGGGAGATCAGGAGTGCCTTCCGCGGGGCGGCGGCGCCGGGATTCGGCTTCGGGGAGAGCCGCCCCGCGTCAATATGGCGCGAGACGGGGCGCCGGCCAGCCCAGGGCCCCCAGCGCCTCGCCGAGGCCCTCCCCCAGCGCCCGGGCGACGGCCTCCGGAAAGCGCCCCGACGCGTCGAGATGACGCTGGTTCACCTCCACCTCGATGCCCAGGTACCGGTCCTGGGGGTGGCGGCGCCGGAGCCACGTGGTGAGCCCGTCGGCGGCCCCTCGATACGGGTCGTTGCGGTGCACTCGGTACCCGGGGAGAGCGGCCTTCAAGGCCTCGGCCCACCGGGCGCAGAGCGTGCGTTCGGAGGGGCGGGCGGGGTCGTACAGCAGGGCCACGTCGGGGCGGCGTGGGGCACCGTTCCAGGACGGCGCGAACGAATGGATCCCCAGGTGGAGGACCGTGCGCCCGGAGGTCACCCTCTCCGCCACCGCCGCGTCCACGCCTTCCCGGTAGGGCGCGTGCCATTCGGCGAGGACCCGCGCCTTCTCCTCCGGAGGCGCGCCCCGGGTGAACTCGGAGAACACCCGCGGGTTGTGGGGCGAGCGGTTCAGGTCCACGAGCAGCCTCGTCACCGTGGCGCTCCGCACCGGAGCGCCCAGCGCGCCTCCCAGAACCCCGGCGAGAGCCAGGGCACCGGCGTCCCAGCCCCGGTGGGAGGCCAGGACCTCGCCGGCTCCGGCGAACCACGCCCGATATTCATCGGGGACCTGGTGCCCGCCGTGCTCGCAGGTTATGAGCACCCTCACGGCGCGGGGGCGTGGGGTGACGCCGGGCGCGACGCTCAAGGCGCTCCGAACGTCGAGTTCCGCTCCAGGCACGCGCACAGCTCGCCGAAGACGGCGCTCATGCGGGCCCGGTCCGGAGTGTCGCCCAGCTCCCCCACCAGGCGCCGGGCCAGAGGGCCCCGCTGGAGGATGACGTCCAGCGCCCGCGTCCACTCGCCGGCGGGGTCGTCGGGCGGAAAACGGTCGAGGAGGGCCTTCCACGCGTCGCCTGCGGTGCGGGCGGAGGCGGGGAGCCCCAGGACCGGCGCGAGGCCTGCCACGCCCAGGACCGCCCGCTCCCCCTCGGCGGTGGTGCCCTCCAGGAGGGCCGCCAGCCTCTCGGTGGACGGGTCGAGGGCGACGTCACGCCCCGCCAGGGGGCCGGTGGCCAGGGCACGCACGACCTCGGTGACCGCCGCCACCACCGCCATGTCGGCGGCGGGGCACTCCTGGGCGTCGATGACGCGCACCTCCACGGTTCCCCGGTCGAAGCGGGCGATGGCGCCCCGGGCGTTGGCCCACTCGTGGCGGAGGACCCCCTCGGGGTCGTGGGGAGCCAGGTCGGCGTAGATCCGACCCAGGATCTCCCGCTGGTACTGCTCCCGGGTGAAGGCGGGCTCGGGCACCACCAGCCCCGTCACCGAAGGCACCCGGCGCGCGTTCCCCCGGTACGCCGCCAGCCGGGCGTCCAGCGCGCCGGCGCGGCGCCCGTCCAGGTAGGGCGACGCCGCGGAGAGGGCGGGGATGAGGGGGAGAACGAGGCGGACGGCGGCGTGGACGCGGCCGAACTCCTCGTCGTCGGCGAAGGGGAGGTTCAGGTGGGTGCTCTGGAGGTTGGCCCACCCGTGCCCCGAGCACCCGAAGATCCGGTCGAAGGTGTGGTAGACCTCGGTGTACTCGTGGGGCCACAGCTCGGTCTCGGTGGCCGGATCCATCCACGGGTGGACGGCGCCGGGCATGAGGCGCGCCCCCATGGAGGCCAGCTCCTGGTTCGCGCGGCGCACGCTCTCGTGGAACTTCCCCACCAGCCCGGAAAGCGACGGGGCCGGGCCATTGGTCTTCAGCTCCAGGACGTGGAGGGTGAGCTCGTTGGACCAGGCGATGTCGCCCAGCTCCACCTCCGACTCGGCGCTCCCCGCCACCTTGGCCATGAGCTCGTCGCACTCGGGGCGCACCGAGAGGGTCCCCTCGTCCACGAGCATGAGCTCGATCTCCACGCCAAAGGCCTGGAAGAGCCCGGGGCGGGCCCGCTCGGGGAGCACCGTGGTGGGCTTGCCGCCGTCGTCCGTCATGCCTGCCGCCCCTCCGTGCCGCGCCGATCGAGGCGGACCCGGAACCACCGGATCACCTCGTCCCAGAGGACGTCCTTGAGGATGCCGTCCTCGAAGTTGCCGTCGAGGTTCGGGTTGTCGTTGACCTCCACGACCACCACGCGACCGTCGATCTGCTTCAGGTCCACGCCGTAGATGCCGTCGCCGATGAGGCGGGCCGCCCTCACGCCCGCCTCCAGGACGGCCTTGGGCACGTCCTCCACCGCCACCGCCTCCACGTCGCCGTAGCGGGTGTTCGTGGCGTGGTGGCGGATGATCTGCCAGTGGCCCTTGGCCATGTGGTACCGCGCCGCCCACAGGGGTTGGCCGTCCAGGACGCCCACCCGCCAGTCGAAGTCGGAGGGCGTGAACTCCTGGGCAACCACCAGCTCCGACTCCTCGAAGAGCTGCCTCAGCTTCTCCTGGAGCTCCTCCTCGGTGGACGCCTTCACGACGCCGGTGGAGAAGGAGCCGTCGGGTTTCTTCAGCACGCAGGGAAGTCCCACCCGCGCCGCGACCTCGGCGACGTTGCCCTCGTGCACCACCAGGGTCTTGGGCGCCGGGATGCGGTGGCGCTCGAAGAGCTCGGCCTGGTAGACCTTGTTGCCGCAACGGATGATGGATTCGGGGTCGTCCAGGACCACCAGCCCCTCGGCCTTCGCCCGGCTGGCGAAGCGGAACGTGTGGTGGTTCACCGCGGTGTTCTCGCGGATGAACAGCGCGTCGAACTCCCCCAGGCGGCCGTAGTCGTCGGGGCCGATGATGTCCACGCCGATGCCCTGCCGCTCCGCCGCCTTGGTGAGGCGCTTGATGCCCCGCTCGTTGGACGGCGGCATGGGGTCGTCGTGCGACCAGAGGATGGCCATGTCGTAGCGGGTCTCCGACGACCGCGGGTGGGCCCGCGTGGGCCGCCGGAAGTAGTCCCGGGCCCGCTGGAGGACGAAGTCCTTGTGTGTCTCCGGGATCTCCAGCCCCGCGATGGCCCGCACCCCCGCCAGCCGCCATCGCCCCTCCTCCCACGCGAACTTGGCCCGCAGGAAAGGCGCCGGAAACTGGTTGAAGAGGGCGCGGCTCAGCCGGTCGTACCGGCCCGCCACGTTGCGTCCGAAGTACACGCTGAGCGTGTACTCCTCGGAGCGGAGGTGCGAGAGCGCGCGCTGGATGGTCTCGTCCAGGTCCTCCGAGACGAGGCGCACGATGGGCGACATGCCCAGGGCCTGGAGCGTGGCCACGCTGGGCATGGGTTTGTGCCCCCGGGCCGCCGCCAGCAGCGACACGTAGTACCCGAAGCTCTGGTAGCCGTAGCGGCGGCAGACGTTGAACACCGTCACGCGCCGGAGATCCGCGTAGTGCGGGTCGGTGAGGTAGGTCCGCGCGGGGACCACCTCCACGCCCTCCATGTCGAAGGGCCAGCGCTTGCGGTTCTCCACCACGACCAGCGGGATCATGCACCCCTCCCCGACGGAGGTTCGAGGACAAGCAGGTTGCCGTCGTACGTGAGGACTCCCAGCATCACCGCGCCCAGGAGGCGGAGCACGCCGACCCGGTAGTTGTGGGAGCCGAAGGCATTCTCGTGGAGCGGGTCGGCCACCATCACCGAGTCGGTGGCGGCGTCGTAGCCGTGCACCACCACGAAGTGGCCCATGGGCTCGCCCGCCACCGAGTCGTACCGGAGCCGCCCCGCCTCGTCCACCTCGCGGGCGCACCCATACAGGTACGTGGCCGACAGGCCCGTGAGGATGGGCTGCCCCTCGAGGAGATGCCGACGAATGAGGTCGGGACGGAGCTCCTGGAAGCGGATGTGCCCTCCCAGCTCGAGGAACTCGACGTACGCCTCGGTGGCCAGCCGGAGGCGCTTCCCTGCCTTCCGCTCGCCCTGGGCCAGGAGGAGGCGCTTGAGCGCCTCCCGGTCCTGGTCGAACCAGGTGGGGTCGAAGACCTCGAGGTTGTACGTGTAGAGCGTGGCCTGGTACCCCCGGCGGAGGGCGTGGAGGCCCAGGTAGACGCCCAGCGTGCCCCCCGTGGCCAGGGGGGTCACCTCGGAGACGACCCTGTGCAACTCGAGATGGTCCCCGTGGAACCCGTAGACGGCATGCAGGCACGTGGGCCCGCAGGTGGTGTCGTCGGGTTGGGGCAGGATGGACAGCGTGAGGTCGGCCATAGCGCGCAGAAACATAACGCGCCGCCCCGAAACCGGCGGAGGGGGTATGCCCCCGAGCGCCCCCCGCGGGCCTACTCCATGAACCAGTCCATGGCCGTGTCGAAGATGGCCTGGGGGACGGCGTGTCCGCCGTCGAACTCCTCGTAGGTCACGTCGTAGCCCGCGTTCCGCAGCGCCGGGACGATACGGTCCCGCGATGCGCCCACCGAGAGGACCGGGTCCTCCCTCCCGTGGGAGACGAAGATGCGCGGCTCGCCCACCAGCGACTCACCCGAGCTGACGAAGCCGGGCGAGAAGGCCATCAGGTGTGTGAAGAGGTCGCCGTTCCCCACCCCCAGGGAGAGGGCGTAGGTGGCGCCGTCGGAGAAGCCCGCCAGGGCGATGCGCGAGGGGTCGATGGCGGCCTGCGCGAAGACCTCCTTGAGCGCCGCATCCATGAACAGGTAGTCCGGACCGAAGTCCCCGCGGATGCGGTCCCAGGTGGCCCCCCGGGAGTCGAGGGCCAGGACCACGATGCCCCGGGCGCCCGCGACCTCGAAGACCCCCCGCCAGTTGGATGCGCTCCCCGTGGCGCCGTGAAGGAGCACGAGGAGTGGGGCGGGGTGGGCGGGGTCGTACGTGGAGGGCACGTAGAGGAGTCCGTCGCGCCCGATCTCGAGCCCCAGGGGTGACTCCCCCAGGGTGGGCGCCCGGGTGGGGACGCCCGGACGGGCGGTGAGGCGCGGGTCGGTGGCCGGACCCGTGCCTTCGGGCTCCAGGGAGCAGGCGAGGAGGAGCAGGGGGAGGAGGGAGAGGACCGGGAGCACCGAGCGGGAGCGGCGAGGGATCGCCGGTGGGGTTCGGGTTGTCATGCGCCTACCTACGTGGACGGAGGCTGCTCCTTTCCTCCGACCGGTGGACGAAGACTCGCACTCGGCCCGTCGGACGGGAGGGAGAACACCAGGGCCGCCACCCCCATCAGCCCCACCGATCCCGCCACCACCGCCCATGTTCCCCCCGGGAGGTCAACGGCGCCCAGGGCGCCGACCACGATGGCCACCCCCAGCCCGAGGGCGCCGAGGATCCCGGCCTCTCGAAGCCGCACCACGAGGGAGCCGTCCTCCCAGAGCCGCGCCGGGTCCTCCCAGGTGAGGACGCTGAGCTCCCCGGCCAGCAGGAGGAGCACGGCGAAGGGCGCGGCGAGCCACGCGGCCGTCCCCGCCGACGCCAGGCCCGCCACGGGCAGCAAGCCGAGCACGAGGGCGGGGATGAGGTCCCTGGGCTCGGACGTGACCGCCTGCGCCGCCATGGCCGTCGCCACCACGGCGCACACGAGCAGCCAGCTGCGCGCGCCCGGGGGGTTCAGGGCCGCCGCCACCAGGGCCACGCCTCCCACCGACCCCACGGTGGCCACGGCCAGGACCGTGCGGATCCGCGGGTTCATGGGCGGCTCCCCCCGCGCTTCCGGTGACGCGTCGCCCGTCCGAGGGCCGCCACCGCCGGCGCGATGGAGCCCGCGGGAGGCACCACCGCCACGGGCACCCCGAGGCCCTCCATCTCCTCGATCCGTCGCTGTCGGTCGACTTTCCAGAGGCGCCGCGCCAGTCGCTCCGACTCGGCGCGTGGCGGCCCCAGGAAGTCGACGCCGTCCACGACGACCACCACCACCGACCGGCCTCGCGCGCGCCAGGACGTGGCGGCCTCCAGGGCGTCCCGGGTGTGGAGGGGCGTGAGCACGATGATCAGGGCCGACGCCGGCACGTGGGGGTACCGGCGCGTCTTGGCCACCCGCTCCGCCGCGTCGCCTCCCACCTGCAGGAGCGTGTCCAGGAGGCGGTAGCGGGCCTTCCGGCCCCCGGCGGGCGGAAGCCACTGCATGCTGCCGCCCAATCCCACCAGGCCCACCTGGTCGTTGGCGCGGAGGTGGACGGAGGCCAGGGCCCAAGCCGCCCGCGCCGCCCGGCCGAGGGCGTCCGCCGAGCCCGCCGAACCGTCGTCGAAGGCGTCGAGCGCGACCACCACCTGCCCGGCCAGCTCGGGGTGATGTCGGTTCACCACCGGCCGGCGCATCCGCGCCGTCGCGGCCCAGTTGAGATCCCTGAGGCGATCCCCCGGGGTGTAGGGGTGGAGCTCCGCGAATTCGTGGCCGTCACCCAACCGCCGGGAGGGGTGCTGGCCCCAGATCGCGCGGGAGTCCCGGGGGTGCAGGATGCGATCGAGCCGCTCGGCGCTGGGCAGAACGCGCACGGCCGGCCCCCCGGCGACCTTCCCGGTCCAGGTGAGCAGGCCGAAGGGGAGGCGGAGTCGAAGCCAGATCTCGCCGAGGTGGTGACGGCCCCACCGTGAAGCCTGAAGCCGGAGGGACCGCTCGACGCGCGACGCACCTCGCACGGCGGTGGTCGTGGGCGACCCCGCCTGTCGGACCACGCCGGTGAGCCGGTAGAGCATCAGGCGGACGTCGAAGCTCCCGTCCCACTCCACCTCCAGGTGCACGGTGAGGGGGTCGCCCTCGACGACCCGGTCCCGATCGACGCTGACGCGCGTGCGGACCCGCACCGGCCCGACCCGACGAAGCCCCACGAGCAGTGCCACCAGGAACGGGGCCGCCAACATGGCCAGGTGGGGCCGGCCTCCGAAGATGGCACCGCCCAGCGCCCCCAGGGCGATGAAGACGTAGGGGAGGAGCCGGGCGTCCCTGGCCGGGGTCAGGACGACGCTCTCCTCCACCGTCCGGGGAGGAAGGGGGCTCACGCCTCCCAACTCGGCGCCGGAACCCCGTCCAGGACCGCGCGCACCACCTCCTGCGCCGTGATCTCACGCGCCCAGGCCTCCGGGCGGAGCACGACCCGGTGGGCGAGGGCGGCGACGGCCACCGCCCTCATGTCGTCGGGGGACACGAAGCTCCGTCCGCTGAGGAGCGCTCGGGCCCGTCCGAGCTTGAGGATCGCCAGGGAGCCCCTGGGGCTCGCGCCGACCTCCAACTGAGCGTCCCGGCGCGTGGCCCGGACCACCGCCACGGCATATGCGTGCAGTTCGGGCGCCACGTAGACGTCCTCTACGCTCGCCTGCATGGCCCTGAACTCGTCCGCCGCAAGCACCGGCGTGATGGTCACTTCGTCCGTCCGCCGGGCGGTCCTGCGCTCCAGGATCTCCACCTCGTCGCCCTCCGATGGATAGCCGACGGTCGTGGACAGGATGAAGCGGTCGAGCTGGGCTTCGGGAAGCGGGTACGTCCCCTCGGACTCGATGGGGTTCTGCGTCGCGACGACCAGGAACGGCGAGGGGAGCGGGTGCGAGGTGCCGTCCGCGGTGACCTGCCGCTCCTGCATGGCCTCGAGGAGGGCGGCCTGCGTCTTGGCGGGGGCCCGGTTGACCTCGTCGGCCAGGACCAGTTGCGCGAACACGGGGCCGCGCCGGAAGTAGGGCTGGTTGGTGCCCAGGTCCAGCACCGTCGCCCCGGTGATGTCCGCCGGGAGGACGTCCGGCGTGAACTGGACCCGGGCGAAGTCGAGCCCGGCCGCCGTGGCGAAGGAGCGTGCCATGAGCGTCTTGGCGACGCCGGGCACGTCGTCGAGGAGGACGTGCCCGTCGGCGAGGAGCCCCGCGAGGACGAGCTCCAGGACCTCCCGCTTGCCCACAACCGCCTTCTCCACCTCGGCAAGGAGCCGAGCGGCGGCCTCCGCCGCCCGTTCCACGGAGGGGTTGGGACGGGACCGCTCGGGCGTTCCAGTCATAGCTTCTCCAGGTCGTCGAGGATGTCGTCCAGCCGGGCCAGGGGTACCGTCCAATCCTCGCCGCCGCCCAGCCCGGTCCCACCGGGGGCCGCGGGCCCCGGTCGCCGCCGCCTCTCCAGGCGCCGCCGAGCCTCCGCGGCCAGCGACTGGAGCACGGGCCAGGGGATCGGCCGGTCCGGCCCGCCACGGGGGTCGTCGATGGCCACGAGGGGGCGCGCGCGGCGCTCCACGACGTCGGGGATGGGGGGCTGGGCCGTCTCGGTCAGCGTCCCCTCGAACGGCGAGAAGGTGTCGTGCACGGTGGCTGCCGGAAGTCCCATGCCCAGGGCCCTGGCCGCCGCCCACCCCAGGGCGAGGGAGGCGAGGAGCACGCGGAGGAGCGTCTCCGCGAACCCCGGCCAGAGGATTCCCCCGACGAGGCATCCCAGGCTCCCGGCCACCACCACCACGCCCCACGGCGAGCGTTCCATCCCCGCCCCGTCGGTCACCTTCACGACGCGGCCTCCCGGGGGCGGCCCCGGGTGGACCCGGCGGCGGCGGAGCCCGCCACGCCCAGGTCCGCCGCGACTTCGCGCAGCGTCGCGAGGGCCAGGTCCCTGTGCGCCGCCGCGAGGGGCTGGGTGGAGAAGCGGGCCACCTGGAAGAGGTCGACGAGGCGCGCCACCGGTCCCGGGCGAACGGGGAGGCTCTGGAGGGAGCGCCGCAGGTGCTCCATGGGGCCTTCGTAGTCCCGCCGGGGCGCGCCCGACGCGGCCAACCCCTCCAGCAGCCGAGCGTACGCCCCGATGATGGCCGTCCGCGGGTCGGGATCGA
The DNA here is from genome assembly GCA_045863275.1 of Gemmatimonadota bacterium. GTDB lineage: Bacteria > Gemmatimonadota > Gemmatimonadetes > Longimicrobiales > Gaopeijiaceae > SZUA-318. The sequence continues at coordinate 92,055 of BTVB01000014.1, forward strand.
GGAGCATCGCCTCGATGCTCCGCAGGACCGTCTTCCGGGCAGCCTCGGTGTCCATCCCTCCGGCCTCCTGCCCTTCCGACGGACGCCTCCCGACCCACCACACCAGAGCGCCGACCCCCACCAGGAGGAAGAGGAGGGCCGACGCCAGCGGCACCGCCCGGTCATCGAGGATGGGGACGAGGGGGCGGTCGTCGGGTGCGCCCGCCCGGGTCGGGAGGTCGCGCTCGTCCCAGAACAGGAGCGCCCGCCCCTCCCTCCCCTCCCGGTCTTCGGACGCCGCGGCTCCCGCCGGCGCTTCCAGGCCGAGCCGCAGTCGGGAGATGCCCAGCAGGCCCACCAACGCCACCATGGCGACGGCGCCGGGGAAGACCCGCCGCAGCGCCGCCGACGTGGGGAGCGGTGGTCCGCCGCGCGCATCGGCTCGGGGAGAGAGGCGGTGGGGGAGCACCGCCAGGAGCCAGGCCCCCGAGGCCCCCGCCACCACCGCGACGACGAGAACGGCGACCAGGGCCGACGAGCCCGGCTTCCCGTAGCGCAGGGGAGCGAAGGCCGAGTCGCCGGCGGAGGCGACGGCGACGATGCCGGCCAGCGCCGTCGCCGCCAGCACGCGTCGAGTCAGCCGTGGCCGATCCATGGACAGGTCCCCGTCGGGTTGCGGAGGCCGCCAGCGGTCGTCCCCCTGATGCTCGGGGAGCACAATGGACCGCCGGGTTTCCGGGGTCAACCGTCTTGTGGCCGCGGGAGTCGCCCGCCTTACCCCCGCCTCCCCCTCACGCCACGCGGGTCTTGCACGATTCGATGTCTCCATTGTAGTCTCCGATACGACGTCTATCATGGAGACACCGCAGATGCCCACGCCCGTCTTCCTCGGCGAGTTCGAGCAGCTCGTACTCCTGGCCCTCCTGCAGGTCGTGGAGGAGCTCGGCGCCGACGCGCCCGTCCAGTCCCTGCGCGAGCGCCTGGAGCGCCTGGCAGGCCGCAGCGTCTCGCGAGGTGCGCTCTACCGCACCCTCGATCGCCTGGAGGAGAAGTCGTGGGTGGCCTGGAGCCTAGACGGCGAGGACATCCCCGAACGGGGGGGACATCCCCGACGCCGCTTCAGGGTGACGCCCGAGGGGATCACGGTCCTGCGCGCCGCCCGGGAGACGCTCCTCGGCCTCTGGTCCGGTCTCGAGGAGGTGCTGGAATGAACGCAGGCAAGGCCGGAGGCCTTCGAGCCCCGTGGAGGGCGGAATGAACGGGCGTCCCCCGCGACTCCCCACCTGGCTCCTCTCCAGGCTCCTGCCCCGGGATCGCCGGGGCCGGAGCATCCTCGGCGACCTCCTCGAGGAGTGGCACGGTCGCCCACGCGGTATCTCCCGGACGGTGTGGTACGCCGTCGAGTCCCTTCGCCTGGCCACGCGTTACCTCCTCGTCCCCAGCCACCTCCCTGGCGCGCGGAGCGCGGGTCGCCGCGGTGGCCGGCCAGGACGGAGTGGCATCCTCGACCGTCTCGCCGACGACGCACGCCACGCGCTGCGGGGGCTTCGACACCAGCCGACCTTCGCGGCGACGGCCGTCGCCGTGCTCGCCGTCGGCATCGGCGTGGCCACCACGGTCTTCGCCTCCTTCCAGGCCGTGATGGTGCGGGAGCTTCCCGTGGTCGAGCCGGACGCCCTCGTCCATCCGTCGCTTCGGACGCGGACGGGGGAGGAGGTCACCCTGTCGCCCGAGGAGATCGCCGCGCTGTCCCGCGAGAGCCGCACGCTCCAGGCGGCGGCGGGCTGGGCGGCCTTCGGTGCCGAGGCCTTTCCCTTGGCGGAGGACGGCCGGTCCCTCGTCCTGGCCATGTCCAGCGTCACCTCCGACTTCTTCCAGGTCCTCGGGGCACGGCCGGTCCTCGGGCGCCTCCTCCGTCCCGGGGACGACGAAGAGGGGGCGGACCCGGTGGCGGTGATCACCCACGAGGCGTGGCAGCGGGACTTCGGCGGCGACCCCGCCGTCGTGGGTCGACGCCTCACCCAGTCCCAGGCCGGGAGGACCTACCGGATCGTAGGCGTGGCGCCGGCGGGTCTCGCCGTGCCCGTAGGCGTGGGGTACTGGGTCCCGACGGGCCCGCCGGGCCGCCGCGCCTGGGGGGGAGCGTCCATGGCGGTGGTCGCCCGCCTCGCGCCCGCCTCGTCTCCCGAGGCGGCACGCGCCGAGTTCCTCTCGGTGGGCCGGGCGTTGCTCGCCCGCCGCGCGCGCCCCGCCACCGCGGAGGTCGCCAGCGTGAGGTCGCTGTCGGACGTCGTCCTTGGGGACGTGCGGCCCATGCTCCTGGCCGTGACCCTCGCCGTCGGCTTCCTCCTTCTCATCGCCTGCGTGAACGTGGGCAACCTCCTCCTCATCCGGACGACGCAGCGCGAGAGGGAGATCATGGTGCGAAGGGCCCTCGGTGCCTCCGCGGGAGCCGTGGCGCGCCTGTTCGTCCTGGAGAGCGCTCTTCTCGGAACGGCCGGAGGCGGCCTGGGGTTCGGCCTCGCCATGTGGCTGACGCGGGTGCTCCCCGGCGTCGCACCCGACCGCCTACCACGGTCGGAGATGATCGGCCTCGGGGGCCCGCCCGTGGCCATGGCGACCTGCGTGACCCTCGCGGCCATCCTCGTGTTCGGGGTGGCCCCGCCCCTCGTGGCGGCGAGGGGCAACGTGGCCTCGGGCCTCCGCGTCGACGTCCGGGCGGGGACGCGAACCCGGGTCCGGCGGCGCGTCCGCCGAAGCCTGGTCGCCGTTCAGGTCTCCCTCGCCGTCGTGCTCCTCTTCGGCGGTGGTCTCGTCGTCCGCAGCCTCCTGCGGCTGCAGGAGCTCGACCTCGGGTACGTCGAGGACGAGGTCGGCATCGTCGAGATCTCGCTTCATCGCCGCGGGCGTGGACCGGAAGAGGTCTTCTCCCTCCTCGCCGACGTCCTGGACCGGATGCGGCGCGCTCCCGGTGTCACCGCGGCCACGTGGGTCATGTCCCGGCCTTTCATGGGAGCGAAGGGCATCCTGACCATTCGTCCCATGCTGGAAGGGCAGACCGAGGAGGAGGCCGCGTCCAACCCCAGGTTCCCCGTGGAGGTGGGCGGAGGGGAGATCTTCCAGGCGCTGGGGATCCCCCTCGTCCGCGGTCGAGGCCTGCTGGACACCGACCGGGAGGACGCACCGAGGGTCGCCGTGGTGAGCGAGGCGGTCGCCCAGAGGCTATGGCCGGGGGTGGACCCCATCGGCCAACGCGTCCGAATGACGACGTCCCGCCCGTCCTGGTGGACGGTCGTGGGCGTCGCGGGAGACACGCGCTTCCGAGCGCTCCGCGAGCCGACACCGACCATCTACGTTCACTACCGGCAGATGCAGATCCTCCCGGCGGTGTGGACCGTGGCGGTGCGGACGAACGGCGACCTGGAGGGCGCGCTCCCCACGCTGCGCGAGGTCGTTCGCGACTCGGGAGACGGCGAGGTGGACGTCTGGAGGGCCGTCGCCTTGAGGGCGTACCTTGACGGAGGACCCCTGGCGGAGCCGCGCATGTCGGCGGTGATCCTCGCGGGCTTCGGGGTGGCTGCCCTCCTCCTGGCGGCCCTGGGCCTCTACGGTGTGATGGCCCTGGCGGTGCGCGAACGCACGCACGAGCTGGGCGTGCGGAGGGCGCTCGGTGCCTCCGCCTGGCGTCTGCGGCGAGACGTCCTCGCGGAAGCGGTGGGCGTGACGCTGGCTGGAACGGCCGTCGGTCTCTCCATCGCCCTCTTGCTCTCTCGACTGCTGACGCCCCTGCTGTTCGAAGTGAGACCGTGGGATCCGGCAACCGGTGTAGCCGTGTGCGCGGCGCTCCTCGGCGTCGCGCTGCTCGCCGCATACGTGCCGGCGCGGAGGGCCACGGGGGTTGACCCGACCCGGGCGCTCAGGGCGGAGTGAGGCGTTCGAGCGACACTTGCGGAACCGCGACGAGGACTTATTGTCGATAGCGACAATTGTCGCTTTCGACAGTTCAGCCCCAGAGGGCCCCTTGAGTGCAGCCTCCCGCTCGGACGTGCTCCGAGGAACGCTGGATCTCCTGATCCTCAAGACGCTGGCCCTCGAGGCCATGCACGGCTGGGGAATCGCCCAGCGCATCCAGCAGCTTTCCGGTGAGGCCTTGCAGGTCGGCCAAGGCTCCCTGTACCCCGCGCTGCAGCGCATGGAGGAGCGGGGACTCATCGAGGGCGACTGGAAGGAGCCGGCTGGCGCCCGTCGGGCCCGGTACTACCGCCTCACTCCCTCGGGGCGGCGGGCCCTGGGCGAGGAGGCCGCGAGCTGGCGCAACCACGTGCGGGCCGTCGAGCTCATCCTCGACGCCGGAAGCTGAGGGGGGACGTGGGCGGACTGAGAGGCAGGCTCAGGCAACTCCGTGTTTTCGTCCAGAAGGGGCGCGTGGAGCGGGAGCTCGACGAAGAGGTCTCCATCCACATCGACATGGAGACGGAGAAGAACGTCCGCGAGGGCATGTCGCCGGCGGAGGCCCGTCGCGCCGCGCTCGTCGCGTTCGGCGGGGTCGAGCGGACCAAGGAGCGGGTGCGGGACGCACGGTGGACGCGGTGGATAGAGGACGTCTTCGCCGACGTCCGTCACGCCGTGCGCTTCCTCGTGCGGACGCCCACGTTCACGGGCGTGGCGGTCGTCACGCTCGCGGTTGGCATCGGCGCCCTCACCACCGTCTGGGGCGCGGTGGACGTCCTGATCCTTCGGCCCTATCCGTACGACCCGGGCGACTCGCTCATCCTGGTGGGCACGAGCACCGGGGGCCGTGGCAACCCGGGAAGCCCCACGTCCGTCCCCGACTTCCTGGACCTGCGTGAGCGGCTCAGGGCCGCGCGGGTGGCGGCATACCAGGAACGGGGGGCCAACCTCGGCGCCGACCCGGCCACGTGGATCACGGTGCGCCGTGCCTCCAGGGAGTTCTTCGACGTCGTCGGGATCGCTCCCATCCTCGGGCGGGCATTCACCGCCGACGACGAGGCCGGCGGCGCGCCCGACGTGGCGGTTCTGGACCACGGGCTCTGGGAACGGCGCTTCGGCTCGGATCCCGCCGTGGTGGGGCGTTCCATCCTGGTGGACGGCGCCCCCGTCACGGTGGTGGGCGTGCTCCCGGCGGGATTTCGCTTCAGCCGGGGATCTCCCGACGTGTGGCTCCCCCTCCACGTCACGCATGCCGAGGCGCGAGGAATCCTCGCGGTCTTCGTCCTCGGGCGTCTCCGCGGAGCCGACCTGGGAGCCGCCCGCACGGAGCTCGCGTCCATCGCCCAAGCGCTCGCTGCGGCCCACCCCGAATCCTGGAGCAACCGGGTCTTCGTGGCTGGTGGGCTGCGCGAGACCCTGACCGGGGGTGTAACGGCGCAGCAGGGGGTGTCGGCGATCCTGCTGGCGTCCCTCGCCGTGCTGCTCATCGCGTGCGCGAACGTGGCCAATCTGCTCCTGGCCAGGGCCATCGTGCGGGAGCGGGACCTGGCCCTCCGCCGCGCCCTGGGCGCGGGACGCTGGCGGATCTCGCGGCAGGTCGTCATCGAGGCGCTCGTCCTCGCGACGGCCGCCGGCCTGGTGGGGCTCGCCTTCTCGGTCCTGGGGATGCGGGGATTCAGTACCCTCGTCCCCCCCGCCTTTCCCCGCGCGGGAGAGATCGCCCTCGATGCCCGCTCCGGCGTTCTGGCCATGCTCGCGGCCTGGGCGTCGGTCCTCGTGTTCAGCCTGGCCCCCACACTCCGGTCCCTCCGCCTCTCCGCACGCGTCCCTTCGCTGGGCCGCAGGGGCCCGGGTGTGCGCGACCCGGATGCGGGGAGGCTGCGCTCCGCCCTCGTCGTCGGAGAGGTGGCGCTGGCCGCCACCCTCCTCGCCGTCACCATCCTTGTCGTACGCTCCCTCGCCGAGATCCACCGGCAGGATACGGGCTTCACGGCGGAGAACGTCGTGGCCTTCGACGTCACGCTCCCCGAGACCCGCTATGGGGACGACGCCGCCCTCGCCCGGGCCGCCACGGGCCTCGAGGCGGCGCTCACCGGGGCACCGGGCATCGACGTCGGAGGCGTCGGCGCGGGGCTGCCGGGGCGGGACTGGCGCTCCGCGTCGTACCGCCTCCCGGACGAGGCGGCCCCACAGGGCGAGGACGACGATCCCAGGGTCGCGATTCGCATCGCGTCCCCGGGCTACCTGGCCACACTGGGGGTCCACGCGGCCCGCGGGCGCTCCTTCGCCGCATCGGACGACGCGACGTCGCCCCCCGTGGCCCTTGTGAACCGGCGCTTCGCCGAGCGCGTCTGGCCGGGCCTGGACCCCCTGGGCAGGACCCTCGTCCTGAGCGGAAGGAGCGTCGAGGTGGTGGGCGTCGTCCCGAACCTCCTGGAGCAGGGGCCGTTCGGGGCCCCCCACATGGCCTACCTTCCGCTGGCCCAGTGGCCCGTTCGCCAGCTCTCCGTCGTGGCCCACGTCCCCAGCGGCCCCACCGACCCGCGGAGACTCGCCGGCGCCATCGTTGGACGCCTCGACCCCACGCTCGCACCCCAGGAGGTGTCCGCCATGGAAGACGTCCTCCTCCTGGCCGCGGACAAGACCGTGGGGATGGGGAAGATCCTGGGCGTGCTCTCCGCGGTGGCCCTGGTCCTCGCCCTTGTGGGCGTCTTCGGGTCCATGGCCTACGCCGTCTCGCACAGGGTCCCGGAGATCGGCGTGCGGATGGCCCTCGGCGCGGGACCGCTCCGCGTCCAGGCGATGGTCCTCGCCAGCGCCGCCAGGCTCTGCAGCGCCGGGCTCGCGCTGGGTACCGTCCTCGCCCTGCTGGCCGCGAAGGGAGTCACGAGCTTCCTCTTCGGGGTGCGGCCCTCGGACCCGTGGACGTTCCTCGGCTCGGGCGCGCTCCTCCTCCTGGTCGGTCTCGGGGCCGCGTGGATCCCCGCCCGGCGGGCCAGCGCGGTGGACCCGGCCCGCTCGCTGCGCAGCGAGGGATAGAGGATCCTCGCCCCAACCCCACGGAACGCGAAGGCCCGCCCAGGCTGTCTTCGCCTGGGCGGGCCTCGCTCGTCCGCCATGCCCCGTCAGGGACTCGAACCCCGAACCTACTGATTAAGAGTCAGTTGCTCTACCAGTTGAGCTAACGAGGCGGAGCCGCGCTTTCCCGCGCGTCGTCGGTAGCAGCGAAAGGTACCGTTTCTGCCCGCCGGGTCAACCGCCGTCTTCAGCCTTCCGAGGGGCCCCCCGAGGGCTCCACGGAGACCCGGACGTCCAGGCCGTCGCGCACGCTCTGGGTGACGACGCAGAAGTCCTCGAAGAGCTCCAGGCAGCGCCCCATGCGCTCCGGAGGGACGCCGTCCAGCGTGGGGTGGAGCACCACGTCCACCGCGCCGATGCGCAGGCGCCCCTTGGCGTTGCGCACCAGCTCTCCCCGCACCTCCGCGGTGAGGCCCGTCACGGGGACCCGGGACTTCTCCAGGCAGAAGAGGAGGCTGGCGGCCAGGCAGTTGCCGATGGCCGCACCCAGGATCCTGGACGCGTTGGGCGCGACGTCGTCGCCCAGGGGAGCGGGCTCGTCCAAGCGCAGCGCGGGCCAGGAGGCGTTGTCGAAGTTCACGTCGAACTGGAACCGCTCCCGCCGCTCCAGCGACAGGGCGAAAGTCGGGGCGTCGCTCACGACCGGATCCTCCGTCGGTATGCCATTGCTGAATGCCCCCGGAAGGTTGCACGTTGGAGCCGTTTCCTCTGCCCGGCGGGCGTCGGCTGGATCTGTGGGGATTCCCCCACCTGCCGGAAGGGGATTCGTCCTACAGACAGGGTTTTGACCCTCGTCCAATCTCATGACCAGGGCCGCCCGGCGCGAGCGGAATCGCGCGTCCGGCGCGGCATTCCCGACTGTCCCGGAGGATGACATGCGTTTGCTCCCCCTCGTCGCGCTGGCCGCGGCCGTCACCGCCTGCGCCGAGCCCGCGCCCCCGCCGGCGGAGACCGCGGCGGCCGCCGCCGCGGCCACCGAGCCCCACCAGGCCGTGGCGCTCACCGCCGAGCAGGCCGAGGGCAAGGTGATCTTCGAGGCGGTGTGCTGGACGTGCCACGGCGCCGGTGGACACGGCGACGGGCCGGCCTCCAGCGACGAGGTGCGCCCGCCCACGTTCCACACCCGGGACTACGCCATGGCCTCGCCGGGCACCCTCATGCAGCGCTTCCGCGCCAGCATGGCGGGTGACGACCCCAGCCACCCCCACATGCAGTACGTGGCCAAGCTGGTGAACCAGGAGAGCTTCTCGGCGGCGGTGGCCTACATCCCCGCGCTGGTCTATCCCGCGGAGATCCCGGGGAGCGCGCTCCACGGCCAGGACCTCTTCGCGTACCGGTGCGCCGGCTGCCACGGCATCGCAGGCCAGGGTGACGGTCCGGGAGCCGCGGCGCTGGTGGACGTGAAGCCCGTGAGCTTCCTCTCCGACACGCTGGTGGCGAAGGCGGACTGGGACGCGGTGTACCGGAAGGTCCGCGAGGGCGGCGACCGGGTCCACGGCTCCACCATGCCCGCCTGGTCCCTCATCCTGGGCGAGTCGGAGATGTGGGACCTGGTGGCCTACCTGGCCACGTTCCAACCCGGCCTCGTGGCGGCGCCGACCTGGAACTAGCGGCGCCCTCCACCCCGCTGCACAAGCGCCCCCGGTCCCGACGGGACCGGGGGCGCTCTTCGTTCGGGGAGCGTGGCCTCAGGACGTGGGGTTGGCCAGGTACCCCAAGGCGGTCATGAAGAGGATGAAGGCCAGGATCCCATAGGTGATCCAGGTCCAGAGCCTCCCCGGCTTCTCCCCCGGCTTGGCGCGGTCCAGGAAGGGAACGACCAGGAGGACCAGGCCCCCCACGGTGAAGCCCAGGATCCCCAGGAGCTCCCCCTCGATCCCTGCGATCTCGGCGGGGAGGAGCTTCAGGGTGTGGAACATGAACATGAAGTACCATTCGGGCTTGATGCCCGCGGGGGCGGGGGCGAAGGGGTCGGCCTTCAGGCCCAGGTGGGCCGGGACGTAGGCCGCCACCGCCGCCAGGATGGCCAGCGCCGCCAGCCACCCCATGGCGTCCCGGACCAGGAAGTTGGGGAAGAACTTCATGGACCCGCGGGGCCCGCCCGACTCCTCCACGCTGGGCGGTACGCTCATGCCGTGCTTCTGCACCAGGAGGACGTGGAGCCCGATGAGGATGAAGACCAGCGCGGGCAGCACCGAGACGTGCAACGCGTAGAAGCGGGTCAGCGTGGCGCCGGTGACGTCCTCGCCGCCCCGCAGGACGTCACGGATGAAGGGGCCCACCACGGGGAAGACGCCGGGAATCTCCGACCCCACGCGGGTGGCGAAGAACGCCAGCTCGTTCCAGGGAAGCAGGTATCCGGTGAAACCCATCCCCATGGAGAGGCCGAGGAGCGCCACGCCGCTCACCCAGGTCAGCTCCCTGGGGGCGCGGTAGGCCTTGAGGAGCATGACGCTGAACATGTGGATGAACGCCATGAGCACCATGAGGTTCGCGCCCCACGAGTGCACCGAGCGGATGAGCCACCCGAACTTCACCTCGGCCATGAGGAACTGGATGGACTCGTAGGCGCCCTCCGCGCTGGGCCGGTAGTAGAAGAGCAGGAGAATCCCCGTCGCCACCTGGAGGAAGAAGAGGAAGAGGGCCATCCCGCCGATGTAGTACCAGAAGGTGTGCTTGTGGATCGGCACCTCCTTCTTGCGCATCAGGGGCAGCGCGGCGCTGAAGCCGATCCGGTCGTCCAGCCAGCCCACCACCCTGCCCACGAGGCCCCTGGAGCCGCCCAGGCGGCGCCCGCTCGCATTGGCTTCCACGTTCGGTCGCTCCATCAGGAGGGCAGGCTGACGACGATCTGAGCGCCGCGGACGTTCACGTCGAACGGCGTCAGGGGGCGCGGCGGCGGACCGGCGACGTTCACGCCGTTGAGGTCGAAGTGCCCGTTGTGGCACGCGCACCAGATTTCGGTGAGGTCGTCCCGGTACTGCACGGTGCAGTCCAGGTGGGTGCAGGCGGCGGAGAAGGCGCGGAGCTCGCCCGACGGCGTGCGGACGATGAGCCCCGGCTTGCTCCCGAACTTGAAGATCCGCCCTGTGTTGGGCGCCAGGTCGCCGGCCTCGAAGGGGAGCACCACCGAGCTCACCGTCGCTTCGGCGACGGGGGGCGGGATGATGTACCGGGTCACCGGGTAGATCACCGCCAGCAGGAAGCCCCCGACGCTGGTCCCCAGCACCCAGTCGATGAAGCCCTTCCGGCTCATGCCGGAGCCGGCCGCGTTGGGCTGACCCTTCGTCATCGGTCGCCCCCTTCCCTTGCGGGCCCGCGCCCGCCCGTGGCCGTCGAGGAGGTGCCCCGGCGCCGGGCGGCGGCCACCGTCTCCCGGTCCAGGTGCAGCATCTTGGCCACGTCGTCCATGATGTTGACCTCGTGGTCGGCGAGGGTCTCGTTGGAGAACACCAGCCGCCAGAACTCCTCCAGCACCGCTTCGCGTTGCGCGTCGGTGAGCTCCTCCGCGACGAGCCCGGCGTAGCGGCAGCTGCGCCCCGCATCGGCACGCTCCCAGCGGAGGAGGGCGATGAGCTCCTCGGCCTCGGCGGGGGAGAGCCCGAATCCCGAACGTACCACGCCGTCAACGAAGCTCTTGTCCGCCTCGGAGAGGTCGTCGTCGGTGTAGGCCGCCTCCAACAGGAGGGCGCTGGCCGCCACCTTCGCCCGTGTACCCGACGGCGTGCCTCCCCCGCCCAGCGTCTTCTCGAAGTGGGCGTGGACGGCGTCCAGCGCCGTCGCGGCCCGGGCCTCCACGTCCTTCACCTTCAGGTACAGGGACGTGATGAGGAGCACGATGATCCCCGCCGAGACCGCCAGGCCCAGCCGCCGGAAGTCGTACTCCTCCAGCGCCGCGACGCCGCGCTCGTGGGCGCGCCCGGCAATCTCGAAGCCCGCCTTCGCCTGTTCGCGCACGGGCTCCACGGCCAGCGTGTGGATGGCGCTCCGGGCCTTGGTGCGGGCGTTGGTCACGTCCTCCAGCTCGAAGAGCGCCTGGCTGACCTCCATGCCCCGTTGGTGCGCCTCCTCCAGGAGGGCCTCGCTGGCCTCCACCGCGCGGTCCAGGGAGTCGAGGACCGCGGCCATGCCGCGGAAGGCCTGCCCCGCCGGGTCCCCCGGGGCGTGGCACTGGGCGCAGATCTCCACGGTGCGTGTGTCCAGGGCGTCGTCGGTGGCGGTGACGATGGCGTGGTTGCCGTGGCACGTTGCACACCCGGGCATGTCGGCGTCGGCGAAGACCTCCTCGTGGTCGCTCTGGTCGAAGAAGTCGGCCATGACCGAGTGGCACTGGCCGCACACGTTCCGCACCGAGGAGATGCCCGGGGGCGCGGCGCCGTGGTTCCCGTGGCAGTCGTTGCACACCGGCGCCGACAGGTCCCCGTCCTGCAGGAGCTTCTCGGCGTGGATGCTCTCCCGATACCGCTCCACCTGATCGGTGGGGACGCCGTAGCGCCCCATGCGCTCGGGGTCGCTGTGGCAGCGCCCGCACGTCTCCAGGAGCTTCACCGGGTGCACCGACGACTCGGGGTCCGACGGCCTCCTGATCTGGTGGGCCGGGTGGCAGTCCACGCAGGTGGCCACGTTCGGGTCGCCCTGCCGCAGGCGCAGGCCGTGGACGGAGGTCCAGTACTCGGACACCTGGTCCACGCGGAGCGCCGGGTTGAACTGGCGCATGAACGCCCCGTCGGCGTGGCACCGTCCGCACAGCTCGGGGATGCGCTCCCGCCGGGGGGACGAGAGGAACCCGGCCCCGGTGTCCAGGGCGTCGGAGCCCCCGCTCCCGTGGCACGCCAGACACCCGAAACCCATCTCCGAGTGGACGTCGCCGTCGTAGAGGAGGGCCGGCGCCGAGAGGTGCTCGTCCTCCTGGCGGGCGTGGCAGTCCCGGCAGTCCTCCGACGTGGGGAGCGTCTGCGCCGACAGGGGAGCCGCGACGCCCAGCAGCGCGGCGAGCATGGGTACCCACAACCGATCGTGCCTCATCGTCCGCCCTCCTGCCGGGCACCGTGGACGCCCTCCCAGGGCTCGGCCTGGGTATCGCGCGTGCGCATCTGGTGGCACTCCACGCACTCCCTGCCCACCTCGTGCCGCTCCTGGGCCTGGTGGCAGACCAGGCACACCGCCCGCGTCTGCGCCATGGCCTGGACGTCCGGCGCGTCGTGGCACCCCGCGCCGCTGCACGTGAGGTGCACTCCGGCGTCGTGGACCCCCGCCGACGGCTGGACGTGGCACGACTGGCATCGGGCGTCGACGCGGTGGTGGTCCTCGTGGCACGACGCGCAGCTCCGCGTGGGAGCCATGGAGGGCCGCTGCTGGTGGCACGCGTTGCACGTGACCTCGGCGTGGCGGCCGTGGTCGAAGGGGAGGCTCCGCTGCCTCGCCGTGGCCCACACCGCCAGCCGCACCTGCTGGCTCGTGGTGCGGGGGCCCGGCGCGTCGTGGCAGCTCGAACAGGGGATGTCGCGCTCAGGGCTGTGGTGGCACGCCATGCATTCCTCGGGGGACAGCGACTGGCGGGTGGCTCGCGCGCTGGCCCGATGGCACTCGGCGCACTGGAGCCCCTGGTGGACGGCGTGCCCCCGAGGCGCCTCGTGGCAGACGCGGCATCCCAGCTCCTCGTGGGCGAAATGGGGGAAGCTCTCGGAGCGCGTGGACCGCCTCATCTCGTCGGGCAGGTAGCGGCGCTCCGTGGCCGCGGCCTGCTCCGCCTCGGCGGCGGGTGCCTCGGTGGCGGCGGAGGCCACTTCGGCCTCGGGAGACTCCCCCCCGCCCTCCCCGCCGCCGCACCCGGCGAGGAGGAGGAGCGACAACGCGCACGGCAGGAGAACCGGACGGGCGGCACGCATGGGTCTGGACCGGGGAGGAGCCTTCATCGGTCGCTCCGGGAGCGCGTTGGCTTTCGGGAGGAGGTCTGGAGACGTGCTCGGGCCCACTACGTGCCTGCCTCTCCCCCACCGGCGTGGGGCGGGAGCCAGCCATGCGCGACGTGGAGAACGGCCCACACCAGGGGGAGGCCCACCCAGAGCGTCAGCGCCCCCGCGAGGATCACGGCGCCGACGCCGTTGAGTCGGAGGTCGGTGCCCCAGATGCCGGGGCGGGCATCGGCGAGGACGAGGGAGGCGACGACCAGGAAGGCCACGACCAGCGCCCCGCCCAGGCGCGCCTCGGGCCACCGGGCGCAGGCACAGCGGAGCGTGAGCCAGCCCTCCCGGACGGCCCAACCGCAGAGGGCCAGCCCGAAGAGCCACCCGCCCAGGCTCAGGAGCCCCCACGTCAAGCGCCACTCACCCACGAGGGCCGCGGTGAGGGAGATCCCCGCGGTGACGACCCACGCGGGGAAGAGAAGCGGAAGCGCCACCAGCACGCCCAGGCACGCCTTCTTGAGGGCGCCGCCGGCGCTGAGGGTCTCGGGCCGGCCCGCCACCGCCAGGACCGCGCCGTGGACGGCTCCCAGGAGCGCGCCCAGGAGGAACAGCACGGGCGCCGCGAGGAGCTGGAGCCCGGGACTGACGTAGCCCGCGATGGTGAGCGATCCGACCAAGATGCCTCCTCCCGCGACCCCGCCCGCCGCGGTCCAGGAGACCACCACCCGGCCGCAGGATCCCTCGGGGCCCTCGAAGAGCCCTCGGAAACCCGTGGCCGAGGCGGTGGCGTGCGGTGGTCGCATGGCGCCTTTGCGGGCCTTCCGGAGCGTGGCGCCAGCACCCTGCCACGTCCGTCCGGACCCGCCCCTTGCTTATCTCACTGCCCTCCCGGAGGAGGGCTCAACCCGCCATGTGAGATCCGGGGCCTACGCACCTCGTCGGATCATGCGGTCCCGCCCGGGGCCTCCGAGGGGCGGCGCGACCGTCCATCACCTTCAGGCGGGGAAGCCTCGGACTTCCCCATGGCTCACGATGGGGACCAAAGTACCGCCCCCGCTGTAGGGCGGGCCATGGATACGGTTGTGGGGAGATCCCCGACCCCCCGGAAGGGGCCCCGTCTCAGGAGCCCCTGCCCATGACGTCGGGACGGAGGACGTTGAGGATGTAGGCGGCCACGGCGTCGATCTCCCGGGGGGTGATGCCCCCCGCGCCGTAGATGGGCATCCCCTCCTCGTGGCCCACGTAGATCACCTTGTGGAGGGAGTCCATGGACGCCAGGGGCCAGCCGGGCTCCACCAGGGACGGCACGTCCAGTCGCCGCTCCTGGGCGTAAGGCGTCTGCCCACGGCCCAGCGGCCCGTGGCAGTTGCGGCACTTCTCTATGTAGACCTCGTTGCCCACGAAGTCCCGGTCCTGCTCCGGCGCCCACGTCACCGAGTCGAAGATGGCCGCGCTGTAGCTGGCTTCCGCCTCCCGCACCCGCGCCCCCCGGTCCGGCGGCTCGAACTCGTGGCCGCAAGCGGCCCCGGCGAGGGCGAGCGCCAGAGAGAGTCGCGAGAGCGGGCGCGGGGTCATCGGACGGTGTCGCCGGAGGTGGGTCGGAGGAGGGTGGCGCCGGGCTCCACGGACTGGGCCCTCTCCAACGCCTCCTTCGCGGCGTCGGCGTTGCCCAGGGCCTGCTGCGCCATGTATACGCCGAACCACGCGGCGGCCACGTCGGGCGCGATCTCCGCGGCCTTCGTGTAGTGCGCCAGCGCCCCCTCGTGGTCGTCGGCGCGGAACGCCGCGCTCCCGCTGTCGAGCTGGGCCACCACCTCCACGGGCAGGCTCTCCCGCTCCTGCTGGATCGCCTGCTGCGCGTCCATGGTGTCGGTCCTCTGGTCGTCGGGCCTGCAAGACGCCGCGGCGGCCAGGAGCAGCACGAAGGTCAGACCTCGCGTCGCGCTCATGGTGCTCTCCCGTCCAGGGGGTTCTTGATATGACAGGCAAAGCAGGTCCGGGGACTCTGCTCCCATGCGCGCTTGGCGTCGAAGCCACTCGTGTGCGGGCTGATCTTGAAGGCGCCCAGCACTCCGTGGCACTGAGTGCAGTCGTTCTGTCTATGGCAACTCGTGCAGCTCTCGAGGTTCTGGCGGGCGGGTTGGCCGTGACGCAGGAGCCAGACGCCCCCGCCCTCGTGGTATCCGGGGCCCAGGCGGCCCACGCTGGTGAGCCCGACCTGGACGTGGCAGCTCCTGCAGAAGACCTGCGTGTCGTGGCAGTTGGCGCACTCGGACTCCCGCCCGAAGGCGTCGGCGGCGTGACGGGCCACGAAGCCGGCGGGGTGATAGCCCCGGCCCACCGGGGCGTCGTGGCAGTCCACGCAGAAGGACTCCACGTGGCAGGTGTTGCAGCTGTTCTGGTCCCCAGCCGCCAGCACCGAGTGGATCTCCATGAAGAAGAAGCCGTCGTGGCTCTCGGGGGCGTGGGGCTCGATGCCAACGCCCGGCGCCGTCACCTCGGCCCGGGACGGCAGCTCCGTCAGCGCCGCGGGGAGTGGGGCGATGTGGCACGAACGGCAGTCGTCCACCGTGTGGCACGTAGCGCACGCCTGGCGCGTGGCCTGGGTCCCGTGCTCCCCGTACCACCCCTCGTCCCTGTGGTTCGCAGGCTCGTTGTAGTGGGCCACCGCCGGCGGGAGGTCCATGCCCTCCGGGGCGAAGGCCATGGCGGCGATCTCGGGGCGGTCGGTGTCCACGTGGCACGCCACGCAGCGGTCCGCGGTGTGGCAGGTGGCGCATCGAGCCAGGTTGGCGCCCGCGTCCACGCCGTGGCCTCCAGCGAGGAAGGCTTCGCTCTCGTGGTCCGAAGGGGCCTCGAACGCCTCGATGCGCGTGCGGGGGAACCCCGACTCCGCCAGCGGCACGTGGCACTGGGCGCACGCCGCGTCCACCTGGTGCTCCTCGGCACGGTGGGCGTGGCACGAGAGGCACGTCGGCATCTGGACGTCCGCCGAAACGGCCATGCGTCCCCCGCCGGGGGGCACGTGGCACGCCTGACAGCTCTGCTCGGGATCGCCCTCCCGCTCCAGGCGGGTCGCGTGGACGTCGTGGCGGAAGCGCAGGTTGTCCACCCGCTCGTCGGCCCCGCTCCAGCTCACCCGGACCTCGTCCTCGCCGTTGTGACACCCCTCGCACGACTGGGGGGTCGGGTAGAACGCCGAAGCGTCACCGGAGGGGATCCCCTCGTGGCACCCGGTGCAGAGAGGGAAGAGGCGCTGGTGCCGTTCGTGGGGGAAGGCCACCTCCTGGCGGGCGGCGGCCGCGAAGGCGGCGCCCACCGCGGAGGTCGCGAGGACCAGGCCCAGGATCGCGCGCAGGCGCATCCGCCGACGGCTCATCGTCCCCTCCTGCGGTTCGCCAGGCCGGGGTCGTCGCCCACGGCCAGGCGCAGGGAAGTCCAACCCCGGGTCTGGTTCCAGGGACTCGTGAAGACGCTCCCGCCGTCCCGATGGCGGAGCACCGACATGCCGCCGGCGAAGTCCACCCGGTCGGTGACCGCCAGGTCGAAGGAGAAGCCCCCGCCCCAGGCACGGCCGTCGCCCACGCGGAACTCCTCCACCTGCTGGAAGCTGGTCCCGGTGACGGAGAGGGCCAGGCGGTCCCAGGCCGCGTAGCGGACGGCCACGTCACCGGAGCTGAGGAAGGCCCCCGGCCCCCACTCCAAGCGGTAGCTCCCGTCCACCGTCAGTTGGGGGCGGAGCTGCCAGCGCGTGCCCAGGCTCGTGCGCCACCCCGTGTCCGCCGGGGGCCCGAGAAGCGACTGGGCCTCGGTGTCGTCGTAGCTGCGACGCCCCACGGAAGCCCAGGCCCCGAGCATGGTCCCGGGCGACCAGCTCCCACGCACCTCCACCTCGGAGTAGCTGACGGGCTCGAAGAAACCCCAGATGGTGTTGAGCTGGAAGTAGGGGACGTAGCGCCGAGCGGAGGCCTCCACGAGGACGCGGCCGCCCTCCAGGGGGAGCCCCACCGTGAGGTGGCTCTTGCCCAGGCGGTCGAAGGCGAAGTCGTAGTCCACAGAGCCGTTCACCCTGACCCCGGTGACGGCGGTGGTGAAGTCGAGGGAGCCGCGCTCGCCCACCAGGCTGGAGCGGTCGGAGAGCATCTCCCTGTGGTAGCGGGCGGTGAACACCGCTCCGGTGAGGCGCGTCCGGAGGGAGGCCCCCAGGAGGAACGCGCTCTCGTCCACCAGGAAGTCCTCGATGCCCCTCAGCGCGTCGTTGGCGGGCTCGCGCAGCCCCCGGGCCAGGCTCCTGCCACCGTAGCCCTCCACCTCCGTCCGCCCGGAGGTGTACGCGACGCTCCCGCCGTCGAAGGCGGGGAAGCCCAGGCCCGAGCGGACCTCCTGCCGGCCGAGCCGGAAGCGGAGGGGCCCGCGGAGGAGCTGGGCGTAGCCCAGGATGGCGTCGAAGGCGTCGTCGGAGCGGGGCCAGAGGAGGTCGCTGCCGGCGTGCTCCCGGAAGCGGAGGAGGGTGCTGACGCTCAACCCCTCCATGCCCAGGCCCCAGGCCGTGAGGCTCACGTCCTGCGTGGCGGCCACGAGCCTGTCCTCGTCCAGGGCCACGTACCCGGTGCAGAAGTCGCCCAGCCAGCACGACACGGGTCGTCCCTCGAAGAGGTAGTCGCCGTCGGCCCCCTGGACCACGCTGGACCTCGGGATCGTGTCCTGCCCGAAGGGGCGCAGCTCGACGACCTGCACGGTGGTGCCCACCCAGCCCCGCATCGCCTGCGCCGTGGCGGGCGCGGGGACGGTGGCGAGGAACACCGCGAGCGCGAGGGGAGGCCATGCCCCGGTGCGGGTACGCATCACGGCAGGCGACGCCCCTCTCGGACCCCTCATGGGTTCTCCTCCCTCCCAGGCCCCCTCGGGGCCGGAAGCGAGTGACAGTCGACACAGACCCGACCCGGCCTGTGATCGCGCATGGTCTGATGGCAGACGAGGCAGGACGTCCGCGACCTGGGAACGACGTCGAACGGCACCCGCTGGTGGCATCCCGCCCCCGAGCAGGTCACGTGGGCCTCGTCGGGCGGATGGGCCCGCGAGGGAGGCGCTCGGTGGCACGAGGTGCAGTCGCTGGCGGGCTCGTGGTGGTCCTCGTGGCACTTCGCGCAGTCCACGCCCGAGGCGTCGAGCGTCGGCCCCTCGGTGTGGCACTGCCCGCACGGCAGATCGGAATGGCGGGCGTGGGGGAAGGTGAGGGCGCGCTGCGGATCGGTGCGGCCCGTGGAGAACTCCAGCGCCCGGATCTCGCGGAAGTTCCGCGTGGGCGCGTCGGAAGCCTCGTGGCAGCGCGAGCAGGTCCGGGACACGGGCGGCCGATGGTGGCAGCTCCTGCAGTCGTTCAGCGTCACCACCGAGAGGCCGCCGTGGCGGTCCGGGGCGTTGTGGCAGTTGCGGCAGTCCACGTCCCGGTGCTGGGAGTGGCGGAACTGGGGACGCTCCTGCGCCTGCGGCGCCTCGTGGGACCACCACCCCACGCCGACCCCGGCGGGCAGGAGGGCCCCGGCCGATCTCGCCGCCGCCGGCGGATGGAGGGCCCAGCCCAGGAGGAGCGAGTCCGACGGGATGGTGTCGGGGCGCAGGGTGTCCGGTCGGATGTCCTGGTGGGCGTGCGCCCGCACCACGAGGCTGTCGCGCTCGACGCCTTGGTGGCAGTCCACGCACCGGTTCCCCTCGACCTTGAAGTCGTGGGCCTTGTGACAGAACGTGCAGTCCTCGAGCACCCCGGGCTGGAGCCCCCGGTGCATGGGCGTCATGTCGGCCGCCTGCGAGTGGCACCCGGCGCTGGCGCAGGAGTGAACGGCCTCCTGCGGCGTGACCTGCTCATGGGGGTTGTGGCACGCGGCGCACACGCCCCGGTGCGGATCCGGGCGGGGCATCTCCACCAGCGCGCGCATGGCGTGGCAGCTGAAGCACTCCTCCTGGTCGGGCAGGATGGCGGCGTCGAGGCCGTCGGCGAGAACCGACCCCGCGGCCTCCTGGGCGTTCACCGGGGCGAGGAAGCTGTGGCACCCGGCGCAGTGGATGGTGAGGTCGCTCATCCCCGCCAGGAGGATCTTCTTGTCCTCGTGGCATCCCGACTGGGCGCACGTCCGGTCGATGGGCGCGAACTCGTGCACCGAGGTGGAGTGGCACTGCACGCACTGGAGCCCCTCGAGCGCCGGGTCGTCGGACTCCAGGTGGACCTTGTGGCCCGCAGACTGGGCGATGAGGCGCCACTTCTCCGGGTCGCCCTCGATGTGGCAATGGGCGCATCGCTCGTTGGGGACCTCGGCGTGGGCCGAGATCTCCTCCGGGTTCTCCACGATCTGGGTGAGGGCCATCTGGCTCCGCGCGATGAGCGTGGGCTGATGGCACGCCTTGCACCCGAGCCCCTGGTGGGCGCTCTTCGCGAAGAGCTCGAAGGGCTCCTGCATGAGGTGGCACGACATGCAGAAGTCGTTGTCGTGCTGCACGTAGTCGTACGTCTGATAGGCATAGAACCCGCCGGCGGCCACGCCGGCGAGCACCACCAGGCCGATGGCGCCCAGCGCGGGCGCGGACAGGCTGCCGGCCCACTGGGCCACGGCAGCCGGGATCCGCGCGAGCCTATCGAGCGTGCGGTTGATCAAACCGGCCTCAATTCCCTGGGAGGAAGGCGGGCGTCAGGCTCAGATCGGAAGGCAGCGGCAGCCCGTAGACCCTGGCGACCTCCTCGATGCTCGCGATGAGGAGCTGCTCGACCAGGAAGGGGTTGTGGGCCGCGGACCCGTCCATGAGCGCCAGCTCGCGGTTGAAGGCGGCACCCTCTCCCACCGTGATCGTCGGGTCGTTCACGAACTCGGAGCGGGGCACCTTCCCCAGGAGCGTGGACAGGTCGGCGATGAGGCGGGCGTTCCGGGCCCGGACGGCCGCGAGGGCCGAGCGCGCCACCGCCTGCGTTCCGTGGCACCCGGCGCCGGTGCAGGACCTGAAGGAGCGCTCGGCGTCGGCGCAGTCACCGCCAGCCACCGGCTTGCCCGACGCGTCCAGGCAGGGGATGGCCTCGAACGTGTGCCCCTTGGAGGCGTAGGTCGGGTTCGCGGCGTCCCCCACCGTGAAGGACCCGACGTGGCACCCGGCGCAGAGCCCCGGGTTGGCCTCGGGGGTCCCGTGGGTGGCCAGGATGGTCTTCGCCTTCCCGGCGGGCCACCAGCCGGCGGTGCCGAGGAGCGTGGGGCCCTCCGGCGCGTGGGGCCCGAGCTGCGTGGTTGGGTCGGGCACCGAGCGCCGGTTGTGGCACTTCATGCAGAGGTTGGTGTCCAGGCTCGCGGTGTTCACCGGGAACCGGAGCTGGCCTTCGTTCTTCCCCCCGTGGGGATCGTGGCACACGGCGCAGGTGATGGACACCTTCCCGGTGGTGGCGCCCCGCTCGGCCCAGTCGGAGTTGATCCCCCAGGCCACGAGCGCGCCGTCCCCCGAGTGGCACGCCGTGCAGGAGGGGTTGGCCGCCTGGCCGCCCAGCGTCATGTGCCGCGACTGGGCCCACTCTTCCAGGTAGGGGCTCTTGGCGCCCTTGTGGCACTCGCCGCACCCGGTGTTGAGCGTGGTCCCCACCGCCAGCGGCGCGCGGGGCTCGTTGGCGGCGGACGGCCCGCCGGCGTGGGTCAGGCCGGGGCCATGGCACGCCTCGCACTGCACGTCCTCGTACCGCTTGTCCTGGGTCGACGCGTAGCCCGCGGCTTCCACGGCCACGTTGCCGAGTTGGTTGGTCGAATGGCGCAGCCGTTCGGCGGCGTCCGTGGAGCCGCTGGCCTGGAAGGCGGCCCACGCCTTGCCGTGCGGCGTGGCGAGCCACTCGGCCTGGGCGCCGGTGTGGCACGTGCCACAGAACGTCAGCTTGGCGTCGTAGGTCTGATAGCCGATGAATCCGGCGGCGGCAGCCGGGACCTCCCCGGGCTGGTCGTCGCCCGGATCCTCGAAGACGACCTTCTCGTCCACGCACGCGGAAAGGGCGGACAGCGAGAGGACGAGCAGGGGCACCAGGGCCGGGCTCGACTGGATCCTCATTCGTATAGCTCCGATCTGCCGGACCCGGTAGGGCCGGGAATCCGCACTTGGATCTGCACGGGGAGGGCCTGCCACGGACCTTAGGTCCCGCTCCCGCCCCGTGCAAGCCGTCGGTCCGTAGGGGTACGGACCGCCTTCCCCGGGATGCTACTGCCCCGCGCGCTTTCGCGCATGGGGGGGCTCTCCCCTACGGGTTGTCGGGATTCTCCCCCCATGGGAAAAGGCGTCCCGGCGAGGCCCCTCGGGGGGCCGGGTCTCCCCGTGCCGGAAGGTCAGAACGCGGGCAGCCCGGTGAGCGTCTGGCCCAGGATGAGGGAGTGGACGTCGTGGGTGCCCTCGTAGGTGTACACCGACTCCAGGTTGGCCATGTGGCGCATGGAGTGGTACTCGACGAGGATCCCGTTGGCCCCCAGCAGACGCCGGGCCTCCCGGGCCACGTCGCACGCCATGTCCACGTTGGCGCGCTTGGCCATGGAGACCTGGAAGGGCGTCATCGTGCCCTCGTCCTTGAGGCGTCCCAGGCGGTGCACCAGGAGCTGGCCCTGGGTGATCTTCGTGAACATGTCGGCGAGGCGGACCTGCTGGATCTGCTTGCCCCCGATGGGTCCGTCGAACATCACCCGCTCCTTGCTGTACTCCAGCGCCTCGTGGAGGCAGGCCATGGCGGCGCCCACGGCGCCCCACGCGATGCCGTATCGCGCCTGGGTGAGACACATGAGGGGATGCTTGAGGCCGCCGGTGCTCAGGGGGAGCATGGCGTCCTCGGGGAGGCGCACGTCCTGGAGCACCAGCTCGCTGGTGTCCGAGGCCAGGAGGGAGAGCTTGCCCTTCTGGTTCCGGGCGCTGAAGCCGGGGGTGTCGGTGGGGACCACGAAGCCCCGGATGGACCTCACGTCCCCGGGGGCGCCGGTCTGGGCCCACACCACGGCGACGTTGGAAAGGGATCCGTTGGTGATCCACATCTTGGCGCCGTTGAGCACCCACCCGTCGGCGGTCTTCTCCGCCCTCGTGATCATCCCCGCGGGGTTGGACCCGTAGTCGGGCTCGGTGAGGCCGAAGCACCCCACCGCCTCCCCCGAGGCCAGCTTCGGGAGCCAGGTGCGCTTCTGCTCCTCCGAGCCGAAGGCATGGATGGGGTACATGACCAGCGCGCCCTGCACCGACGCGAACGAGCGGATCCCCGAATCGCCCCGCTCCAGCTCCTGCATGATGAGCCCGTAGGCCACGTTGTTCAGCGCCGCGCAGCCGTACTCCTCGGGGAGGTTGGCTCCCAGCACGCCGAGCTCCCCCATCTCGGGGATGAGCTCGGTGGGCATGCGGTGGGCGATGTAGGCCTCGCCGATGATGGGCATGAGGCGATCCTCCACCCATGCACGCACGGTGTCGCGGATCATGCGCTCCTCTTCGGAGAGGAGGGCGTCGAGGTCGTAGAAGTCGAAGCCTTCGAACCTGGAGGGCATCGTGTTCCGGGGTTGGAGGAGAGGCCGCCGACGGGCGCCGGGCCTGGAATCTACTCCCCTTCCCCTTCCGGGGGGGAGGCCGGCGGCACCGCTTCGGTGGCCTTGGTGTTGGTGAAGCGCATGACGCCGTAGGCGATCTCGCGGCCGATGCGGGCTCCGATCCAGACCGCGGCCACCACCGTGGCGATCCACGCGCTGAGGATGAGGTCGGTGGGCCGGACGACCAGGAACACGTACGCGGCCACCAGCGCTCCGAAGGCCAGGCCCTGGGCCCACCCCCACCACGCCGCCCGCTCCCGGGCCTGGAAGCGGCACCACTCGCACCAGAGGAGGCGGTCCAGCTCCATGAGGTCCTTCACCTCGAGGCACCGCACGCACGTGGCCGTGTCCTCGGGGAAGCGGTCCCGCCAGGCGGGGCGGTCGCTGCTCATGGTTGCCTCCCGGTGGGCATCCTCATCGTGGGCGTCAGGCCAGGGCCCGCACCAGCGCCCCCGCGTACTCCTTCGTGCCGGCGGTCCCACCCATGTCCACGGTGCGGGCCGTGCCTTCCCGGACCACCCGGTCCACCGCGGCACGGATCCGGTCGGCCACCCCGTGCTGGTCCACGTGATCCAGGAGCATGCACGCCGACAGCAGGAGCCCCGTGGGGTTGGCGACGCCCTGGCCGGCGATGTCGGGCGCCGAGCCGTGCACAGCCTCGAACATGGCGCCCTCGTCGCCGATGTTGCCCGCCGGCGCGAAGCCCAGGCCGCCCACCAGGCCGGCCATGAGGTCGGAGAGGATGTCGCCGAACATGTTCTCCATCACCAGCACGTCGAAGCGGTACGGGTCCAGGACGAGCTGCATGGCCGTCGCGTCGATGATCCGGTCCTCCCACTGGATGGCGGGGAAGTCCTTCGCCACCGCGTGGGCCACGTCGAGGAAGAGCCCCTGCGTGTACTTCAGGATGTTGGCCTTGTGGGCCAGCGTGACCTTCCGGCGGCCGTGCTTCCTCGCGTACTCGAAGGCGTACCGGCTGATCCGCTCGGCGCCGAAGCGGGTGATGATCATCACCGACTCCGCCGCCGCGCGGGGGTCGCCCTCCATCCCGATGTAGTGCTCCACCCCCACGTAGAGGCCCTCGGTGTTCTCCCGGATGAGCACCAGGTCGATGTCCTCGTACCGCCCGCCGGGCACGACGGTGCGCACCGGCCTCACGTTGGCGTAGAGGTCGAACTCCTTGCGGATGGCCACGTTGATGGAGCGGAAGCCCGTCCCCGACGGCGTGGTGAGGGGACCCTTCAGGACGATCCGGTTGGCCCGGATGGAGTCCAGCGTCTCGTCGGGGAGGGGATTGCCCAGCTTCTCCAGGGCCGTGACGCCCCCAAGGCGCTCGTCGTACTCCAGATCGGCGCCGGCGGCCTTCAGCACTTCCAGTGTCGCCTCGGTGACCTCCGGGCCGATGCCGTCGCCGGGGATGACGGTGATGGTCTTGGACATGCGCTACCGGTTGGACGTGTATCGACGGTTGTACTCGAACTCGGTGTGCTCCTCGCCCCAGCGCACAAGGTCCTCGAGGAGGGTGGGGCGGTCGGTGCCCTCCAGGCGGGCCCGTCCGGCGATGTTCAGCGAGCGCCGCCAGAGGACCCCGGAGAGCTCGCTGCGGAGCAGGAGGGCCCGAGCCACCTCGGGGCCCCGCTCGACCCGGGTCACCACGCGCACGCCGGCGATCCCCGGGTGCTCCTCCAGGAGACGGTACGTCTCTTCACTGAAGAGGAGGATGTAGGGGCCCACCTTGGCCCAGAGGGACCCTCCGCGCTGGAGCTGCGCCGCGGGCTGGTCGATGGTGATCTCCGCGACGTTGCCGCTGATCCGGGCCTCCAGGCCGCCCTCGTACGCGTAGTAGCCGGCCACCGTCCCGGCGTCGGGCAGGGACGCCGCCGGAGCCTCCCGGCACCCCGCCGCCGCCAACGCCGCCACCACGGTCACCGCCGCCCACGCCCGTCGTCCACTGCCCTTCATGGTCGTCACGCTCCTGGAGTCGCCGTCCCGGTACCCGCGACATACCACAGCAACGTTCGGGCCAGGGACTCGGCCGCCGACGCCAGCGCGGCGGGGTCCGCGGCCTCTCCGGGCCCTCCCTCGGCGACGCCGAACCACAGCACCCGCCCCGTGCGCACGTGCACGAGGGCGGCGGACATGCGGATCCGGGGGCCGTCCTCGCCCGGGTGGACCCAAGCCCGCACCGGGAGGAGCGCCACCTCCGCGTCCACCAGCGCGGCCAGCCTGCGGAGCTCCCCGTAGAGGGGATCGCCCACCCGGCGCACCTCCCCGGCGGAGAACATGGCCACCGGGAGCCCCCGGAGCCGGGTGTCCAGCCCCGGGGACCGCTGGAGCGCTTCCTCCAGGCGCGGGGGGAGGATCCACGTCACCCCCTCCCCGCGGGAGCGGAGGCCGAAGGCCAGCTCGGCGTCGGGGTCGCCCGCCAGCGCCGCGGCGTCCTGGAAGGGGAGCACCATGACCCGGCTCCCCCGCAGGTCGGGGGGCCTGGCGCCGCCCACCCCCGGCTCGGGCGCCGGCGCCTTGCGGCCGCACCCGGCCACGGCCAGGAGAAGGGCAAGGGCGACGGCACGCCGGGCGGGCGAGACGGGATCCAGGGACACGCGTCCTCCGGGTGGGGAAAAGGGGGCGCGCCTTCGACGGCGGCTCAGCGTATAAAGGTAGAGGAGCCGCCGTGTCCGTTGAACCCGTCGCTACTCCTCCCCGCCGCCCGGGGTGCCCTCCCCGGGCTCCAGCTCGAGGGAGAGGGAGTTGATGCAGTACCGCAGCCCCGCCGGGCCCGGCCCGTCGGGGAAGACGTGGCCGAGGTGCCCGCCGCACGCGGCGCACAGCACCTCTGTGCGGACCATGAAATGGCTCCGGTCCACCTGCTCGACGACCGCCTCCTCTTCCGCGGGGGCCGTGAAGGACGGCCACCCGCACCCCGAGTCGTACTTGGCTTCGGAGGAGAACAGGAGCGTGCCGCACCCGCGGCACCGGTACGTGCCCTGGGCCTTCTCGTTCCAGTACCGGCCGGTGAACGCCCGCTCGGTGCCCTTCTCACGGAGGACGTGGTACTCGTCCTCGCTCAGCAGCTCCCGCCACTCGTCCTCGGTCTTCTCCACGCGCTCCGCCACGGCTCCCTCCTGGTCGTTCCTGGGTGACCCCCCAACCCGTCGCCCCCCCGCCCGGTTCCCCCCTGCAACCTTTCCACCCCTTGCCGCATCTCAGGGACGTATGCTATATACCTTACACTTCTATATAACCGTCGTCCTGCCCACGGAGGCCCCATGCCCCGCCCTCTCGGCTTCACGTCCCTGCGCATCCTCGCAGCCATCCGGGACGGCGCCTGCTACGGGCTGGACATCGTGGCGCGCACCGGGCTGGCTTCGGGGACGGTGTACCCCACCCTGGGGCGCCTGAAGCGCGCCGGGCTGGTCCAGCCCCGGTGGGAGGACCAGCGGGTGGCGGAGCGGGAGGGGCGGCCGCGGCGCCGCTACTACGAGTTGAGCCCCGACGGGGTGAGGTCCCTGGCCGAGGGCACGGCCCGGGCCCTGGACGCGGTGGCAGCCCTGGATCCACGCTCCGCGGAAGGCGCCCGGTGAGTCCTTCCGGGGCGGCGGCGCGCCTGGTGCTCCGCGTCGCCTCCCTCCTGGTGCCCGGGGACCGGCGCCGGGAGTGGCGGGAGGAGTGGGAGGCCGAGCTGGAGACGCTGGAGGCGCTGCGGCGCGCGGGACCCGGGGGCGTCTATCCGGCGGTCCCGGCCTTCGTGGCGGGCGCGCTTCCCCATGCACTGTGGATGAGAGCGGAGGGGTGGACGATGGAGAGCGTGGCACAGGACCTGAGATACGCCGCCCGGGTGCTCCGGAGGGCCCCGGGCTTCACCGTGGTGGCGGCCCTTACGCTGGCGCTGGGCATCGGCGCCAACGCCGCCATGTTCAGCCTGGTCAACGGCCTCCTCCTCCGGGCGCCGGAAGGCGTCGTGGACCCCGACCGCCTGGTGCAGATCGGGCGCAGCTACGACGAGGCGCCGCGCTGGGACAACTGGTCGTGGCCCGCCGCGCGGCTCATCGCCGAGGAGTCGGACGTCTTCTCCGACGTGGCGGGGTTCTCCGGCGGAGCCTTCGTCCTGGGGCGGGGGGAGAACGCCGAGGCCGTGTACGGTCAGTACGTGAACGCTTCGTACTTCGCGGCGCTGGGCGTGCGCCCCGCCCTGGGGCGCCTTCTCGACGCCTCCGACGAGGTCGCGCCCGGGAGCCACCCTGTGGTGGTCCTGTCCCATGCCCTCTGGCTGCGACGCTTCGGGGGCGACCCGGGGGTGGTGGGCACCAGCGTCGCCATCGGCGCCGAGCCCTACGAGGTGGTGGGCGTGGCTCCCGAGGGCTTCGTGGGCGTGGACGCCCTGGGGACGCCCCCGGGGCTCTGGGTCCCGGCGTATCAGCGGAGAAGCTCGGCCGCCTCCCCCCTCTTCGACCAGTGGGGCTCGAGCTGGTTCTACCTCTTCGGGCGGCTGGCCGACGGCGTTCCCTACGAGACCGCCGAGGCCGCCATGGACGCCGTGACGACGCGTCTCCGCGCCGCCTCGGACGTGAACGAGGACATCCGCATCCTCCTCGCGCCCGGCGTCGGCCTGGCCCCGGAGGAGCGGGCGGAGGGCCGGCGGGTCACGCTGCTCCTGGCAGGCATCGCCTTCCTGGTCCTGGTCCTGACGTGCGCGAACGTCGCCAACCTCTCGCTGGCCCGCTCCGCCGGCCGCGTGGGCGAGGTGGGCGTGCGCCAGGCGCTGGGCGCCGGCAGGAGCCGCCTCGCCCGCCAGCTCGTCACCGAGAGCCTGCTCCTGGCGCTCCTGGCCACGGCCCTGGCCGTCCCCCTGGTGCGGGGTGCGTCGGCGCTGCTTCCCTCCCTGGTCCCCACCGCGGTGGCCGTGTCCCTGGCGCCCGACGCGCGGGTGTACCTCTTCCTCGGAGCCGTGGGCCTGGTGGCCGGCCTCCTCTTCGGTGGCCTCCCCGCGTGGGCGGCGTCCCGGGGAGACGTGGCCCGGGTCCTCCGGGAGGGCGGCACCACGGGGGGCCGGAGCCGGTCCCGCCTCCGCGACGCCCTGGTGGTGGGCCAGCTCGCCCTCTCCCTCGGGCTGGTGAGCGGCGCCGCGCTCCTGGGGCGGAGCGTCCTCCACGCCCGCGCCGTGGAGCCGGGCTTCGACCCCGACGGCCTGGTGGTGGGGTGGGTGAACCTCCGCGCCACGGGGCGCTACGCCGAAGCCGCCCAGGTCGTCGCGTTCCAGGAGCGGCTGGTGGAGGAGCTGGAGCGCCTCCCCGGCGTCACCGGCGCGGCGCTGGCGGGGCAGGCCCCCGTGCTGGGTGGCCACGCCCGGAGCACCGTGGTGCCCGAGGAGCGGGCGGGAGACCCGGAGGCGGGCTACGAGGCCGAGCACGTCCCCGTGACGCCCGGGTACTTCGAGACGCTGGGCATCCGGGTGCTGCGGGGGCGGACGTTCCGTGCGCCCGCCGAGGAGCCCGAGCGGGTGGTGGTGGTGAACGAGGCCCTGGCGAGCCGCTTCTGGCCGG
>BTVB01000015.1:0-51918 GCA_045863275.1 Gemmatimonadota bacterium
GAGCGCTTCTTCACGGTGAAGGTGACGCGGCTGCTCCTGTTCTGAGAAGGGAGGTCGATCCCCCCGGCAAGCCCCCGACCCTGGCGGGAACCGTCCTGGAATGGTAGAATGGTACCAAAATGGTGTAAACACACGGACCGCGTGGTCAGCCCATGGCACTGAACATCAAGCACGCCGAGGTCGAGAGCCTCGCGGCGGAGGTCGCGGACCTCACCGGCGAATCCAAGACCGAAGCGGTGCGGCAGGCCCTCCTGGAGCGGCGGCGCCGTCTGCGCCTCGCCATCCCCCGGGGGGTGCGGAGGGACCAGCTCCTCGGCTTCCTCGAGGCCGAGGTGTGGTCCCGGGTGCCGCCGGACCAATTGGGCCGCGGACCCAACAAGGCCGAGCGCGAGGAGATCCTCGGGGTGGGGCCGGAGGGCGTATGATCCTCGACACCTCGGCCCTTCTCACCATCGTCTTCCGCGAGCCCGGCTTCGAGCGGGTGCTCGCGAAGGTCCAGGAGGCAGCGCTGGTGGCCGCCGGTACCCCGACGCTGGTGGAGACGGGGATCGTCCTGGAGGCCCGCCTCGGGGAGCGGGCCCCCGGGCTCCTGGAGCGGCTCCTCGACGAGCTGGCGGTGGAGGAGATCTCCTTCGGGAGCAACCACTGGCGGGAGGCGATTCGCGCCTTCCGGAAGTACGGGAGAGGGCGTCACCCCGCCGCCCTGAACTTCGGGGACTGCATGACCTACGCCGTCGCCCGGCTGAGCGGCGAAGCCCTCCTCCACACGGGCGAGGACTTCGGCCTCACCGACGTGGAGCGCGTGGAGGGGTGAGGGGAGCGGGTGAGGCATGACCACCGCCCACGCACCCCATCGCCCCGGAGCTGACGAGGCCTGGCCTCCCTCCGGCCCCGGGGCGCCGCAGCATCTGGACACCTGCCGGGCGGCCCTGGGGTCCGACCGCGCCGTCGCCGGCATCCTGGGGGTCTCCCCCTCCCAGGTGTCGCGCTGGCGCGCGGGGCAGCGCCCCGACGTGGACAACGCCGACCGGCTCGCCGGGCTGGCGCTGGTGGCGGAGATGCTCGCCCGGTGGCTGGCGCCGGCCGTCCGCGAGACCTGGCTCCACGGGCCCAACGCGCATCTCGCGGGGCGCACGCCGGCGCACCTCCTCCGGCTGGGGAGGGTGGCGGACGTCATCGGCGCCCTCGAGGCGGAGAAGGCGGGCACCTACGCCTGAGCCGGGCTTGTCCTCGTACTGGCGCGTCTTCCCCTGGAGGTCCGGCGCCGCGCCGGGAGAGCGCTTCTCCCCCTCCCACATCCCGGAGCCCACGGGACGGGGCCGCTTCGACCTCCCCCGCGAGCTCTCCCCCGTCCTCTACCTGGCGGAGACGCCCGACCACGCCGTGGGGGAGGCCCTCCAGGCGTGGCGGGCCCGGCCGTTGGAGCCCGCCCACCTGTTGAGGGCGGGGCTGCCGCTGGCCCTCGTGGTGGTGGTGGTCCCTGCCGCCTCCTCCGCCCGTCTCGCCGACCTGTGCGAGGCCGCGTACCTCAACGCGCGCGCCGTCGCGCCCGACACAACCGCGTCGCGACTCCGGGAGCGCACCCAGCAGGTGGCCCGCGCGGCGTGGGACAGGGGGCACCACGGCCTGCGTTGGTGGTCCACCTTCTGGGGCGACTGGCACACCGTGGTCCTGTTCACGGCGCGCGTCGACCGGGTGGTGCGCTACGGGGACCCGGTGGCCCTCTCCGTGGACCACCCCGCGGTCCTGGACGCCGCCGGCCTCCTCGGCATGGCCACGGGCTGAGCCCCCCTCAGAGCTCCCGTCCCGTCTCCGCCGGAGGCTCCTCGCCGGGGTTGATGTAGAGGTCCTCCATGAGGCCGTGCTGTTTCTCGTAGAGGCGGCGGTAGAGCCCGCCGTTCTCCATGAGCCGGGCGTGGGTGCCCCGCTCCACGATCTCCCCGTCGTCCAGCACCAGGATCTGGTCGGCGCTCCGGATGGTGGAGAGGCGGTGGGCGATGACGAAGGTGGTTCGGCCCCGGCGCAGCACGCGCAGGCCGTCCTGGATGAGCGCCTCCGCCGCCGAGTCCAGGCTGGACGTGGCCTCGTCGAGGATGAGCACACGGGGGTTGGCCAGGATGGCCCGGGCGATGCCCACCCGCTGGCGCTGGCCGCCGGAGAGCTTGACTCCCCGCTCCCCCACCACGGTGTCGTAGCCGTCGTCGAAGCGGGAGACGAACTCGTCGCAGTGGGCGATGCGCGCCGCCTCGCGGATCTCCTCGTCGGTGGCCCCCGGCGACGCGAAGGCGATGTTCTCCCGGATGGTCCCGTCGAAGAGGAAGTTGTCCTGCATGACCACGCCCAGGAACCGGCGGTAGTCCTTGAGGCGGAGCCCGGTGAGGTCACGCCCGTCCACCACCACCGTCCCCTCCTTGGGGCGGTGGAAGGCCATGACCAGCCCGATGAGCGTGCTCTTCCCCGAGCCCGAAGGTCCCACCAGCGCGGTGGTCGTGCCGGCGGGCGCGTCGAAGCTGATCCCCTTGAGCACGGGGGTATCGGCCTTGTACTCGAACCAGACGTCCTGGAAGCGGACCTCGCCGGCCACGTCGCCGACGGCGTCACGCCGCTCGTCGTCGTCGTCCTCGGTGCGCACGGCGCGGAGCTCGTGGATGCGGTCCAGGCCCGCGAAGGCCTCGGTGATCTGCGTGCCGATGGCCGAGATCTGGATGAGGGGCGCCACCATGACGCCCACGTACAGCACGTAGGCGAACAGGTCTCCCGACGTCATCTCGCCGGCGAGGAGCGCGTGGCCCCCGAACCAGAGGACCATAACGCCCACGGCGCCCACGATGAGCGTGGAGAAGGCCCCCACCGCCGACGTGCCTGTGATGGTGGAGGCGATGTTGCGGAACAACCGGTCCACGCCCTCGGCGAAGACGGAGCGCTCCCGCTCCTCGGCCACGTACGTCTTCACCAGCCGCACGCCCCCCAGCGTCTCGTTGAGGCGCCCGGTGACCTCGGCGTTGATCTCCCCGCGCTTGCGGAAGATGGGACGGAGCTTCCTGAACGCGTACGAGAGCACGCCGGCGAACACCAGCATGATCGCCACGGTGCCCAGCGTGAGCTCCAGGTTCAGGTAGAGCAGGATCCCGAAAGCGATGACCGCCGTCACCAGCCCGCCCACGAGCTGCACCAGCCCGGTGCCCACCAGGTTCCGGATCCCCTCGGGGTCGGTCATGATCCGGGAGATGAGCACGCCGGTCTTGGTGGAGTCGAAGTAGCTCACCGGGAGGCGGAGGACGTGGGCCTGGACGTCCTTCCTCATCTTGGCGATGGCCCCCTGCGCGGCGACGCTCACCACCTGGGAGAGGGTGAACGACGTGGACGCCTGGATCACCGCAGCCCCCACCGCCGCGCCCGCGAGCCAGGGAAGGAGGTCGGAGCGCCCCTCGCCGATGACGTTGTCCAGGAGGAACTTGGGCATGGCGGGGATGACGAGCCCCGCCAGCCGGTTCACCAGCATGAGGACGAGGCCCAGCGCCAGCGTCTTCCGGTGCTCCCGGATGAGATGGCCCGCCTCGGCGCGGACGTTCTGGAAGTCGACCTTCTTCCGCTTCTTCTGTTCGTCGGGCATTCGGCAAGCTAGGGAAGGGGCGCGTCGGTTGGAATGGGGCCCGGCGTGCCCGCCCGCCGCGACGGAGGCAACCCCGCGAGCCCCTCCCGCGTCGAATCCTGTACCCTACCTAGGATTCTTGGTACATTGGCAGACCCTATCTAGGATTCTCGATACCCGGACCGCGGACGCGACCATGGGCAAGCTCTTCAGCCTCACCTACCCCACGGCGGCGGTGCTGCTGGCCATCCGCCACGGCCATCGATACGGCTTCGACGTCATGGACGCCACCGGGCTTCCCGACGGCACGGTCTACCCCATCCTGCGACGCCTGGAGCGCCGGGGGGTGCTCGAGGGGGCGTGGGAGGACGAGGCCGTGGCCCACGCCGAGCAGCGTCCCGCGCGCCGGTACTACCGCCTCACCCGCGTGGGCGAGGCGTCCATGGACGAGGTGATGGAGCGGTTCCCGGCGCTGGTGCGGGCCTTCGCCGGAGCGCCGGAGACGGCGTGATGGACGCGCCGGGCTTCGGCCTCATCGCCTGGGCGTCCGGGCTGGTGCCCCCCGCCCGCCGCGCCGACTGGCGCCGGGAGTGGGAGGCGGAGACGGCGTACGCCTGGAAGCAGCTCAACCGGACGGGGCCCGCCCCCGTCCACGCCCGGCTCGCGCTGCGTGCCCGGGTCCTCATGTGCGTGATCGATGCCCTTTGGGAGCGGAAGGAGACGACGACGATGACGGGGCTTTTCAACGACGTGCGCTTCGCCTTGCGAGGCCTGCTGCGCTACCCGGCCTTCACGGCCGTTGCTGTGCTCACCCTGGCGCTGGGGATCGGCGCCAACACCGCGGTGTTCACGCTGGTGGACGGCGTGCTGCTGCGCCCCCTCCCCTTCCGCGAGCCCGAGCAGCTCCTCTCGCTCCAGCACCTGGGGCGGGACGGGCAGGACGAGCTCCCCATCTCCTCGGGGCTGTACCTGCTCTACCGCGACCGGTCGGCGACGCTCCGCGACGTGGGCATGTACACCGGCACCGCGGGCAACTTCCTGGTGGAGGGCGAGCCCGAGCGCATCCTGGGCCAGGCGGTGACGCCCGACTTCTTCACCACGCTGGGCGCGTCGGCGGCGCGGGGCCGCACGTTCACGCCGGAGGAAGGGCTTCCCGGCGGCCCCCAGGTCATGCTCCTCAGCGACGGCCTCTGGCGGACCACCTTCGGCGCCGACCCGGCCATCGTGGGGAAGACGCTGGAGGTGAGCGGCGTCTCCCGCGAGGTGGTGGGCGTCATGCCCGAGGGCTTCGGCTTCCCCGACCAGGTGGCCCGCTTCTGGCTTCCCCTCGTCGTCGACCCCAACCAGGCTCCCCTGGCCGCGTTCTTCGCCGGCGGCATCGCCCGCATGGAGCCCACCAGCTCGCTGGAGGGCGTCCAGGCCGAGATCGGCGACATGATGGCGCGGCTGGACCAGCTCTACCCCGAGGACGGGGGCGCGGCGTTCCTGGTGGGCGTCGGCCTCAAGGCCCGCATCCAGCCCCTCAAGGAGACGCTGGTGGGCGACGTGAGCACAACGCTGTGGATCCTGCTGGGCACCGTGGGCTTCGTGCTCCTCATCGCCTGCGCCAACGTGGCCAACCTCCTCCTGGTGCGCGCCGAGGGGCGGCAGCGGGAGCTGGCGCTGCGCGTGGCCGTGGGCGCTGGCCGCCTGGAGGTGCTGCGCACCTTCATGAGCGAGAGCCTGGTGCTGGCGGTGGCCGGCGGGGCGCTGGGCCTGGGCGTGGCCGCGGCGGCGGTGCGCCTCACCACGCGCCTCATCCCCACCGACCTCCCCCGCACGGCCGAGATCGCCATGGACGTGCGCGTGCTGGGCTTCACCGCGGCGGTGGCGCTGGGGTGCGCTCTCTTCTTCGGGCTCTTCCCCCTCCTCCGCTACGGCGCCGGCGACCTGGCGGGCCAGCTCAAGGACGGCGGCGGCGCCCGGGGATCCACGGGAGGCCGGGAGCGGCACCGCCTGCGCAACGCCCTCGTGGTCACGCAGGTGGCGCTGGCCCTGGTGCTCCTCGTGGGCTCGGGCCTCATGTACCGGAGCTTCCTGGCGCTTCGCGCCGTCGACCCCGGGTTCGACACCGAGAACGTCCTCACGGCGCGCATCATCGTCCCCGGGGGGGAGATCGGCGACGCCGTGGACGCGGCCCGCTTCTTCCGCACGCTCCGCGACCGCCTGGTCCAGCAGCCGGGCGTGGTGGACGTGGGCTTCGCCACCGCCGTCCCCCTGGGCGGCGGCGGCATGTCCTTCGGCGGCATCGAGGTGGAGGACCACCCCCGGGGTCCGGACGAGCTGCCGGTGTTCGCCGCCCTCCCCCAGGTGGACGCGGGCTACGTGGAGGCCATGGGGATCCAGGTGAGGGAAGGCCGGGCGTTCCGCCCCGGCGACGGCGCCGACGAGGCGCGCAGCGCCATGGTGAGCGCGTCCTTCGCCCAGCACTGGTGGCCCGAGGGCTCGGCGCTGGGCCGGCGCGTCCGCTTCGGGGGAGAGGACGAGGACTGGTACACCATCGTCGGGGTGGTGGAGGACGTGCGGCAGAACAACCTCCAGGACCCGCCCCAGGAGACCATCTACTTCCCCACCCTCACCGAGGCGGGGGGCAACTACCAGGTGGCCCGGGCGCAGGACGTGGTGATCCGTACCTCGGGCGACCCCCTGGCCTTCCTCCCCGTGCTGCGCCGGGAGCTGCAGGCCGTCAACCCGCGCATCCCCCTGGCCAACCCCCGCTCCATGGAGACGGTGTTCGCCGGCGCCACGGCCCGCACGTCCTTCACCATGACCATGCTGGGGGCCGCCTCGGGCATCGCCCTGTTGCTCGGCCTGGTGGGGATCTACGGTGTGATCTCCTACGTGGTGTCCCAGCGCCGCCGGGAGATCGGCGTGCGCATGGCCCTGGGGGCCTCGGCGCCTTCGGTGCGAGGCATGGTGGTGCGCCAGGGCATGGCGCTGGCCGGCGCCGGCGTGGCCGTGGGGCTCCTGGCGGCCCTGGGCCTGAGCCGCGTCATGACCTCGCTCCTCTTCGGCGTGAGCGCCACCGACCCGGTGACGTACGGCGCGGTGGCGGCGACGCTGGTGGCGGTGGCGGCGGCGGCGAGCTGGCTGCCGGCACGGCGCGCGGCGGGGGTGGACCCGAGCGTGGCTCTGCGCTCGGAGTAGCGGCGACCAGGCCGGAAGCACGGAGCCCCGCCCCTCTTTCGGGGCGGGGCTCGCCACTCACGGGCCCGGCCGCCCCCGGCGCTCAGCGCTTCGTGAGGATGATGAGCGCGCCCCCCGTCATGTCCGTCCCGTAGCGGGTGGTGGCGTCGCGGGCGTTCATGAACTGGACGGACCCGATGTCGCCCGCCCGGAAGGAGCGCATCATCTCGGGCCCGCCGTCCTGGCGCACGCCGTCCAGGATGATGGCGATGGACTGGCGCCCCCGGGCGGTGGCGGGGGCCCGGGACTGGAGCCACCGGGGCCGCAGCTTGCGGACCACCTCGAAGAGGTCCTGGCTGGCCCACTCGGCCATCTCCTCGGCCATCAGCATGTCTCCGCCGCCCGACTCGCGGCTCCGCCCGCCTCCGCTGGAAGCGCACGCGGACACGCCCGCCGACAGCAGGACGACGAGGGGGATCACCAGGCGGGTGGAGCGTCGGTACATGGTCGCCTCTCGGTCGGGGTGCACGCCACGGACTACGTTGATGGTAGGGCCTGGTTACTTTTGGGGCGAGCACCCCCGCCACCCACCGCCGGAGACCCATGGAAGGAGCGTCCATCCCCAACATCGGCGCC
Source organism: Gemmatimonadota bacterium (assembly GCA_045863275.1). Lineage (GTDB taxonomy): Bacteria > Gemmatimonadota > Gemmatimonadetes > Longimicrobiales > Gaopeijiaceae > SZUA-318. The sequence continues at coordinate 7,394 of BTVB01000015.1, forward strand.
CGCCAGCGCCGCCATCGCCTCGCCGTCGGCCTCCTGGCCGCGGCGGCCAGCGTCCTGGCCCTGGGGACGCTCCTGGGCACCGGGGCCCCCCGCCTGTCCCGGCTCCTCGCGGTGCTCCCGTTCTGGGCCGGCGTCCTGGGGGTGCTCCAGCACCGGGAGAAGACCTGAGTGAACCTGGCATCGCGCGGTCTGCGCGACATGGGGGAGGGCCTGGAGCGGCTGGCGCCCGACGACCTGGTGAAGGTGAGGGAGCAGGCACGCCGGGTGCACCGGAGAGCGCTCATGGCGTCGCTGGTCTACGCCGCCGTGACCCTCCTGCTGCCCTGAGGCGACCCCGAACTTCCATGGTGGGGGGCGGGTCCCGGGGGGTAGGTTGGAGCGTCCCCCGAAGACCCGTCCGCATCAGGAGACCGTCATGGGCGCCCTTTCCCTGTTGAAGCTCTACGGCCTCACCGCGGTGGTCTTCTTCGCCATCGACCTGGTCTGGCTGGGCGTGGTGGCCCAGGGCTTCTACCAGAGGCACCTGGGGCCGCTGCTGCGCCCCGACGTCCTCTGGCCCGCCGCCCTCCTCTTCTACCTCCTGTACCTGGCCGGCCTCCTCGTCTTCGCGGTGCTCCCGGGCCTGGAGGCGGGGTCCCTCCCCCGGGCGGTGGCGCTGGGCGCGTTCTTCGGGCTGGTGGCGTACGCCACCTTCGACCTCACGTGCCTGGCGCTCCTGCGCGACTTCCCGGTGGCGGTGGTCGTCGTCGACCTGGCGTGGGGCACCGTCCTCACCGGCACCGTGTCCGCGGCGGGCTTCGTGCTGGGGCGCTGGCTGGGCGTGACATGAGGCGCCGCGACTTCCTCTCGGCCGTGGCGGTCGCGGGCCTGGTGCCGGCCTCGGCCCGCGAGGCGCTGCGCGCCCTGGCCGCCGGCCACCATCCCGCCCCCGGCGCCCGTGCCGGCGAAGCCTACGCGCTGGTCCTGGGCACGGCGCAGGACGCCGGCTTCCCGCAGGTGGGGTGCTACACGGCGCTGTGCGACGAGGGGCGCCGCCTCCACCGGGAGGGCCGGGGGCGCTACGTGGCCTCCCTGGCCCTTGTGGAGCCCGCCGCCGAGCGCTTCTGGCTGGTGGACGCCACGCCGGACATCACCCGGCAGCTCGACCTCGTCGACGAGCCGGCGTTCCGGCGCCGCGCCGGGGAGCGGCGCCCCTTCGACGGGATCTTCCTCACCCATGCCCACATCGGCCACTACGACGGGCTGGCCGTGCTGGGCAACGAGGGGCTCGGCATCCGGGACACGCCGGTGTACTGCACCGACGCCATGGCGGCCTTCCTGGAGGCGAGCGACCCGTGGCGCTTCATGGTGCGCCAGGGGCGCATCCGCCCCACGCCGCTGCCCCTGGACACCTGGCACCGCCTGGACGAGAACCTGGAGGTGCAGCTCTGGAAGGTCCCCCACCGGGACGAGCTGGCGGACACCGTGGCCTTCGTGTTCCGGGGCCCGTCGCGGACGCTCCTCTACCTCCCGGACATCAACGGGTGGCACGCGTGGGAGCGGGACCTGGCCAGCGCGGTGGAGGGGGTGGACGTGGCGCTCCTGGACGCGTCGTTCTGGTCCGGCGACGAGGTGCCGGGGCGGGCGGAGGAGGACATCCCCCACCCGCTGGTGACGCGGACCATGGAGCTCCTCCAGGACGTGGCGGACCGGAGGACCTCGCGGGTGGTGCTCACGCACCTGAACAACACGAACCCGGCGCTGTGGGAGGACGGCCCCCAGGCCGCCGAGGTGGGCCGCCGGGGCTTCGAGATCGCCCGGGAGGGGATGCGCTTCGACCTCTGACGGGCGGCGCTCCGGCTACCGCCTCAGCAGGAAGAAGGCCATGTCGTGGTTGCTCCGTCGCCACACGGGCGTGAAGCCGCTCCCCTCCAGCCAGGCCTCCAGCTCGGGGAGGTGGTACGCGGTGGTCACCGCCAGGTCCAGGCGCTCCCACCGCACCCGCTCCCCGGTGAGGCGCATCACCGCGTCCAGGCCGGTGCAGTAGAGGACCAGGTTCACGGCGTGGGGGACGGTGGTGAGTGTGCGCGTCACCTCGAAGGCCACGCGAAGCGTGCTTTCGTCCGCCGTGGTGGCGACCTCCACGGGCCCGAGCACGAAGCGGCGCACAGACCCGGCGTCGTAGCTGGCGCGGGCGCCCTCCAGCGCGCTGTCGAGAGCAGCCAGGTCGTCGGGCAGGGGCCCGAAGCGGTGCAGCCGGGCGTCGAGGAACAGGTAGTCCCCCTCGGCCATGAGCCCGCCGATGTTCTCCAGGAGCCGGTCCTCGGCGTAGTTGCCGAAGGTGAAGCCGGTGAGGGCGAACACGCGGACGGTGTCCGCATCGGGGGGCTTCAGCTCCACGGCGCCCAGGTCGGTGAAGTCCCCGCACACAGCCCGGAGGGCCAGGCCCTCGGGGAGTCCCGGCGCGTGGGCCAGCCGGTGCACCGAGCGCCGGAGCAGCTCGAAGGAGAAGTCCAGCCCGGTGTAGGCCCTCAGCGAGAAGCCCCGCGACAGCCCCCGGAGCATGCGCTCGTCCACGCTCCCGTCGCCGGGGCCCAGGCTGCACAGCTCGGCGCTGGCCTTCCCGCCCGAGTCGGCGCGAAGGACGTCCACCACCTCGGGCATGGCGGCCTCCACGGCCTCCAGGAGGTCGCCGTGGCCGTAGGCGGGGTCGTCGCACACGTCCATCCACCGCTGCGCGCAGATGGGCGTCGCGTAGTGGTAGTACAGGTCGGTGCGCACGACGCGTTCAAGGTCCCCGTACACCTCCCGCGGCGGCGCGTACCCCGCGCCGAACATGGAGGGATCCACCACGAACGTCACCGGGCGGGGCCGTCTCGCGGGGGCCATGGCTCAGCCGGACCCGAGCCCCGCCCGGAGGAGGAGCTGGTCGAAGCGGGGGTCGGAGCGGAGGGGGTCGAGCATGGGGTCGATCCCCATGTTCACCACCTGCCAGGTGCGCTCCTCCAGGGCGGCCTCCAGCTCCCGGAAGGCCCGCTCCCGCTCGCCCAGCCCGGAGAAGACGATGGCCAGGTCGTAGCGAGACACGTACTCGCCGGCGGTGCGCCGGCGCTCCAGCTCGTCCAGCAGCTCCCGGGCCCGGTCCGGACGCCCCGCCAACGCGTGGGCGGCGGCCAGGTCGGCCACCCGCCGGCTCTGCCTTCCGGACATGGCCACGGCGATCTCGAAGGCCGACACCGCCGCCTCGTAGTCGTGGCGGGCGAAGGCGAGCTGCCCCAGGAACCAGTGGGAGAGCTGGAAGTCCTGGTCCATGGCCACGGTGTTCTCCAGCTCCCTCCGGGCCTCCTCGTACCGGCCGGCGGCGGTGAGCTCCCACCCGTGCACCGCGCGCACCGCCAGCGACAGGGGGGCCGCCTCCTGGGCCTGGCGGATCCGCACCTCGGCCTCGGCGAAGCGCCCGGTCATGGCCAGGAGCTCGGCGTACCACTGGAGCGCCGTGACGGAGCGGGGGTCGAGCTGCAGGGCCCGCTGGAACTCCCGCTCGGCGCCCTCCCAGTCCCGGTCGTAGTCCCGCTTCACCAGCCCCAGGTTGGCGTGGGCGTCGGCGAGGCTCTCGTCCAGCTCGAGGGCCCGCTCGGCGGCCACCCGGGCGCGGGGGTACGCGTCGGCGGGGGAGAGGTTGCCGTAGTAGTGGAGCAGCGTATACGCGCTGGCAAGCCCCACGTAGGCCCCGGCGAAGGACGAATCCGCCTCGATGACCTCGGTGAAGAGGCCGATGGCCTTCTGCAGCCCGGCCGCGGTGCGGTCGTTCCAGTAGTACTGGGCCTGCTGGTACGTCTGGAAGATGCGCAGACGGGTCCGGTCCGTGGCGCTGAGGCGGAGCTGGAGGTTCTCGGCCACGTCCAGCGCGATCTCCTCGGGGAGCGCCTGCCCCTCCGACGCCGCGCTGCGGAAGATGTCCCCCCAGACGTGGACGCCGCTGCGGACGTCGGTGACCTCCACCGTCACGTTCAGGTCGTCGGCCTGCTTGCGGACCTGAGCCGTCAGGACCGCATCCACGCCCAGATCCGAGCCCACGCGCATGGCCCCCCGCTCGTCGCCGGCGTACGGCTCCACCGCCTGGAAGGAGAGCACGGTGAGCCCGGGCACCTGGGAGAGGCTGGTGATGATGCGCTCGGCCAGGAGCGAGCACAGGTACTCCGTGCCCACGCCCTCCTCCTGCTCGGCGCAGGGGAGCACGGCCATGGACGCGATGGGCCGCTCGGCGGCGCCGGGGCCGAAGGCGCGCCACCCCGCCCATCCTGCCACCGCCACCACGGCCGCGGCCGCGGCCACCGCGCCCCGGCTGGGCCGACGCGTGCGCGGAGCCCCCGCCCCGGGGGTGCGCCAGTCGCCGCCCACGGCCCGGGATCCGCCCGTGGAGAGGTCGCGGCGCAGGCCGCGCAGCGCCGCCAACAGGTCTGCGGCGGTCTGGTAGCGCATGCCCCGGTCCTTCTCCAGCGCCCGGAGGATGATGCGCTCCAGGTCCACGGGGACGGCGGGCTCCACCGACCGGGGGCTGGGCACCGGGTCCGGCGAGACGATCTGGGCGATGATGGAGGTGGTGGTCCCGCGGAAGGGCGTCACGCCCGTGGCCATCTCGTAGAGGACCACGCCCAGGGAGAAGAGGTCGGAGCGGGCGTCCACCTCCTCGCCCCGGGCCTGCTCCGGCGACATGAAGGCCACCGTGCCCACGGGGATCCCCGAGCGGGTGACCCGGCCGTCGGTGCGGGGCTCGGCGTCGGCCGCCACCTTGGCGATGCCGAAGTCCAGGACCTTCGCGTCGCCCCGGGCGTTGATGAAGATGTTGCCGCTCTTCACGTCCCTGTGGACCACCCCGCCCCGGTGCGCCGCGTCCAGGGCGTCGGCCACCTGGATGGCCGCGTGGACGACCTGGTCCACGGGAAGCGGCCCGCCCCGCAGGACCTCTTCGAGGGTCTTCCCCTCCATGAGCTCCATGACGATGTAGGGGCGGCCCTCGAAGGTCCCGGTGTCGAAGATGGTGCAGATGTTCTTGTGGTTGAGCCGGGAGATGGCCTGCGTCTCCTGCTCGAAGCGGAGGCGGAACTCGGCCAGCTCGGCGAGGGGAGGGGGCAGCACCTTGATGGCCACCTGCCGCCCCAGGCGGGGGTCGAAGGCCGCGTAGACCTCGCCCATGCCCCCGGCGCTCAGGAACGAGCGGATCTCGTAGGGGCCGAGGTTCGTGCCGGGAGAGAAGGCCATCGCGGTCGGGAAGGGTGGCGGGAAGCGGCCCCGGGGCGGTCCGGAGGGGGCGGCGACGCAGTATCACTAGGCGCCCGCCGGGCACCGTGTCAACACGGGGCGTCGAGCCCGGGGCGTTGATGGTGCTCGACCTCCCGCCCTACATTCGCCCCTCGCCCCCGCCGGGGGGACTCCCCCCGGCACCCTGCCCGGGACGGACCCGCTCCGTCCCCCCCTGGAAGGAGTGATGCCATGAGCGTCCGTCGGCTGGGATCAACCGCCCTCGCCCTCCTCGCGGCCCAGGCACTGTCTACGGCTCCGAGCCCGGCCCAGCAGGTAGACTACAACCGAGCCGAGCGGTTCCTCTCCTGGCACGCCGAGCGCATGATCGCCGGCGACGAGGTAACCCCCCGATGGCTGGAGGACGGGCGCCGGTTCTGGTACCGCAACAAGCTGGCCGAGGGCCACGAGTTCGTGGTGGTAGACCCCACGGTCCCCTCCCGACGATCCCTCTTCGACCACCACCGCCTGGCCGCCGCCCTCTCCCTGGCCGCCGACACCTCGTTCCTGGGCACCAAGCTCCCCTTCGACTCCTTCGAGTTCGTGGAGGAGATGCGCTCCATCGAGTTCAACGCGCGGAAACGACGATTCGAGTGCGATATCGTGCGGTACGCGTGCACCGCCGGGGACACGCTCCCCTCGGACGCGCCGTACGTGGAATCGCCCGACGGACGCTGGGAGGCGTTCGTCGTGGAGTACGACCTCTGGGTCCGTCCCAAGGGAGGCGGCGACTCGGTCCGCGTCACGCAGGACGGCGAGGAGCTCTGGCGGTACGGCACGACCTACCCGCGGCCCAACCAGGTCCGGAACCGGACGCCCGTGCGCCCCGACGTGCGCTGGTCCCCCGACTCCCGGCGCCTGGCGGTGTCCCGACAGGACGAGCGGCGGGTGGAGCACCACCACTACATCTCGATGACGCCCCAGCGACCGGAGCACTACTCCTATCCCTACGCCCTCCCCGGGGACTCGGTGATCCCCTTCCCCGGGATCCACGTGATCACGCTGGACGTTCCCGCCACCGGGCTCCCGACCGTGACGTCCAACGTGGCGGTGACGTTCCCGGAGCGCCCCCTCCAGTCGTCCTTCCTGGGCTCGACGCCCGACTCCACGTGGACGGAGGACTCGTCGGGGCTGTACGTGACGTCCACCACGCGGGCCTACAAGGAGATGTTCCTCACCGCCGTGGACGCCGCCACCGGGGAGCACCGGCTCCTGGCCCGGGAGACGGGGAAGACCTACGTGGAGATGTCCCACGGGAGCCGACTCGACCCGTCGTCGTGGTACGTCTTCGCCAACGGTGACGTCCTCTGGTGGTCCCAGCGGGATGGGTGGGCGCACCTCTACGTCCTCGGGCCGGACGGCGCGGTGAAGCGCCAGCTCACCTCCGGGGCCTGGATGGTGGAGCGGGTCCTCCACGTGGACGAGGCGCGCGGGCAGGTCTATTTCGCAGCCCGGGGCCGCGAGGGCGGCCGCTTCCTGTACGAGGCGTACCTCTACCGCCTGGACCTGGACGGCACGGGGCTCACGCTCCTCACCCCCGAGGACGGCCACCACGCCGTCACCTGGTCCCCCGACGGCTCGGTGTTGGTGGACCAGTACTCGAAGATCGGCACCGCGCCGGTGACGGTGCTCCGGTCGGGGCGGGACGGGCGGGTCCTCCTCCCGCTGGAGACCGCCGACATCCATCGCCTCGTGGACGAGATCGGCTTCGAGCCCGCCCAGGTCTTCACCGTGAAGGCTCGCGACGGGGTCACCGACCTGTACGGGCTCATCTACTTCCCCCCCGATCTGGACCCGGAGGCGAGCTACCCCATCATCACCCACATCTACCCCGGGCCCCAGGTGGGCTCGGTGGGCCGGGAGTGGGGCTTCCGGGGGGGCAACGACGACTTCGCGCTGGCGCAGCTCGGCTTCGTGGTCATCCAGCTCGACCACATGGGGACTCCGTGGCGCTCCAAGGCGTTCCACGACAGCTACTACGGCGACTTCAACGACAACGGCCTGCCGGACCACGTGGCCGCCATCCGACAGCTGGCCGCCCGACACGCGTTCATCGACCTGGGCCGGGTGGGGATCTACGGCCACTCGGGCGGCGGCTTCGCCACCACCGACGCGATGTTCCGCTTCCCCGACTTCTTCAAGGTGGGCGTCGCCGGCGCCGGGAACCACGACAACCGCAGCTACAATATCTACTGGGCGGAGAAGTACCAGGGCGAGCTGGTGAGGGACACGGCCAAGGGCACCGACAACTTCGCCGAAGAGGCTAACAAGACCCACGCCGCCAACCTGAAGGGCAAGCTCCTCCTCATGCACGGCGACATGGACGACAACGTCCACCCGGCGATGACCATCCAGGTGGTGGACGAGCTCATCAAGGCCAACAAGGACTTCGACCTGGTCATCGCGCCGAATCGGGCCCACGGGCTCAACGAGCCGTACTTCGTCCGCCGGCGCTGGGACTTCTTCGTTCGCCACCTCCTGGGGGTGGAGCCTCCGGCGACGTACGAGATCAAGCGGCCGGAAGGATGAGGCGCCAGTGAAGAGACGTCCTTCTCCGCTAGCGGGCGCGTGGCTGGCGCTGGCGGCCGCCGCGTGCGTCGGTGACACCGCGCACCAGGGACCGGTGGCGCGAGTGGGCGCGTGGACCCTGGAGCAGGAGCGCTTCGCCGACCTCTTGGTGCTCGCCCAACCCCTCCCCCTGGACACGGCCACGGTGGGAGCCCTGGTGGACCACTGGATCGTCCTGGCGGCCCTGGCCCAGCGCGCGGCCGGCGGCGAGGACCTGGCGGGCGCCGAGGCCATGGAGGCGTCCCTCTGGCTCGAGCGGAGGGAGGCCGTGCTGGAAGCCGACCGCCAGGCCCGGGGGGGCGGCGCGGCCACGGTCAGGCCCGACGAGGCCCGCGCCGAGTTCGACGCCGATTCCCTCCGCCTGCTGGCCCACGTCCTCCGCCGAGCCGGGCCGCTCACCTCCGCCGCCGAGCGCGACCTCCAGCGGCGCACGGCCCAGGGGATCCTCCAGCGCGTCCTGGAAGGAGGGAGCTGGGCGGAGGCGGTGGCGGAGAGCGAGGACGCCGAGACCCGGAGAGCGTCGGGGCTCCTCGGGCTGGTCCGCGTGGGAGATCTCCCGCCTCGCATCCAGGGTGCGGCGGCGGCTCTCCTCCCGGGCCAGGTGTCGGTGGTGGTGGAGAGCCCCGCTGGCTTCCACGTGCTCCACCGTCCCCGCTTCGACGAGGTGGGGGAGCTGTTCGCCGACCTCCTCCGCCAGCGCCGGGCGGAGGCGGCCGAGGGACGGGACGCCGTCGCCTTCCGGGACTCGGTGGGGGTGAGCGTCGCGCCGGGGGGCCCCGCAACGATCCGCGCCCTGGCGCTGGACCCCGACGTGCCCCCCGAAGCCGCTACCCTGGCCCACTGGAACGGCGGGGCGCTCCAGGCCGAGGTGGCGGCACGGTACGTGGCGGCCCTCCCGCCCGAAGACCGGGTCCGCGTCGCCGCGGGCGACGACGAGGCGGCGCGCAGGTTCCTGGAGCAACTCGCCACCCGGGAGGCCCGCATCGCGGCGGCCCAGGCCCGGGGCATCCAGGGCGACCCCGCGACCCTGGAGGAGCTCGCCACCCTGCACCGGACGGAAGTGGCTGCCTGGCGCCTGGCGCTCTCCGGGGGAGGGCAAGGCCCGTCGGAGGCCGGGCTGGGCCGGTACATGGAGCGCCTGGTGTCCCGCCAGGAGGCGCTGGACCCGGTGCCCCCCCTTCTTCGCCGCTGGCTCCTGGAGGGCATGGCGTGGGCCCACGACGCGGAGGCGCGGGAAGGGGCGGTGGCGAGGGCGCGGCACCTCCTGGGGGCGGCGGGGGAAGGTCCGGGGTGAGGCCCCGCCGGCGGGGACGAGGGTGGTGCCGGTGGGCGGGGCCCGGCGTGGTGGTCCCCCTTCTCGCCACCGGGGCCTGCGCGCCGGAAGCCGCGCCCGCGGAGGGCACCCACGTCCTCGGGGAGCCCCTGCCCGACCTGCGCGACGAGGAGCGCGGCCGCTTCTTCCTTGGCAGGGCCCTCTTCGAGCGCCTCGCCACGCCCGAAGAGGGGCTGGGCCCGCTCTTCAACGCCGAGCGCTGCTCCTCCTGTCACGACGAGCCGGCGCCCGGAGGCGGGGGCACCCGAATCCTGGTGCTCAAGGCGACGCGCTGGGCGGACGGGCGCTGCGACGACCTGGCGGCCCGGGGCGGGGACAACGTCCAGCTCCGCGCCAGCCCGCTCCTCCAGGCCCACGGGTTCGGGCCCGAGGACGTCCCTGTGGAGGCCACCGCCACCGCCTTCGTCACCGCCCCGCCCCTCTTCGGCCTGGGCCTTCTGGAGGCCGTCCCCGAGGAGGAGATCCTCCGCCGCGCCGATCCCGGGGACGCCGACGGCGACGGGGTGAGCGGACGACTCCCCCGCCTCCCCGACGGTCGCGGCGCCCGCTTCGGACGGAAAGGCGACGCGGCCACAGTGGCCGGCTTCGTGGAGAGCGCCCTCCGATTCGAGCTGGGGTTCACCACCGAGGCGCACCCGGAGGAGCTGGCGCGCAACGGCGTGCCGCTCCCCCCCGGCGCCGACCCCATGCCCGACCCGGAGATGGACGCCGCCGCGCTCGCCCTCCTGTCCGACTACGTCCGGCGCCTGGCACCTCCGGCGGCGGCGGCTCCGGGCGGAGCCGCCGCCGACACGCTCCGGGAGGGCGAGGGCCTCTTCTCCGCCGTGGGGTGCGCCGCGTGCCACGTCCCCACCCTGGTAACGGGGACCTCCGCCTCGGCCGCCCTCGCGGGGCGGCGGATCCGTGCCTTCACGGACCTCCTCCTCCACGACCTGGGACGTGGAGACGGGGACGTGTGCACCCCGCAGGCGGCGCCGGGGGAGTACCGCACGGCGCCCCTCTGGGGTCTCCGCCACCGGACCCGCTACCTCCACGACGGGAGCGCCACGACGCTGGAGGCGGCCATCGCCGCCCACGGTGGCGAGGGGGCTTCCTCGGCCGAAGCCTTCCGCCGGCTCGGCGGTGCCGACCGCTCCCTCCTCCTCCGCTTCCTGGGCACCCTCTGAGGGCGACGCCCCCCTGTTCGCCCTCCGGCGGCCGCGCTCGTAGATTCACTGCGTCCCCGAGGGACCCTCAAGAAAACGCCAACCCCGGGAGCCCCATGACACGCCGCCTCTTCCCGTTCCTCGTCGCCGTCGCCGTCGGGGCGTGCGACAACCTGGGCCTCGGGGGAGCCCCCGAGGAGATCTACGTGGACATCCAGGCATCCGGCGCGTCCCGCGTGACGCTGGTCACGGGCACCCGCTGGGTGTCCCAGCGCGACCCTGCCTGCGAGGCGCAGGATCAGACGTGCTCCGAGACCATACGCGTCCTCGACGCCGACACGGCGGGTGTGGACGTGCCCTACACCCGCACGTACCGCTTCACCGACACGCATCAGTACGCCGTGGAGGTGTACCCGGAGGGAAACGCGGCGGTCACCATCGCGATGCGCATCGAGATCGACGGCAAGGAGTGGTTCAACGAGGCCCGCGACTTCCAGCCTGTGGGTGAGGCCGGCGAGACGGAGAGCCTCCAGTTCATCTATCAGTGGCAGGCGCCCCGCATCCGGTAGAGCGCCGGGGGTCCCGGTCGGGCGGCACCGGCGTGGGGGCGGCGCTCCTGCTGACCTTCCTGCCGGCGTGCTCCCCCCCGGTGCTCCCTCTCTCCGAGGCGCCTGCCGGGGAGCCCCTTCCCGGCCTGTCGCCCCAGGAGACGGGCCGATTCGAGGCGGGGAGGTCCCTCTTCTCCCGTGCGTTCACTCCGGAGGAGGGACTCGGTCCCCTCTTCAACCAGGACCGGTGCAGCTCCTGCCACGACCTCCCCACCAGCGGGGGGCACGGCGCCGAGCCGGTGACCAAGGCCACGGCCTTCGACCCCGTGGCCGGGTGCGACCGCCTGATCGACGGGGGCGGTGACCTCATGCAGGCGTCGGTGACGCCGGCGGCTCGGGCGGCGGGCCTCCTGCCCGAGCGTTTCCCCGAAGGCGCCACCGACGCCACCGACCTCCAGCCCCCGGCCCTGTACGGGCTGGGGCTCGCCGAGGCCATCCCCCTGGAGAGCCTGGCCGCCGCCGCCGACCCGGAAGACGGGGACGGCGACGGGATCTCCGGAAGGCTGGGGCGAAGCGCCGACGGAGAGGCGGGCCGCTTCGGGGTGAAGTCCACCCACGCCTCGCTGGCGTCCTTCATCGAGGAGGCCGCGCGAGGCGAGCTGGGGCTCACCACGCCCCTCAACCCCCGCGAGTCCCTCCCCCACGGCCGCCCCTTCCCCGAGGGCGTGGATCCAACGCCCGAGCCCGAGGTCGACGACGCGTTGCTCGCGCTCCTCGCCGACTACGTGCGCTTCCTCGCCCCACCCCCCCCCTCGGTGCCTGACGACGCCGAGGGTCGCGCCGCCGTGGCCGAGGGTCGGGAGCTCTTCGACGCGCTGGGGTGCGCCGCGTGCCACACGCCCGTGTGGACGACGGGACCCCACCCGTCCCCTGTGCTGAGCGGGCGCTCCTTCCGGGCGTATTCCGACTTCCTGCTCCACGACCTGGGCCCCGAGCTGGCCAGCGTCTGCGCGCCGGGGGCGGCGCGGGGGGAGTGGCGTACCACGCCGCTGGTGGGGCTGGGGCTGCGGAGCGTCTTCCTCCACGACGGGCGGGCGCAGAACCTGTCCTCCGCCGTGGATCTCCATGGCGGCGAGGCGGCACGCGCGCGCGACCGGTTCCGCGCGCTCCCGCAGCGCGCCCGCGACGACCTCATCCGCTTCCTCCAGAGCCTCTGACGGCCCCGGCGGTCGGCGAGGCGGCTCAACGCCTCCGGATGGGAAGCCGGGTCCAGATGACGATGGTGCCGCAGAGGTCGTTGAACTTCCCCGGCGCTCCGCCACCCGTGTAGACCTCGATCCCTTCCAGGTGATCCGGGCGGATGAAGTCGTAGTTGCGCATCCCCGACCGGATCCCGTCCAGCCAGAGCGCGGGCTCGCAGCCGGTCCCCCCACCGCGGAGCGTGACGCTCTGGCTCATCCGGAGGCGCGCGCCGTCCACCACCTCGACCCCCGGGATGTTGCGGAAGAGGTCGGCCACGTAGAGGGGGTCGCGATCCTCGATGGCGGGGCGGTCCATGAACACCCCCCGGAAGCCCTGGCTCCTCCGTTCATAGAAGCCCCGTGCCTCCAGGAGGAGGGACCGGGTGACGACGGTGAGCCCGGGGAGGGGGATGGCCTCCATCGACACCTCGAGGGTCACCTCCAGCGACTGGCCCTCGGGAACGGCGAGGGTGTCGGTGCGGATCCGGTACCCGAGGCGGCTCACCTCGAGGACGTAGCGCCCCGGATCCACCCGGTCGAAGCGGAACCGGCCCCGGCCGTCGGTGACCGCGCGCCCCCGGCCCGACAGCGCCACCTCCGCGCCCTCGACGCCGTCGCCCGTGGCGGCGTCCACGACGGTCCCGCGGAGCGCGGCGCCGGCGGCCTGCCGTGCCGACGCCCCGGCCGGAAGCACCAGGAGAGCCACCAGCGCCAACGCCACGTGGCGCCCGACGCCGGGACCTCGGCGGTCACCTCCATGCCTGACACGCTGCGACGACATGGCTCTCCTCAGACGAAACGACGGAGGGCGGTACCCTCAACAGGTACCGCCCCCCGCGCTCACGATTACCGTCTCGCTCGACGTACCTCCCGTCAGTTCGTCTTGGGCAGACAGCGCTGCGCCAGGTCGTCGGCGATGTTGTTGTTGTGCAGGGCCTCGGTGTCGCTCATGGAGAACTTCACCGGCCGCCCCGCCGACGGACGCTCGGGGTCGTTCATGGCGGTGAAGACCTCCTTGGTGAGCCCGAACCGCCACAGGTCGACGGCGCGCCATCCCTCCATGTACGTCTCGGCGTCACGCTCCGAGAGGAGGATCGCCTGCATGGCGGCCGCGGTCGTGGGCGTCGCGATGGGTGACAGGCCCACGTTCGCCCTGAGCTTGTTCAGGATGGCCATGGCCCCGGCGTAGTCGTTCTTCCGCATGAGCGCCTCGGCCTCGATGAGACGCATCCCATCCGAGTGCACCATGGGAATGTCGTCGGTCTCCACCGTGTACTTCCACTGGCTGTAGTGCGGGGTGATGTTGTCCGTCGCCCGGTCCCCGTCCCAGTGCACCGGCTTCCGCGGGTCCTGCTCGTTGGTGTACGGATCCCGCATGAACGTCGGGCCACCGGCGTTGTTATCCACCAGGCCCCACCACTTCCGCCGGAGTCCCGCGGCCTCGTTAAACGTGGCCGTGGTCACCGTCACCACCCAGTTGGACGACTGGTTGTTGAACTTCGCTGCGTAGGAGAAGCCGTCCGGGATCTGCTTGGCGTCCGCCGCGGCGGCGTCGTAGTTGCCCAGGAGAAGCTGCGCCTGGGCCCGTCCCGCGAGGGCCGCCGTGGCGATGCTGCTGTTCCCCGCCGCGTTGGCCACGTCCCGGGTGGCCGTGAACTTGGCCACGGCCTGCTTGAGGATCTCCGTGTCCGGCACGGCCGGGCCGTCGGGCACCGCCGGTGCCTCGCACCACGCCGCCCCCAGGTAGAGGTCGGCCATGGCACCGCCGAGGCGCACCTGCGCCGTGAGCGCGCTGCGAGCCGCCTCAGCCTCTCCGAGCACGTTCGAGATCCGCTCCTCCGCGCTCTCCGCGAACCACCGGGCGCGGAGCAGCGAGTTCATCGTGCCGTCCATGTCCACGGCGCCGTACACGAAGCGCCCGTGGTCGATCTCGTCGTACCCCTGCCAGGTACCCGTGTGCTCGTACACGTCGGCCATCAGGGACTGGTAGACCACCCAGGTATCGACGACCTCGTGGACCGCCCCCTCCACGCCGTTGGCGACGGCGGGAAGGGCCTCGTCCAGGTCCTCGCTGGTGTACCGCTGGGGGTCCGACACCGTCAGGATGTCGTCACACGCGGCGAGCCCCACCACCACGGCCAGCGCCGCATAGAGGGACCTGGCGAAGCCCCGGGCCACCGGCGTCCGTCCCGCCTCTTCGGTTCTGTGAGTCATGGTCGTCTCCTAGAACCGGGTCCGGAAGGACAACAGGAACCTTCTCGGCTGCGGAAGCCCGAGGAAGGGGCTGGTGCTGAAGCTGTCGCCGCCCTGGTACTGCTGGTTCGGGTCGGGGCAGTGGCAGTCGTCCCACCAGTAGAGGTTGTACCCAGCCAGCGTCAGCGACGAGCGCTGCAGGCCGACCCGGTTGGAGAGCCACTCGGGAAGCTGGTACGTGAGCGCCAGCTCCTGCAGGCGGATGTGGTCCCGCGAGTCCGCCGGCGTCACCAGGCGCATGTAGTCCAGCACCGAGTCGGCCTGGGCGGTCGGCTGGTTGCTGGCGTCCAGGAACTGGTTGTACTCGTCGTACGCGTACTGGCGCACGCCGTAGGAGCGGTCGCTGTTCGCCATGACGGCTCCCCACTCGCCGCGGAACTGGACGTTGAGGCGGAGCGCCTGGCCGAGCTGGAAATCGCTGGAGAACGAGGCCATGTGGTCGGGGAACAGCTGCCCGAGATACGTGCTGTACGTGGAGCGGGTGTGCTTGTTCGTGGCCGCGTCGTACCCGACGATCATCCGGTTGACGAACGTCCCGACGGGGTAGCCCTCCCGGTAGTTCCCGAGGCTGTTGAAGTAGTCCCAGCGCACGGGGCTGTTGCTCCCGAACGCGTACACCGGCAGGGAGTCGGGAATGGCCGTCTCGCCCAGGTCCAGGATCTCGTTGTGGCTCCACTCGTAGTTCAGGTTGGCGTACCACCGGAACGAGCTGGCGTCCACGAGGGTGGAGTTCAGGCTCACCTCCACGCCCCGGTTGAGGATCTTGCCCACGTTGCGGAGCTGGCCTTCATCGAAGCCCATGCTGGGCGGAAGGTCGATCTCCAGCAGGGCGTTCTTCGTGGTGGCGTTGTAGAAGGTGAAATCCAGCCCCACCCGGTTGTTCAGCATCCCCAGGTCGAACCCGACCTCGTATTCGGTCTTGTTCTCGGGCTCCAGCGCGTCGTTCCCCGGGTTGTCGGGGGCCACGCCCGCCTCGTCGTCGAGGACCGTGTTCGGGGTGTAGGTCTGGAACTGGTCGAAGGCCCCGGGAGCCTTCCCCGCGGTTCCCACCGCGGCACGCAGCTTGGCGCTGGAGAGGAAGCCGGGCCGGACCCCGTCGGGGAGGTTGTACGCTACGTCGGCCTTGGGATAGACCTGGAATCCATAGTTCTCGCCGAAGGCGCTGTTGCCGTCGATACGCACCGCCGCCGTGAGGAACAGGTCGCCCAGGTCGAACCGGTTCTGGGCGAAGGCGCCGATGTTGATGTCCTCGAAGAACTGCTCGTCGCCGAACGTCCGCGCCGCGCCGCCCACGGTGGTCACGCCCGGGCCCGCGTAGTCCTTGCCCGTGGCCATGGAGAGCGACTCGACGTCCCAGTAAGCCTGGCCACCGAACGCGAAGGCGCCGGAGAACCAGGGGAGGTCGTAGTTCACGTTCCCCAGGTAGTCGGCGGTGAACTTGCGGGCGTTGCGGTATCCGATGTTCCGCTCGCCGTTCTTCCCGATGTACGTGTAGTGCCGGCCGAAGGGCAGGATGCGCGTCTTCTGGTCGTTCAGCGCGTCCAGCCCCACGGTGGCCTTGTGGGTGAAGTTGGGGGTCATGCTGTAGTTCATGGTGATGGCCCCCGTCCACCGGTCGGCGTCGGAGTACGTGGTGATGGCCTTCGCGTCCTCGACGCTCACGTCCAGGCCACCGCCGTACGGCTCCTCCGGCGTCGCGTTCCGGGGGTTGCTCAGGAGGGCGTTGGTGTACACGCCCAACCAGTTGTTGCCCCCCTGCAGCGAGTAGATCCGGTTGCGGACGTACCCCGACGTCACGCCCACCGTCAGGTTGTCGCCAACCGTCCAGTTGAGGTTGACCCGCAGGTTGCCCCGCTTCTGGTCGTTGGGCTTGACCGAACCTTCCTCGAACGAGAACCCGCCCGAGACGAAGTAGGTGATGTTCTCACCGCCGCCGTCCACCGTCAGGTCGTAGCTGTTGATGAGCCCGTTCTCGATGAGGGTCTCGTTGGGGTCCAACGCCTTGAACCCGTCCTTCCCGAACGTGCGCGTGCTGCGCAGGTGGGTGGGGAAGTTCTCGCGATGGCGATTGAACCCGACGTTGGTGGTCAGGGAGAAGTTCGCGGGGCTGTTGTTGCGCCCCCGCTTGGTGAAGATCTGGATCACCCCGCCCGACGCCTCGGAGCCGTAGAGCGTGGCGGCGGCCGGCCCCTTGATGACCTCGACGCGCTCGATCTCGTCGGGGTTGAGGTCGGAGAGGCGGTCCTCGCCGGCCCCACCCGAGAACGCGCAGCACGTTGCGCTGGCGCTGGCTCCGTCGGCCCCGCTGGTCCACTCGCCCCCTCGGTTGTCCACGCGCACGCCGTCGATGTAGATGACGGGGCGCTGGCCGAGCTCGAACGAGTCGGTGCCGCGGATGCGCAGCTCGCGCGTCGTGCCGACGCCTCCCACCGTGCCGATGGAGCGGAGCCCCGGGATCCGGCCCTCCAGGGCCTGGCCGAGACCGGTGATGGGCTGGGCCTCCGAGACCTGGGACATGTCCACGGAGGCGAGGGAGACGCCGATCTTGCGGCGCTCCACCGCGCCAGCGGTGCCCGTGACGACGATCTCGTCCAGGTCCACCGCCGACACCTCCAGGCGGAACTCGGCGGTGGCGGTCCCACCGCTGGTCACCGAGACCTCCTGCGACTGGGTGCCGTACCCGACGTAGACGACCTGCACCCGGTGGGCGCCCGGCGGCACCCGCGTGATGAGGAACCTCCCGTTGGCGTTGGTGAGGACGCCCATGGACGATCCCTGGATGGTCACCTGGGCCCCGTTGATGGGCTGCCCGGTGGTGGCCGCGGTCACGCTCCCGGTCACGTTCCCGGTCTGCGCGGCGGCCCCCCCGGGCACCAGCGCGCCGGCCAGCAGCAGGGCACCCAGCGTGCCCGCCCAGCCGGAGCAGCGAACGAATGGTCTCGACATTGACTTAGCCTCCTGAGATGGGGTTTGTGACACCCGCCTGTCCCTACCCTCCGCGCCTTCGAGACCCGGGCGCGGACTCTCTTAATAGATGTGAGTGGCTTGTCTGGCAAGAAAATCGGTATCATTCGCGATAAACTCCGAGCGATCCCGCGCGTTCACGCGCGCTCTTGCGCGGGCCGCGCGGCTCATGAAGGATGCGGCATGCCCACACCGCCCGAGACCCAGCGAAGGACGCCATGAGCCTCCCCTCCCTCCGCGCCCCCGCCACCCGGCTCCTTCTCCTCTGCGCCCTGGCCTGGCCGGTCCCGGCCCGGTGCCAGGACACGCCTCCGGGCCTTCCCTGGCCTCCCGTCGCCACCTTCTCGATCCTGGCGTACGACCCGGAGACGGGAGAGGTGGGGGGCGCGGTCCAGTCCCGGGTCTTCTCCGTGGGCAACGGCGTCCTCTGGGCCGAGGCCGGGGTCGGGGTGGTGGCCACGCAGGCCATCGTGGACGTGAGCTACGGCCCCGGGGCTCTGGAGCTCCTCCGGCTGGGGTACGCGCCCGAGGTGGTGGTGCGCACCATCCTGGACGCCGACCCCGACCCGGACCCCGAGCGGTGGACCAAGGAGGGCCGGCAATTCTCGGTCATGGACGCCCAGGGGAACGTGGCCACCCACACCGGGCCCCGGGCCAGCGCGTGGGCCGGGCACAGGGTGGACCGGCACGTTTCGGCCCAGGGCAACATCCTCGCCGGCCCAGGTGTGGTGGAGGACATGGTCCGGGCCTTCAACGAGACCGAGGGTCACCTCTCCTTCCGGCTCTTGGCGGCGCTCGAGGCGGGACAGGCCGCCGGGGGGGACACGCGGGGGATGCAGTCCGCCGCCATGCTCATCGTCAAGGAGGATGGCGGCGTGTGGCTGAACAACGACGTGGTGCTGCGCCTGCAGGTGGACGACGCCGAGGAGCCCATCGCAGAGCTGCGCAGGTTGGTGGAGCTGGCCGGACAGCAGCGCGAGCGCATCCAGGCCCAGCGCAGGAACCGGGGGGGCTGACAGGCATCGCCTCGGGGCTCACGACGCTCGCACGAGGGAGGCACGCATGAACCTCTTCTTCCGTACGGCCGCCGTGCTGGCGGCGGCCTCGACCCTGGCGGCGGCGGCGCCCGTGGCCGCCCAACAGGGCCCCCTCAAGAAGCTCTCGCTGGAGAGCTACCTGGACATGGAGTCGGTGTCCAACCCCCAGATCTCCCCCGACGGGACCCAGATCGTCTACACCCGGGGGTGGGTGGACAAGATCAACGACCGGCGGGAGTCGTCCGTCTGGATCATGAACGCCGACGGGTCGAAGAACCGCTTCCTCGTGGACGGCTCGGGGCCGGTGTGGTCCCCCGACGGCACGCGCATCGCGTACACGGCCCAGGGCGAGCCCCAGGGAAGCCAGATCTTCGTCCGGTGGATGGACGACGAGGGCGCCGCCACCCAGATCACCCGGGTGGAGAACGGACCCGGCGCGATCGCGTGGTCCCCCGACGGCCGGTGGATCTCCTTCTCCATGAACGTGGACGACCCGGAGAGCTGGGGAATCCGGCTGCCCGGACGTCCCGACGGCGCCAAGTGGATCGGCGACCCGCGCATCGTCACCCGCGCCGACTACCGGCAGGACCGCGTGGGCTTCAACGACGACGCCTGGCGCCATCTCTTCGTGGTCCCGGCGGAGGGGGGAACCCCCCGACAGCTCACCGACGGCGAGTGGAACCACTCCTCCGGGGTGTGGACCCCCGACGGCGCCGAGATCCTCTTCTCGGCGCTGCGCACGGAGAACGCCGAGCTGGAGTGGCGGGAGTCGGAGATCTACGCGGTGAACGTGGCCTCCGGCGCCATCCGCCAGCTCACCACCCGGAAGGGCGTGGACACCAACCCCCTGCCCTCCCCCGACGGCCGGCTCATCGCCTACCAGGGCGACGACTGGCACGACGACACGTACCGCAACTCGAAGGTCTACGTGATGGGCCGGGACGGCTCCAGCCCCCGGGTCATCTCCGGTGACTTCGACCGCCAGTCCTCCGACTTCACGTGGGCGCCCGACGGGAGCGGCCTGTACTTCGCCGCCAACGACGCCGGGAGCCGCAACATCCACTTCATGCCCTTGAACGGCAGCGTCCGCCAGGTGACGAAGGGCACGCACCTCCTGGGCATCGGCTCGCTGAGCAAGAGCGGGACGCTGGTGGGCACCTGGACCACGCCCCACGAGCCCGGCGACGTGGTGTCCTTCGACGTGCGGCGCCCGGCGGACATGCGCCGCCTCACGCGGGTGAACGAGGACGTGCTGGCGGGCATCACGCTGGGCGAGGTGGAGGAGATCTGGTACGAGTCGGTGGACGGCTGGCGCATCCAGGGATGGATCGTGAAGCCGCCGGACTTCGACGCGTCGAAGAAGTACCCCCTCATGCTCTCCATCCACGGCGGGCCCCACTCCATGTACACCGTGGGCTTCAACTTCGGGTGGCAGGAGCACGCCGCGAACGGGTACGTCACGCTCTACACCAACCCCCGCGGGAGCACCGGGTACGGCTCGGCCTTCGGCAACGCCATCAAGAACGCCTACCCCAGCAAGGACTTCGACGACCTCATGCACGGGGTGGACGCGGTGCTGGCCAAGGGGTACGTGGACCAGAACAACATGTTCGTCTACGGGTGCTCGGGGGGCGGCGTGCTCACCTCGTGGACGGTGGGGCACACCGACCGCTTCGCCGCGGCGTCGGCCAACTGCCCGGTCATCAACTGGCTCTCCTTCGTGGGGACCACCGACGGCATCGGCTGGTATCGCAACTTCGAGAAGATGCCCTGGGAGGATCCCAGCGAGCACCTGCGCCGCTCGCCCCTCATGTACGTGGGGAACGTGAAGACCCCCACCATGCTCATGACCGGGGAGCTGGACCTGCGCACGCCCATGCCCCAGACCGAGGAGTATTACGCGGCGCTCAAGGTGCTGGGGGTGCCCACGGCCATGGTGCGCTTCAAGAACGAGTGGCACGGCACGTCGAGCACGCCGTCCAACTTCCTCAGGACGCAGCTCTACCTGAGGGAGTGGTTCAAGCGGCACTCGAGGAACCCGAGCGTCACGAACTAGGCGGTACGTTCGCTGGAGAGGACGGGGGCGGGGGCGGCGGGAGCCGCTCCCGCCCCTTGGTGTCAGCGCTCGGACTCGGCCCGGTCGATGACCAGGGCGGCAAGCACGGCCCAGCGCTCGGGCGTGGGGCGGAGCTCATCGAGGATCTCGTCGGCGGTCCGCCCCTGGAAGGCGCCCTTGGCCGTCTTGTTCCGCATCTCGCGGTACGCCCGCACGGCGCGCCGGACGGCGACCGCCTCGGCGGGGGAAAGCTCCATGAGGGAATGTAGCGGCTTCCGGCTTCCGGCGGGCCGGCTCCCGGGGCGCCCCCGCGGAGGCGAAGGCCTCAGCGCCGCCGTGTCAGCCGGGCGAGCACCCGGTCGAAGGCGGCGGCGAAGGCCCGCTTCTCCTTCTCGCCCCAGGCCGCGGGCCCGCCGGTCTCCACGCCCGTCGAGCGGAGCTGGTCCATGAAGTCCCGCACGGAGAGGCGCTCGCCGATGTTCTCGGTGGTGTACAGCGTGCCCCGGGGGTCCAGCGCCTCCACGCCCTTCTCCACCAGGCGCGCCGCCAGGGGGATGTCGGCGGTGATGGCCAGGTCCCCGGGCACGGCCTCCCGGGCGATGTGGTCGTCGGCCACGTCGGGTCCGCCCTCCACCCGGAGCGCGGTGACGTAGGGGTTGTTGGCGGGCGTCTGCAGGCGCTGGTTCGCCACCAGAAGGGTGGGGACCTCCAGGCGCAGCGCCGCCCGGGCCACGATGTCCTTCACGTCCTTGGGCGCCGCGTCGGCGTCCACCCAGATCCTCACCGGTCCACTCCTGCGCGTTCGGGGGTGGGGGTCGACGCAGGCACCGACGTCCCGTTAGGCTTCAATGATAGCGGGGGCGAGGCCTCCGGACCCGACGCTGGCGGCGAGCCCTCCCGCGGTGCTGTCGCCGGCGTCCTCTTTTCTCCCGGGCGAGATGCCCGTTCGAGGTACCGATGGCGAAGCAGGAAGCGATCGAAGTGGAAGGGCTGGTGACCGAGGTGCTCCCGGACCAGAACTTCCGGGTGAAGCTCCAGAACGACCACGTGGTCCTGGCCTACGCCGCCGGGAAGATGTCCAAGTTCCGCATCCGCGTGCTGGTGGGGGACATGGTGACGGTGGAGCTGTCGCCCTACGACATGACCCGGGGCCGCATCACCTACCGGCACAAGGTTGGGACCCCGCCGCCCACCACCTTCCAGGGCCGCCGGAAGCGCTGAGCCGCACCGCGGGCGTCACGCCGCCGGGGAGTGCGGTCCCGCCCCCCGACGCCTCCCCCCTGACGCGCGCGGCGCGTTCCCGCTAGCTTCCCCGCTGCGGGATTCCCACCTCGAGCCCTCGGTTCCGGGGGCCACACCTGCTCCAGACTCTGCGCCAGCACCCCACGCCGGACTCGCCGGCCGGCCTGCTGCGCCTCCCAACGGACATCTTCTTGGCCTTTTCAGCACTCAAGCTGCACCCGACGCTCCTGCGGGGCGTCGAGGACCTGGGCTTCACGCGCCCGACGCCCATCCAGGCGGAAGCCATTCCCCACGCCCTCGAGGGTCGCGACCTCCTCGCATGCGCCGCCACGGGCAGCGGGAAGACCGCGGCGTTCCTCCTTCCCATCCTCCACCAACTCATGGACCGGCCCCGGGGCACGACCCGCGCGCTGGTGCTGGCGCCCACCCGGGAGCTGGCCCTCCAGATCCTGGAGGACCTGAACGGCCTCGCCCGCCACACCGGCCTCAAGGCCGCAGCGGTCCACGGCGGGGTGGGCATGGGCCCCCAGGAGACGGCCTTCCGGAAGGGAGCGGACGTGATCGTCGCCACCCCCGGGCGTCTCCTCGACCACTTCCAGCAGCCGTACGCGGCCCTCTCGGGCCTGGAGTACCTGGTCCTGGACGAGGCCGACCGCATGTTGGACATGGGCTTCCTGCCCGACATCCGGCGGGTGCTACGCCACGTCCCCAAGCCGCGCCAGACCTTCTTCTTCAGCGCCACCATGCCGCCGCCCATCGAGGCGCTCACCCACGAGATCCTGCGGGCGCCGGCGAAGATCGCGTTGCAGCGGAAGGCCGCCCCGGCCAAGGGCGTCACCCAGGCCGTGTACCCGGTGCCCGCGTCGCTGAAGGCGAGCCTCCTGGTGGAGCTGCTGAAGCGGCGCCACATGGACGAGGCGCTGGTCTTCACGCGCACCAAGCACCGCGCCGACCGCCTGGCCAAGCTCCTGGCCCGCCACGACATCTCCGCCGAGCGCATCCACGGGAACCGCTCCCAGGCCCAGCGCACCAAGGCGCTCCAGGGATTCAAAGACGGGAAGTTCCGCGTCCTGGTGGCCACCGACATCGCCGCCCGGGGCATCGACGTCGAGGCGCTGGGGCACGTTGTGAACTTCGACGTCCCCACGGTGCCCGAGGACTACATCCACCGCGTGGGACGCACCGCCCGGGCCGAGCTCACCGGCGATGCCTTCACCCTGGTGTCCCCCGAGGAGGAGGGCGACCTCACCCGCATCGAGCGGGCCGTGGGGGCGAAGCTCCCCCGTGTGCGCCTCGACGGCTTCGCCTACGAGGCCAGCGCCGAGGCGCCCCTGGAGGTGCCGCTGGGGGAGCGCATCGCCGCCATCCGGGCGCGGAAGGCGGAAGACCGGGCGCGGGCCGCGGCGAACACGACCCACAAGGCCGCGGGCGACGGACAGAGCGCCCGCCCGCGGCGGCGACGGTTCGGGAGAGGGCGGCGGTAGCCTCCCTCCCTACCTCCCGCCCCCTCCGTCCGCGGCGGCGGGGGCGGGCTCCCGCCAGCGCAGGATGAAGTCGCCCACACGGGCGGCCTTCGGGTAGCGTGCTTCCAGCTCCGCCACCAGGTCCTCCGGCGGCGGGCCGGAGAACCGAAGGCGGAGGTTCAGGACCACCACGTCCACCCTGTGGGCCTCCAGCCGCTCCAACACGTCGGCGGTGCGCCCTTCCGGCGCCGCGAAGAAGTCGAAGAGCGTGCGCGTGGGATTGCGGAGCCCCGAGAGGAAGTAGACCTCGGGGAGGTCGGGGGTGGCGAAGGTGTACTCCGAGCGGGACAGCTCCTGCATGGCGGGTATCAGGACCTCGTACTGCTCCTTGTCGTGGGCCGACACCTTGAGCCCGCCGGCCCGGGGGAGGGCCAGGGTCTCGGTGGCCGCCCCGGGGTCGAAGGGGAAGCCGCCCGCCACGAAGAGCACGCCGGTGTTCACCCATCGGACGGTGAAGAGGAGGAGGAACCCCATCACCGAGGCCAGGGCCAGGCGTTCGCCGAGCCCCCGTCCCTTTCCCAGGGCCAGCGCCGCCGGGACGAGGGCCGGGAGCGCGTAGAAGAGGTAGATGGGCCCGGCGAAGGGGAACTGGATGAGCACCACGCCCCCGGCCACCGCCAGCGCGGCCAGGAGCTGCTGCCGCGCCAGGGCGTCGGCGTGGCGGCGCCGGGCCAGGATCAGCGCCACCACCCCCGCCACCGCCACCAGCGGCCCGAGCGCGTTGAGGAGGTTCCAGACGGGCGGGAGCATCCCCGCCGCCCCCGGCGCCAGCGCCACCGCCACCCCGCCCAGGAGCACCAGCCCGGCGATCCCCTGCCGCACCCCCGCCCGGCGGATGTGGTCGGCGGCCAGGACGGCGAGGAGGGGCACCACCACCCAGAGGGTGGCCAGGCCCGGCGGGGGCGTGGACGCGAAGGCCAGACGGCGGGTGGGCGTTGAGAAGAGCCCCCGGGCCAGGTCCCCCAGGGCGCCGTGGGCCGCGTACACCACGGCGAGGGCGCCCACGGGCAGGAGCACGCCCCCGGCGAAGGGGAGCCCGAGCCGCAGGAGGCGGCGCCACCGCGCCGCGCCCGGCCCCCGGGGCACGCCCGTCCATTCGCCGGCCAGGAGGAAGACGGCCAGGGCGCCCAGGGGCAGGATGAAGCGCAGCGCGCCCGACGCCCCGGCCCTCCCGCCCACCAGGAGCACCAGCAACGCGGCGAAGGTCGCGTGGAGAGCCGAGGCGGCCACCCGGAACCACCGGTCTCCCGCGGCGGGACCCGGCCCGGTGCCGGCCACCGCCTCCGCCGAGAGCTCCTGCTCCCGGTGCGCCAGGAAGAGGAGGCCCGCCGCCACGAAGAAGAGACCCGAGGACTTCACCGCCACCGACGCGCCGCCCGTCAGCCCCGCGACGAAGAGCCACCGGAGCGCCCCGGTCTCCAGGTGGCGGAGGAAGGCGGCCAGCCCGAAGCACGCGAAGAACAGGTTGTACCACGACGGCATGGCCGCCGGGTAGTTGGGAATGCTCCACGCCGCGGCCAACACGGTGGCCAGGGACGCCAGCGGCCAGGGGGCGAACCGGGTGGTGACGTAGAGGACGGCGGGGATCCAGGCCAGGAAGAAGGCGAACAGAACCAGGCGGGGCGCGAGGAGGTCCACGCCCAGGACCCTGAACGCCGCGGCGTTCAGGTAGCTGAGTCCGCCGGTGTAGAGCTCGTCGAAGTCCCGGTGGGGAAGCTCCCCCAGGAGCACCCGCTCGGCGCTCTGGGCCAGCGTGCCCTCGTCGTGGGCGAGCCACCCCCGGTCCAGGTGCTGGAGGGCCAGCAGCGCCGACACCACCCACACGGCCGCGTAGGCTATGCGCGCGGTGCGTCCCGTCGGGTTCAAGGCGCGTGTCTCTCCTGGGGCCTCGGGGTGGGAGCCCCGCGACCCGGAGCGGGCCGTGACGGGGGCCGCGGGAGGTTACGCCCCTCCCGAGGCGCCGGCAAACGCGCCCCCGGCGTACCTGGCGCCCCCCCGCGCCGCCGCGCACCTTGAGGGCGCCACATGCCGTTGGCCGGATCCAGGTCCCGGACAGGAGCGTCGCGCGTGCAGCAGGTCACCCTGGGGTTCATCGACTACGCGATCCTGGTCGTCTACTTCGTCTTCGTCCTCGGCATCGGGTGGGCGCTCCGGCGCTTCATGAAGAGCAGCGACGACTTCCTGCTCTCCGGCCGCTCCATCCCCGCGTGGGTGGCGGGCCTGGCCTTCCTCTCGGCCAACCTGGGCGCCCAGGAGGTCATCGGGATGGCGGCGTCCGGCGCCAAGTACGGGATCATGACCAGCCACTTCTACTGGGTGGGCGCCATCCCGGCCATGGTCTTCGTGGGCATCTTCATGATGCCCTTCTACTACGGCTCCCGGGCCCGCTCCGTCCCCGAGTACCTGAAGCTCCGCTTCGACGAGAAGACGCGGGGCTTCAACGCCATCTCCTTCGCGGCGATGACGGTCTTCTCCTCGGGGATCTCCATGTACGCGCTGGCCAAGCTCCTGGAGCTGGTCATCGGCTGGAATTTCCACGCCAGCGTCGTGGTGTCGGCCATCATCGTCACCGCCTACATCTTCATGGGCGGCCTCACCTCGGCCATCTACAACGAGGTGCTCCAGTTCTTCCTCATCGTGCTGGGCTTCCTGCCGCTGGTGCTCATCGGCCTGGCCGACGTGGGCGGGTGGGCCGGCCTCACCGAGAAGCTGGCCGGGGTGGCCACCGACGCCGGCTACGCCGCCGGCGCGTGGACGGAGTCGTGGCGGCACATGGGCTCGGCGGGGGCCAACCCCATGGGGGTGGAGTGGTTCGGCATGGTCATGGGGCTGGGCTTCGTGCTCTCCTTCGGGTACTGGTGCACCGACTTCCTGGTGGTGCAGCGGGCCATGGCCGCCGAGTCCATGTCGGCGGCGCGCCGTACCCCCCTCATCGCGTCGGTGCCCAAGATGATCTTCCCGGCGCTGGTCATCCTGCCGGGCATGATCGCCATCGCGCTCCACGCCACGCAGGGCGGCTTCCTCCCCCTGGCCGAGGACGGGAGCCTGAACTACAACCTGGCCGTGCCCATGATGCTGGTGCACTACTTCCCCACCGGACTCCTGGGGCTGGGGCTCACGGCGCTCATGGCGTCGTTCATGTCGGGGATGGCGGGGAACGTCACCGCGTTCAACACCGTGTGGACCTTCGACATCTACCAGAGCTACATCCGCCCCGGGCAGTCGGACCGGCACTACCTGCGCATGGGCCACATCGCCACGGTGGGGGGCATCCTCCTGTCGGTGGCGGCGGCGTACGCGGCGACGCGCTTCAACAACATCATGGACATGTTGCAGCTCGTGTTCGCCTTCGTGAACGCACCCCTCTTCGCCACCTTCGCGCTGGGGATGTTCTGGAAGCGGGCCACGGGGCACGGCGCCTTCACCGGCCTGGTGCTGGGCACCGCCGCCGCCGCGGTCCACCACGGCCTCACCCTCCCCGCCCACGGCGTGGTGGGCCTGAAGGGTGGCTTCCTGGGCGCGGTGCTCCACACCTATCCCAGCGAGATGGCCCAGAACTTCTGGACGGCCATCTTCGCGTGGACCACCTGCTTCGTGGTGACCATCGCGGTGTCGGTGATCACGCGGCGCACCAAGTCCGACGACGACCTGAAGGGGCTGGTCTACTCCCTCACGCCGCGGCTGACGGACCACGACGGCATGCCCTGGTACCGCCAGCCGGCGACGCTGGGCGCGCTGGTCCTGGGCATGGCGCTGGTCCTCAACATCGTGTTCTGGTAGGAGGCACCCATGAACCTCGACGTGCGCATCCCCATCGGGCTCATGTTCGCCCTCTTCGGGATCATGCTGGCGGCCTTCGGCCTCGTCTCCGACCCCGCGATCTACCAGCGGTCGGGAGGCGTGAACGTCAACCTGTGGTGGGGGCTGGTCCTCCTGGTGTTCGGGGCCTGCATGCTCTGGCTGGCCTGGCGGGGGAGGACCCCCGAGAAGGAGTAGCGCCGTGGACGCCCGGACCCCCGTTGTCTTCCTCCACGCCTTCCCCCTGAACGCCGGCATGTGGCGGCCCCAGGTGGAGGCGCTCCCCGGCCGCACCGTCCTCGCGCCCCACTTCCCCGGCTTCGGCGGACGCGCCCACGGCGAGGCATCCCTGGACGTCTTCGCCCGCGCCGTCCTCGCCGACATGGACGCCGCCGGCGTGGAGCGGGCGGTGGTGGTGGGACTCTCCATGGGCGGGTACGCGGCGCTCCGCCTCCACGCCCTGGCGCCGGAGCGGGTGGCCGCGCTGGTGCTGGCCGACACCCGGGCCGGCGCCGACGACGCCGCCGGACGCGCCCGCCGCGCCGACCAGGCCGCCCGGGCCCGCACCGAGGGGGCGGGGTGGCTGGCCGACGCCATGCTCCCCGCGCTCCTGGGGGCCACCACGCGCGAGTCGCGGCCCGACGTGGTGGCGGAGACGCGCCGGCTCATCGCCGCCGCCGACGCCGAGGGCGTGGCCCGGGCGCTGGAGGCCATGGGCGCCCGCCCCGATTCCGCACCCCGCCTGTCCGGCATCGACGTGCCCGTCCTGGCTCTGGCCGGCGACGAGGACACCCTCACGCCCGTGGCCGAGGCCCGCCGCATCGCCGAAGGCGTGGCCGACGGCCGCCTCGTCGTGCTGCCCGGCGCCGGCCACCTCTCCAACCTCGAGACCCCCGACGCGTTCAACGAAGCGCTCCTCTCCTTCCTCGGATAGCCCACCGGAAGCCACCCCATGTCCCGACGTCGCCTTGCCCTCGCCGCCTTCGTCGCGCTCGTCGGCGCGCCCGCCGCCACCGCCGCCCAGCCCGCCCCCCTCACGGGCCTGGACGCCTACGTCCAGTCGGCCATGCGGGACTGGGAGGTGCCGGGCCTGGCCCTGGCGGTGGTGCGGGGCGACTCGGTGCTGTACGTGCGCGGCTACGGCGTGGCCGACGTGGCCACCGGCGCCCCGGTGGACGAGAACACCCTCTTCGCCATCGCCTCCACGTCCAAGGCCTTCACCGTGGCGGCGCTGGGCGCGCTGGTGGACGACGGGAGGCTCTCCTGGGACGACCCGGTCACCCGCCACCTCCCCGGCTTCCAGCTCGGGGACCCGTGGGTGACGGCCCATCTCACCGTGCGGGACCTCCTCACGCACCGCGCCGGCGTGGACCGGCAGGACAACCTCTGGATCGCCGCCCCCTTCGACCGCGACGAGATCCTCCGCCGGGCTCGCGACCTGGACCAGGTGGCCGAGTTCAGGGCCGGCTACGGGTACAACAACATCATGTTCATCACCGCCGGCGAGGTGGCGGGGAAGGCCTCGGGGCTGGGGTGGGACGAGCTGGTGGATCAGCGCATCTTCACGCCCCTGGGCATGACGCGGAGCACGTCCCGCATGGCGGAGGTGGAGACGCGGGGGAACGTGGCGGCCTCCCACATCCGCGTGGACGGGAAGGTGGTGTCGGTCCCCCGGCGGAACTACGACAACATCGGCGGGGCCGGGGCCATCTTCTCCAGCGCCCGGGACTTGGCCCAGTGGCTCCGCCTCCACCTGGGCCACGGCGTCTACGCGGGCCAGCGCGTCCTCTCCGACTCGGTCATGGCCGAGATGCGCCGCCCCCACAACCCGCTGCGCGGCGACTCGGTGTTCGCCCGCATGTTCCCCGGCGTGAAGTTCCGCGCCTACGCCCTGGGGTGGAACGTGCAGGACTACCGCGGGCGCACGCTCGTGCACCATTCCGGGTCCATCAACTACACCCGGACCCACGTCGGCTACGTGCCCGAGGAGGGGATCGGCTTCGTCGCCATGGCCAACCTCACCTCCAGCGACCTCCAGCTCGCCCTCATGTACCGCGTGCTGGACACGCTCCTGGGGGCCGAGCCCACCGACTGGAGCACCGAGTACCTGGAGCTGGCCGCCCGGGGCAACAGCCGCTCGGCGGCGCGGGCCGCCGAGGTGGAGGCGGCGCGTCTGCGCGGCACCACGCCCTCATTGACCCCCGACGGGTACGCGGGCACGTACGAGAGCGCGCTCTACGGGCCGGCGCGCGTCGAGGCGGAGTCGGGCAAGCTCGTGCTGCGCTACGCCCCGGACTACGTGGGCGACCTGGAGCACTGGCACCACGACACCTTCCGCGTCGTGTGGCGCCGGACCGGCTTCGGGCGCTCCTTCGTGACGTTCGCGCTGGACGAGCGCGGGAGGATCACGCGCATGGAGCTGGACGGGTTCGGGAGGTTCGCGCGGGGAGGATGAGCGGCGACGGGAGGGAGCCCCACCTCGGGCCACCCTCCCTCCTTCCGCCCTCGAGGCGTACATTGCCCGTGCGATGACCCCCCCGGGGCCCCACCCCGAGCACCCGACCATGCCCCGCAGAACCGCCAGGCCCGCTCCCTCGTGGACCTTCCCGCCTGGGTACCAGCTTCGCTCGCGGCTGGGCTCCGACGGCCCCCTGGAGGCGTACCTCGCCCGCGACGAGCGTGACGGGGGGCTCGTCGTCCTGAAGGTCCTGGGTGCGCGGCACGTCCCCGGGTGCGACGCGGACGCCTTCGTAGCGGCCCTCGACGGCGTGCGGGCCTTCGACCACCCGGGAACCGTGCCCGTGCTCCAGGCCGGCGCCGTCCGGGGTGTGCCGTACGTCGTTACGGCGCACGTCGCGGGCGTCACCGCGCGGGACAAGCTCGAGGCCCATGGCCCCGCGCCCGTGGGGCAGGTCCTCGGCATCCTGGCCTCCGTTGCCCGTACGCTCGAGGCCGGGCACGCCCGCGGGCTCCTGCACCTGACGCTCCGTCCCCACCACGTCCTCCTGGCCGACGACGGCGCTCTCCTCGACGGCATCGGCGTGGCCCAGGCCCTGTCCGCCGCGGGCGTGCGCCCGCGCGCCGCCGAGCCCGGGTCCCCGGCGACCGACGCCGCCCGCCTCGCCCTCCTCGGCCTGGAGCTGCTCGCCGGGCACCCCGTCTCCCTCCTCAGGTCCTCTTCGGATCCCGAATCACCGGAGGCGGTCCTGGGCCGGCGAAGCGACGTTCCCGGCGGCCTGGCCGACCTCCTGCGGGCCTGCTCGGCGGAGCCCGGGGACCGATCCATGGCCCGCCTCGCGGCGGACCTGACGGCGCTGACGAGCGAAGCGGCCGGCTCGTCCCCCGGTCCCGCGACGGGTCCGTCGCCGGAGCGCATCGGCGCCTACGTCGTGCACGACGTGCTGGGCAAGGGCGGGATGGGCGTGGTGTTCCTCGCGGAGCAGGTGGAGCCCCTGCGTCGCCTGGTGGCGCTCAAGCTCATCAAGCCCGGCATGGACACCGAGCACGTCCTCGCGCGCTTCGCCGCCGAGCGGCAGGCGCTGGCGCTCATGGACCACCCCAACATCGCCAAGGTGCTCGACGCGGGGGCCACGCCCACCGGCCGACCCTACGTGGCCATGGAGCTGGTGGAGGGTCCGCCGCTGACCCGGTACTGCGACCAGAGGCGCCTCACGGTCCGCGACCGCGTGCGGCTCTTCCTCCCGGTGTGCAGGGCCATCCGCCACGCCCACCAGAAGGGGATCATCCACCGGGACCTGAAGCCCACCAACGTCCTCGTGGCCGAGCGGGACGGCACGCCCCACCCCGTCGTCATCGACTTCGGCCTCGCCAAGGCGCTGGATCCCGCCTCGGCCGGGGACACCGTCCTGACGCAGGCCGGCCAGCTCCTGGGCACGCTGGACTACATGAGCCCCGAGCAGGCCTCGGCCGCCCACGACTCCGTGGACACCCGGAGCGACGTGTACGCCCTTGGAGCCATGCTCTACGAGCTCATCGCCGGCGTGCTGCCCCACGGCGAGGCGGACCGCGAGATCTCGTCGGACGACCTCCGTGCCCGCATCCTCACCTCCGAGCCGCCCCGGCCCAGCGCCCGGGTCGAGTCGCTGGGGGCCGCGGCCGCCCAGGTGGCGGCACACCGCGGGACCGACGCGACGTCCCTGCGGAGGGCGCTGGCCCCCGAGCTGGACTGGGTGGTCCTCAAGGCCATGGCGCCGGCCCCGTCCGAGCGCTATCAGGCCGTCGACGGGCTCCTGGCCGACCTGGAGGCGTTCCTCCGTGACGAGCCGGTGGCCGCGCGGGCCCCCAGCCCGGGGTATCGCTTCCGGAAGTTCCTCCGCCGGCACCGCACGGGCGTGGCCGTGGCCGGCGCCGCCCTGGCCGCGCTGGTCACGGCCCTGGGCGTGACCACCAACCTGTGGCTCCGCGCCGTCCGCGCCGAGCAGCGGGCCGCGTCCGAGGCCGAGACCGCGGGACAGGTGGCGGACTTCATGGTCGACCTGTTCCAGGTCTCGGACCCGGGCGTCGCCCGGGGCAACTCGGTGACCGCGCGGGAGCTCCTGGACGGCGCCGTCGAGCACGTCGAGGCGGACCTGGGCGGCCAACCTGCCGTGGCCGCGCGCTTCCTGCGGACCATCGGCCAGGTCTACGTGAAGCTCGGGCTGTACGACGAAGCGGTTGCGGTCCTGGAGGACGCCGTGGTGAGGCAACGCGACGCCGGCCCCCAGGCCACCGTGGAGATCGCCGCGACCGAGGGGGACCTGGCCCTCGCCCTGCTCAGGGTCGGAGCGTTCGACGAGGCGGGTGCGCTCCTCCGCACCAGCGTGGCCGCCCTCGAAGCCGACCCCGGCCCGATGGCGCCCGAGCTGGTGCCCGTCCTGAACAGCCTCGCGCTGTTGGAGCTTCAGCTCGGCGACTACGAGTCGGGGGCCACGCGCCTCGAGCGCGTGGGTGCCATCGCCGACGCGATCCCGGGCTACGATCCGGTGGAGCGCGCCAAGCAGCTCAACAACCTCGGGCTCGCGTACCGCCAGGCGGGGAGGCCGGACGACGCCCGCGCCGCCTGGGACCGGTCGCTGGCCATCCGCCGCCAGGCCCTCGGCCCCGACCATCCCGACAACGCCGGTGTCCTCCACAACCTGGCGACCCTGGAGCACCGGGCGGGGAACCTCGCGGAGGCGGAGCGGCTGGCCCTCGAGGCCCTGGGCATCCGGGAGAAGGTGCTCGGCCCCACGCACCCCGACGTGGCCGGCGTCCTCAACACGTTGGGGTCGGTGTACACGGAGGCGGGGCGGTACGACGAGGCGGTCACGGTGCTGTCCCGGTCCCTCTCCATCCGGGAGGCGGCCCTGGGGCCCGCGCACCCCTCCCTCGCGGGGGTCCACCTCAACCTGGGCAACCTGAGGCAGGTCCTGGGCGATGGGCCCGCCGCCGAGGCCTCCTTCCGGGAAGCGGAGCGGATCTGGGGCGACGCCCTGGGCCCCGGACACCCCAACGTGGCCTTCGCCCTCCGGGCCCGCTCCCTTCTCGCCTTCGAGGAGGGCCGGCACGGCGACGCGGAGGACCTGGTCGTCCGGGCCGTGCGGGTGGTGGAGGACGCCCTGGATCCTGGACACCCCCAGGTTGTCGAGGCCCTCCGGGAGTACGCGGACCTGCTCCGCGCCACCGGACGGGAGGTACGGGCGGACAGCCTGGAGGCGCTCATGGAGGCGCGGCGGGTGCCCCCGGCTCCCGGAGGGAAGCCCCCGGGCGTTGCGCCGTGAGGCGTCCGTTCCGAAACTACGGTTAACGAATCAAGGTCCCCTCCAGCCGGGCTTTGGACATGCGTTTCACCGTGGCTTCCAACATCGCCGAGCGCATCCGCGACCTTCGGGAGACGCTGGGTCGGGGGGACGGTCCCCTCCTCCAGGAGGACCTGGCCCGCCGGGCGGGCGTGCGCGCCTCGCAGGTGTCGCAGTGGGAGCGGGGAGCCCAGCGTCCCTCCCGGAGCCGGCTGGAGCGCTGGGCGGAGCGGGAGGGGTGGCCGGTGGAGATCTTCGAGGAGGGCGCCCCCATGCCCGGGGAGATCCTCGCCCGGAAGCGAGCGGCCCCGGCCTCGGCGGCCGGCGGAGACCGTCGCGCCGACGGCGCCCCCGCCCCAGGAGCCCCGGAGGAGATCCTCGCGGCGTTCTACGACACCCTGGCCCGGGCGAGTCGCGAGGGGCGTCCCTGCCCTCCGGAGCTCGCCGTGCACATCCAGGCCATGTACGAGCTGGCCATCCGCGCGGCCGACGAAGGCGCCGACGAGGGCCGGGACGTCCCCGACTGGTAGAGCCCCCCCTCAGCCCCCGAGCTGATCCCGCACCGGCAACCTGCGCACCCGCCGCCCCGTGGCCAGGAAGATCCCGTTGGCCAGCGCCGCCGCCACCGGCGGCACCCCCGGCTCGCCGGCGCCGCCCAGGGCGTGCTCGTTCTCGAAGATGGCCACCTCCACCAAGGGCGCCTCCTGGATCCGGCACACCGGGTACGTGTTGAAGTTGTCCTGGACCACCGCGCCGTCCTTCATGGTGAGCTCCCCGTGGAGGGCGATGGAGAGGCCGAACACCACGGCGCCCTCCATCTGCGAGGTGACCCGGTCGGGAGCCACGGCCAGTCCGCAGTCGATGGCCGTCCAGGCCCGGGGCACCCTCACCTCGCCCGCGTCGCTCACCGTGACCTCCAGGGCCGCGGCGGTGAAGCTCCCGAAGCTGTGCCACGCGGCCAGCCCGATGCCGGTGCGCGGTGGCAGGGTCCGCCCGTAGCCGGACATCTCCACCACGCGGTCGAACACGGCCCGGAGCCGCTCCGCCTTCATGGGGCCCGGCACCGGGCTTTCGGGATCGTCCTGCGCCGCCACCGCGCCCATGAGGTCCCGCCAGGCCTGGTCCGGCCTGCGCCCGGTGGCCTCGGCGATCTCGTCCACCATGGAGCCTACGGCGAAGGCGTGCTGGATGCTCGTCACCGAGCGGAGCCACCCCACGCGCACGTGTGCGGGCGCGTCGCCCGACGAGACGCGGAGGCTGGGAACGGCCAGGGGCTGCTCCATGACCGGCGAGATCTCGAAGGCGTGGGCGCGCTCCTGGGGCTGGCCCATGTACACCTCCACCAGCGAGGGGTACGCCGCCCGGTGGTCCCAGGCCTGCACCTTGCCCGACGCGTCCAGCCCCACCTCCACGCGCTGCGCAGAGATGGCGTGGTAGTACCCGTGGCGCACGTCGTCCTCCCGGGTCCACACCATCTTCACCGGACGCTTCACGTGGGTGGCCAGGATGGCCGCCTCCGCCGCGAAGTCGGGCTTGGACTTCCTCCCGAACGCCCCGCCCAGGAGCGTGGCCTCGACGTAGATCTCCTCGGGCTGCTTGCCCACGTACTTCGCCACCGTCGCCTGCACCGCCTGCGGATCCTGGCAGCACGTCCAGATGCGGAGCTTGTCGCCGTCCCACTCGGCGGTGGCCGCGGGGGGCTCCATGGGGATGTGGTGCTGGTGGGGCACGAAGTAGTCGGAGCGGAGGCGCCGCGCCGACGAGGCCAGGCCGGCCTCCACGTCACCCCGGTCGTAGGCCACGGTCCCCCCGCGCTCGATGGCCTCCCAGAGGGAGGACTCGTAGGCGGCGGTGTCGTAGCCGCCGTTCCTGGGCCCGGCGTCGAAGGTGGCCCTCAACTCGTCCCGGCCCCGGATGGCCGCCCACGTGTTCGTGGCCACCACCGCCACGCCGCCCAGGGGCTGGAAGCCCATGGGGAACTCGTAGGCCGGCAGCTCCACCACGTCGAGGACGCCCTCCACGGCCATGGCCGCCTCCCGGTCGTACCCCGTGACACGGCCGCCCACCACGGGGGGCCGGGCCGCCACCGCGAACACCATCCCCTCGCGGATCACGTCCTGGGCGAAGACGGCCCGCCCCGTGACGAAGTCCTCCCCGTAGATGTTGGGGACGGGCTTGCCGATGTAGCGGTGCTGGGCACGGGTCTTGAGGGGGACGGACGCCGGGTCGGGGACGTCCAGCCCGGCGGCGTCGGACACCAGGGCCCCGTAGTCCAGCACGGCCCCGGTGGCCAGGTTGCGCACTTGGTGGTTGCGGGCCTCCACCTGGGAGCGGTCCACGCCCCAGCGGGCCGCGGCGGCCTGCTCCAGCATGGTGCGCGCCGTGGCGCCGGCCTGGCGGAACGCGTCGTAGAACATCCGGATGGAGGTGGAGCCGTCGGTGTTCTGGCTCCCGAACTTCTTGTCGCCGTACGCGGGCACCGCCTCCACGCGGGCCCAGTCGGCCTCCAGCTCGTCGGCGATGATCTGGGTCATGCCGGTGCGGGCGCCCTGGCCCATCTCCACGCGATGCACGAAGACGCGGACGGTCCCGTCGTCGAGGATGGCCAGATAGACCGAGGGGGCCAGGGGGCCCTCCCGCGTTGCCGAGACCAGGGCCCGGAGGCTCCGGGGGAGTACGGAGGAGGACAGGACGAAGCCGCCGGCGAGGCCGAGGGTCTTGAGGACGTCGCGCCGCGAGACGTTCCGGACGAGGGGGTTCATGGTCAGCCCTCCCTCGCGGCACGGTGGATGGCCGCCTTGACGCGCTGGTAGGTACCGCACCGGCAGATGTTGCGGGTCATGGCCTGGTCGATGTCGTCGTCGGTGGGGTCGGGGTTTTCGGCCAGGAGCGCCGCCGCCGCCATGATCTGACCCGACTGGCAGTAGCCGCACTGGGAGACGCCCTCCTCGACCCAGGCCCGCTGCAGCGCGTTCAGCCCCTCGGGGGACAGGCCCTCGATGGTGGTGACGTGGGTGTCGGCGACCCTCGAGATCCGGGTGGTGCACGCCCGCACCGGCTCCCCGTCCACGTGGACGGTGCACGCCCCGCACAGGCTCCGGCCGCAGCCGAACTTGGCTCCCGTGAGACCGAGGACGTCGCGCAGGACCCAGAGCAGGGGCATCTCCGGGGGCGTGTCCACCTCGCGGCGCTCGCCGTTGACGGTGAGGGCGTACCTGGGCATGGGAGGGCTCCTCGGGGGCGGGGGCGGGAGGCGCGGGGCGTTTCGCCGGAAAGGCCCAGTCTAAGGGAGGAGCCGCCCTCCGCGCGACCGTCCTCTCGCCGGGGGCTCCCCTCGGGGCCGGCGGGGTATGCGCCAGGACCGTCTCCCGAGGGTCGTTCCCCGCCCTCGATGAGGATACCTTACCTGGACCCTCCGAAGACCCCGTCCCCACCGTCTTCCGCCGACCATGAGCCCATCCCACCGCACCCTCTTCCCCAAGGCCCGCATTCCCTACGGGACGTGGGGGAGCAGCTACTTCCCCGCGTGGCAGACCTCGGCGCTGGCGGAGGTGAACATCGGCCAGTTCGCCGGCGAGGCCGCGGCCCGCATCCTGGGGCTCCGCGACGTGCCCGTCACCGAGCTGGAGTACCTGATCCTCGGGTCCACCGTCCCGTGGCACTGGAAGTTCTGGACGGCGCCGCTTGTGGCGAGCTGCATGGGGCACCGCATTCCCGGGCACCACGTGGAGCAGGCGTGCGCCACCGGGCTCCAGGCCACCCTCCAGGCCGCCGCCGAGGTGGAGTCGGGGGGAAACGACGTGGTGGGCGTGCTCACCTTCGACCGCACCAGCGACTCGCCGGTGGGCGTCTTCCCCGAGCGGCGCGCCCACGAGCGGACCCAGGCCATCGCCGACGTGTGGGACAACTTCGGCTTCGACCCGGCCACGGGTAAGGCCATGATCACGGCGGCGGGGATCACCGCCCGGAAGTACAAGGCCGACCGCGCCGAGACCGACGACGTGGCGTACCTGCGCTACCAGCAGTACTTCGCCGCCAGGGCCGCGGGCTTCCTCGACCGCTACCTCGTCCCCCTGGACCTCCTCAACGTCCAGGGCCGCCCCCTGGGGCGCATCGACGAGGACAAGGGCGTGCGGGAGATCGGCCGGGGGGCGCTGGCCGCCCAGCGGGAGTTGGACACGTGCGTCACCAGCGGTACCCAGACCCATGCCTCCGACGGGATGGCCACGCTGCTGGTCACCACGGAGGGGCGGGCCAAGGAGCTCTCCACCCGGCCGGAGGTCGACATCCGCTTCGTGGGCAAGGCCGAGACCCGCGCCGAGCCCAGCCTCATGCCCGAAGCGCCGGGGCTGGCCGTGAACAAGCTCCTGGACCGCCTGGACATGAGCATGGACGACATGGCGGTGGTGAAGAACCACAACCCCTTCGCCGTGAACGACGTGGTCTTCGCCAGGCAGACCGGCTACGACTGGCGGAAGATGAACAACACGGGGTGCTCGCTGGTGTGGGGCCACCCCCAGGGGCCCACCCTCACCCGGACGCTCATCGAGGCGCTGGAGGAGGCCGTGGACCTGGGCGGCGGCAACGTCCTCGTCTTCGGGTGCGCGGCCGGCGACGTCGGCATCGCCGCCCTCTTCCAGGTTTCGTGAGGGGATCGACGACCATGGCGAAGACGACGAAGGCGAACGCGACGGCGGTGAAGAGCCTGCGCCAGCCCACGCTGGAGACGCTGGGACTGGGCACGGTGCTGGAGATCTTCCGGAACGGGAAGCTCCCCGTGGACACGGCCACGCTGGTGGAGCGGATCTTCGGCCCCGAGGGGGACCGGGGGTGCGTGGTCATCTCGGGAGCCAACGGCATCGTGGGGGCGGGCAAAACCATGCAGCTCGGCTCGCGGCTGGTGGACCACGGCGTGCCCATCGTGGCGCTGGACTTCCCCGGCGCCCCCGATGGCATCGGGCGCCAGTACCCCGGCCTGGTGAAGGCCTTCGGCAAGGCCGGCGCCGACCGGATCATGGCCAACGTCGTCCGCCTCACCTACGACGGGAAGACGCTCCCGGCGGAGCTGGACGCCTTCAAGCCCCGGTTCCTCCTGGAGGCCATCCCCGAGATCCTGGAGATCAAGAAGGCCCACTACGAGGTGTTCCGGGCGCGCTACCCCGGCATCGAGATCCGCTCGGTGACGTCGGGCTTCCCCTCCCGGGAGCTGGGCGTGGGCATCGCCCACCCCGCCTTCCCCCACGAGATCAACAAGGTGTGGGAGATCGTGGAGGACGAGCCCTCGGACATCACGAAGCTCCTCTGGTCCACGGGGCTCATTCCCCTCCCCGTGGGCGACCAGTGGTCGTTCATCCTGGACGTGCTCTTCTGTGGCGTCACGCTGGCGGGGCTCCGCTACCACGGCGCGTCCAACATGCCGTACTGGAAGGTGGACAAGTACGTCCGGCGCCTGGTGGGCCCCAACCCCTTCCGGGCCCACGACGCCATCGGCGCCAAGGGCGCCGACTTCCTCACCTGGTCGTGCCTGCACCACCTGTCGGAGACGTACGGCGAGCTCTTCACGCCCACCGCCGACCTGGTGGAGCGCAAGGACACCGGCCAGGAGTGGTATCCCCCCAACCACTTCCGCCCGCTGGTGGACTGGAGGCTGGACGAGGAGGAGCACGCCGACTTCGAGGCGTGGATCCTGGGGCCCATCTACCAGATGGCTTCGCTCATGCTCCACGAGGAGCGGGGCCACCTGGCCCACATGAACGCCATCGGCGAGCTGTGCGCCCAGTTCCGCAAGGGCGTGGTGGCCATGCTCCGCGAGGCCGGCCCCGAGGGCGCGAAGGCCATGGTGGAGGCGTACCACCAGCGCCACCCCGAGGCGGCCGGGAGCGCGTGGCACCCCGAGGCGCTGGACGCCATGGACACGCCCGCGTGGCGGCAGCTCTACGTGAACGCCGAGCACGACGGCCGGGTGGGCGTGGTGACGCTGGGGCGGGAGAGCTACTCGTGGGACGTGGACGCCGAGCTGAACCGGGCGCTGGACTGGCTGAGGGCCGAGGGGATCGAGCGCGTCGTCGTCACCGGGGACTTCCACGTCTCCACCCAGATGGTGGGCGCCGACACCAGCGACTTCTACCCCGCCCTGGAGGACGTGGAGGCGGGCAAGGCCATCACCCGCGGCTGGTCCCGCACCGCCCGGCGCCTCCACGAGGACTTCGCGGTCTCGGTGGCCATGGTGCCGGGGAAGCGCTGCCTGGGCGGGATGCTGGAGCTGCTGCTCCACTGCCACTGGCTCGTGGCGGTGGAGGACGCCCGCTTCGGCTTCCCCGAGGTGACCCTCCCCGTGGTGCCGGGGATGGAGGGGTGCCACTGGGCGCTCCGGAAGGCCCCCGCCGACGCCCGGCCCCAGGTGCTGGAGATGCTCCTCGGCGGACGGCCCGTGAAGGCCGCCGACGCCCAGGGGTGGCTGGTGGACTGGGCCGGGCCGTTGGAAGGCGCGCTGGCGAAGGCGTGGACGCTGGCCAACGGTGACGAGGCGCCGCGCCCCGTGGCCGAGGATGCGCTGGCCGGCATCGAGGCCCCGGCGGGGCTCCCCGAGGCCGACGGCCCCCTGGTGGAGGAGGCGCGCCGGGCCATCCTGGCGTGCGCCCGGGCGGCGGGGGGCGTGCCCCTGGCCGACGCCCTCGAGGTCCAGGCCGTGATGGCCGCCGAGTTCCTGGCCGGCGCGGCGTGCCACAAGGGCGTGGTGGGGGCGGACTGGGTGAAGACCGTGAGGGTCTGAGGGGCGGACCGCGGCGTCAAACGGCCGTCCGCGCACCCCATCCGACCGGGCGGAGCCGGGTCGCCTGATCCGGCACAGGATCTCCTTTAGCGCATTCGATGACCCAACGCGCCTCCCGTCATCACCCTTGACGATAGCGTTAACCAATCCATTATTTCCGCTAACGTGACCCAGGCTCGCGACTCGCCCCCCCGGGACCCATCCCCAATGCGAGGAGCACGGACATGCGGACTCCACGAATCACCCTGGCGGCCGCCCTCGTCGGCATCTCGGTGGCCGGGTGCGGCCGTGACGACGGGCCGGTCTCGGTCGACCCACCCGACGAGCTCACCGCGACCGCGCTGGCGGACGTCGTCGCCGCGGCCCTGGCGGTGCCCGCTCACCGGACCACGGTACTGGAGGCGATGCGGGCGTCGCCCTTCGTCGAGAACAAGCTCTCCCTGCCCGACCTGGCCTCCTCCCCCGGAGGGCGGCTCCTCCTCGAGGACGGGGCGGCCATCCGCGGTGTCGCCATGGACGACGTGGAAGCCCTGCTCGGGCGCCTCGGCGACCTGGACTTCTACCTTCCCTTCGCCGAGCAGCGCAGGCTCTGGAGCGGTGATGCCAACGTGCTCGTCGGCTGGCTTCCGGATCCCGACTCCCCGAGCGTAACGGCCTTCGCTCCCGACGGCGGGAAGACATCGGTCTCGGCCGCTGCGGCGCCCCCTGCGACGTTCTTCCTGATGCAGGGTGCCGAGCCCCGCTTCCGGCGTCCGGGGGCATCCGCGGTGCGCACCGAGGGCCCCATCGAGGCCTTGACCGACGCCCTCCGCTCCGAGGAGGTGTGCGACACGTCCATGGAGACCTGCCCCGACGACCCGACGGTCACCAACGGCGTGGTCACCCCGGTGGTCTGGGCAGGCCCCATGGGTGACCTGTGGGGGTGCTCGGAGATCTTCATCGACGCCCAGCTCACGGGGAGCTTCTCCACCCAGTACGGGCGGTGGGAGGGGAGCTACTGCGACATCAAGACCACCCTCTACCCCGGTGCGCGCTTCTTCTCCCGCCGGCCCCAGGGGTCGGACCAGATCCGCGCCGAGGCCTGGGAGATGGACGTGAACACGTTCGGCATCTTCTCCGCCAACGAGTACTACGGGCCGGCCGTGACGTGGACCGCCGGTGAGTCCGGGGCCTCCAAGCTCATCACCCGCCCGAGCCCCTACAAGTGCGAGGAGGCGGGCTTCTATCGGTGCTACGCCGTGGCCACGCCGGCCTTCACGCCCAGCGGGTGGTCGGAGGCCTCCATGGCGAGGATCACGCTGACCTGG
The DNA here is from genome assembly GCA_045863275.1 of Gemmatimonadota bacterium. Taxonomy (GTDB): domain Bacteria; phylum Gemmatimonadota; class Gemmatimonadetes; order Longimicrobiales; family Gaopeijiaceae; genus SZUA-318. The sequence continues at coordinate 48,238 of BTVB01000015.1, forward strand.
TGACGCCACCCGCGTCCCATCCCCCACTTCCGTCATCCATCGGAGACTCCGACCATGCTTCGTCGTCCTCTTGCTTCCGTCGCGCTGCTCGTGCTGGCCCTGGGGAGCAGTGCCTGCGACGGCACCGATCCGACCAGCCCCGACGACCCTTCGTCCCTCACGCCCGATCCTGCGTTCTCCACCGGTGACGGCTGCGACCTGGACCTGAACCCAGGGGATTGGTGCGATCCCGGGATCCCGGGCACAGGGCCGTTCTTCGACTACAACATCTTCCGGGGCTTCGTCGGCACCTGGCACGACACCAACCTCTACCAGGCCTCCGGCGACCCGGCCCCCTGGTCCAACGGCGTCTGGCTCGGCAGCTGGGTGACTCCGTCGGCCTGCGCCAACCCCGCTCCCGGCCTCGACGTGGACGGAGACGGCTTTCAGGACGCCTGCGAGTTCGCCCTCGCACGGGCGTTCGCGCCCTACCTGCAGTATGCCGCCGGAGAGCCTTGCGCCAAGGGCGCGCCCGCTTGGGCGGTGCGCTCCCCCGCCCCGGGCGTCGTCCGGATCGCGTACATGATGTCCTACTACCTGGACTGCGGCTCGGGAGTGCTGCTCAACGGCACCCGTTGGTTCGGTGGGCACGCCGGGGACTCGGAGATCATCGGCCTGAGGGTGACGTTCAACGGGGCGACCAGCCACTGGGAGTTCTCCCAGATGTTCACGTCCGCCCACTCGGGGGAGTTCGGACCCTTTGACCAATCCCGTTCGAGCGGTCCGACCTCGGTCACCTTCCCCGTGAAGTACCTGGCGTTCCCCCAGGTGTGGGTGGCCCTGCGCAAGCACGCCAACTACCCCAGCGCCGGGATCTGCAACAGCAGCATCAACCGAGACTACTGCACCAGCGACGAGCCCATCCGGTATCGGTTCAACGTCGATCCCGCCCGCAACACGAGCTATTGGGGACTGCCCAACTGCCTGACGAGCCCCCACTTCGCCGGCACCGAGTGCTATTTCACGCCGGTGGAGTTCAGGGGATGGCAGGACGGCGAGCCGGGGGTGACCCCGTACGCGCAAATGCTCGTTCGTAGCGGCTTCTTCGACAGCTGAGGCCGCTCCGGGGGGCGGGGGTGGACGTTCTCCCCCCGTCCCCCGGATGGCCCGTCCCTCCGGGGGGCGCTACACTACCCGTTCACGTCCAACGGACGCACCTCGACCCTGCCCGGGCGTTCGTCCTCGCGGGTGCACCTTCTTCCTGGAGGTTTCGAGGTCATGTCCACCCCACGCCGCTCCCCCTCCTTCCGCTTCTTGGGCCTCTGGGCCGCGGCCACCGCGCTTGCCTGGGCCGGCTGCGCCGAGACGCCCGAGCCCACCGAAACCCCGCCGGCCCAGGCCCACGTCCGCCTGGGCGTGGACCGCCTCGCGGACAGCTTGCCCGCGGTGCTCCTGGGCAAGCGCGTGGGGCTCATCACCAACCACAGCGGAGTGGACCGGGAGGGGCGGAGCACCATCGATCTCCTGGCCGCCCGGGAAGACATGGAGCTGGTGGCCCTCTTCGCGCCGGAGCACGGCATCCGCGGAACGGAGACGGGCACCATCGCCACCGAGACCGACTCGGCCACCGGGCTCCCCGTGTACTCCCTGTACGGCGAGATCCGCCAGCCCACGCCCGAGATGCTGGAGGGCGTGGAGGCGCTGGTCTTCGACATCCAGGACGTGGGCGTGCGCCAATACACGTTCCCCACCACCATGGCGTACGGCATGATGGCCGCGGCCCAGAAGGGGATCCCCTTCGTGGTATTGGACCGGCCCACGCCCGTCACCGGCTCCATCGTCGAGGGCAACATCCTCGACACCACCTACTCCAACTTCGCCGGTTTCTACCCCATCGCGTCGCGCCACGGCATGACCGTGGGAGAGCTGGCGCTCATGGACAACGGCGAGTTCGCCGTGGGCGCCGACCTCACCGTGGTGCCCATGGAGGGGTGGACCCGGGACCTCTGGTTCGACGAGACCGACCTCCCGTGGAAGGGTCCGTCGCCCAACCTCCCGTACTTCGAGGGGACCATCCACTACCCCGGCACCGTGCTCTTCGAGGGCACGAGCCTCTCGGAGGGACGGGGGACGGAGCGCCCCTTCGAGTACATCGGGGCACCCTGGCTCCGCGCGCAGGAGATGGCCGACTCCATGAACGCCCTGGGGCTGCCCGGCGTGCGCTTCGAGGCGCTGGACTACACCTTCGCCGAGACCGCCCGGAAGTACCCCGGCGAGCTGGCCCACGGCGTGCGCTTCGTCGCCACCGACCGGGATGCGTACCGGCCCCTCACCGCGACGCTCCTCTTCATGGAGATGGCCAAGCGCCTCCACCCCGACGACTTCACCTGGCGGAGCCGCGGGGGCGAGAGCGGTGAGCCGGTGAGCTACTCCGTCGACCGCCTGGGCGGCACCGACCAGATCCGCGCGGCGGTGGAGGCGGGCACGGTGCGGGACCTCCTGGCCCGCTGGGCGGAGGACGAGGCGCGCTTCACCGAGTTGCGGAAGCCGTACCTGCTGTACTGACGCAGCGAGGACGGCGCGGCGTGAAATCGTTGCGCCGTCGCGGTCTAGGCGCATACCGTCAGGACGTCATGCGGGTCCGCCGGGGCGCTCGCGCCCCGGCGGTCACCACCCTCCCCATCGGAGCACACCATGGACGTCCGCAGAGCCGTACCCATCCTCGCCCTCGCCGCCCTCGCCGCCTGCGGGGGCGGCGAGCCCGCCGAGGAGGCGCCAGCCGCCGCCGCGGCCCTCTCCCCCGACGAGCAGGCGCTGGAGGATCTGCGCGCCTACTACGAGCAGCACTACAACATGCACCACGCCGACATGGTGGCCGCCACCTACACGGACTCGGCGTGGACGCTCCCCGCCGCCGGCGGACTGGTCAGCGGGCGCGCGGCCATCCAGGCCGACCTGGAGGCCGCCATGGCCGGGTCGCCCACCGTGGCCATCACGGGAACGGACAACCTGTTCTTCGGTGACGCGGCGGTGTCCATGGGCACCTATCAGGTGACCACGACACCGCCCGGCGGCGAGGCCATGACGTTCGGCGGCAACTACATGAACCTGGTGCGGAAGGTGGAGGGCGAGTGGAAGATCGCCGGCTCCATCACCAACTACGACGCCGCCCGCCCCGAGGGATGGACCTGGAACGGCCCCGGCGAGACCCCCGCCGACGACGGGACCATGACGGCCGTGGTGGAGTACTTCGAGACCCACTGGAACATGGGGCACCCCGACATGGTGGCCGACGCCTACACCGAGGACGCGGTCGTGGCGTTCTCCAACGGCCCGGCCCTGCGGGGCCGCGCCGCAGTGGCGGCCAACCTGACGGCGAACATGGCCCCGGGCTCCCAGCTCGACGTCCACGACGTGGCGACCATCCCCCTCGCCGAAGGGTGGGCGCTGGACGGTGGCTGGTACCAGATCAACGGCGCCGACGGCACCGCGCTCCAGGGGGGCGCCTACATCAACCTCATGCGCCAGCAGCCCGACGGGAGCTGGAAGATCCACTGGGGGCTGACCAACGCCCAGCCGCCCTCGATGTAGCCTTGTCGCCGGAGGAGGTCACGGGGTCCCGCGGCGCGCGCCCCCGGGCCCCCACCCATAACAGGCCCGGGAACAACCCCACACCCCCCGGAGGCCCCAGACCCCGGGCCG
>BTVB01000015.1:51928-108629 GCA_045863275.1 Gemmatimonadota bacterium
GACCCCTTCCGATACCTGGCCGGAGAACTCCCTCACTCCCCGTTGAGCACCGAGACCGGGTCCAGGCGGCTCGCCCGCCACGCCGGCAGGAGGGACGCCAGCGTGGCCACGAGGAGGAGGGTGAGGGCCACCCCGGCGTACGTGGCCGGGTCCGAGGGCTCCACCTCGTAGAGCACGGAGGCCAGGGCGCCGGCGGAGGCCGCGGCGCCCGCCAATCCCACCGCCAGCCCCACCGCCACGGGGACGAGGCTCCCCCCCAACGCCGAGCCCAGCACCTCGCCCCGCGACGCCCCCAGGGCGATGCGCACGCCGAACTCGGGGGTGCGCCGGCCCACGGTGAAGGTGGTGACGCCGAAGACGCCCACCGCGCCCAGGAGGAGAGCCAGCGCGCCGAAGACCCCCAGCACGCCCGCCAGGAAGCGGGTGGTGGCCGCCGACGCGCCGAACACCCGGGACAGCTCGTCCATGCCCGAGACAGGCACGTCCGGGTCCACCGACCACGCCGCCTCCTGAACGGAGGCCGCCTGCTCCAGCGGATCCACGCCCGGACGCATGCGGGCCATGATCCAGAAGGACGCGTTCCACGCGAGCTGCCGGTGGGCGAAGTACATCTCCGGGCGGGGCTCGCGCCCCAGGCCGTGCTGGCGCACGTCGCCCACCACGCCCACCACCCGGTGGGGATCGTTGTTGGCGCCCATGATGCGGAGGCTGCGCGCCAGGGGGTCCGCCCCCGGCCAGAAGCGGTCCACGAAGGCCTGGTTCACCACCACCACCTTCTCGGCACCGGCGTCATCGGAGGGCAGAAGCGCCCGCCCCTGCGCCACGGGGATCCCCACCGTCTCGAAGTACCCTGGGTGCACGAGGCGGATGTTCACCGACGGCACGGTGCCCTCGATCTCCACTCCCTCGGGATAGGTCGGAAAGCTCCAGTTGTTGGGCGTGGCAGGAAGGAGGTGGATGGCCGACGCCCGCTCCACCTGGGGGAGCGCGGCAACCCGGGCCAGCACCTCGGCGTAATACGCCTGGAACGCCTCCCCGTCGGGGTAGCGCCCCGAGGGCGGGTTGGGGCGGAAGACCAGGACGCCCTCGCCGGACAGCCCCGGGTCCTCGGTGCTCATGCGGTGCAGCGAGCGGAGCATGAGCCCCGAGCCCACCACGACCATCACCGCCAGCGCCACCTCCACGCCCACCAGCGCCGGCGTGAGGCGGGAGCGCCGGCGGCCGCTGGACGCACGCGTGGCGCCCCCCAGCGACGACGCGGCGTCCACGCGGCTCACCCGAACCGCGGGGACGAGGCCCGCCAGGAGCGTCGCGGCCGACGTGCCGGCGAGAGCGTAGAGGAGGACGGCGCTGTCCACCGAGATGTCCCGCACGCGGGGGAAGTCGGCGGGCGCCAACGCCACCACGAGGCGCACCAGGCCGAAGGAAAGGGCCACGCCCACCGCGCCCCCCACCAGCCCCAGGACGCCGCTCTCCACCAGCAGGAGGCGCACCACCCGGTCGCGGCCCGCGCCCAGGGCCGCCCGCACCGCCAGGTCGCGCCCCCGGGCCTCCCCCCGGGCCAGGAGGAGGTTGGCCACGTTGGCGCAGGCGATGAGGAGCACCAGCGAGACCGCGCCCAGCGCCACCCAGAGCACCGGACCCACCGAGCCCGCGGCGTGGGCCTGGAGGGGGCGGACGCTGGCCGCCTGGACGTCCTCCTCGTCGATGAGGCGGGGCATGGCCTCGCGGACCTGGCGGGCGAAGGCCCGCACCTGCTCGGTGGCCTGCGCCAGCGTGGCGCCCCGAGCCAGGCGCGCCACCCGCTCGTTCACGTACCACGTGTTGTCGGCGGCCATCTCCGTGCCCGGCTCCAGGGAGAGGGGCACCCACGCGTCCGGCCGGCCCGAGATGGGCCGGTAGTCCGGGGGCATGACGCCGATGACGGTGCGCCGGGGCATGTCGTTGGTGGCCAGCTCGATGGTGCGCCCCAGGATGGCCGGGTCCCCGCCGAAGGCCCGCATCCAGAGGCCGTGGGAGAGGATGACCACGCCGTCGGCGCCGGGGACCCCCTCCTCCGCGGTGAAGTCGCGCCCCAGGAAGGGGCGCACGCCCAGGACCCGGAAGTGCTGGGGCGAGACCCGGGCGCCGTCCACGTCGAGAGGCTCCCCCTGCCCCGTCAGGGTGAAGGACCACCCGCTGTATCCCGTGGCGTCCTCCAACGCCGGGGAGGCCGCCACCATCTCCCGGAGCATGGACGCGTTGAAGTTCTCCTCGGGCCAGGGAGCCACGAGGCGCTCCGCCTCGGCATACGGGAGGGGCTTGAGGAGCACCCCGTGGACCACGGAGAACGTGGCCGTGGACGCGCCGATGCCCAGGGCCAGCGTCACCAGCACCACGGCGGTCAGCCCCGGCGCCCGGGACAGCGTGCGCACCGCGTAGCGGACGTCCTGCACCAGCGTTCCCATCCCCCCACCTCCCCGGTTCGTCATGAGCGTTCGCGGCCACTCCCCCACGGCGAGGGCGGCCACGTCCAGCAGTCCCCGCGTCCACACCCAGGTCCGTGCCGGCGCCGATCGCGCCTGCGCCAGGCGGTGGGCGAACACGTCCTCCATGTCCCCACCGAAGCGCTCCCGGAACGCCGCCGGCAGCAGCCGGAGCAGCGCGGCGTAGGCGCGCGCCTGTCGGGCCGACACCTCACCCCTCCGGGAGGAGGTCGTGGGCCGCGGCGTCGCGCACCAGGTCCCGGAGGCGGAGCGCCTCGGCCCGGAGCACCGCCCGCCCCGTGGGCGTGAGGCGCAGGTAGGTGCGCCGCGGGTCGGCGTCGGGGGGCGTGGCGCACCCCTCCACCAGCTCCCGGGCCAGCAGGTCCCGGATGCGCCGGAAGAGGTTGGCCGGGTAGAGCTTCATCCGCCCCGCCTCCGCCGCCTCGATGGCCTGCACGATGGCCGTGCCGTAGCTCGGGCCCTGGGACAGGGCCATGAGTATCCGGAACTCCAGGGGGTGGAGCGGGAGGAAGCTGTTGGCCGCGTGGCGGTCCGCCATGGACCCTCCGCCGGGTACCGAGACCCTGTCAGGGTGACACGTTCAGTGGATCGTGTCGGTTTGACAGGGTCGGGCGCGAAAGGGTTGCAGGGGCTTCAGGCGGAGGCGCTCGGCAAGGCCGCGCCCCGCCTAGCCCACGGAGACCGGATCCACCGCGCCGATGGCGTCGAAGATGGGGAGGTACATGGCGATGACCATGCCGCCCAGAACCACGCCCACGAGCACGACCAGCACCGGCTCCAGGGCCTTCAGCAGGCCCTCCACGTCGGCGTCCACCTCGCGCTCGTAGAAGTCGGCGACCTTGTCGAACATGTCGTCGAGACGCCCGGTCTGCTCCCCCACGCTCAGCATCTGGGGCAGCATGGCGGGGATGACCGGCTCGATGGCCAGGGGGTCGCTCACCCCCGAGCCTCCGGCGATCCGCTCCCGGCTCCGGAGCAGCGCCTCCTCGACCAGCGCGTTCCCCGAGGTCCGGGACGCCGCCGCCATCACGTCCAGGATGCTCACCCCCGACGCCAGCAGGGAGGCCGCGGTGCGGCTGAACCGGGCCACCGAGAACTTGAGGGCCATCGGGCCGGCCACGGGGAGCCGCAGAAGGAGCCGATGGGTGAGCCTGCGGCCGCCCTCGGTGCCGTAGAACGCCTTGGCGACCAGGGAGGCGAACAGCACCACCACCAGCACCAGGGACCACTGGGCCGCCAGGAAGCGGGACGCCGTGACCAGGACCAGCGTGGGAACGGGGAGGCCCATGCCGCTCGCCGCGAACATGCTCTCGAAGGTGGGAACGACGAGGGTGAGGAGCGCCACCACCGAGCCCACGGCCACCATGGCGATGACCGCGGGGTAGATCATGGCTCCCCGCACCCGGTCGCGGATCTCCTGCGCCCGCTCCATGTAGTCGGCGAGGCGGTTGAGGCTCACGTCCAGCGAGCCCCCCTGCTCGCCCGCGTCGACGATGGCCACGAAGATCCCGCTGAAGCACTTGGGTTGCCGGCGGAGCGCGTCCGCCAGGGTGGAGCCGCCGCTGATGTCGGCGGTGACGGAGGACAGCGCCTGCTTCAGCGCCCTGTCGTCGGTGAGCCCCTGGAGGATCTCCAGGCTGAGGAGGAGGGGGACCGCCGCCTCGATGAGCGTGGCGAACTGGCGGGCGAACTGGACCAGCGCCCGGGGGGCTGGCGTGCGCCGCAGCTTCAGGCTCTGGTCCAGCGGCTCGGCGCGGATGTGGTCGGCGATGAGCCTCTGCTTCGCCAGGGTCCGCTCCACCTCCTCCACGGAGTTGGCCTGGATGACGCCCTTGAAGGCCCGGCCGTCGGGGGAGTGGGCACGAAAACGGTATCCGCTCATGCGTTCGGTCTCGGATCGGGTCTCGGAGTCGCGTGGGCCATCAGGGTACTTCGAACCAGTGACGCCCCGGAAGGAAGCGAGCCACGCCCATTCCCCCGGTGGAGCGCGCGGCCGCGCAGGAACTGTAGCGGACGAACGCGTCTTCGCGTACGTCGCTCCGGCCCCGCCCGTTGTCGCGGTTCGCCACGATCACGCCCCCGGTGACGGTGGCTTCGCCGCGGACGGTCAGCTCGCCCTTCACCACGATCACGCCATAGAAGTCGAAGGCCGCGTCCACGGTGAGGTCGCCGTCCACCAGGAGGATCCCCTGGCCTTCACCCGACGCGTCGATGGTGAGGTTCCCCTCGGCGTGGATGACGGGGAGGTACTCCCAGCAGCGGGACCCGGGCGTCCTGGGCGCGCCCCAGTTCTGGGAGTCGGAGGTGTCGCACTCGCCCCGCCGTACCGACGGCTCGATGGTCCCACGGAGGCGTTCGTTCTTCGAGTCGTAGACGATGTCCGCGCCGGCGGCGAGCTGCGCGTAGCTGCTGGAGCCCAGGACGTCGGCCACCGAGCCGTCCAGGGACGGGTCCTCCAGGACCTCGGGGGATCCCTCCACCCTGGCGTCCCGCTGGAGGTCCAGGTTCCGCTCGTCGTCGATCCGGATGCCCGGAAGCGTCCCCGAGAGGGCCGGGCAATACCCCGCCCATATGGCGGGGATGTGGTCGCGGCCGTCCACCTGCGTCGGAGGCTCCCAGTCCCGGTCGCGCCTGGGCGCCCGCGGCGGCCGCACGATGAGGTCGCCCCGGATCTTGATGGCGGCGTCACAGCACCCGCCGCCCCCGGACGCCTCCACCATGACGATGATCTGGCGCCGGGCGGTGGCCCGCCGACCGGGCCGTCCGTCCACCACCACCCGGAAGAGGGGGGTGGGCGCCGAGCCGTCGTCCACGCGGAGGACGGTGCTCCGGTACAGGGAGCCGTCGGGGAGGCTCAGCCACCCCGTGCTGGCGCTGTCGCCGGGGGTGAGGGCGGCGAAGGGCCCGCTGCTCCACCGCGCCAGCGTCAGGTCGGCGCCGGCCTCCGCGGCATAGAGGGCCCGGGAGGCCAGCCGCCAGCTCCGGTTCGCCTGGAAGTCGTTCATGGCGACCTGGAGCGTGGTGAGGGCCAGGAGCGACACCGCCACCATGACGACCAGGGCCACCGGGAGCACGAAGCCGCCGCGCCTCATCGGTTCCGCCCCTGGAAGACGAGGGTGAGGGTGTCCTCCGTGGCCGGGGCGGCGGCGGAGACCCGCGTCAGGGGCAGGAGGAGGCGCAGCTCGACGCCCGTGACGTCCGCGAGGCGCTCCGTGGCGCTGCCGGTCTCGTCCACCAGCCGGAAGCGGATGCCCTCCCCGGTGGTCGGGCCCACGAGGAGCTGGGTCCCGTTGGCGTCGGTCCGGGCCAGCCAGCGTCGCCCGTCGTTGAGCCCCGCGTGGTACGTATGACGGCGATAGACGCGCACCGGTGCCCCCACCGCGATGGAGTCCGCCGCGCCCCGGTCGAGGGAGTAGACGTGGTCCGGGGACTCGGTGCCGAAAGGACACCGGAGGGGTCCTGGGACGTTGCGCATCTCGCCGGTGGGAACCAGTGCGCGCCAACCGCCGGTGGTGTAGACCAGGAGGCTGTCGCCGGTGCCGGTCCACATGCTTCCCTGAGCGCGGGTCAGCCCGATGGCCGCCGGATTCGCCCGGACCGAGCAGACGAGGGCGAAGCCGAGGGGGGCCCGGACCGACATCGAGTCCGGCCGGTGGAGGGTCACGTCGCCGTCGGGGGCCACGATCTCCCGGAAGTCGGCTCCCAGGATGGACGAGGCCACGCGGAAGGCGTCGTGGTCGCGGACCACCTGGTCCTCCCAGAGCGCGAAGCGCCGCTGCTGCACGAACAGCCCGTGGAGCACCACCACGAGGAGGGCGCCCATGACCGCCACGAGGAGCAGCTCGACGAGGGTGAACCCTCCGCGGCGCGAGGGCGTCATCGCACGCGGAACAGCGTGACCGAGTCCACCACGAGGCCCGTCGCCGGAGAGCCGAAGCGCGTCTCCAGGAGCACGCGCCTGAACGTGGTCGAGTCCTCCACGGTCCAGGTGGCGATGCCGCGGCCCCGGGCGAAGGTGCCCGGAACCACCGAGTCGTAGTCCAGGATGCGGAGGCGCTCGACCTGGGCCTCGAGGAACTCGGCGGCGCCCAGCTCCACGCGGGAGCGCCGCACGGTCCGCGCGGCCTGCTGGGTGACGGCGCCCAGGGAGACGGCCACCACGGTGAGGAAGACCACCGCCACGAGCACCTCGACCACGGTGAAGCCTCCCCGGTCGGAGGCGCGGCGGGTCCGGCGGGTCAACGCCATAGCCGGCCCGCCGCGTTGATGAACAGCGTATCCGACTCCCCCCCGTACTCCAGGACGAGCTGGGCCCCCAGCGTCGGGCATTCGGCCGCGGCCGTGCCCACGCCACGGGAGTTGAAGCACAGCGCCGTCCGCTCCGAGCGGAGGTTCACGCCGAAGTCGTCCCGGAGGAGGAATCGCCCCAGGACCACCGTGTCGGCGCCGGTCCCGGCGCTCCCCGTGTCCACCACGGTCCAGAGCGCGTCCCCGTAGGCGTCCACGCGCAGGATGCTCGTCCGGCCCCATTGGGTGCTCGCCGACCGGGCGACGGTCAGCGCGCTGGTCACGGCGGCCCGGGCGTTCTGGAGCGCCGCCCGCGTCCGCATCCGCCCCAGGGGGGGTGCGGCGATGCCCACCAGGATCCCCACGAGGACGAGGACGACGATCATCTCGACGGCGGTGAACCCCAGCCGGTGCGACGGGGCGGTGCGTCCTACGTTCATGGCGGGGGCGGGAACCGGGAGATCGGGGGGGTATCGAATGCTACCCGGAGGGCGTCGGGGCAGCAACGGGGGCCGATTGGCACCTGGCCATCGAGGGCGCGCTACGCCGCGAGTTCTGCCGGTACGATCTGCGCCCGGTTGCCATCGAAGGTGGAGCGGAGGTTCTCGACGACGTTCTCCCGGTGTCGCCGACCCTCGCTGTCACAGGACGCTGGCGCACGCCGACAGCCCCATGCCGAGCCCGGCGAAGCCTCTCTTCGTATCCCCTCGCCCTCCCACCGGGGGGCCGGACCGGGCCTCCCGACCCGCCCTGACCCGCCCTGACCCCCCTCACCCGCACACCCCCCGCACACACCCCCGAAGCCACCGGTGCACCGGGTCCGCGTGCATCCTCGGATGCCAGAGCATGGACACGGTGATCTCCGGGGCGGGAAAGGGGAGGAGGAAGGTGTGCATCCCCTCCCGCAGGTTCCGGGTGTGCCGCTCGGGCACTGAAGCCACCAGCTCCGTCTCCCGGGCCAGCGCCAGGGCCGTGGCGAAGCCCCCCACCGCCGTGATGATCGCTCGCTCCAGCCCCAGGGGCGCCAGCGCCATGTCCACCAGCCCCCGGCCCTCCCCACGCCGTGCCACCCCCACGTGCCCGGCCGCCGCGTAGCGCTCCGCGCTCACCTCGCCCTCGGCCAGGGGATGGCCCGCCCGCACCACCCCCACGAAACGGTCGTGGAAGAGCGTTTGAGCCCTCAGCTCCGGCCCGGTGTCTTCCTCCACCACCCCCGTCTCCAGATCCACCGAGCCGTCCCGGAGGGGACCGTCGTCCTTGGTCACCTTCAGCGCGAAGCGCAGGCGCACGCCCGGCGCCTCCGACGCCACCCGGGCCAGGAGGGCCGGGCCGAAGTTCTCCACGAAGCCGTCGCTGGTGCGCACGGTGAAGGTGCGCCGGACGCGCTGGAGGTCGGGCGCCTCGGCGGGGCGGAGCACGGCCCCGACCTCCTGCAGCAGGGGGCCCAGCCGGTCCCGGAGCTCCAGCGCCCGGGGCGTGGGCACCAGCCCCCGCCCCGCCCGCACCAGGAGGGGGTCGCCGGTGGTCTCGCGCAGGCGGGCCAGCGCCCGGCTCATGGCCGACGGGCTCAGCTTCATGCGCCGCGCCGCTCGCGCCACACTCCCTTCCACCAGGAGTGCGTGGAGCGTGGGGAGCAGGTTGAGATCGGGTTGGGACATGTGGCCCCTCCGGTGGGTCATGGCGCCTGATGCACGAATAAAGTGTGATCCATGCGTGTTCCGCCATGGTGTCGCCCCGCCTAGCCTTCGGGCGTCACCCAGACGGAGGCGCGCGGGCCATGACGAAGGGGCCGGAAACGGGAAGCGGAGAGGGGACCCGAGGGGTCCGGGGGGCCATGGCGGCCCTCTGCCTGGCCATGCTCCTGTCGTCCCTGGGCACCAGCATCGCCAATGTGGCGCTCCCCACGCTGGCCGAGGCCTTCGCCGCCTCGTTCCAGCGTGTGCAGTGGGTGGTGCTGGCGTACCTCCTGGCGGTGACCAGCCTCATCGTGGGCGTGGGCCGCCTGGGCGACGTCCTGGGCCGCCGTCGCGTGCTCCTGGCGGGGGTGGGGCTCTTCACCGCGGCCTCCGCCGCCTGCGGCGTGGCGCCCACGCTGGGCGTCCTGGTCGCGGCGCGGGGGGCGCAGGGGCTGGGCGCCGCCGCGATGATGGCCCTCACGCTGGCCTTCGTAGGAGACCTGGTCCCGAGCCACCGCACCGGCCGCGCCATGGGGCTCCTGGGCGCCATGTCCGCCGTGGGCACCGCGCTGGGGCCGTCGGTGGGGGGCGCCCTCATCGCCGCCCTGGAGTGGCGTGCCCTCTTCCTGGTGCAGGCCCCCCTGGGCGTGGCGGCCCTGGTTCTGGCCCACCGCCACCTCCCTGCCGACGCCCGTGGTGCGGGTAGTCTGCGGGCGGGGCTCGACCCCCTGGGCACCGCGCTCCTGGCCTTCACGCTGGCCGCGTACGCCCTGGCCATGACCGTCGGGCGGGGGCGCATGGGACTTCTCAACCTGGCTCTGCTGGTGGCGGCGGCCCTGGGCGCCGGGCTCTTCGTGCTCGCCCAGCTCCGCGTCCCCGCGCCCCTCCTCCGCCTGGGCATGCTCCGCGAGCCGGGGCTGCGCGCCGGCGTCGCCATGAGCGGGCTGGTGAGCACGGTGGTCATGGCCTCGCTGGTGGTGGGGCCCTTCTACCTCGCCGGGGCCCTGGGGCTGGGCGCCGCGCTCGTCGGGCTGGTCCTCTCCGTGGGCCCCGTGGTCGCCGCCCTCACCGCGGCGCCGGCGGGGCGGGTCGTGGACCGCCTCGGCGCCCGCGTCACCACGCTCGCGGGGCTCCTGGGGATGGCGGGCGGGTGCGTGCTCCTCGCGGTGCTCCCGTCCAGCCTGGGCATCCCCGGATACGCCGTCCCGCTGGGGGTGGTCACCGCCGGGTACGCCACGTTCCAGACCGCCAACAACACCGCCGTCCTGGCCGACGTCCCCCGGGACCGCCGGGGCGTCGTCTCAGGGCTCCTCAACCTGTCCCGCAACCTGGGGCTCATCACCGGCGCGTCGCTCATGGGCGCGGTGTTCGCCCTGGCCTCCGGGGCGGGCGACTCCGCCACCGCCCCACCCGCCGCGTTGGCTCACGGCCTCCGGGCCACATTCGCCGTGGCCGCCGCCCTCGTCGTGGCGGCCCTGGCCCTCGCCCTGGGCGTGCGTGCTCCGGCCCCCCGGGCGGTGACGGGGGACGTAGCATGATCGGCTTCGGCTCCCGCTGGACCCTCCCGTTCGACCTCGCGATCCCCCGACCAGAAAGGAGCTCGACCATGTCCCCCATCCGACCCTCCCGCATCGCCCTCGGCCTCGCCGGCGCCCTCCTCCTCGGGTTCGCCGCCTCCTCCGGCGCCGCCGGTCAGGACGCGCCCAATCAGGCCGCTCCCACCTGGAAGCCGGGGCTGGACCTCATGGTCTCCACCGGCGAGGCCATTCCCACCGGCGCCCGCAGGGACGCCGTGGACCGGGGCAAGATCGCCCTGGCCGAGCTCTCGTACGCGCTGCACCCCTCCCTGGCCATGAACGTCACGCTGGGGTGGACGCGCACCCGGGATCTGGCGGCGGCGGCCGAGCCCAAGCTGGACGTCTTCACGTACGACGTGGGCCCCGAGGTGCGGGGTCGGAAGTGGACGCGGGGCGAGCGTGTGAGCTTCCGCCCCTTCGCCGGGGCCGGTGTGGGCGCCCGGAGCTACAACTACCGGAGCCTTCCGGTGGACGCGACGCACCACGTGGCCGGGTACGCCGCCCTGGGTGGACAGCTGGTGGTGAAGCGCCTGAGCATGCGCCTGGAGGCCCGCGACTACGTGAGCGACTTCAAAGGCATGGACGGCCAGGGCGACGGGACCACGCACAACGAGGTCGTCATCGTCGCCGGCATCAAGGTGACGCGCTGACCATGGGCGCCGCGAACGTCGGCAGCCGCCGTGGATGGTGGGTGGCGGCGGGCCTCGTCCTCCTGGGCATCGTGCCGGCCATCGGCGGCGCGAGCCGCCTGGCCGAGATCGCCGGCGGAGCCCCCATGACGCCGGACAACGCCCGCTTCCTCTTCATGCCGGTCCCGGCGGTGGTGCACCTCCTGGCGGTGATCCCGTACAGCCTGCTGGGCGCGTTCCAGTTCGTGCCCACGCTGCGGAGGCGCGGGAGCCGGTGGCACCGGCGGTCCGGCCGGGCGCTGGTGGGGCTCGGCTTCGTCTCCGCCCTCACCGGGCTCTGGATGACCCTGGTCTACCCCTGGCCCGCCGGGGACGGCGAGGCGCTGTACGTCATCCGCCTCGTCGTGGGGACGGGCATGACCGGCGCGCTGGTGCTGGGCGTGGCGGCCATCGTGCGCCGCGACTTCACCACCCACGGCGAGTGGATGATGCGGGCGTACGCCCTGGGCATGGGCGCGGGCACGCAGGTTCTCACCCACCTGCCCTGGTTCATCCTGGTGGGCGGCTGGCCGGGGGAAGTCCCCCGGGCGGTGATGATGGGCGGGGGGTGGGCCATCAACGCGATCGTGGCCGAGTGGCTGATCCAGCGGGGGAGAAGGCGAGCCGGACGGCGACACCTCCGTTCCCTCGCGCAACGGCCCCAGCGGGCCGCGTGAGGGTACGGGGCCGCGGGGAAGGAGACCGACGCCACTCCCGGCGCGGCGCGCCGGCTCGCTGAGGGCGACGGCCTCGGGCTCGCGGGGGTTCCCCTCCATGCTGATCTGATAGGCAAGGAGGCGCGGTGTCGGCGACACCTGGCCGGAGGTGCCTGCCAGGACGGCGTTTGGCGGCCTCGTGTCGAGGGCATCAGGTGTGGGTGTCAACGGCACCGTGGGGGTGTTTCGCCACCCGGCTGTCACAAGAAACCGTCACAAGCGAACCGTACGGACCGCGAGGGCGGCGGGAGGCCTCACGGCCCCCGAGGCCGCGTTGCAGAGGGGGGACGTGGTCGCGGCGAACCTCATTGCGGTTGAACGTCCTATCCGGGTCGACCTGACACGCAGTACTGCATTCACGTGCCGACAACGGTGCATTCACGCGACACCAACGTGTCAGTCACAGGCCCTGTGCAGCGTCGGGGGCACATCCAACCCCGACCGGAGGCACCCGTGAACGCCCGACACACACCCGTCGCAGTCGTCCTGTCTCTCTGTCTCTCCTCACTCCCCGCGTGCGCCGCCGGGAACTTGAACGGATGGGCGTCACCCATCGGCCCGGAGTCGGACTTGCTCTGCGGCTCCGAACTCCGCGCCGCCCGCTTCAGCAATCTCCTCGACGCGATCGAGGCGCTTCGCCCCCGTTTTCTGCGAGGGCGGGGCCAGGACGCCCATCCCCCCGTGGCCTACCTGGACGGGTCCCGGATGAGCGACCTCGATTTCCTGCAGGCCCTGTCGCCGCGCGCGGTCGAGCAGGTCGGCTTCGTCTCGTCCGCGGACGCGACCACGCGCTATGGCACAGGCCACGTCGGCGGAGCCCTGATTGTGTCCACCATCGCCGGGCGGACACCGGGTTGCAGCCATTGACCAGATTGCTGCACGTCGGCTCCACATCTATGATTCAGCGGTACTTTCGAGTCGGTACACGGCGCCCTGCCCCGGGCTTGTCGTCCCGTCTGCGTCGGGTGATCCCACCCCGCCGAGCCGATGGGCTTCCATCTCTGCGTCCTGGGCGGCTTGGACCTCAAAGGTCCCGACGGAGGCGAGGTGCGCTCCGTGCTCGCCCACCCGAAGCGCTTCGCGCTCCTGGCGTACCTCGCCCTGGCGTCGCCGCGGGGCTACCGCCGCCGTGACGCACTCTTCGCGCTCCTCTGGCCCGACCAGGACACCGAGCATGCGCGGGCCTCGCTGCGCCAGGCGCTCCACGGACTCCGTCGCTCCCTGGGCGACGACGCGCTGCTCACCCGTGCCGACGAGGTCGCGCTGGCCGCCCCCCTCTTCTCGTGTGACGTGTGGGCCTTCGAGACCGCGGTGGCAAGGAAGGACGACGATACCGCGGCCGGGCTCTACACCGGAGATCTCCTGGCGGGCTTCTTCCTCGAGGATGCTCAAGGCTTCGAGCAGTGGGTGGATGCCGAGCGCGCACGGCTGCGCCGGGGGTACCTGGAGGTGCTGGAGCGGATCGCCCGCAGGTACGAGCAGTCGGAGCCCCTGCGGGCCGTGGAGGTCTGGCGTCGCCTCGCGGAGCTCGATCCGTACAGCTCCCGGTTCGCGGTCGCCTTCATGTGCGCGCTGGAGGCGGCTGGCGATGCGCCCGCCGCCGTCCGGCACGCTGAGCTTCACACGAGCTTCGTGAATGATGAATTGGAGGCCGAGCCGGACCCAGAAGTCACTGCGTGCGCGGCACGGCTGCGCCACGGAGGAGACGTGGTCTCCGTGACGCACCCAAGCTCTCCTCGCCCGGAGCCGGCAGCCGACGGTCCTGGACGAGGCGCCCATGTCGACGTGCACCCCGCTGGCGCAGTCCTATCCCCAGCACCCGGGGGAACAGCAGCCCACGGAGGCGAACCGCCCCAAACCCCGACGGGGGCCGGAAGGGCCTTCCGTCGGTGGGGCCGGCCGGCGGCGGCGGCGGCCACCGTCGCGATCCTGGCCGCAGCCTGGACGATGCGGCCTCCCCCGACTCCACCGCCTTCCGTTGCGCGCTACGCGCTGGCTTTTCCCGAGGGACAGGAGCCGCTGAACCGGGCGGAGGCGACCATCGATGTCGGACGCGGCGGGACCATCGTCTACCTGGGACCGGGCGAGAGCGGCCCCCTCCTCTGGGTGAAGCTCCGCGAGCGGGCCGAGGCTTATCCCCTGCCGGGAACCGAGGGGGCTCGGGTGCCCACCCTCTCACCCGACGGGCTCGAGGTGGCCTTCTACGCCGGGCTGCAGTTGAAGAAGGTGTCGTTGGTCAACGGGGGCGTCGTGACGCTCGCCGACAGCGCGCTGTGGGGTGGAGTCGCCTGGCTGGAGGATGGCGGCCTCGTCTACACCGGGCTTCAGGCGGGCGGGGGGCCGGAGGGGATCTTCCCGCTTCTGAGCCTCCCCGAGGACGGCGGGGCGCCCACGGAGGTCTGGCCGGCGTGTCCCGACGGGATGATCCCTGGCTACCCGGTGGCGCTCCCCGGCGGGCGGGGGCTCCTCGTCGGCATAGGGCCGTGGTGGTGGCCAACGTCCAGCATCTGGGTGGTCGACCTGCGGACGGGCGAAGGGCGTGAGCTCATCCCCGACGCGATGAGGGCGTGGTACATCGAGTCCGGGCACATCGTGTACGTCCGCAGGAACGGCGCCGTGTTCGCGGCGCCCTTCGACGCACGCTCCCTCGAGCTCGGCGGCCCGGAGGCCCCGGTCCTGGGAGGCGTGAGCGTCGAGATCATGTACCCCGATCTGGCCGTCGCGCCCGACGGGACGGTCCTGCTCCTGGAGAGCACCGGCGTCCTTCAGCCGCGAGAGATGGTGTGGCTTTCCCGGAGCGGCGCCGTGTTGCCCGTGGACCCCTCCTGGAGACACGCCCCGCCCGAGGTGCGGGGGTTCGCCCTCTCCCCGGACGGGAAGCGCCTGGCCATCGGGGCCAACACCGAAGAGGGGGACGACATCTGGATCAAGGAGCTGGACCGGGGGCCGCTCCTCCGGCTCACCACGAGTCCCACCAGGGACTTTCGACCCGCCTGGACCCCCGATGGGGAGTCGGTCCTCTTCGTCTCCGGTCATGCTGGCGAGGACGGCGCCGGTCTCCAACTCACTCGTGCCGACGGAACCGGCGCCCAGGGACCCGTCTCCGCCGGGCCGGAGATGCCCTTGGACGCGACGATGTCCGCCGACGGCAACTGGATTGTCTTCCGCACCGGAGGGTTTACCGACCTGCGCGGGGGGCGGGACCTGTACGCCCAGCGCGTGGGAGCCGACGAAGGGTCCCGCCCCCTCCTCACATCCACGTACGACGAGATGTCGCCCAGCCTCTCCCCCGACGGCCGCTGGCTGGCCTACGCGTCCAACGAGTCGGGAGAGCTGGAGGTGTACGTCCGCCCGTTCCCCGACGTGGGAGCCGGGAAGTGGGTGATCTCGCAGAGCGGCGGCCACTCTCCCCACTGGGGCCATGGCGGGCAGGAGCTGTTCTACGTCTCGGCCAACCGCGAGATGGTGGCCGCCCGCGTCCGGACGGAGGACGGTGTCCGGGTCGTCGCCCGGTCGGCGCTCTTCAGGATCCCCGACGACGTCGACGTGGGCACCGTCATGACCCCGTACGACGTCACTCCCGACGATCAGCGGTTCATCATGGCCCGCCGTATGCCAGGGGCGGAGGCCCGGCTCCTTCTCATCGAGAACTTCGCGGAGGAGGTGAAGAGGGCGTTGGCGGGTCGGGACCGATAGGCCATCCCCCCTCAGGGCATCGACTGCGGGATGTCAGGAAGCTCCAGGCGCGCACGACAACCCTCCCACTCCTGCTCGAGGATCGCCCCTCCGCCGTGCCTGGGAGTTCACATGCTGATCTGGTGGGCGGGAAACCACCATGTGGGCCACACTAGGGCGTAAGTCCACTCCCCACAGGCACTTCGCTCTCCGTGTCGCCCACGCCGCTCCGTCATGTTGGTGGCTCTCCAGGGGTGTTCGTGACACCCGTTGTCACACGAATTGTCACAAGACACGGGCGGAGCTCCGGCCTGCGCACGGAGCGCCGCTCGGCCGAAGACGGCCTGGGGGCCGTGGAGGAGCCTGGGTGCTCCGTCACCTGCTCAGAGGGAAGTGATTCGGCCCTCGACCGCATGTCGCACCCGGGGATCGAGATCCCGGACCATCACGAGTCTGGCGTCGATCGTCTTCCTGTCGACAATGCCACGCTGGACCAGTGCCGCGCAGAACTCGATGTCCCTGGGGCGTCCGGCGATCGCCTTGGAGATCCACAGGTCATGGACCTCGAGGCACCATGCGACAACGCCATTCGTGCCGGGGGTCACGAACCGGACCAGCCGCCCTTCCCAGCCTTCCGGAAGTACGCGGTGGACTCCACCACCCAATGCCGCCGGCGAGAGTGCCGAACGTGAGCCGATGCAGCGGGGCCACATCTGATAGGCGGGGAAGCAGGGTGTTCGCGACAAGGCCAAGCACACGGAGCGCGAAGGCCGACACCTCACAGGCCGGCGGAAGGCACTCGCGGCTATGGACCCAGGGTTCCTATCGGAATCACCGCGACACCATCGGGGCGCACATAGGCGAACCCGGTGCCGGTGATGACTCCGAGCAGGGCGGGCCGGCCACATCTCTCGGTATCGACGCGGTCCGCGAACCGCTTGAGGCTGTCCGCGCCCTCGTCCAGCGCTCCGACACCCAGCTTGACCTCGAACGCCGCCCAGCGGCTGTCCGCTGCCTCCACGATGGCATCCACCTCCAGGTCCGTGTTGTCTCTGTAGTGCAAGACCTGCGCGTCGGAGGACTGCGCATAGACTCGGAGGTCACGCACCACCAGCGACTCGAAGAGGAGACCGAGGAGCCTCAAGTCTCCCAGAAGCCACTCGGGCGTGGCCCTCAGCACTCCAACAGCCACGGAGGGATCAACGAAGTGTCGGCGGGGAGATGTCCTGACGCGGGACCGTGACCGGAGGTGGGGCGCCCATGCCTGCTGGTCCTCAACGACCATGAGCCGCGTGAGGGCTTCGTGGTAGCTGCTCACCGTGTTCTTGGCGAGGGCTTCGTCGGGCTCACCCACATCGCGGGCGAGCGTCGCAAGGCTCGTCATCGTCGAGACGTTCCGGGCCAGGGATCGCATCAGGAGAAGCACCTTGTCAGGCTCGTGCGCCACGCCATCAACCCGCTGGATGTCGGTTCGGCGCACCTCGTCCACGTATGCACGGACTGCCCTCGAGGCCTGGAGGACCGGCTGCCCCTGAAGGCCGGGCCATCCCCCCACCGTGATCCGCTCAGCCAGGTCCCGCACCGTCGTGCCCGTGTCCGGAGCACGAGGGGACCCACCGCCGAGCAGCGCCGACAGCGATACCTGGCCCGAGGAGTGGCCACTTTCGTAGAGAGACATGGGCCGCATGCGCAGCCGAGCCAGCCGCCCCGCCCCCGTGTGGCGCGTCACATCATCGGTGGGAATGGCCGAACCCGTCAGGATGAACTGTCCCGGGGTCCTCCTGTCGTCGACGGCGCGTCGCACGTGATTCCATAGCTCGGGAGCGATCTGCCACTCGTCGAGTAGGCGAGGCGGGGCGCCCTCCAGCACCAGTGATGGGTCGATGGACACGGCCCGGCGAGCGTTCGCTTCTACATCCAGGCGGACCTCGCTCCCAGCTACCTGTCGGGCGGTCTCCGTCTTCCCGCACGCCTTCGGCCCCTCAATAACGACCGCCCCGACGGATGAGAGCAGGTCGCGGAGTTCGCTGTCGACAATGCGAGGTTGGTACATGGTGGCCTCGAAGCCTTCGGCCCAGGGAGTGTGACACCCCACTACACTAGGGCAGCGTTGACCCATGTGCAACATTAATGTTGCGCCATATGCAACCTTGGGATTGCGCCATTGGCAACAGGAACGCGCCAATCCCACCCCGTGATGTCCGCCCGGCAGTCCAGCCGGGCCGACCGGGATCTCGGGCAGGAGCGCGCCGCGGGGGGTCAATGAGCGGAGGGCGTGAGGCGCCCCCTATACGGGACGGTGTCGCCGACACGCGGAGGGGTCCTGTACAGGACCTAAGCGCCTATGCCTAAGGGACTTAGACCCCCTAGTCCATGCTGATCTGGTGAGCGGGAAACCACAGTGTCGGCCACACCACGCCGCAAGTCCACTCCCCACAGGTACTTCGCCCTCCGTGTCGCCCACACCGCCCCGTCATGTTGGTGGCTCTCCAGGGGTGTTCGTGACACCCGTTGTCACAAGAACTGTCACAACGCATGGGCAGGTCCGCGGCGACCTGCGGACCCGGGACGATGCGCTGTCGCTTCGCTGACGTGCGGGTGCAGATCCCGACGGGAAGTCGGTGCTAGCCTGAACGCGACAGGTGTGGGTTGTGAGTCACCGGCTCAGAGGGAAGTGATTCGGCCCTCGACCGCTTTTCGCACCCGGGGATCCAGATCCCGGACCATCACGAGCCTGGCGTCGAGCGTCGTCCTGTCGACAATGCCACGCTGGACCAGCGCCGCGCAGAACTCGATGTCCTTGGGACGTCCGGCGATCGCCTTGGAGATCCACAGGTCGTGGACCTCGAGGCACCATGCGACAACGCCATTCGTGCCCGGGGTCACGAACCGGACCAGCCGCCCTTCCCAGCCTTCCGGCAGCACGGCGGTGGACTCCACCACCCCTTGGGCATAGTACCCGAAGGTGGCGTGGAACACGGATGCCTCTCCGATGGAGCCATCCACCCAGGTCTGCCAGCCGACCCTCCTCATCGCCGCGCACGGCGACGTCCGCCTCGACGGACCGTGCGGCCTCCTCGGGAAGGGGGCCGTCAACGCTGGCATGCAGTGCCTGACTACCGACGACAAGCACCTCGTTGACGCCGAGGACGGCTCCGGCCGCTCGGATGGCGTGCTCGAATTCCTCTCGCTTCATCTGTCGTGCACCTCGGTCTCGGCTGCCGCGAACGCCCGCAGGACCTCGGCCCGCTCCGAGGCCGAAAGGACACCGGCAAACGGAGTGACGTGTCTGAGTTCCCTGGCCCAAGGCGAGGCATCCGTCAGGATCTCCACGATGGCCGGGACCGGTCGGTCCAGGAGCACAGACCACTCCCGTAGCGGCTGTGAGCTCGCGGCCGCGATCGACCGCATTCGCGCGAGCGTTTCGCGAGCCCGCCCAAGCGTGGTCTCCGGGTCCTCCCGGAGCCTGACCGCGATCATCGCGTGAAGCGCAAGCGAACGACGCTCTTCGCGAGTCATGGGCGGGTGGAAGACCACCGTGGCCTCCAGAGCGACGGCGCGGGCCAACCGGTTAACGGTGTTGAGCGTGGGACTCTTCTTCTCCGCCTCGTAGGCGGCGATCGTGGGCTGGGAGGTGCCACCGGCCTCCGCCAGAGCGGCCTGGGTGAGTCCGGCGGCCTCCCGAAGGCGGCGAATCACAGACATACCCGCTTATAGCCTATCGGATATAACGCCGCAATGCCGCCTGCGAGAGAGTGACGAACGTGGGCCGCGGCGAAGCCCTCCGACACGTGCCCGGTGTCGCCCACAACCGGCGAGTTTCTACACGGGACTCAAGTGGCTATTTCCAAACGACTTAGACCGCCTAGTCCATGCTGATCTGATAGGGGAACCAGCTCGCCACCGCCTTCCCCGCCTGCTGGGCGGGCCGGAACACCCACTCCGACGCCTCGCGGATGAGCCGCTGGTTGAAGCGGCGGTCCTTGGTGGGGGGGTTCAGCCGCGTGGAGTCGGGGACCACCCTGCCCTGCGCGTCCACGAAGACCCAGACCTCCACGGTGGTCCCGCGCAGGGCGTCGTTGGCGGGAGGGATGATCATGCCCCGCGGTGTGGGGGGCACCAGGCGGAAGCGGCCCTCGTCGGCGTTGCCGCCGTCACCCCGCCCTGGGCCCGAGCCCGAGGCGTCGCCGGTGCCGGTGCCGGTTCCCCGCCCGGGGGCGGCGCCCAGCACCGAGGCGGGGTCGGGGAGGGGGTCGGCCTCGATGACCACGGGCTCCACCTCCACCTCCACGGCCAGGGGCCTCGGAGGGCGGATGATGGGGCGTGACGCGGGAATGGAGAGGTTCATGGCCTCCATGGAGCCCCCCGCCGCCCGGAAGTCGCCGGCCCGGGGACCGCGGGCGGAGAAGGGCGAGGCGGGAATGACCGTCCCCCGCCACCCGACGAACACCACCAGGTGGACCAGCGCCGAAAGCAGCAGCCCCGTGCGCCAGATCGTCCGTTCCTGGCGCCGGCGCTCCTCGGCCTGCGGATGGAGTTCCCTGCCCTGCATTCGCCCCCGGCTCGACGTCCCCGCGGTGGTCCCTGCCCTCTACCGGTACTACAGGCCGAGGGACAGCCGTGTTTCCTACCCCCGCCGGCGGGGAACGGCTCAGGGGCGGCCGGGGCCCTCGCCGGGCCGCCGCTCCCGGGCCGCCTGCGCGGCGTGCTGGGCGTAGATGGCGGCGATGAGCACGGCGGCCACGAAGGCGCCGACGCCCACGATGACGCTCCGGTACGCCCACCCGAGGCCGAGGCCCACGCCGAGGGCCACCAGCGTCCCGATCACCTTCACGCGGTTCTCCGCGGCACCGCCGAGCCCGACCATCGCTCTTCACCTCCTCCAGGGAGTCGTCACCTCGCCGCCCGAATCTGCTCCCGGAGGAGCCGGCGGACCATGAGCCGCTCGTAGAGCCACGGTGCCAAGCGCCAGAGCCACCAGGCCGTCCGCCCCACCGAGCCCAGCACCAGCAGGGAGCGGCGCCGGAGCGCCGCCCGCACCAAGGCGTCGGCCACGGCCTCGGGCTCCATGGGCGTCCCGGTCTCGGTGCGCGGCCGGGTGGCGGGCCCGCCGTCGCCCCCCAGGGCCCCGTCGCCGATGCGGGTCCGCACGAACGAGGGGCACACCAGCGTGACCGACACACCCTCCCCGGCCAGCTCCCCCCGGAGCGACCCGAAGAAGCCGTGGAGGGCGTGCTTGCTGGCGGCGTATCCGCTCCGCCCGGACAGGGGCGCGAAGCCCGCCACGCTGGACAGGACCACGATGCGCCCGCGGCGCCTCCGCACCTCGGGGAGGGCGGCCAGCACCACGTTCACGGCGCCGAAGAAGTTCACGTCCATGACCCGGCGGAAGACCGACACGTCCGTCTCCGCCACGGGGCTCAGGTGCGTCATGCCGGCGTTGGCCACCACCACGTTCACCGTCCCGAAGCGCTCGACGGCGCGGCCCACGGCCTCCCGGCACGCGGCCTCGTCGGTGACGTCGCAGGGGAGCGCCAGCGCCTCGTGGCCGGCGGCGGTGAGCTCGGCCGAAAGGGCCTCCACGCCGGACACATCCACATCCACCAGCGCCAGCCGCGCGTCCTCCCGTGCCCACCGCCACGCCAGCGCCCGCCCGATCCCGCCGGCGGCGCCGGTGATGAGGACGGCTGAGCCGGGCGTCGACGCGGCGCCCCTCACCGGCTCCCCCACCACAGCTCGAAGACCTCCGCGCTTGTCTTCCGGGGGGTGTAGCCGAACTCCTCCTTGAGGCGCCGGTTGGAGAGCACGGGCCGGTAGCGGAGGAAGTCCACCTGCTCGGGGCCGTACCGTGTGAGGCCGAGGGGCTCGAGCGCCCCCAGCGCTCCCCGGAGGAGCCACGCGGGGAGCGGCACGTACGGCTTCCCCATGCGCCGGGCCAGCTCGGCGGCCGTGAGGGCACCGTCGCCGGCCAGGTTGTAGACGCCGGTGAGGGGCTCGCGGATCCCCTTCACCAGGCACGCCACCACGTCCTCGTCCCAGATGAAGACGAAGGGCGACTTCGCGCCGGCCACGCCCAGCATGACGGGCTTCTCGAAGAGGGCGGTGATCTGGTTCCTCACCCCCTCCCCCAGCACCGTCCCGGGGCGGAACACGAGCTGCGCCAGCGCGGGGTGGAAGCGGCGGGCCTGCTCCAGGATCTCCTCCACCAGCCGCTTGTGGTGGGCGTAGGCGAAGTGGTCGTGGCCCCGCAGCGGATCGTCCTCGTCGATCCAGGCGGCGCTGTCCGGGTGGTACCCGTAGGCGGCGCCGCTGCTGGTGACGACCAGCTTCTCCACGCCGTGCTCCAGGCACGCCCGGAGGACGTTGCGCGTCCCCTCCACGTCCACCTGGTACTCCAGCTCCCGTGACGAGCCCTTCCCCGGGGTGACGATGGACGCCAGGTGGACCACCGTGTCCACCCGGTGCTCGGCGAGGAGCCGGGCGACGCGAGCGCCGTCCCGGACGTCGGCCTCCTCGTAGATGACCTCGGGATGCCGCTCCCGGTCGGGGGGAATGCGCACGTCCGACGCCACCACCCGCTGGGGCCGCCACGCCCCCTGCGCCAGCTCCCGCACCAGCTTCCCGCCGATGTACCCGGAAGCCCCGGTGATGAGGACGCGGCGGGCCATGCCCTTCATGCGGCCGCCCCCTCCGCCCGGGCGTCCACAGCCGACCAGACGCCCGCCACGGCGAGGCCCGCCACGATGTGCCAGATCCCCCACCAGGCGGCCACCAGCGCCATACCGCCCAGCCCGTCGAAGAACGTGAAGACCAGCGTGAGGCCCAGCGCCGAGTTCTGGATCCCCACCTCGATGGAGACGGCGCGGGCGTCGCGCCGGGGGAGCCCCACCCCCCGGGCCGCGCCGTACCCCAGCGCCAGCGCCGAGGCGTTGTGGAGCGCCACCACGCCCATGACCACGCCCACGTAGCGGAGGAAGTTGTCCCAGTTGGCCGCCAACGCCCCCAGGACGATGGCGGCGAAGAACAGGAGCGCCAGCGCCTTCATGGGCCGGCGCACCCGGGCGGCGAAGGCGGGCCAACGCGCCGCCACGCTCATGCCGGCCACCAGGGGGATCCCCAGGATGACCAGCACCGTGAGGAGGAGGTCCAGGGGGTCCAGGCTCACCTCCCGGAGGATGCCGGCCGTGGCGGGGTTTAGGCCGCCCCACAGGGTGATGTTCAGCGGCGTCATCACCACCGCCACCGCGGTGGAGAGCGCCGTCATGCCGATGGAGAGCGCCGTGTTCCCCCGGGCCAGGTGGGTCACGACGTTGGAGATGTTCCCGCCGGGGCACGCCGCCACCAGGATCATCCCCAGGGCGATGCTGGGGCGCACGTCCAGCACCATGGTGAGGCCCCACGTCACGGCGGGGAGGAGGACGAACTGGGCCAGGAGCCCGATCCCGGCGCCCAGGGGGGCGCGCGCCACGCGCCGGAAGTCCTCCACCGAGAGGTCCAGCGCCACGCCGAACATGACGAGCCCCAGGACGGCGTTGAGGGCGACCAGCGTCCGGGGCTCGAAGGCGAGGCGCAGCGCGTCGACGTCGGTCACGGCGCCGCCGTCACCCCTTGGGCTCCTGGTGCATGTCCTTGAAGTGCTTCAGGCTCGGCGCCCACATGTGCACCACCGGGTCCACGTCCACGTGGAGGACGGCGCACCGCCCGGCCTCCATGGCCCGCCGGAGCGCCGGCTCCAGCTCCCCGGGCGACGACACGCGCTCGCCGTGCGCACCCATGCTCTGGGCCAGCAGGTCGAAGCGGATCTCGGAGAAGTCGGTGTTGATGGTCTCCTCCGGCGACAGCGACTTCATGAGGAGCGTCTTGAAGGGCTTCATCTGGAACTGCTGCGTCATCTTCACCATGCCCCACTGGCGGTCGCACAGGACGACGTACACCACGTCCAGCCCGCAGCGCACCGCCGTCTCCACCTCCTGGGGGTGGAAGCCCATGGCCCCGTCGCCGATGATGCAGCAGACCTGCCTGTCGGGGAGGGCCACCTTGGCGCCCAGCGCCTGGCCCACCCCCGCGCCGAGCATCCCCAGCTTGGGCGTGGTGAGGACGGTGTTGGGCACGCGCACCTGGTGGAAGAAGTTGGCCCACACGGCGGTGTTGCCGCCGTCGATGACCAGCACCGCGTCGTCGGCGAAGACCCGCCGGCACGTGGTGGCCACGAAGCCGGGGTGCACGCCCTCGGCCTTCTGCTCCAGCTTCTTGTCCAGCTCGGCGCGGTGCTTGGCCATCTGCGCCCGGTACCCCTGCATCTTCGCCCGGCGGGCGGCGGTGGGCCCGGCGTCGGAGCGCCCGGCCAGCTCTTCGCGGAGCGCCGCCAGGTACGCGCCCACGTCGGCCACCACGCCCAGCGTCAGGGGCTTGTTCAGCCCCAGGATGTCCTCGTCGACGTCCACCTGGATGAGCTTCTGCTCGCCGGCGGCGGCCCAATAGGGGGGCTTCCCCCACCAGTCGGTCTCCCCCAGGCGCGTGCCCAGGGCCAGCACCACGTCGGCCTCGTTGCGGACGGTGTTGTTCACCTCCACGTGGACCATGGGCACGGACAGCTCGTGGGTCTCCCGCATGGCCGAGCGCCCCGCCCACGACGTGGTCACGGGGGCGTGGAGCAGCTCGGCCACCGCCACCAGCTCGTCCCAGGCCCGGGCGGCGAGCACGCCGTTGCCGGCGTGGATCACCGGCTGGCGCGCCGCCACCAGGAGGTCGGCGCTGGCCTTCACGTCCGCGGGGTCGGGGCGGCGGGGGACGACGACCCGGTAGGCCGACGGGGGGCGCAGGTCCAGGGCGTCGGGCTTGAACGTCCCGTTCATGATGTCCTCGGGCACGTCCAGGTGGACCACCCCCGGCCTGCCCTGCCACGACGTGCGCAGCGCCCGGCGCATCATCTCGGGGATGCGCTCGAAGGAGGGCACCGCCCCCGACCACTTGGTCATGGGCTTGGTGACGGCCACCTGGTTGAAGTACTGGAAGGTGCCGCCCCGGTCGGGGTAGACGATTCCCGTGCGCCGCGAGGAGGTGACGAGGAGGACCCGGTTCCCCTCCCCGTTCTCCACCGCCACGCCGGGGAGCACGTTGGCCACGCCGGGCCCATTGCTGGCCATGCACACGCCCAGCTTCCCGGTGAGGCGGGCATATGCGCCGGCCATGTGGGCGGCGCTGGTCTCGTGGCGGGGCCCCACCAGCGCGATGCCGTGCTTCCGCAGCGCCGAGTAGAAGCCGAAGTACGTGCCGTCGATGATGCCGAAGACGACCTCGACCCCCTCTTCGGCCAACATGGCGGCGAGGAGACCTCCCCCGGTGATGGATGGCATGGCGGGCGCGGGGCTGAGCTTGGACGCGGCCGGCGCGGGAGGCGCCGGTGGCGGGAGGCGGTCAATGTCGGGAGGCGCGGGGGGGCTTCGCAAATGGGCGACGGTGCGCCGGATCTCCGAACCGCTCCCTCAGCGCGCCCGCAGCACGTAGGCCGTCAGCGGCGCCAGCTCGGCCAGGGGCGCGTACGCGCTGATCCGCCCGTTCGCCCCCACCGCCAGCGGCGGGACCGCGCCGGGCACCGGAGCACCCCCCGCGTCCAGCACCTCCGCCTCGTACCTCCCCGGCGCCAGCGCGCCCTCCCCCGACGACAGCGCCACGCCCGCGAGCACCTCCTCCGTGAGGTTCGCCACCACCAGCACGACATGGTCGCCGTCGCGCCGGAGCCACGCGGCCACGCCGTCCGTCCCGGCCTCCAGCGCCAGGAAGTCGCCGGCGCCCAGCGCCGGCTCGGCGGCGCGCAGGTGGATGAGCCGCCGGTAGTGGTTCAGCAGCGACGCCGGGTCCGCGTCCTGCACGGCCACGTTGGCCGTGAGGGAATCGTCCTGAAGGGGCTCCCAGGGCGTCCCCGTGGTGAAGCCCATCCCCGGCTCCACGGACCAGGGCATGGGGGTGCGGATGCGCTCGTCGGGCTTGTCGCCCTGCATCCCGATCTCCTCCCCGTAGTAGACGAAGGGGAGTCCGGGGAGCGCGAGGAGGAGCGACGCCGCCAGCTTCGCCCGCGGCCCGTCGCCCTCCAGCTCGGTCATGGTGCGGCGTTGGTCGTGGTTGCGCAGGAAGGGGGCGTAGCGGTGGTCGGGGATGGTGGCCTCCAGCTCCGCCACCGCCCGCATGAGTCCGCTCGCCGAGCCGGTGCGCACCGCGTCCAGGATCCCGTTGGCCGCCTGGAACGCGAAGTACTGGTCGAGTTGGTCGGGGTAGTACGCCGCGAGCGCCGCCGTGCTGTCGAAGACCTCGCCGATGGTGAAGGCGCCGGGCTTCACGCCGCGGACGGACGCCCCGTACTCCCGAAGCATGTCGTGGGTGCGGGGCACGTTGGTCGCGCGCCCGGTGGCGAAGTCCTCCATGAGGTGGCGCACGGCGTCCAGTCGGAAGCCGTCCACGCCCATCTCCTCGAGCCAGAAGCGGGCGATGTCCTCCATCTCCCGGCGCACCGCCGGCGTCTCCCAGTTCAGGTCCGGCATGCTGTGCCAGAAGAAGCCGTAGAACCACTCGTCCCGCGCCGGCGAGCGGCGCCACCCGTTGCCGCCCCACTCGTTGTCGGGCCCCGGTGCGTCCCGCCACAGGTACCAGTCCCGGTAGGGCGAGGCGGGGTCCCGGAGCGCCGACTGGAACCAGGGGTGCTCGCTGGACGTGTGGTTCAGCACCATGTCCACGATGACCCGGATCCCCCGGCGGTGGGCCTGGGCGACCAGCTCCCGGAAGTCCTCGTTGGTGCCGTACCGGGGGTCCACCCGCCGGTAGTCGGCCACGTCGTACCCGTGGTACGTGGGGGACAGGGCGAAGGGCATGAGCCAGACGCAATTCGCCCCCAGGTCGCCGAGGGTGGCCGGGTCCCCGTCGTTGATGTGGTCCAGCCGCGCGATGAGCCCCCGGAGGTCCCCCACGCCGTCGCCGTCCGAGTCCTGGAAGGAGCGGACGAAGACCTCGTAGCACGTCCCACCGGGGACCCAGGAGGGCGCCCGGTAGGCCGGCGCCTGTGCCGCGGCGGAGGCCGCGCAGGTCACGAGCCCCAGGGCGGCGACGCCCGCCCGCATCCTCCCTACCCCTCCTCGTCCCGGCACCGGAGCACGTGGCTCCCGTGCCCCGCCAGCGCCGCCGCGCACCCCAGGAGGCCGGGGTGCTCGGCGGTGATCCAGGCCAGGGGCACCGACTCGCAGAACCGGGTGAAGCGCCCCTTGTCCTCGAAGCGCGCCCGGAAGCGCTCGGGGTCGAAGAGGGACACGAGGCGCCGCATCATCCCGCCCGAGAGGTAGATCCCGCCCGTGGCCCACGCCATGAGCGCCAGGTCCCCGGCGAAGGTGGCCAGCACGTCGAAGAAGTCCCGGACGCTGCGGAGCGCCACCGCGTCGCCGGCGGCGGCGAGCTCGGCCACCTCCCGGGCGCTCTTGCGGGCCTCCTCGGCATTCCGGTCGCCGTGGGCCAGGTGGTGGTTGGCCCAGTACAGGTTCTCCAGGCCCGGCCCCGACGCCAGGCGCTCCACCGAAACCCGCCGGAAGCGGGACTGGAGGGCGCGGAGCAGCTCGATCTGGTGGTCGTCGGTGGGGGCGAAGCCCACGTGCCCTCCCTCCGACGGGACGATCTCGCCGCTGGGCATCTGGACGGCCACGCCCAGCCCCGTCCCGGGGCCCACCACGCCACGGATCCCGCAGGGATCGGGACGGGGCGTGCCGTACCAGGTGAGCTGCTCGGGGCGCAGCGCGTCCACGCTCAGCGCCTGGGCGGTGAAGTCGTTGATCACCATGAGGGGCGCGCCCAGCCGCTTCTCGAGCTGGCAGCGGCTGAAGGCCCAGTGGTTGTTGGGGAGGTCCACCAGGTCCTGGTCCACCGGGCCCGCCACGGCCAGGCAGACCTCGGCCACGCGGGGGACGCCGAACCCGGCGAGGTAGGCGTCCAGGGCGTCGTCGATGCGGGGGTGGTCGGCGCAGGCGAGCACCTGGACGCGCTCCAGGCACCCGGCGGGTCCCAGCGTGGCGAAGCGGGCGTGGGTGCCGCCCAGGTCGCCGATGAGGCGGACTCCCGACGCGTCGGGGGGGGTGTCCGCGCGGGGTTCGGGGGAGGTCATCGCGGTCGTATCCGGATCGCCTGGCCCCCGCCGGGGGCCAGGCGCAGCGTCAGGGTGGTGCCGGCGTGCACCTCCCGCTCCGAGATGGAGACGGGGAAGGGGTTGGTCTTCCAGTGGGCCCCGTCGCCGTCGGCGTAGATCTCCGCCACGTACGCGCGGCCTTCGGGCAGGAACGACAGGGGGACTTCGAAGGTGCGGCCCACTTCGTCGGTGATGGCGCCCAGGAACCACTCGTCGCTCCCGCGGGCCTGGCGGGCCACCACGACGTAGTCCCCCACCGCGCCCTCCAGGACGCGGGTCTGCTCCCAGTCCACCGCCACGTCGCGGATGAACTGGAACTCGGGCCGACCCTCGTAGTTCTCCACCAGGTCGGCGGCCATCTGCACCGGAGAGTGGAGCACCACGTACAGGGCGAGCTGCTTGGCCAGCGTGGTGCGGACGCGGGATTCCTCGGGGGTCCGTGGCTCGCCGTCGGCCGAGGCGATGAGGATGTCGAACACGCCGGGCGTGTAGTCCATGGGGCCACCCAGGAGTCGGGTGAAGAAGAGCACGATCTCGTGCTCCGGCGGGTTGCCCCCGTCGCCGCCCCAGGCGTTGTACTCCATGCCCCGGGCCCCCTCCCGGCTGAGCATGTTGGGCCAGGTCCTGCGCTCGCCGGTGTCTTTGATGGGCTCGTGGACGTTCACCATGATGCGGTGCCGCGCCGCGAGCTCCAGGACCTTCCGCCAGTGGCGCACCATGTACTGCCCATGATGGGCGTGGCCGTCCTTGGTCTCGTCGCCCACGTACCCGGTCTTGATGGCGCGGATGCCCAGGCGCTCGTAGAGCGCGAAGGCGTCCTCGAGCTGCCGCTCGTAGTTCTCCACGCCCATGGACGTCTCGTTGTGCCCGATGAGCGTCACGCCCTTCTCCCGGGCGTACGCCGCCAGCCCCTCCAGGTCGTAGTCGGGGTACGGCTGGGTGAAGGAGAACTGCTCGGCGTTGGCCAGCCAGTCGCCGTCCCACCCCACGTTCCACCCCTCCACCAGCACGCCGCCGAACCCGTTGGCCGCGGCGAAGTCCAGGTACCTCCGGGTGTTGGCTGTGGTGGCGCCGTGGAGCGCCCCCGACGCCCACGTGTTCACGTTGATGTGCATCCCCCACCAGATGCCCACGTACTTCATGGGCTCGATCCAGCTCACGTCCTGGATCTGGCTGGGCGGGTTCAGGTTCAGCGTGAGGGTGTTGGGGACAAGGTCCTGGGCGCGGTCGGCCATCTGGAGGGTGCGCCAGGGCGTCCTGAAGGGCGTGCGCCCCTTCACCTTGGCGCCGTCGGCCCACGCGGGGAGGTCCACCCGGAGGCGACGCCCCAGGTCGCCCACCACGTTCATGCCGGCGTAGTCCACCAGGTCCGCCTCGTGGATGACCAGGTGGAGGCCGTCGGTGCCCACCATGGTGAGGGGGGTGTGGACCGTGGGCATGTGGCTCGCCGGCCCCGACGCGTAGAGCAGCTCGTAGCGGTGGGTGGGATCGTAGGAGCGGATCCACCAGGCCCGGGGGTTGTCGGCGGTGTGGAACTCGGTGAGCTCGGCCATGATCTCGAAGTCCGCCAGCGCCGGCTGCTGGGGGAGCTCGTAGCGGAAGCCCACCCCCTCGTCGAAGGCGCGGAAGACCACCACGAAGCGCCGCCCCGGCGCCGCCGTCTCCTCCACCGACACGCGCAGCTCGTTGTGGTGGTCCCGGACCCAGCGCACCTCGCCCCAGGGCTGCTCCCAGGTCTCGTCGTGCGTGCTCCGCTCCGACCCGGCGATGCGCAGGCCGTCGCGCAGGGGGGGCGCGCCCCGGAACTCGAAGCCGAGCCGCGAGGGAAGCAGCACCGGCCGGCCGTCCCGGGACACGGCGTAGTGGAGCCCCCCGTCCAGGACCTGCACCGTGACGGCGTTGCGGCCGTCGGGGGAGGTGACGAGGAGGGGCTCCTGAGCCGAGGCCGCGCCGGGAGCGAGGAGCGCGGCGGCGAGGAGCGCCGCGCCCCGGCGGATCCGGCGGGGGGTCCAGCGGCGGCTCCGGCTCTTCGTCATGGTCCCTGTCATGCTCCCTCTCTCCCTTCTTCCAGTCCCACATGGATCGCAACCGCCCGACCCGGCTCCAGGTCCAGGCGCACCCGTCCGTCCTCGCCCACCGTCACCACGCGGCCGGCGCATCCCCCGTCCCTCGCCCCACCGGTCAGGGCGTCGCAGTATGACCCCGGGGGCAGGCGCGTCGCCACGTCCACCGTCGCCGCGGCGGCGCCGCCGTTGAGGGCGACGAGGCCCCGTGCGCCCCGGGAGAAGGCGATGGCGCCCCCGCCGTCGTCCCACCAATTCTCCTGCGGCTCCCCGGCGGTGGCGCGGCGGAAGCGCACCATGGCGGCGATGGACGGGTCACGGTGCTCGCACGTCCACTCGCCGAGGACCGCCTCCTCCATGCGCGCCGGGCACGACACGGGGAAGGTGTTCCCGCCCGCGTCGGACGGGGGGCCCGTGTCCCGTCCCCCCACCCGACCCAGGTCCAGCGCGTAGCCCGAGAGCACCTTCGGGTAGCCGTACGGCTGGGCCAGCATCCACACGTTGGCCAGGCGGTACCGGTCGCCGTCGTCGTAGTCCACCACGGAGCTTCCGGCGTCCCGCTGGGTGTCGTGGTTCTGGACGAAGACCACGGCCTTGTCGGAAGGCATGAGCCCCCACGCGCCGGGGAAGTCCTTCAGCTCCGCCAGGCGCTGGCCCCCCGCGCCGGCGAACTTCTCCCCGGTGGCGCGGAAGCGGAACTCGGTGAGGTCCGAGCCGCTGCCGGAGGCGTACCCGAGGCCGTAGTAGTCCGGGGCGCGCACCGCCTCCACGCCGCCGTAGTCGATGACCTCGCCGAAGACGTACGGGAGGGGCCGTCCGTCGGCCGCCGCCGCCCGGTTCACCAGGCTCAGGATGGAGTCCAGCTCCACGGGCTGGATGTGCTTCGCCGCGTCGATGCGGAAGCCCGCCACGCCCAGGCGCCCCAGCTTGACCAGGTACCCCGCGAGCTTGTCGCGGACGTCCGCCTTCCCCGTGTTCAGGTCCGCCAGGCCGAAGAGCTCGCAGTCCTGCACGTTGGCGGCGCTGGCGTAGTCGCTCACCGTGCACGGGGGGTGGAAGTCGGCCTGCGTGTAGAGGCCCGGGTACGCGTACTTGCCGTAGACGGTGCCGGCGCTCCCCGTGCCGTCGGAGCCGGCGGTGTGGTTCACGATGGCGTCCACGTACACGTCCACGCCCGCCGCCCGGCAGCGGCCGACCATCTCGGCGAAGGCGGCCTCCGACCCGGAGCGGCTGTCCAGCTTGTAGCTCACCGCCTGGTAGCGCTGGTGCCAGGGGTGGGTGATGCCCACGCCGTGCTCCTGGGGAGGCGAGACCTGCACCGCCCACCACCCCGCGGGGCCGAGGACCTCCTCGCACTCCCGCGCCACGTCGGGCCACGTCCACTCGAAGAGGTGGACGAAGACATCCCCGGCCGCGGCGTGCCCCGTGGCCCGGTAGGCCGGCGGGAGCGCAGGGCGCTCCGCCGGGGGCGGGACCTCCACCACGGGTGCCGTCGTCTCCTCCTGGCACGCGCCGGCGCCCAGCGCCGCCAGCGTCAGGAGAGGCGCGACCCTGCGATGCCACGGGAAGGTCATGGCTCGATCCGGGAAGGCGGCCCTGGCCCGGCCACCACGACGGTGGCCGGGCCCGGGGCGGGAGAACGAGGGGAGCGGGCGGGAACGCCCGCTCCCCTCCGGCACGTCAGTAGCCGGTGTTCTGCGTCAGGTTCGGGTTGGCCACGAGCTCCGACGCGGGCAGCGGATAGAGATCCCGGAAGGCCTCCGTCGCCTTGCCCGCCTGCACGCCACCCTTCCAGGCCCAGATGTAGTTGCCGCCGGTGAACAGCCCGTACCGGATGAGGTCGGTCCGGCGGTGCCCCTCCCACAGCAACTCGCGGCCCCGCTCCGCCAGGATGAAGTCCAGCGTGAGCTGGGCGTCGGTGATGTTGCCCGAGGCTCCTCCGAACGCCCGGGTGCGCAGGGCGTTGACGTAGGCGAGGGCCTGGGCGCGGCTGCCGCCGCCTCCGCGCAGCACCGCCTCGGCGTACATGAGGTACGCGTCGGCGAGGCGGAAGATGGGGAAGTCGGTGTCCACGTGCGTGGCGTGCGAGCCCGCCTGCCCCGTGGACGTCTTGTTGGTGAACTTCGGCGCGGCGATGCCGTCGTTGAAGTTGCCGATGCTCCCGACCTCGACGTTCTGGCCGGTGGTGTAGAAGTAGTCGTCGCGGACGTCGCCGGCGGTGAAGAGCCGGTACGCTTGCGGCTTCAGGCGGAGCCCCCACCAGCAGCCGTCGATGCCGTACTCGGAGTTGCTCATGCCGCCGCCGCACGACGCGTGGACCAGGAAGGTCATGCCGCCCCACGTCTGCGTCCGGAGCCCGTCCTGCGGCACCGCGAAGATGATCTCCGGCGACGTGTGGTTGTTCGCCATGAAGTTGAGGCGCCAGTTGGACGACAGGCTGTACCCGCCGGCGATGGCCTGCTGGGCGGCGGTGAGGGCGCCGGACCAGTTGGCCGTCCCCGTGTACACCTGGGCGTTCATGTACAGCTTCGCCAGCAGCATGGACGCCGCCGGTCCGGTGGCGCGCCCGTACGTGGCCGCGCCGGGTGCCGGGAGCTGGCTCTGGATCTCGGTGAGCTCCCTCACCACGAAGTCGTAGATCTCGGCGCGCGTCGCCTGCTGGGGCGGCGTGGAGCCGAGGGGATCCTCGTCGGTGACCAGCGGGACGTTCCCGAACAGGTCGATGGCGTGCCAGTAGCTCAGCGCCCGCAGGAAGCGAGCCTCGGCCCGGTACTGGTCGATCTGCGCCCTCAGCGTCGAGCTCACGCCGCGCTGCGCCAGCTTGTCGGCTGACGTCTCGCGGAGGAACTCGTTGGCCATGCCCACCTGGAAGTAGATCCGGTAGTACATGGCCACCACGAAGGAGTTGGACGACGCCCAGAGCTGGGTGTTCATCTCCGGGAGCCCCACGTCACCCCAGCCGATGACGGCCTCGTCGGTGGGGAGCGTCTGCGCCTCCCACAGGAGCCGCAGGTACTGGGAGAAGCCCTCGTCGATGCCCTGGATGTCGGGCTGCCCGGCGGCGCCCTGCTGGCCGCTCACGGCGAGCCCGGCGTACACCTTCGCGATGAATGCCTTGTAGGAGCCGGCGTCGTTGAAGACGTTCGCTCCCGTGATCGTGCTCTTCGGCTCCAGCACCGTGTCCGTGCAAGCGGTCGCGGCGACGATGAGGAGGCCGGCGGTGGCGACGAGCGCCTTTCTGATCGCGTTCTTCATTTCCCCGTTCCTTCTCGAATGGTCGAGTCCGTTGGCCGCGTGCATCAGAAGCGGACGCTCAGGCCGCCGGTGAAGGTGCGCGAGCGCGGGTAGATGTTGTTGTCCAGGCCGTTCAGCCCGGCGGTGGGATCCACTCCCGAGTAGCCCGTAAGCGTGAACGCGCTCTGGATGGTCCCGAAGACCCGTGCCTGCCGGCCCCGGTAGTCGAACCGGTAGCCGAGGGTGATGTTGTCCAACCGGAGGAAGGACGCGTCCTCCACGTAGTAGTCCGAGAGGTACTGGGGCGTCTCGAAGCCCGTCTCCAGGACGGACCGGTGGAGGTTGTAGGGCGACGCCCGCGTCACCTCGGCGTAGGTGCCCAGGTTGGAGGCCACGTTGTTGTAGACGTGGTTCCCCAGGTACGCGCGCATGGTGAAGTTGAGGTCGAAGTCGCCGTACATGACGCTCGACGTATGGCCGAGGATCCACTCGGGCGAGGGATCGTTGAACGCCCGGCGGTCGGCGACGTTGACGATGCCGTCACCGTTCAGGTCCCTGTAGAGGTCCTGCTCGTTGATGGTGCCGTCGCCGTTGGCGTCACTCCACAGGGGCGAGCCGTCGCCGTTGCGCTTGTGCTCGTAGACGAAGAACGAGTTGATGGGCACACCGGGCGTCAGGACCTGGATGTAGGTGCCCACGCCGCCCGAGACCAGCCCCGTGAGGATCTGCTGCGCGGACCCCGCATACGGGTTGATGCTCACCAGCTCGTTGGTGTTGTGCGCCGCGTTGAACATGGCGTTCCAGGTCAGCCCACCGGAGCCGCCTCTCACCAGGTCGCCACTGAGGGTGAACTCGAGGCCGTTGTTCTTCATGCTGCCGATGTTCGTCGTGACGTAGTTCGACAGGTTCGTCCCGGCGGCCACGGGCACCGTGAAGATCAGGTCCTCGGTGTCCTTCACGTAGTAGTCGATGGACCCCATGAGCCGGTTGTCCAGGAGGCCGAAGTCCACGCCGGCGTTCCAGGAGGTGGTCTCCTCCCACTTGATGCCCGGGTCCGAAGCGCCGGGCCGGATGGTGTTGACGAACTCGTTGCCGAACTGGACCTGCGCCGTGGAGTTGCTCACCAGGTACGTGGAGTACTGCCGGTAGTTGTCGAATGCCTGGTTGCCCGTCTTGCCCCACGACACCCGCAGCTTGAGGTCGGAGAAGGGCGTGGCGTCCTTCAGGAACGACTCCTCGGAGATACGCCAGGCGGCGGACACGGCGGGGAACACGCCCCACGCGTTGTCCGGGCCGAAGCGGGAGGAGCCGTCGCGGCGGACGCTGAAGCCCAGCAGGTAGCGGTCGTTCAGGTTGTAGTTGAGCCGGCCGAAGAACGAGATGAGGCGGCTCTCCTGGATGTCCTGCTGGTTGGTGACGGTCTGCGCCCCCGGCACGCCGTAGATGTCCAGGAGGTCGGTGCTCAGCCCCGAGGCGGAGAACCAGGGGTACGCGGCGTGGGACTCGCTGAAGGAGTAGCCGCCGGTGAGGTCCACGCGGCCGGGCATCACGTTGAGGGGCGCGGCGTAGTGGAGGTACGTCTCGAGGACCGTGTTCTCCATGGATGGGTTCCGCCGGTACACGTTGCCGCCGCCGCCCGACTTGAGCTGGCTGTGGAGCTGGCGGGGGCTGAAGGTCTCGCGCTCGGCATAGGTGACGTCATAGCCCATGTTCACGTGGGCCTTGAGGGCGCTCACGAAGGGCAGGTCGTACTCCAGGCGCAGGTTGCCCACGCTCCGGCTCGTCGTCCCCTCGTCCCGGGCCAGCGCCAGGATCGCCAGGGGGTTGTCGGCGGACTGCAGGGTGTTGTTGGGCCACTCGTAGTACCCGGTGGGGTTCGCCGCGTCCATGAGAGGCTGCGTCGGGCCCATCTGGGCTGCGTTGGAGACCACCCCGCCCGGCGTGAAGGCGTCCTCGGCCCGGGACGCCTTGATGTTGGCCCGGATGTTCAGCTTGTCGTCCAGGAAGCGCTGGTCGTAGCTGGCGCCCAGGGAGAGGCGTTGCACCTGCGTCCCCTGGATGACGCCCTTCTGGTCCAGGAAGCCCACCGAGAACCGGTAGTCCATGGTCGTGCCCGACCCGGAGAGCGACAGGTTGTGCTCCTGGCCCACGCCGAGCTGGTCCACGTGATCGAACCAGTCGGTGTTGGCGGTGCTGAGCTGGCCGGCGTTCTGCGGGGCGTACGACTGCACCGCCGACCTGAACTGGGCCGCGTCCAGCATGTCCGGGCGCTTGGTGATGGTGGAGGCCGAGACGCTCCCGGAATACTCCAGCTCCGGTGCGCCCCGCCCCGACCGGGTCTTGATGAGGATGACCCCGTTGGCCGCATTGGCGCCGTAGAGCGCCGCCGAGGAGGCGTCCTTCAGGACCGTGATGCTCTCGATGTCGTTCGGGTTGATGAAGTTCAGCGGGTTCCGACCGGCGGAGAGCCCGCCCCCCGCGCCCGTGCCCATGGGCATCCCGTCCACCACGTAGAGCGGGTCGCTGCTCGCGTTGATGGACGTGGCGCCGCGGATGCGCACGGACTGCCCGCCGCCCGGCTCGTTGTTGTCCACGATCTGGACGCCGGCCACCTTGCTGGTGAGGAGCTCCTCCGGGCTGACGATGCGCCCGGTGTTGAACTCGCTCGGGGTGACCTGCTTCACCGAGCCGGTGATGTTGCCCGCCCGCTGCTCGCCGTACGCGGTGACGACGATCTCCGCCAGGCCCAGGGCCTCCACGGTGAGCTCGAAGTTCACGGTGACGGTCTGGCCCGAGGCCACGTTCACCGTCTGCGTCGCCTCTCCGTACCCGATCATCGTGGCCCGTACCGTCTGCGTGCCCGTGGGCACGCCTACGATGACGAAGTTGCCCGAAGCCTGGGTGAGGGCCCCGCGGTTCTCCACGCTCACCTGGACGCCGGAGAGGGGTTGCCGGGTCGCCGTGTCCACGACCCGTCCTACGATCGTGCCCGTCTGCGCCTGCGCCTGGGTCGCGCCCAGGAACACGGCGGCGAGCGCCACGAGAAGTCTACCAGCCCTGCTCATCGGGTTGTCCTCCACGGGTGAGGATCTGTCCCACGTCGAAGCCCCGCCCCCACGCTCCCGGACAGATTTGGTCGTTAAGAGAGCAAATCTCCAGAACTTGTACACGTTCGTATCGTGCACGTCAAGAGTTTTGTGCCTGAGGGGGGTCGGCCCCCGGTTTCACCCCTCCGACGACGTCGTGGTGGCGCTTCGTCGTCCTTGACGCCACCTTATTGCTGTTTTAGAAAACAATTCATCCCTCCCCCCCCTTGGACGGCGCCGTGCGCAAGATCGACACCCAGCGGTTCAAGCGGGCCACCCGGGGCACCCCCCGGGAGGTCAACCGCCGCATCCTCCTCAACCTGGTGCGCGAGCACGAGCCCATCTCCCGGGCCGACCTGGCCCGACGGCTGAAGATGAGCCGCGGGATGGTGACCTCCCTGGTGAACGAGCTCATCGGCGAGGGGCTCATCTACCAGGGCGCCACCGCCAACGCCCCCCGCGGGCGGAAGCCGCGGCTCCTCCACATCCGCGCCCACGATCGCCTGGTGGTGGGGGTGGACATCCGCCGCCGGCAGACGCACCTCCTCCTCGCCGACTTCGGAGGCACCGAGATCGCCCTCGAGCGGTTCCGCACCCCCGCCGACCTGGAGACCCTCCTGGACGAGCTGGAGGCCCGGGTCACCCGCCTCATCCGGGCCCACGCCGACCAGGGCGAGTGCCAGGGGGTGGGGCTGGTGGTCCCCGGGCTCGTGGACTCGGAGACGGGCGTGGTCCTCAACGCCCCCACCCTCGGGTGGAAGAACGTGGACGTCCGGAGCGCGCTGGAGGGGCGCCTCCCCGTGCCCGTGTCCATCGAGCGCGACGCCGTGGCGTGCGCTTTGGCCAAGATCTGGTCGGGGGAGCGCGAGCAGTCCTACAACTTCGCCTACGTCACGGTGTCCGACGGCGTGGGCGCCGGCCTCGTGGTGAACGGACAGGTGGTGCGCGGCCGGGAGCACGCCGCCGGCGAGTTCGGCCACGTGCCCCTCAACCTGGACGGCCCCCCCTGCTTCTGCGGGAACCGGGGGTGCTGGGAGGCCTACACCTCCAACCCCGCCACCGTCGCGCGCTACCTGGGCCGGGAGCTGAAGGCGCCCCCCCAGAGCCTGGACAACGGTGACACCGACCTGAACATCGAGAGCGTCATCGCCCGCTCCGCCTCCGGCGACCGGGCGGCCCGGGAGGCGCTGGAGGCCACGGGTCGGTACCTGGGCATCGGCATCGCCGCCATCATCAACGCGCTGGCCCCGGAGGAGATCATCGTGGGCGGCGAGGTGACCGCCGCCTGGGACGTGGTGGCCCCCGCCCTGACGGAGGCCATGGCGAGCCGCGTCCTCACCGAGGCAGCGGCGTCCACGCCGGTGCACGCCGAGCCGTCGGACCGGGACACGCGCCTCCAGGGAGCCGTGGTCCTGGTGACGGGCCCCGAGTTCGCCGCGCCGGTCATCGCGTGAGCCCATGAGCGCCGAGAAGGAGCTGGGGGCCCTCGCCGCCCTCGCCACGGAGATGGGGGTCCTCACCGCCTACGTGGACGGACTGCACCGCCCGGTGGAGGTGGCCCCCGAGACGCTGGTCCGGGTGTGCGCCGCCCTGGGCGCCCCGATCGAGCGGCCCGCCGACGCCGGCCGGGCGCTGGCGGCGTGGCGTGCTTCCCGGGGCGACGGGCTCCCCCCGGTCATGGTGGCCTGGGACGGACGCCTGGCCCCCTTCCCCGTGCCGGGCACGGGAGCGGTGCAGGCCGAGATCCGGCTGGAGTCGGACGGCGTCGTCCCGCTGGAGGTGGTGGACCGGGTGGTCCGCCCCCTCCACCCCCTCCCCTTCGGGTACCACCGCATGGTGGTGGAGACGGCCGCTCACGCCGAGACCGTGACGGTCATCGCCGCCCCGACCGCGTCGTGGCGGCGCCCCGGGGAGACGGGGCGGAGCTGGGGGGTGGGCACCCACCTGGCCGCGCTGCGCTCCTCGCGGAGCCGGTCCGTCGGCGACCTGCGGGACCTGGAGACGCTCTGCCACTGGGTGGCCGAGCGGGGAGGCGACGTGGTTACGGTTCTCCCCCTCCTGCCCACCTTCAACCAGGAGCCGGCGGAGCCCAGCCCCTACTCGCCGGTGAGCCGGATCTTCTGGAGCGAGCTCGTCCTCGACCTGGGGGACGCGGGCGTGCCCACGCCCCCGCCGGGGAGCCTGGACGTCACCCGCGCCGACGCCGAGGTGAGGGCGGCGCTGGCCCATCTCCCGTGGCCCGACAGGGCGGCGCTGGATCCGGAGCTGCAGCGCTACGCCCAGTTCCGGGGCGCCCAGGCCCGCCTGGGAAGGAACTGGCGGGACTGGCCCGAGGGGCCCCGCGTGGGCAGGCTCGCCCCCCAGCACATCGACCCGGTGGAGGAGCGCTTCCACCAGGTGGCCCAGACGCTGGTGCGCGACCAGATGGGCGGGCTGCTGCGGCGCCTGAAGGCCGACGGCGTCCGCGTCGGTCTGGACCTGGCGGTGGGGGTGCACCCCGACGGGTACGATCCCTGGTCCCGCCAGGCCCTCTTCGCCGAGGGGATGTCCGTGGGCGCGCCCCCCGACGGGGGCTTCCCCAGCGGGCAGGACTGGGGCTTCTCGCCGGTGCTCCCCGAGGCCTCGCGGCGGGAGGGTCACCGCTACCTGGCGGCGAGCATCGCCCATCAGGCCACGCTGGCCGGGGTGCTGCGCATCGACCACATCATGGCCCTCACCCGACTCTACTGGATCCCCCACGGCTTCGGCCTCCACGAGGGGACGTACGTGCGCTACCCCACCGAGGAGCTCTTCGCCGTGGTGACGCTGGAGTCCCACCGCCACGAGTGCGAGATCATCGGCGAGAACCTGGGCACGGTGCCCCCCGACATCGACGAGGCGCTCCCCCGCCACCGGATCCGGGGCATGTACCTGGCCGAGTTCGAGGCCATGGGCGAGGCGCCCAAGCCGCCATGCGAGACGCAGGTTGCCCTCATCGGCACCCACGACACGCCCACGCTGGCGGGGTGGGTGGCGGGCCTGGACATCGGCGAGCGCGTGCGCTGCGGTCTCCTGAAGGCCGACGCTGCCCCCGCCGAACGCGAGGCCCGGGACGCGGGTGCCCTCCGGCTTGCCGAGCTCCTGGACACCACCCCCGACGACCTGCCCACACTCCTCCGCTCGCTCCTGGAGTGGCTGGGCGGCTCGCCCAGCCCCCTGGTCATCCCGTGGATGGAGGACCTGTGGCTCGAGGCCGAGCAGGTCAACCTCCCGGGGACCCGCTCCTCCGAGCGCCCCAACTGGCAGCGCCCCATGTCCAGGCTGCTGGACGAGGCCCTGGCGGACCCCGACGTAGACGCCCTGGCCCGCCTGCTGGACCAGGCACGCAGGCACCCGCCTCCCGCGAACACCGAGACCCTCGAGAAGCCCGAGATCCCCCTGACCTGAGGCCGGCCCGCATGGAATCCAGGAAACCAGGCCCGAAGGCGCCCCGCGACACCGCCCACGGCCCCCTGCAGCAGGCCGCCGAGGGGCTGCGCCCCAAGCCCCGCCTCACGTTCTGGGAGATCTGGAACATGAGCTTCGGCTTCCTGGGCATCCAGTTCGGCTTCGCCCTCCAGAACGCCAACGTCAGCCGCATCTTCGAGACGCTGGGCGCGTCGGTGGAGGACATCCCCATCCTCTGGATCGCGGCGCCGGTCACCGGGCTCCTCGTCCAGCCGGTCATCGGGTACTTCAGCGACCGCACCTGGAACCGGCTGGGGCGCCGCCGCCCCTACTTCCTGGGCGGCGCGCTCCTGGCCTCGGCGGCCCTCGTCCTCATGCCCAACTCCCCGGTGCTCTGGGTGGCGGCGGGCATGCTCTGGATCATGGACGCCTCCATCAACGTCTCCATGGAGCCGTTCCGGGCCTTCGTCGGGGACAACCTCCCCTCGGAGCAGCGCACCACCGGCTTCGCCATGCAGAGCTTCTTCATCGGCACAGGGGCCGTGGTGGCGTCGGTGCTGCCGTGGGTCCTCACCGAGCAGTTCGGCGTGAGCAACGAGGCGCCCCGGGGGGTCATCCCCGACTCGGTGCGCCTCTCCTTCTACCTGGGCGCCGCGGTCTTCTTCATCGCCGTGCTCTGGACGGTGGTGCGCTCCTTCGAGTACTCGCCCGAGGAGATGGGTGGGTTCCTGGAGAACCAGGAGCGGGAGGCCTTCGTGAAGGAGGCGGCCACTCCCGAGGCGGCGGTGGCGCGGGGCCGGGGACAGCTCCGCCTCGGAGGCTTCATGGTCGTCGTGGGCGGCGCGCTCACGGCGTGGCTGGTGCGGGCGGGGATCCACGAGGTGCTGGTGCTCTCCGGCGGGCTCGTCTTCGCGGGCCTGCTCCTCATCGCCTCGGGGGCGCTCCAGCGCTCGGGCCGCCACGAGAGCGGCTTCGTCACCATCCTCAACGACCTCCAGGACATGCCCCGGACCATGAAGCAGCTGGCCTGGGTGCAGTTCTTCTCCTGGTTCGCCCTCTTCGCCATGTGGATCTACACCACCGCGGCGGTGACCAGCCACCTCTATGGCACCCACGACCCCACGTCGGCGGCATACAACGAGGGCGCCAACTGGGTGGGCGTGTGCTTCGCGGTCTACAACGGCATCGCGGCGGTGGTGGCCTTCGCCATCCCCGTGCTGGCGAAGCGCACCAGCCGGAAGATCGCCCACGCCGTCTGCCTGGTGGCCGGCGCCCTGGGGCTCCTCTCCATCTTCGTCATCACGGACCCCATGCTCCTCCTTGGCTCCATGGTCGGCGTGGGCATCGCGTGGGCCAGCATCCTCTCCATGCCCTACGCCATCCTCACCGGCTCGCTGCCGCCGTCGAAGATGGGCTACTACATGGGCGTCTTCAATTTCTTCATCGTCATCCCGCAGATCGTGGCCGCGGCCATCCTGGGCTTCTTCGTCGGGAGCGTCTTCGGCGGCGAGGCCATCTACGCCCTCCTCGTCGGCGGGATCTCCCTCGTGCTGGCCGCGGCCCTCACCCTCCGCGTGGAGGACCAGGACGACGTCGCCGCCGCCCTCTCCCACTGATGCTCGCCATGCGCACCCAACTCCGCCCTTCGGGGCCCGCCGCCCTCCT
Organism: Gemmatimonadota bacterium; assembly: GCA_045863275.1. Lineage (GTDB taxonomy): Bacteria > Gemmatimonadota > Gemmatimonadetes > Longimicrobiales > Gaopeijiaceae > SZUA-318. The sequence goes on from BTVB01000015.1 coordinate 92,648, forward strand.
CCTCCTCCCTCTCCTCGGGGCCTGCGCGCCGGAGGTGCCCCCGACCGAGACGGCGGGCGCGCCCGAGGTGGCGGCGGCCCCCGACGTCTTCTGGAACGCCGCCACCATCTACTTCCTCCTCCTCGACCGCTTCGCAAACGGCGACCGAACCAACGACGCAGCGCTGGGGCGGGCGCATGACGGGGCCAAGCTCCGGAGCTTCGAGGGGGGCGACCTGAAGGGCGTGCTGGCCAAGCTGGAGCAGGGGTACTTCGACAGCCTGGGCGTGACGGCCCTCTGGATGACGCCCTTCACCGAGCAGGTCCGGGGGAGCGTCGACGAGGGCACCGGGAAGACGTACGGCTTCCACGGCTACTGGGCCCGGGACTGGACGGCGGTGGACCCGGCGCTGGGCACGGAGGCGGACCTCCGCGCCGTGGTGGACGCGGCGCACCGCCGGGGGATCCGCGTGATCATGGACGCGGTGCTCAACCACACGGGCCCGGTGACGCCGCTGGATCCGGCGTGGCCCGCCGACTGGGTGCGCACGTCGCCCCGGTGCACGTACCGAAGCTACGAGACCACGGTGGAGTGCACGCTGGTGGACAACCTCCCCGACGTCCTCACCGCCAGCGACGCGCCGGTGGAACTCCCCCCGGCGCTCCGTGAGAAGTGGGCGGCGGAGGGCCGGCTGGAAGCGGAGGTGGCGGAGCTGGACGCCTTCTTCCAGCGGACCGGCTACCCCAAAGCACCCCGGTACTACCTCATCAAGTGGCTCACCGACTGGGTCCGGGAGATGGGCTTCGACGGGTACCGCGTCGACACCGCCAAGCACTTCCAGGAGGGGATCAGCGGCGAGCTGTCCGCCGAGGCCCACCAGGCGTTCCTGGACTGGAAGGAAGCGAACCCGGAGCAGGTCCTGGACGACCTGCCCTTCTTCATGATGGGCGAGGTGTACGGCTACGGGCTGGCCGCTGGTCGGGACTTCGACTTCGGCGACCGGACGGTGGACTTCTTCGACCACGGGTACGACGCCCTCATCAATTTCGCGTTCAAGGACGACGCCCGCGGCGAGCGCCAGGCGCTCTTCGCGCGCTACGCCACGGCGCTCCGCGAGGGTGACCTCCGGGGGCTCGCCGTGGTGAACTATGTCAGCTCCCACGACGACGGCAGCCCCTACGACCCGGGGCGCACCGACCCGTGGGGCGCGGGCACGCTCCTCCTGTTGGCGCCGGGGGCGGCGCAGATCTACTACGGCGACGAGATCGCCCGTCCTCTCCGCATCGAGGGCGCCGAGGGCGACGCCAACCTCCGCTCCCCCATGGACTGGTCCGCCGTGGACGCCCAGGCTCCCAACGAGGGCTCCGTGCTGGACCACTGGCGCAAGCTGGGACGCTTCCGCCGCGCCCACCCGGCGGTGGGCGCAGGCGCGCACCGGAGCATCCAGGCGGCGCCCTACGTCTTCAGCCGCACGCTGGACGACGGGGGCGCGGCGGACCGGGTGGTGGTGGCGCTGGACCAGGGCGAAGGAGAGAAGACGATCCCCGTGGGCGGCACGTTCGCCGAGGGCACGGTGCTCACCGACGCGTACACGGGGGCCACGGCCACCGTCTCCGGCGACCGGGTGACCCTCACCACCCCCTGGGGGACGGTGCTGCTGGAAGCGCGCTGACGCCGGGCTCCACCCTCAGCGGGGCGGAGCCAGCATCCACGCGAGCTGGTCGCCCAGGCGCGCCCGCCACGAGGCCTCGTTGTGGTCGGCGCCCTCGTGGCGGCGCACCTGGAAGTCCCGCCCCTCCACCAGGCCCTGTGCCAGAAGCCAGTCCCGCACCGCCTCGTGGGTGGCATCGTAGGTGGCGTCGAGGCCCAGCGTGCCGTGGTCGAAGGAGAAGCGCACGCCGCGGGGAACGGTCTCCCCCGCCGCGATGTCCTTCAGGACGTACGGCGTGTCGTCGCCCGTCCCGGCCCCGTCGGTGAAGCCGGAGACGGCGGCGTCGGAGAGGGGGAAGTGGGTGGAGAGGCACCCGCACGCGCCGAAGACCTCCGGGTGCTCCTTCACCAGGTGGAAGGAGAGGAGCCCTCCCATGGACGAGCCCATGGCGAAGGTGTTCCCGGGCCCGGTGAGCGTCCGGAACTCGGCGTTCACCCTGGGGATGAGCTCCTCTACGAGGAAGCGCGCGTAGCGCGGCGCGTCGTGCCACGGCGAGTACTCCTGCACCCGGCGCCCGCTGTTCCATACCCCCACGACGATGGCCGGGGGGTGGGCGCCCGCTTCGACGCCGGCCACCATGGCCTCGTCCACGCCCCAGTCCACGCCGGTGTTGGCGATACGGGGGTCGAAGAGGTTCTGGCCGTCGGCGGCGTAGATCACCGGGTAGCGGGCCTCAGGGCTCTGGTCGTACCCGGGGGGCAGCCAGATCTCCACGTGCCGGCTCGGGCCGAGGAACGCGGAGGAGACGTCGGTCCAGTAGACGAGCGTGCCCAGCACGCCCGACCCCCGCCAGTCGGCCACGTACTCGATGGGGTCCTTCTTGAACGAGTCGATGCGGTGCTCCACGGCCGTGTCCCTGTCCACGCGCACGCGGAAGTTGGGCATGACCATCCCCGAGGGGCCCAGGCCTTCGCGGTCCCAGGAGCCGAGGGTGAACTTGTACTCGAAGGTGGCGGCGTGGGTCACGGTCACCGTGGCGGTGCGCGTGGCACCCTCGCCCGACATGGCCAGCCCGTCCGCGGCCCAGGGGCCCAGGGCCGAGAGGTTGCCGGCGAGGTAGAGGGTGGGCGTCCCCTCCGGGACGGTCACGCTGAAGGTCACCCGGTGCCCGCCCGGGTCCCCGGGCGGCGCCTGCTCCGCGCCGCGGCACGCCGCCGCCCCCCACAACACCACCGCCAATGCCAGCATGGCTCGCGAGGGATCGCGACGCATGGGACCGACCTCCGCTCAGGGCTCCCGGATCCAGACCTCGGCGCTCAGGGCCGCGAGCTCGAGGTCGAGCCCGTCGACCCCCACGTCCACCACGTCCACCACGTTACCCACGGGGTACGCCCGCCGGTAGCGCCCCGGGGGTACGTCGAGGGTGACCGTCGCGGCTCCCTCCGAAGCGTTGAACGCGACCACCGCGCGGGCGTCCCCCAGCACGCGCTCGTAGGCCAGCACCCGCGACGCGTCGTCGGCAAGCAGCGTACGCGCCTCTCCGTCCACGAAGAGGGCCAGGTGCGCCTTCCTCAGCGCGATGAGGTCCCGGTAGACGCCGCGCAGCTCCAGGTCCGGCGCCACCGCGTCGGGGCGCCGGGGCCGTCCGAAGGGGTCCGCCGCCTCGGGCCTGTACTCGAGGTCGGGCCACAGGAGGGGCTTGCGTGGGTCGGGGTCGTCGGCACCCCACATGCCCACCTCGTCGCCGTTCCACACGTGGGGCGCTCCCGTCCACGTGAACTGCTGCGCCAGGATCAGCTCCTGCACGCGCCGCGTGCGTCCGTCGGGACGGCCCAGGCGGTAGTCGGGGTCGTCCCGGGGGTTCACGCCGTACTTGAAGACGCCGGGGTTGTACAGCGAGGTTGCGAAGCGGGGCGTGTCGTGGCTGGCGGTGAGGTTCATCATGCCCTTGAGGTGCTCCGTCGGGATGCCCCGGGCCACCGAGTCCCAGGCGGCCACGAGCCCGGACGCGGTGAGGTGGGGGGGCGCCTGGGCGAAGAAGCTCCGCGTGGGCGCGTACCACCGGTAGTTCATCACCGCGTCGAACACGTCGCCCTGGAGCCACGGGGCGGGGTCGTACATCCGGTCGGGCCACTGCTCCCACCACACCTCCCCCACCAGGTACGCCTCCGGGTTGATCCCCCGGACGAAGCGCCGGTACTCCCTCCAGAAGCCGAGGGGGACCATCTCGGCCACGTCCAGGCGGAAGCCGTCCACGCCGTCGGAGGGGTCGCCGTCGCCGTTCGGGTCCATCCAGCGCCGCGTCACCGCGAAGACGTGCTCCCGCACCGGCGCCACCAGCGTCCCCTCGATGGCGCCGTGGGTGGCGCCCTCGGGGCGACCCTCCTTCCGCAGCTCGGGGAGGTCGGGGACCCCGGCCCAACCCCGGTATGCGAACTCGCTGGTGTCGGGGGTGGCGGGGTCGTCGAAGCGCTCGATCTCGTACCACCCTGCGTAGGGCGACGCCTCCTGGTTGGCCACCACGTCGCGCCACGCCCAGAACGCGGTGCCGGTGTGGTTCCAGGAGAAATCCACGATGACGCGCATCCCACGCCGGTGGACCTCGTCCACGAGGACGAGGAAGAGGGAGTCGGCGGCGGTGAAGGTCCACGTGGCCGGGTCCGCCGGGTCCTCCGCCGCCGCCCGGTCCTCGTCGCCCCGCGGGTCGGGGCCGAAGTTCCGGTCCATGTGGTGGTAGGCGCGGGCGTCGAACTTGTGGAGGGAGGGCGCGTCGTTCACCGGGTTCAGGTAGAGCGCCGTCACCCCCAGCTCCCGCAGGTCGTCCAACCGGTCCAGCACCCCCTGGAAGTCGCCGCCGTAGCGGCGGAGCTGAACGGTGGTGTAGAAGGGCTGGCCGGTGGCGCGGGCCCACGGCTCCTGCTCGTACCAGTCCCACCCCCACGGGGTGGGCGCCCACCCCTCCGGCCGGAGGTGGGGCCACGCTCCCTCCATGTCGTGGGGCGTGGGGTCGTTGGCCGCGTCGCCGTTGCGGAAGCGCTCCACGAAGACCTGGTACCAGACCGCCTCCTGCGCCCAGCGGGGGACGCCCATCTCCGGCTCGGCGGGCGCTTGGGCGGGGGGCGCCTCGGCGCATGCCGCCAGGAGGAGAACGACGAGGGTGGCGCGCTTCATGGAGTCTCCTCCGGGTCATGACGCCGTGGTGGTCCCGCGCGGGGAGCGTAGAGGAGGCGCGGGGCGGTGACAAGGGACGCGTCCGGCGGGGCCACGCCCCCCGGCCCGGGGCCGTTGCCCGGGGCGACGCCTCTCCGCGAAGTTGCCTCCCAGCAACCCGAGACCCGAGCTCGTGCCATGAAGCCCCGCCCCTCGTCCCTCCTTCTGCCGGCCGTCCTCGTGGCGGCCTCCGCCTGCGGACCCGAGGCCACGCCTCCCGAGGCGGCCGAGGCGTCCTTCGCGGTGGGAGGCGACGTCTCCTTCCTCCCGCAGATCGAGGACCACGGCGGCGTCTACGCCGACGCCACCGGGCCCCGGGACCTCCTGGCGCTGCTCGAGGACCACGGCTTCAACGCCATCCGCCTCAAGCTCTGGCACACGCCCGCGGAGCCGTACAACGACCTCGCGCACGTCCTGGCCATGGCCCGGCGCATCGACGCCGCGGGCATGACCTTCCTCCTGGACATCCACTACTCCGACGGGTGGGCCGACCCCCAGAAGCAGATCAAGCCCGCGGCGTGGGAGGGGCTGGCCTTCGAGGCGCTGGCGGACAGCGTGTACGCCTACACCCGCGACGTGGTGCGGGCGCTGGCCGCGCAGGGCACGCCCCCCGGGATGGTGCAGATCGGGAATGAGATCCGCCCGGGCCTCCTCTGGCCCGACGGGCGGGTGGACGGCGAGTGGGACACCCCCGAGCAGTGGGACAACCTGGTGGCGCTCCTGCGCGCCGGCCGCCGGGGCGCGCTGGACGGCTCGCCCGCCGCGCCGCCGGCCATCCTCGTCCACTTCGACGACGGCGCCAAGAACGACCTGTGCCGCCACTTCTTCGACCGCCTTTCCGAGCGGGGGATGGAGTACGACGCCATCGGCCTGTCGTTCTACCCCAAGTGGCACGGCACGCTGGAGCAGCTCCGCTTCAACCTCGCCGACCTGAGCGCCCGCTACGACAAGGACGTGTACGTGGTGGAGACGGCGTACCCGTGGACCTTCGAGTGGAAGGACGACGCCGGGAACATCATGGGCACCGTCGCGGACCTCCACGCAGGGTACCCGCCCACGGTGGAGGGACAGTCGGCGTTCCTGCGGGCGGTGCACGAGACCGTGCGCGGCGTCCCCGGCGGGCGTGGGAAGGGCATTTACTACTGGGCCCCCGAGTGGATCGCCGTGGAGGGCGTGCCCTCGGCGTGGGAGAACACCACGCTCTTCGACTTCGACGGGAAGGCGCTCCCGTCCCTGGACGTCTTCGCCGGCCGATGGTAGGCCCCGGCTCCCCGCTCCGTCCCCTGCTTCTCGGGGCCGCGCTCCTCGCCGCTTCGGCGGCGGGCCCCCGCGGCGCATTCGCACAGGAGGCCTCGTTGGCACCCCGACTCCGGGCCGAGGTGTTCGGCCCCTCCGACATCCGCTTCACCGTCACGGGCGGCGACGCGCCCGGTGCGGTCTCCGCCGTGCGCCTCACCGACGCGGGCGGCCGGATCCTCGAGATCGCCGGCGTGACCGTGGCCGACGACGGCACGGTGCACCTGGTGCCGGCCACGCCCCTGGACCCCCTTCGCGTCCACTACCTGGAGATCCCCGCGACGGGGCTCCGGACGCTGGTGCGCAGGGACCCCCTCTTCCGGGCGATGGACTCGGCCAAGCCGCTGGGCGCCCTTGTCTCCCCCGGCGGCGCCGCCACCACGTTCCGCGTCTTCTCCCCCCGGGCCACGGCGGTGCGCCTGTATCTCTACGCCGGCGCCAAGGACGCGCCCGCGGATGCCCTCCGCGTGCTGGAGATGACGAAGGACGCCGACGGCGTCTGGGAGGCCGCCGAGGCCGGCGACCTCCACGGGACCTGGTACGACTTCACCGTCCACGGGCCCTCCGACCCGGGGAACTTCTTCTTCGAAACCCACCCGGTGCACATCTCCGACCCGTACGCCCGGGTGAACGACGACGCGCTGGGGAAGTCCCGTGTGTGGCGGGACGCCTCCCCACCCCCACCCCCCGTGCGGGGCGGCCGTCCCGCCATGGAGGCGGTGGTGGCCTACGAGGTCCACGTCCAGGACTTCACCGACCTCCTCCCCGTGGGGGAGGCGGAGGCCGGGACGCTCCCCGCCTTCACCCGCTCCGGCCTGGTGAACCGCCACGGCGAGCCCGTGGGCTTCGACCACCTGGCGGCGCTGGGCGTGAACGTGGTCCACCTCATGCCCATGCAGGAGTTCTTCCATTACCCCGACGACGCCTGGCGGGCCGCGTTCGCCGACGACCCCTTCGCCCGGGCCATGGGGATCGACCGGGAGAACTACCAGTGGGGGTACCGCACCACCCACGCCTTCGCCGTGGAGAGCCGCTACCGCGCCCGGGGCACCGAGCCCGGCGCCGAGCGGGCCCAGTTCAAGGAGCTGGTGCGCGCGTTCCACGAGCGCGGCATCTCCGTGATCGTCGACCTGGTGCCCAACCACACCGGCGAGAACATGGACGACCGGCACCTGCTCCTGAACTTCAACGTGCTGGACCTGCCGTACTGGTACCGCACCGACGACGACGTGGAGCACATCGGCCCCTTCGGCAACGAGGTGAAGACCGAGGAGCGCCCCATGGTGCAGCGCTGGCTCCTGGACCAGATGCGCCACTGGGTGGAGGAGCTGGGGGTGGATGGCTTCCGCATCGACCTGGCGGGGCAGCTCGACAAGCAGACGCTGCTCCGGGTGAAGCGCGAGCTCCCCGCCGACCTCATCGTCTACGGCGAGCCGTGGATCGCCCCCAGCGACCCCGACGTGCGCGCCAACCCCGACTGGTCGTGGTACAAGGCCGACGCGCCCATCACGTTCTTCCAGGACGACGCCCGCAACGCCTTCCAGGGGAGCCCCTTCAACGTGGAGGACCGGGGGTGGGCCGGAGGCGACGGCAACGCCCGCGACGCCGCCATGCGTGCGCTGGCCAACGACTACGCCGAGGAGCCCCGCTCCACCAGCGGGATCTCCTACGTGGACATCCACGACAACTGGGCGCTGGCCGACCGGTACGCGCTCAGGGACCACAACGGCCTGGAGGGCGTGGACCTGGGCGCCGTGCGCATCGCCGCGGGGCTCCTCCTCACCTCGGTCGGGCCGGTGGTGATCCACGGCGGCACGGAGATGATCCGCTCGAAGGGGCTGGCGCCCCACGCCCAGACCAGCGTGGAGATCGCCGGCGGCCCCATCCGCTTCAAGGGGCGCGACGACACGTACAACCTCCGGGCCCCCAACCGCTTCGTCTGGGACGGCCTGGCTCCCGGCTCGGACCACGCGGCCATGCGGGACTGGTGGAAGGGGCTCCTGGCGTTGCGGGCCTCGGCAGCCGGCTCCGTGTTCCGCGTGGCCGACGTGCCCCTGGGCCATTACCGCTGGTTCACGCCCCCCGACAACCGGCTCCTGGGCTACGTGGTGGGGGGACGGGTCCTGGTGCTGGCCAACAACGGAAGCGTGGAGGGGAGCTTCGACGTGGAGCTTCCCGGGGGAACCTGGCGCCAGGTGGCCGACGGCGTCCGCTTCGACATGGACGGCGGCTTCGAGGGCGCCCTCGCTCGCCTGGGGCCGGGAACCAGCCGCGTCGTGGTGCCCGCGAAGTCGTTCCTCGTGTGGGTGCGCGACGGGTAGGAGGGCCGCGACGGCTGCCCTCCTGGTCGGCCTCCCTCACCCCCGCGCCTGCATGAGCGCCACGATCTCCTCCCTGGGCTCGTCGGCCAGGGCGTCGGCCAGCGCCCGCACCTCGTTCGCCTCCGGCACCACGGCCCGGGCGTTCTCCTCCGCCTGCTCCGGAGTGCGGATCCCGGGGATGACCGTGGACACGCCGGGCACCGCCGCCGCGTAGCTGAGCGCCGCCTGCGCCGGCGTGACGCCCAGCGCCGCCGCCGCTTCCCAGAAGGGCTCCAAGAGCTCCCGCGTCCGCCCGATGACGTCGTCGGTGAGGCGGAAGGAGCGGTGGTCGTCCTGGGCGAAGCGCGCCCCCGGGCGCATGCGGCCCCCCAGCAGCCCGAACTGGAGCGCCATGCGCGCGATGACGCCCACCCCCGCCCGTCGGGCGCGCTCCACCACGGGAAGCGCCCGGCGGTTCAGCACGTTGAGGACGAGCTGGAAGCCGTGTCCCTTCCCCAGCCCCATCAGATGCTCCGCCTCGGGGCCGGGCTCGAAGGTGTTCAGGGAGAGCCCCCACCACCGCACGTGCCCCGCCTCCCGGAGGCGCTCCATGGCGTCGACGCACTCCCCTTCCAGCAGGTGGGGCATGCGCGCCGAGTGGAGCTGGTAGAAGTCGATGCGGTCGCGCCGCAGGCGCCGCAGGCTCGCCTCGCACGCCTCCCGGACGTGGCGGGCGGTGTAGTCCAGGGAGATGGAGCCGTCGGCGCCCAGACGGTGCCCCACCTTGGTGGCCACCACCACGTCGTCGGCGTTGCCGAACACCTCGCCGACGAGCGCCTCGGAGCGGCCCAGGCCGTAGAAGTCGGCGGTGTCGAAGAAGGTGATGCCCACCTCCCGGGCCCGGCGCAGCGCCGCGCGGGAGACGTCGTCGTCGGTGGCCCCCCAGCCGATGGCCATCGAGCCGGCCATGGCCCCCCCGCCGATGGCCCATGCGCCGAATCCCACCACGCTCACCTTCAGGTCGGTGGCGCCGAACTGCCGGTATTCCATGCTGCCCTCCCTGGTGTCTCGAGCCAACGTGGCACCGGAGGTCGAAAGCGGCGAGTCGGGAGATCCCTGAAACCGGGATAATCCCTACGTCGTAGTTGAAACCAAGCCCGGCTCCGAGGCCGGGCGTTGGTAGACCGGCCACCCCGAGGGAAGCACCGATGCCCCCCAACCGCCCCGGCGACTTCGAGCAGCAGGTCCTCCTGGCCGTCTGGCGGCTGGACGACGACGCCTACGGCGCCTCCGTGCGCGACGAGATCGAGGCCCGCACGGGCACGCCCGTCGCCCAGGGCGCCGTCTACACCACGCTCATCCGCCTGGAGAAGAAGGGGCTCCTCCGCTCCCGCCTCTCCGACCCCACGCCGGTTCGGGGCGGGAAGGCCAAGCGCCTCTTCGCCATCACGCCCGAGGGGCGCGCCGGCGTGAAGGCCACGCGCCGCCTCATGGACCGGCTGTGGGACGGGCTCCCCGACCCCGCCGCCGCGAAGAGGGCCTGAGAACGGCCGCCATGGCGCCCTCCCCTCCCCGCCCTCCCGCGCTGGCCCGTTGGATCCTGGGCCTCCTCCTCCCCGCCGGCGTCCGCGACGCCTTCGCCGGCGACCTGGAGGAGCGCTTCGCCGGACACGCGCGCCGCGACCTCCGGGCCGCCCGCCGCGCCTACTGGCGGGACGTGCTCTCACCCACCGTCCTCCGCCTCCGCCGCGAGGTGCAGGGCATGCCCCTACCCCCGGGCGCACCGCCCGGGGCCGGACGAGGAGACGGGACCATGACCTCCCTCATGGCCGACCTGAAGTTCGCGCTGCGCATGATCCGCCGGTCCCCGGGCTTCACCGCCGTGGCCGTGCTCTCCCTGGCGCTGGGCATCGGGCCCAACACCGCCATCTTCTCGGTGGTGAACTCGGCGCTCCTCCAGGACTGGGGCGTGCCCGAGCCCGAGGGGGTGGTGGACATGTACGAGCTCACCACCGAGGGGCGCCACTATTACAGCTACTACCGCCTGTACGAGCTCATTCGCGACGGCGCGGGCGACGCCTTCACCGGCGTGGCCGCCACGGCCCTCAAGGGCTTCAACGTGGAGGTGGGCGGAGAGGCGGAGCTGGTGCTCTCCGAGATGGTGACGGGGAACTACTTCGACGTGCTGGGCGTGCGCGCCGCCCGGGGGCGGACGTTCCTCCCCGACGAGGACGCCACGCCCGGCACCCACCCCGTGGTCGTCCTCTCCGACGCGTACTGGCGGGAGCGCCTGGGGGCGGACCCCGGCGTGGTGGGGGGCGCGATCCGGGTCAACGGTCGCCCCTACACGGTGGTGGGGATCGCACCGGCGTCGTTCAAGGGGCGGACGCTGCCGGGGGTGGGCACCGACCTCTGGGTCCCGGTGCAGACGTACCCCCACCTCTCCCCCGGACAGATGAGCGGCACCGGCGACATGTTCTTCATCGGGCGGTTGCGCCCGGGCGTCTCCACCGCCCAGGCCCGCGCCGTCCTGGACGCCGTGGCGCGGAGCTACAACGAGGAGCGCCCCGACTCCAGGAGCAAGCTGGCCATCGGCGCCGCGAACCTGGCCGAGATCCGCTTCCACCCGGACATGGACGGCGTCATCGGGGGCATGGCCCTCCTCCTCCTGGGAGCGGTGGGCCTCGTCCTCCTGGTGGCGTGCGTCAACCTGGCCGGCTTCCTCCTGGCCCGGGCCACGGACCGGCGCAAGGAGATGGCCGTGCGCATCAGCATGGGGGCCGGGCGGGTCGCCATTCTCCGCCAGCTCCTCGTGGAGTCGGCGGTCCTCGCCGCCCTGGGCGGCACGCTGGGCCTCGCCCTGGGGGCCGGGGCGTCCCGGCTGTTGGCGGGGATCGAGGCGCCGGTGGACGTCCCCATCCGCCTGGACGTGGCGCTGGACGGACGGGTGCTCCTGTTCACGGCGGCGGTGAGCGTCGTGGCCGCCGCCATCTTCGGCCTCACGCCCGCCCTGGAGGCCACCCGGGCGCCAGTGGCGGCAACGCTCCGCGACGAGAGCGGCGCCGCCGGCGGGCGCTCCAAGGGACGGGCTCGGGGGGTCCTGGTGGCTGGGCAGATGGCGCTCTCCACCGTCCTCATCTTCGGCTCCGCCCTCTTCCTGCGGAGCCTGCGGGAAGCCACCCGGCTGGACGTGGGCTTCGACACCGGCCCCGCCGCGGTGGTCACGGTGGAGCCCTGGGCGTCGACGATGACCCCCGAGGAGCAGGAGGACTTCGCCCGGGAGCTCACCCGGGCAGTGGGGGCCCTCCCCGGCGTGGACCGGTGGGGCGTCACCAGCCGGCTCCCGCTGGACCTGGGGAATACCGTGACCAGCTTCGACATCCCCGGCCTGGAGCCGCCCCCCGACCAGGACCGCCATTCCATCCAGCTCTCCGCGGTGTCCAGCGGATACCTGGACGCCATGGGCATCCCGATCCTCGAGGGACGGGGGTTCACGGACACGGACCAGGGGGCCGACGCCGACGCCCGGGCGGCCGTCCTCTCCCGGGCCGCGGCGGAGCGCTGGTGGCCCGGCGAGAGCGCGTTGGGACGGGTGATGTACCGGGGAGGCGACACGGATCGGCCGGTCACCGTGGTGGGCGTTGCCGACGACGCCAAGATCTGGAGCCTCACCGAGGCCCCACGGCCGTACCTGTACCTGCCGCTCTCGGAGAGCGAATTCGGCCGCTTCAACGTGGTGGCGCGCGGCCCCCTGCCGCCCGGCGAGTTGGCGCAGCGTATCCGCGACGAAGCTCGACGGATCCGCCCGGACATCCTGGTCTCGGAGGTGGGGACCATGAACGACCACCTGGCCTACATCTACTTCCTCCCCCGCATGGCCGCCGTCCTCATCTCCCTGGTGGGCGCGCTCGCGCTGCTCCTGGCCTGCGTGGGGCTCTACGGCATGGTGAGCTACGCCGTGGCCCGCCGCACCCGCGAGGTGGGGATCCGCATGGCGCTGGGCGCCGATGGCGGCACGGTGGTGGCGATGGTGGTGCGCGGCGGCCTGGCGGTGGTGGCCGTGGGCGGCGCCGTGGGGATGGCGGGCTCCGTGGCCGTGGGGGCGGTGCTGGAGCGCTTCCTCATCGGCGTGGACGGGCTGGACGCCGCCGCGCTCCTCATCGCCCCGGCGGCACTCGCCGCGCTGGCGGCGCTGGCGGCATGGCTCCCCGCCCGCCGCGTGAGCCGCGTGGACCCGGTGCGGGCGCTCCGGAGCGACTAGCGAGTGGGGCACCGGGAGGGGCCGGCCGGGCATCTCTCGACGGCACCGCGCCCTCGGTCGGGCGTGGGATAGGGACTCCTCCCCGGGGGTGCTAACCTTATCCGGGAGCCCAACCCACCGCCCCCCCGGGGGCCCGGCCCGACCGACTTCAACGGAGCGCCGACCTCATGGATCCGGCCCTGTTCTATCATCGGTTCCACTTCGCCTTCACCATCTCCTACCACTATCTCTTCCCCCAGCTCACCATGGGGCTGGGCCTCCTCATCGTCGTCCTCAAGACGAAGGCGCTCCGCACCGGAGAGGAGCGCTACGACCGGGCGGCCCACTTCTGGGGCCGCATCTTCGGACTCGCCTTCGCCATGGGCGTCGTCACCGGCATCCCCATGGAGTTCCAGTTCGGCACCAACTGGGCGCGCTTCTCCGAGCGCACCGGCGCCATCATCGGGCAGACGCTGGCCATGGAGGGCGTCTTCGCCTTCTTCCTGGAATCGTCGTTCCTCGGCCTCTTCCTCTTCGGACGGAAGAAGCTGGGCCCGCGGGGACACTGGGGCGCCGCGGTGGCCGTCTGGCTGGGCTCCTGGATCTCCGGCTTCTTCATCGTGGCCACCAACGCGTTCATGCAGCACCCCGCCGGCTACGCCGTGGACGACCAGGGACGCCTTGTCCTGGAGAGCTTGGGCGGCCTGTTGGGCAACCCCTGGCTCCTCTGGCAGTACCTCCACACCATGACCGGGGCCGTGGTCACCGGATCCTTCGTCATGGCCGCCATGGGCGCCTACTACGTCCTCACCGCTCCCCCCGGGGACGAGGACTCCGAGGGGAACGCCGCCTTCGGGCGGCTCTTCCTCCGCCTCGGCGTCCCCGTGGCGCTGGTGGCGTCGCTGCTCATGGCCTTCCCCACCGGCGACCAGCAGGCGGTGAACGTGGCGAAGCACCAGCCGCCTACCTTCGCCGCGATGGAGGGGCTGTTCGAGTCGGACGAGGGCGCCGGCCTGGTCATCCTCGGGCAGCCGGACATGGAAGCCCTCCGCCTGGACAACCCGCTGGAGGTGCCCCGGGTGCTCAGCTTCCTCACGTACCGGAGGTGGGACGCGCCGGTGGCGGGGCTCACCTCGTTCCCCCGGGAGGACTGGCCCGACAACGTGCCCCTCCTCTATTACGCCTACCACATCATGGTGGGGCTGGGGACCCTGTTCATCGCCGTCATGGGCCTCGCCGCCTTCCTGCTCTGGAGGGGGCGCCTCTTCGAGACCCGCGCCGGCCTCTGGCTGGTCATGCTGGCGGCGCCCTTCCCCTTCATCGCCAACACCGCGGGGTGGATGACCGCCGAGCTCGGCCGCCAGCCCTGGATCGTCTACGGTCTCATGCGCACCGAGGACGGGCACTCCCTCTCCGTGGGCGCGGGCAACGCCCTGTTCTCCCTCATCGGCTTCATGGGGATGTACCTCCTCCTGGGCATCCTCTTCCTCTTCCTCGTGGCGCGGGAGATCGGACACGGTCCCCGCGGGCACGGCCACGCGGAGGCATGACCATGGAGACCCTCTGGTTCTGGCTCGTGGCCGCGCTCCTCACCGGCTACGTGGTCCTCGACGGCTTCGACCTGGGCCTCGGCGCCCTCTATCTCTTCCTGGGCCGGGACGACCGGCAGCGCCGGGTGCTCCTCCAGAGCATCGGCCCGGTGTGGGACGCCAACGAGGTCTGGCTCCTCGCCGCGGGCGGGTCGCTGGTCATGGCGTTCCCCCGCCTGTACGCGTCCAGCTTCTCCGGCTTCTACCTCCCCTTGATGATGGTGCTCTGGCTCCTCATCCTCCGGGCCATCGCCATCGAGTTCCGCAGCCACCTGGACAGCGTGGTCTGGCGGCCCTTCTGGGACGTGGTGTTCTCCGTGGCGAGCCTCCTGCTGGCCGTCTTCCTCGGCGCCGCGCTGGGGAACGTGGTGCGGGGCGTGCCCCTGGGTGCCGACGGCTACTTCTTCAACCCGTTGTGGACCAACTTCCTCCCCACCGGCGAGCGCCTGGGGATCCTGGACTGGTACACCGTCCTGGTGGGCGTCACGAGCCTGGTGGCGCTGGCGCACCACGGCGCCCTCTGGGCGGCGCTGCGCACCGACGGCGTCGTGCGCGACCGGGCCCGTTGGGCGGCCGCCCGGGCGTGGTGGGTCCTCCTGGCCCTCGCGCTCGTCCTCACCGCGGTGACGTTCCGGGTCCAGCCCCACGTCCCCGCCCGCCTCGCGGCGAGCCCGGCGGGGTACGCCTTCCCCCTCGTGGCGCTGGCCGGGCTGGCCGGGAGCCGGTGGATGGACGCCCGCGGGCGCGAGGCGTGGGCCTTCCTGGGGTCGGCGCTCTTCCTGGTGGGGATGCTCCTCGCCGTCTCCTTCGGCCTCTTCCCCATGGTCCTGCCCGCCGTCAACGACGCGGCGGCGTCCCTCACGGTGCACAACGCTTCGGCGCCGGCGTCCG
Organism: Gemmatimonadota bacterium; assembly: GCA_045863275.1. Lineage (GTDB taxonomy): Bacteria > Gemmatimonadota > Gemmatimonadetes > Longimicrobiales > Gaopeijiaceae > SZUA-318. Next base: position 107,804 of record BTVB01000015.1, read on the forward strand.
GGCTGCGCATGGCGCTGTTCTGGTGGATCCCGGGGATGATCCTGGTGGCGGGGTACACCACGTTCATCTATCGCCACATGGGCGGGAAGGTGACGCTGGACCCCGACGGATACTGAACCTGGAGGTCACCATGGTCCGCACCATCGAGATCCAGACCCGGGGCAAGGGCCTCTACCCCTTCACGCGCCAGGTGCAGGAGGTGGTGGCCGCCAGCGGCCTGTCCGAGGGGCTGTGCACGGTGATGATCCAGCACACCTCGGCGTCCCTCACCATCCAGGAGAACGCCGACCCCTCGGCGGCCCACGACCTGGAGGGATGGCTGGAGCGCCTGGTGCCGGAGGGCGACTCCCGCTTCACGCACACCGCCGAGGGCCCCGACGACATGCCGTCGCACATCAAGGCGGCCCTCACCTCCACCACGCTGGGGATCCCCGTGGTGGACGGACGGCTGGCCCTGGGGACGTGGCAGGGGATCTACCTGTGGGAGCACCGCCGCGCGCCCCACGCGCGGCGGTGCGTGGTGCACGTGGGGGCGTGACCACGACCGCGGGCGGGCCGTTGCCATTCCCCTGACCCTCGGTCAACTTCGGGGGCGTCCTCGCGAACCCGCCCATGGCCGAGATCACACCCCGACCCGCCGCCCCCGCCCGGTCCACCCCCCGAGCGCTGTACGAGCTCACCAAGCCGGGGATCGCCGGGTACGTGATGGTCACCGCGGGGGTGAGCGCGTACGTGGCCTCCCGTGGTCAGATCCCCCTGGCGGCGGCGCTCCACACCATGGTGGGGACGGGGATGGCCACCGCCGGCGCGCTGGCCCTCAACCAGT
>BTVB01000016.1:0-43108 GCA_045863275.1 Gemmatimonadota bacterium
CCCAACCCCTTCCGCCACAGAGGATGTCGGCGCCGTCCCTCCTCCCTGACCTCCCGCCGGCCGCCGGCGCGCTGGCGACGAGCACCGAAGAGGCGGCGTCGTGGAGCTGACCGCGGCCGAGCTGTGGGCCCGCATCCAGGAGGCGGTCCGACCGGCGATCCCCCAGCAGGGCTATCGCACGTGGCTCGCGGGCACCCGCGCCGTGGGGCTGTCCGGAGACGAGCTCCTCCTGGAGGCGCCGAGCCGCTTCCACGTGGAGTGGCTCGAGGACAAGTACGGCCCCCTCCTCGCCTCCACGGCCCAGCGTATCCTCGGCCGGCCCCTCACCCTGTCGGTGTCGTGCGGCCCCGACCCGTCCCCCGTGCCGCCCGTGCCCACGCTGGAGCTGGGAGGTCGGGAGCGGCCCGGTCAGGGCACGCGGCCCACGGCCGGGGCGGCCCCCGCGGCGCGGCCTCAGCTCAACGAGCGCTACACCTTCGAGCGCTTCGTGGTGGGGACCAACAACCAGCTCGCCGTGGCCGCATGCCGCGCCGTGGCCGAGAAGCCGGCGCAGATGTACAACCCGCTCTTCCTCTATGGGGGCGTGGGGCTGGGCAAGACGCACCTCATGCACGCCATCGGCCACCGCCTCCTGGCGGAGGACCCTTCGCGTCGCGTGTCCTATCTCTCCTCCGAGCAGTTCACCAACGAGCTGGTGACCTCCATCCAGGAGGGCACCATGGCGGCCTTCCGCAGGCGGTTCCGTGACATGGACCTCCTCCTGGTGGACGACATCCACTTCCTGGAGGGGAAGGAGCGCACCCAGGAGGAGTTCTTCCATACCTTCAACGCCCTCTACGATGCCCAGCGGCAGATCATTCTCACCAGCGATCGACCTCCCAAGGAGATCCCGGGGCTGGAGGAGCGTCTGGTGTCGCGCTTCGAGTGGGGGTTGGTGGTGGACATCAAGCCGCCGGACTACGAGACCCGGATGGCCATCCTCCGCAAGAAGGCGACCGACGACGGGCTGACCCTGGACGACGAGGTCATCCAGTTCATCGCCCACCACTGCAAGGCGTCGGTACGCGAGCTCGAGGGCGCGGTCATCAAGCTGCTGGCGTATTCGTCCCTCACCCACCAGGAGATCACGCCGGCGCTGGCCAAGACTGCACTCATGGGGGTGCTGAGCCGGGCCCGGGACGAAGGTCCCGTGCTCTCCCCGGAACGCATCCAGGAAACGGTGGCGCGCAGATGGCGCGTCCGCCCGGAGGCCCTGGCCTCCAAGCGGCGCACGAAGGACATCACCGTCCCACGGCAGGTGGCGATGTACCTCATCAAGGAGACTCTCGGTACCTCCCTGGTGCGGATCGGCGAGATCTTCGGAGGCCGGGACCACTCCACGGTCATCCACTCCATACGGAAGGTGGAGGAGGAGATGGCGAAGGACCCTGCCTTCCGACAGCAGGTGGACGAGGCCCGCGATGAAGTGAAGGGGATATCGGGAGGTTGAAGGTCGTGGGAACGCCTGTGGAGAACCTGGGGGAAAGCCCCCGCTTTTCCACGGCGGGCCACGCGGAGCGGAATGGAGTGGGGAAGAGCGGGGTCTTCTTCACCATGCGTCCACAGAGTCGCCATGGAGGAGAAACCCTGTCGGCGCCGGGCGGGAGGCGGCGTTGAAGGACGGATCTTCCACACATCCACACCCTCTACTACTACTATGTTTTTCTTTCCTATAGAGAGATAGGTTCTAGGGCGTCGTTGAAAAGTGGGCCCCCGGGGCCCGAATCGCCTCAGGAGCGCCAGGTTCATGAACTTCACCATCACCAGACAGAACCTCCACAACGGGCTTGCCGCGGTGTCGGCCAGCATCCCCTCCAAGACCACCCTGCCCGTGCTCTCCAACATCCTCTTCGAGGCGCGGGAGGACGGCGTCTGGATGAGCGGTACGGATCTGGACGTGGCGGTCCGCGTGAAGGTCCCCGCCGACGTGAAGGAAGCGGGCAGCCTGACGGCACCGGGGAAGAAGCTCCAGGAGATCACGCGGGAGCTTCCGGATCAGCCCGTGGAGGTGACGACCCGGGGGGATCAGATCGAGCTGAAGTGCGGCCGGAGCCACTTCAAGTTCAATGGGCTTCCCGCGGACGAGTTCCCCTCTCTCGCCGAGATCCACTTCGACGAGGGTTGGACCGTTCGGGGGCAGGATCTGCACGGGCTCATCTACCACACCGCGTTCGCCGTGTCCACGGAGGAGAGCCGTCCCATCCTCAACGGCGTGCTCTGGGAGCTGCGGGACGGGAGCATGCGCATGGTGGCCACGAACGGGCACCGTCTGGCGCGCATGGGGATTCCTGCCGAGTCCACGGGGTCGCCGTCGGCCGACTTCATCGTGCCTCCCGCCGCACTGCAACACGTACAGCGGCTGCTGAAGGGCGACGACGCGGTTCAGGTCGCGAGGAACGGAAACCACCTCGGCTTCCGGGCCGGCTCCACGGAGGTGTTCACGCGTCTCATCGAGGGCACGTATCCCAACTACGAGCAGGTCATCCCCAAGGACAACGACAAGGCCGCGACCGTCGACAAGAAGGCCTTGGAGTCCGCGGTGCGCCGCATGGCGGTGGTGGCGTCGGACCAGACGCATCGCATCCGGCTACGGTTCGAGTCGGGACGGGTTCACCTGAACGTTCTCACGCCCGACCTCGGTGAAGGGCACGACGAGCTCGAGGTGGGCTACGACGGCGAGGAGCTGGAGATCGGCTTCAACGCCAACTACCTGCTGGAGGTGCTGCGCTACATGCCCTCCGAGGAGGTGCGGGTGAGCTTCAAGGCACCGGAGCGCGCCGCCACGGTGGAGCCCGTGGGAGACGATGCCATGGACTACCTCTGCCTGGTGATGCCCCTTCGGCTCCTCGATTGACCCGGGGCGGTGGGGAGTGGGAGGGCGGCGCACCCCGTGGGGGCGCGCCGCCCTCTCGCGTCTCCGGCACCGGGCATGGATCAGCCGGCCGCTCGGGCCGCCTCCAGCAGCTCCGGTCCCGTGAAGGCCGCAAGCAGACGCAGCCCTTCGGCGGCGAGCCTGACGGCGCCTCCCTCCTGGCGATCCACGAGCGTGAAGACGCCCACGATGGATGCCCCGTGCTCACGAATCGCGTCGGCCGCCGCCAGCGCGCTGGAGCCGGTGGTCATGGAGTCCTCCACGAGGATGCAGCGTGCGTCCCCCGGCAGCCCTCCCTCGATACGCTGGCCAGTCCCGTGCTCCTTCGCTTTCTTTCGGACGGAGAAGGCGTCCAGGGGATGCCCCTCCAGCCAGCTCCGGTGGGCGATGGCGTAGGCTACGGGGTCGGCGCCCATGGTGAGACCGCCGACGTGCGTCGGGTCCAGGCCACTCTGCCGGAGGAGGGCCCAGGCCACGTGCCCCACCAGGAACTGACCTTCGGCGCACATGGTGGTCCGCCGGGCATCGACGTAGTAGGACGAACGCGCGCCGCTGGCGAGGGTAAACTCACCCAGACGCACCGAGCGCTCGACCAGGAGCTCCTTGAGCCGTTCACGATGATCCATGCGCGCCAGACTGTCGGCAGCGCGACCCCCGCGCAACCCCGGCCCCGGCTTCTCGCCGGAGCCGCGGCGCTGCTCGTGGCCCTTCTGGCCACGGCCTGCGATGGCGACGGGGGCGTGGGCCCGGGGAACGGTTTCTTCGGGCAGCGAGGGAGTATCGAGGTGACCGTGGAAGCTCCACTGCTCCTGGGCGAGGGACGCCTCACCGAGGATCTGGTCTGGTCCTCGTCGGGGGAGTGGCTGCTGGAGGAGGCGATCGCCTACCGCGGCGTCGAAGGCGACCGCGCCGTGAGGAAGAGCAAGGCCGACCCGGCGGAATCGGCCCTGCAATACGCCTTCTTCATCGAGAAGCTCAACGACGTCGAGGCCGAGAAGCTCTTCGTGCCCGACCTCTCGCCCGACACCATTCCCGAGTGCGAGGCCCCCCAGTCGAGGATCACGTTCACCATCCGTGACGCTGCCAGAGAGGAGTCGGTCACATGGATCCGGTGCGCCTTCGGCTCGCTGGCGAACCTCGACCCGGAGGGAGCGGGACCGGAGGCCGCGGCAGCGCGCGTCGTGAACGCCGCCATCCTGGCGCGGGGCGCCACGCTGGGAGTGAGTTGGAATTACACCTACCTGGGCAGCGTGCCGTTCGGCACCCTGGAGCGAGGCAGCGGGTCGGCGTCGCCCCTCACAGCGCCGGTGACCTTCATCGACGTGGGCGGCTTCACCACGTTCTGGGCCCGGCACGCGCCTGGGCGGGCGCCACCGGCGGTGGACTTCACGAAGGACATGGTGGTGGTGGGGATCATGGGACCACGCCGGGAGGCCGGCGACTCGGTCGAGATACGGCGCATCCTCCGGGTGGCGGACGGCACGCTCACCGAGGTGGTGGAGCGGGTTCCCGGCGACTTCTGCTCCCCCGCCTCCCGTACCCACACCCCCTTCCACATCGTGGTGGCGCCCCGCACGCCCATCCCCCACCGGTTCGCCGACGTGCAGGTGGAGTACCCCCCGTGCGGCGGATAGGCTGACCCATGTCCATCCGCAGGCTGTTCATCACGGTGCTGGTCGCCTTCGCCGTGGTGGTGTCGGCGGCAGGCGGCTTCCTCGCGTGGCGCGAGGCCAGCAAGGCCGTGGAGGCGGAGCTCGACACGCGGGCCACCTGGGTCGCGGGGGCGGCGGCGGAGACGGGGCTACAGGCCTCTCTGCTCGTGGGGCTCCAGCCCGGCATGGAGGACGTGCAGGCGTGGTCGCTGACGCAGGCGAGGCTCCGGCGTCTCCTCCGCTACGTCTCCGAGGCGTACATCCTCGCGCCGGACAACACCGCGCTGGTGAGCTCGCTGCCGGCGGACTCGGTGCCCATCGGGACGCCCCTCCGGTTCCTGGACCAGTTCGAGCCCGAGCTGGCGCTGGCCCGGGAGACGGGGAACGCCACCACCCGTGGCTTCCAGGGCTCGGACGGGCGGCTCTACAAGTGGGGCTTCGCCGAGCTGGAGCAGTCGGACCTGCTGCTGGCGGTGCTCATGCAGGCCGACTACCTGGCGCCGCTGGCGGTCCTCCGGCGCAACCTCTTCCTGGGCTCGGCCATTGCCGCCCTCCTCGCCGCGGCGCTGGCGGCGCTCCTCGCCGCGGGCATCATCGAACCCCTGGAGCGCCTGAGCCGGGTGGCGCTCCGGATCCAGCGGGGGCGGTGGCAGGAGCCGGTGGCTCCCGAGCGGGGGGTGGAGCTGGGGCGCCTGTCGAGGGCCATGGAGCGCATGCGGGGGGGCATCCAGGAGCGGGACGAGCAGCTCCGCCTCATGCTGGCGCAGGTGGCCCACGAGATCCGCAACCCCCTGGGCGGGCTCGAGCTCTTCGCCTCGGCGGCAGGAGATGCCGAGGAGCCCGAGGAGCGCCGGCGCCTGATCGGGCGGATCCGCGCCGAGGTGGCCGCCCTCAACGGGATCATCGACGACTTCCTCGCGTTCGCCCGGCCCATGGCGGGGGCGACCGGCACCGAGGACCTGCGCGTCGCCCTGAGGGAAGCCGCGGAGCTCGCCCGCGCCGAGGTGGACAAGAACGGGGGCCGCCTGGTCCTGGATCTGCCCGAGACGTCGCTGCCGGCGCGGGTGGCGGCGGATCACGCCAAGCGGGCCACCTTGAACCTCCTGCGGAACGCGGCCCAGGTGGCGGACAACGTCGCCCTCCGGGCCTGGGAGGAGCGCGGGGAGGTGGTGGTGGCGGTGTCCGACGACGGACCCGGCGTCCCCGAGGATCTCCAGGCCCGGATCTTCGATCCCTTCGTCACCGACAAGGAGCAGGGCGCGGGGCTGGGATTGGCCATCGTGCGCAAGATCGCCGAGGCCCACGGGGGCCGCGTGGAGCTCTTCAGGACAGGGGAAACAAATGGTGGGAGGGGTTCGGAGTTCCGCATATATTTCCCGAGCCTGGACGAGCCGCCGCTGCCTCCCCTGAACGGGGAATAGCAGGCGGCCCGCGCGGGGCCCGACCCCCTCTTCCAGCCACACTTCGGACGCGCTCATGGCAGACATCCTCATCATCGACGACCACGACTCCATGCGGGAGGGGCTCGAGCTCCTCCTTCGGCGTCGGGGCCATCGGACGCGCTCTGCGGAGAGCGGGAAGAGGGGCCTGGAGATGCTGGGCGAGGAAGCCGCCGACCTGGTCATCACCGACATGAAGATGGCCCGCATGGACGGCATCGAGGTGCTGCGCCGGGTCAAGGAGGCGACACCCGACGTCGAGGTGATGGTCATCACCGCCCACGGCACCATCGAGAAGGTGGTGGAGGCCATGAAGCTCGGCGCCGCCGACTTCATCACCAAGCCGTTCTCCTCCGAGGAATTCGGCGTGAAGGTGGACCGGCTCCTTGCGGAACAGGCCGAGCGGCTGCGCCTGCTGCGGGAGAACGTGGCGCTGCGGGTGGAGAACGCATACCTGCGCGAGGAGACGCAGGCCCGCTACGGCGAGATCGTGGGCGAGTCGCCTCCCATGCAGGAGGTCTTCCGGTGGATCGACCGGGTGGCCCGGAGTGAATCCACGGTGATGATCTACGGCGAGTCGGGCACGGGGAAGGAACTGGTGGCCCGCGCCATCCACGCGGGCTCGCCCCGGAGGGACGGTCCCTTCGTCCGGGTCAACTGCGGCGCCCTCTCGGAGAGCCTGCTGGACTCGGAGCTGTTCGGCCACGAGAAAGGGGCCTTCACCGGCGCCGAGCGGAAGCGACGCGGCCGCTTCGAGCTGGCCGACGGCGGCACCCTCTTCCTCGACGAGATCGCCACGGTGCCCCACACCACCCAGGTACGGCTTCTCCGCGTGCTCCAGGAAAGGGAGCTTGAGCGGGTCGGGGGCGAGGAGACGATCCCGGTGGACGTGCGCATCATCGCCGCCACCAACGCCACGCCCAAGAACCTGCGCACCGACGGGACCTTCCGCGAGGACCTCTTCTACCGCCTCCACGTGGTGCCGCTCACCCTCCCGCCCCTCCGCGAGCGCGTCGAAGACGTCCCCCTGCTGGTGAACCACTTCATCGAGAAACTGGCCGAGCGGACCGCGTCTCCGGCCCGCACCGCCAGCGCCGAGGCGCTGAAGAAGCTTGCGGGATACGCCTGGCCCGGGAACGTGCGGGAGCTGGAGAACGTCATCGAACGAGCCCTCGTCATGGCCGAGGGCGAGGAGCTGGGCCCCGACGACATCCCGCCCCTGGGCGGCGACGGACGCGGGCTCACCCTGGGTGCTGGGGAGGCCGGCGAGACGGACCTCCCCTCCGGGGGCCTGGATCTCAACCGGGCGGTGGAGGGGATGGAGGAGCGGCTCCTCCGGCAGGCGCTGGAGCAGGCGGGCGGGGTCAAGGCCGAGGCCGCCCGACTCCTCGGGCTGAAGCCCAGCGCGCTGTACTACAAGCTCGAGAAGTACGGGATCGGGGCGTGAGGCTCCGGCACGGGTGGTGGGTGGGGGCCCTCCTCGCCGTCGCCGCGCTCCATGGGGCGCCTGCGCCGGCCGGGGCCCAGGTCCAGACGCTGGAGCAGCTCGTGGTCCAGCGCCGCCTGGAGCTCCGCGCCGCCCGCGACACGTACCAATCCGCACGGAGCAGTTTCACGGTCGCGGAGCAGCAGTTCTCCGCCGCTCTCACCGAGCTCAACGCGGCGCGCCGGTCGGGAGACAATGACCGGCTCGACCGCGCCCACGCCGTGGCGCGGGACCGGAGCGTGCCCTACCGCAGCCAGGAGCAGCGCCTCGAGGAGGCCCTCGCCTCCGTGGCGGCGGCCCGCACCGCGCTCATCGAGGCTCTCAGCGCACGCCTCGAGCAGCTCCTGGCGGAGATGGACGCCGCGCCCAGCGCCCAGCAGAGGCGTCAGCTCGACATCCTGTTCCGGGACCTCTCCAACGAGCTCCAGGCGCTGGAGGCGGAGGAGGCCAGGGAGGGCGACACGTTCCGCATCGACCCGGTGGTGCTCCCCGAGATCACCTTCGACCCCCGTGACGGGCCCGAGGAGCTCGCCGCCAAGGCGGGTGTCCTGGAGCGCCAGGCCGCCATCGCCGACTCCACCATCGCCGACACGGAGCGGCAGGTGCAGGCCCTCAACAGCCGGCTGCGCATCCAGCGCCAGACCCGGGACCTCCTCGCCTCCACCGACCGCTTCGACGACACCCGCGTGCCCGTGACCACGGGGCCGCCCGCGGGAGAGCGGCCCGCCGTCACGGACAGCACGGTGGCGGGGGCGAGGCCCCTCACGCTGGAGGAGCGGATCCAGAACCTGCGGGAGTACATCACGCAGCTCCAGTCATACCGCGACCAGCTACTCATCCGGGCCGAGCAGTTCCGGCGCCGAGTGGGAGCCGTGGCGTGAGGGCGCGCATGGGAAGCTCGGCGTTCCGGACTCTCGGGCCGCTGGCGCTGGTGGCGCTGCTGGGAGGCGTTGCGCCCTCGAGCGCCGAAGCGCAGGTGCGCTGGCGGGACCTGGTGGTCACGCTGGGCGGCTCGGTGGAGGGGTACGCGGGGAACCTGGCCAACGTGGCCGCCGCGGTGGTGGACAGCGCCAACGGGAAGATCACCGACCACGTGGTCGCGGTGGTGGGGGAGATGGGGGTGCGCGGCTCGATGTCGGTGTTCGGCACTCCCACCAGGAGCTTCGACGTGTCCTTCGACGGGGGACTCCGCCAGGCCGCCGCGGTGGGCTTCGAACGGCAGGACTACGCGCCGAGGGAGTGGGTGGGGAGTGCCTCGGGGCGCTTGAACCAGGCCATGGGGAGCTGGGGCTCGCTGCTGGTGGGCGGGCGCCTCCGGGGGCGCCAGGTTCAGGACCGCCCGCCCATGCCGATGTTCGTGCAGCCCGGGTATGCGGCGGCCCAGGGAACGCTGGGCGTGGTCACCCGCGCCCTCGACGGGGTGAGCCTGGACGTGCAGGCGGACGTGGAGTGGTCGGACTACCGCGCCTTCGTCGGAGTCCCGCAGATCGACCTTCTGGACCGGCGCTCCTCGGGTCTGGAGGCGGGCGTGCGCTGGGGTGGCGGGTCCACCGTCCGGTTCTACGGCGGGTACCGCTGGACCAGCTTCCGCAACCAGCTCAGCGGCGACGAGGAGGATCCCCATCGGCGGGACCACACCGCGCGCGTCGGACTGGAGTGGACGTACTCGGGCTCCATCTTCGCCCAGGTGGGCGTGGACGGGACGCTCAACCGGTCCAACTCGCTCCGCCCCGAGTACGACGCGCTGAGCGTGCGGGCGCTCCTCACCGCACCCCTGCCTCAGGGCTTCTCCGCGAACCTGTACGCGCTCCTGTCGGTGAAGAGCTACACGAGCGACATCGACTTCGCGCGCCTGGTCCCGGGGGAGGAGGCGGACAACGCCTCCATCGCGTACTTCCAGCTCGGCCGGCCCCTGGCCTCCAACCTGGATGGCGCGTTCCGCCTGGGATGGACCCGGGCGGAAACGGACTTCGGGAACGCCTACTACCGGCGCTTCGGGGCCTCGGTGCAGTTCAACTACCGCCCCATGGGGTTCTAGACGAGGATCGCCCAGGCGATCCATCGCCCGTGGTGGGAGAGGGAGACGTCGGCGGTGGCGGGGTGACCGTCGAGCAGGACGCGGGGCGGGCGCCGTCCCGTGACCCCGGGGGCGCACACGATCTCCAGGCGTGCCTCCTCCACGTCCAGGCGCCGGGCGAGGTCGCGCCGAGCCGCCAAGCGCACCGACGCGGATGCGGGGGAGTGGACGGCGTCGGCCTCGCGTGAGGTGAGCCGGCCCAGCAGCTCCTCCAGGGAGGCGTCGCCCGCCTCCGCCACCTCGGCCTCGGGAGCCACCTCCACCCCGGGGGACACGGCCACCGCGTGCACCCGCGCCTCGTCCCATCCGACCTCCACGGGGATGCGCACCTCCCCGTGCTCCACCAGGCCCGCGCGCCGGCGCGCCGCGCCGGCGGCCCACGTCACCGGGAAGGCGGCGTGGACGAAGACGGGAGGCTCGCCCAGGAGCTTGGAGACCACCTTGTACGCCGCCTCCTTGGCGGCCCAGAGGCGCCAGAGCTCCGTGGCCGGGTCGGGTGCGGCGGCCAGGATCCCGCGCTCCTCCTCCGACAGGACCCGCGCAACGAAGCGCTCGTCCCGGTGCTTGTCCCGGGTGCGGGGATCCGTGAGGTCCACCACGTCGTTTCCCACGAAGGCCCGCATCACGGGAGGGCGGCCCTCCAGACCGCCATCCGGCCTTCCAGGCCGCGGATGGGCGCGTCGGACGAGGCGACGGTGGCGCCCCGAGCCTCGAGGAGGGCCCGCACGGGGGGCTCGGACCAGACCCGCTCGGACAGCACCACGTCCCGCCCGGAGGAGAGAGCGCCCAGGCGTGCGGCCACGTTGACGGTGGTGCCGAAGTAGTCCAGCCGGTCGTTGAGCGTCACGGCGATGGCGGGCCCGAAGTGCACGCCGGCCTTCAGGGTCAGCGGCTCGTCGCCGAGGGGAGGCGTCGCCAGGCGCGCCTGGGCCACGAGGGAGGCCTCCACGGCCTGCTGCGCCGTGGGGAAGACGGCCATCACCGCGTCGCCGATGGTCTTCACCACCGTCCCTCCGGAGGCGTTCACCGCGTCGCCCAGCACCTGGAAGTGGCGCATGACCCTCCCGAACGCGGCCGGGTCGCCGACGCGGGCGTACAGGGCCGTGGAGTCACGCAGGTCCGTGAAGAGTATCGCCAGGCTGCCCACCTGGGCGAAGGCCCCGACCGCCAGCACTTCGCTCGTGAAGAGGTCCCGGAACTCGGGGAGTGCCGTCACCTCGGCGGCGGTGGCGGCGGTGTCTCCCCAACCCGTGCGCTCCACGCTCACCAGCGCCTCGTGCCCCAGGGCGTTCACCAGTCGCAGGGTGGCGTCGCGTGACAGGGAGAGGGGCGCGTCGCCCCAGCCCTCGGACTCCAGCCGAGCGGCCACCTCCGAGTCGCCTCCGGGCTCCACGAGGAAGGAGGGCCCTCCTGCGACGCCGAGGGCGCGAAGCCGGTGCCGCCCCTCCTCCAGGCGCACGCTCACCGTGCGCTCCTCCCCGGGGGCCAGGAGCTGCTGGAGGACCACGTGGGGCGTGGTCTGCGGCCCCGCCACGCAGAAGGGGGAGCGTTCCACGCGACGCACCGCCGGGCTGGGGTGGAAGGTGAGCTCCACCGACTGGTCGAAGCCCGGCGAGAAGTCGATGCGGCACGTGTCGCAGTGGGCGATCCCAAGCCGCAACTCCCGCAACGTATCCGCGCTGTCCTTCGTGCCCCGACACGACGGACAGAGGATGTCCCAGCTCAGATCCAGGATTCCCAGCCGAGTGGCCCGCATGCACGCCACCAGGACGGTGCGCCGCTCACGGCTCCAGAGGCGGGCCAGCTCGTAGGGGCGGATGCGGGTGAGCGTCATGTCGTCCGACGAGACCACGTGTCCCGCCAGGAGCGCCGCCGTCTCCCCGTCCACGCCCCCCTCCTCCAGGCGCCGGGCCAGGGGCGCCACCCGGGGTCGGGCCCGCAGCGCCCGGAGCTCCAGCGGCGGCGTGGCCGCCTCGGCGGCGTACCGGCGGAACGTCCGGCCGAAGGTGATGCGGCTGAGGAGCCCGATCTGGAGCGGCGTGGTGAGGACCCCCAGGAGCCCGCGGGGGCGGGCGGCCACCCGGTACGTCAGGAGGGTGCGCGCCGGCCCCAGGGGCTCGAGGTCGGCGAGGACGCGCATCTCCTCGAGGGGGCCCCGGGCATAGCGGCGCACCACCCCGAAGCGCCACGGGCGGATCCACTCGAAGGGGAGCTCCTCCCACTCGAGGAGCACGCCCTTGACCCGTATGCGGAGGCGCCGCCGGGCGTTGTCCAGCTCCTCCCCGGGGGCGCGGGCGTCCTCCACGGGCGGGAGGCCGGCGTCGCGGTTGAAGCGGTTGGTGTCGGAGACCAGCGGCCAGAGCGCCTCGGCACCCGCGGGCAGCTCCCAGCTCCAGCGGTAGTGGAACTCCCTGGTCTCGGACACGCGTCGCCTCCCGTGCTACGTGCCCCGGTACACCACCCTCCAGATGCGGCCCCGCAGGCTATCCGAGATATAGAGGGAGCCGTCGGGGCCCACGGCCAGACCCACCGGGCGCGCGCTGTTGCCCGCGTCGGCGCCCCCGTCCTTCCGGAAGCCGTCGGCGAAGACCTGCCACTCCGAAGCGAACCCACCGTCATTGGCGGGGACGAAGACCACCCGGTAGCCGTCCTGGGGGTTGGGCGCCCGGTTCCACGATCCGTGGAAGGCGATGAACGCGCCGCCCTGGTAGGAAGGGGGGAACTGGGAGCCGGTGTAGAACTCCAGGTCGTTGGGAGCCCAGTGGGCAGGGAAGCCGATGATGGGCATGGCCTTGTCGGCGCAGCGTCCCACCTCCTGGCCGTCGCCTCCGAACTCTGGGGCCAGCACCTTGAGGCCGGCCGCGGGGTCGTGGTAGCAGTACGGCCATCCGAAGTCGGCGCCCTCGTCCAGGCGCACGAACTCCTCCGACGGCTTCTCCGTGCTCTGGTCCACCGTGAAGCGGTCGGGCCACATGTCGTGGAGCTGGTCGCGGCCGTGGACGGCCCCGTAGAGCACGCCCGAGCCCGGGTGCATGCGCAGCGCCACCACGTTCCGGAGCCCGGTGGCGAAGCGGGTGCCGTCGGCCTGGGTCTGCCCCGTGCGGTCGGCGGCGAAGCGCCAGATGCCCGCCCGGGTCTCCAGCTCGGGGCACGGGTCCTGGCCCGGCGAGCCGGGGGTGCGGGTCTGCTGCATGCACGCGTTGGACGGCGAGCCGATGTTCACGTACAGGCTGCCGTCGGGCCCGAGGGCGATGCTCTTGGCCGTGTGGTTCCGGTCGGCGGGGAGCCCGGAGACCAGCGTGTCGGGGGCGCCCGTGGGCGTCAGGGCGCCGCTCTCGAAGGGGTAGCGGAGCACCGCGTCGTTGGGGCTGTGGTACACGTAGCCTTCGGCGAGGAGCACGTCGTTGCCCCCGTTCACGCCCCACCGCTCCAGGACGTCGGCACGGCCGTCGCCGTCGCTGTCACGTAGCACCGCCACGCCGCCCGTGTCCACCGGGGCGTCGCGCCCCGCTCTCCGATTCTGGAGAGCCACGAAGACGTCTCCGTTGGAGGCAACCGCCAGGTGACGCGCGCCGGGGAGGCTGTCGGTCACCACGATGGCGCAGAAGCCCTCGGGCAGGGTGATCCCCCCGTTGTCGTCGGCGCACCGTGCCGACAGCGGGGACGGGGATCCCGCGGCGGCGACGGAGGCGGCGGCGGGAGCCTCGGTGTCCCCGGGGGCGCAGGCGCCCAGGGCCAGGGCGAAGAGGGAGGCGAAGACGCCGGGGAGGCGGCGACGGGAGGTCATGGGTGTGCTCCGTGAGGAGGGCGGGAGGAGGGTTCGAGGATCGACGCGGGGCTCGCGGCCGTCAAGGGACGGGGGGTCCGTCGCCGCCCAGCGCCGCCCGGATCTCGGCGGGGACGCGGAGGGGCCGCCCGTCGGGGCCGATCCACACGGCGGTGACCCGGCCCCGGGCGACCTCCGCGGTGGAGTCGTCCTCCCGGACCACCTGCTGCGCCAGCACCATGGAGCTGCGCCTGTACCCGTCGGCCCACGTCAGGACGGCCAACCGGTCTCCCAGACGGGCCTCCACGAGGTAGTCCACCTCCACGCGCACCACGTAGATGCCCCACCCGCGGGCCACGATGTCCTGGTAGGGGTGGCCGGCCTGGCGGAGCGCCTCGAAGCGGCCGAACTCGAGCCAGTTGAGGAAGACGGCGTGATTTGCGTGGCCGAAGGAGTCCAGCTCGTAGCTGCGGACCTCCACGACGCTGCGCGACACCGGACGGTCGGAGGGCGGAATGAGCATGCGCCCAATAACGCGCGGTCCGCCCCCGGTGGGCAAGGCGGGCCGGTTGCACATTCCGCCGCGCCCGGGGTAACGTCCCGCGCCCATGACGCCGCGCCCATGAACCCTCGCCCTCGAGCGCTCCCGCACCGCGCCCGCCGCATCCCTGCGGCGGCTCCCTCTCCGGCTCTGGCCCCGATCCTGGTTCCGATCCTGGCCCCGGTGCTGGCCTTCGTCCTGGTCCTGGGAGCCGCGCGGGCCCACCCCGCCGCCGCGCAGGGGGCGCCCCGGGATCTCCTGGTGCTGGCGGCGGCCAGCCTCACCGACGTCCTCCCGGCGGTGGCCGAGGCCTGGGAGCGGAACGGCGGGGTGCCGGTCCGCTTCTCCTTCGACGCCTCGTCGCGCCTGGCGGCCCAGGCGCTGGAAGGCGCTCCCGCGGACGCCTTCTTCTCGGCGGACCGGGCGTGGATGGACTGGCTCCTCGAGCGCGGGGGCGTGCTCGCGGGGTCGGAGCGCGACTTCCTGGGCAACGAGCTGGTGGTGGTGGTCCGCCGCGGATCCCCCCATCCCGCCGACGCCTCCGCCCTGGCTCAATACGGCAGGTTGGCCCTGGCCGGCGAGAACGTCCCTGCCGGGCGCTACGCCCGGGAAGCCCTGGAGAGCGCCGGCGTGTGGGACGCGGTGGCCGGGCGGGTGGTGCGAGGGGGCTCGGTGCGGGGCGCGCTGGAGTGGGTGGCCCGCGGCGAAGCCGACGCCGGCGTGGTGTACCGAACCGACGCGGTGGGGCAGCCCCAGGTGGAGGTGGCCTTCGCCTTCCCGGCGGGGAGCCACCGTCCCGTGCGGTACCCCGCGGCGGTGCTGGCCGGCTCCGGGGCCCCGGAGACCGCGGCGGCCTTCCTGGACTTCGCCGCGGGTCCCGAGGGGCGGGCCCTCTTCCAGGCCGCCGGCTTCCGCGTGGAGGCGCTGTCCTGCTCCCCATCCTGGCTACCTCACATCGATCGTGCGCATTTCAGTTAACGACTGCATCTCCGCACCCCGTGAGTTCCCCCTCCCCCCTCCCGGGGCCAGCTACCCCTCCCCGCGAGTGACCCTGCGTCCCTTCGGGAATGCACTGACGGAGCGAGAGTATGCGAAGAGCTGCGCGTATGGGCTCGTGGGAATTTGGGTCGGTCACGATGCAATGATACCCGCTCCCCGGACCGGCCTGCGCGGGGGGGATGCGCAGGAGGGAAGTACGGCCAGGCCACGGAACGGCGCCCGCACGGCACCCGTAGGGTGCGGCCGGGCGCAGCCAATATGCTCGGGAAGTCAGTCGGGCGCCACGATTCCGAACGAGCCTCCTACCGCCCCTTCCCCCCGTCCACCGAAAGCACCTGCCCGGTAACCCACCCCGCGAACTCCGACGCGAAGAAGAGCACCGCGTGGGCGATGTCCGCCGGGGTGCCCAGGCGCTTCAGCGCGATGCGCTCCACCAGGGCCTTCTGGCCCTCGGGGCCGTAGGAGTCCCACTGGCGCTCGGTGCTGGGGTTGGAGCGCACGAAGCCGGGGGCCACGTTGTTCACGGTGATCCCCCAGGGGCCCAGCTCGTGGGCGAGCTGGCGGGTGAGGCCGATCTGCCCGGCCTTGGCCGTGGCGTACGCCTGGATGCCGGTGAGGCTCACGCCCAGCCCCGCGCCGCTGCTGATGTTCACGATGCGGCCGTAGCGGGCCTGCTTCATGGCGGGCGCCACCGCCTGGGAGCACCAGAAGGCGCCGCTCATGTTCACGGCCACGATGCCGTGCCACTCCTGGGGAGTGATCTCCTCCAGGGGCCGCCCGACCTGGCCGAGCACGCCGCCGGCGTTGTTGACCAGGACGTCCACGCGGCCGGTGGCGTCCAGCGCCTCCCTGGCCCAGGCGTGGACGGCGTCCCGCTGCGTGACGTCCACCACCGACACCGTGCATGCCTCGCCCACCACGTCGGCGGTCTCGGCCAGCCCCTCGGCGTTCACGTCGCACGCGAAGACCCGGGCGCCGCGCGTGGCGAAGGCCCCGGCGATGGCCCGGCCGAAGCCGTGCCCGGCCCCGGTCACCAGCACCGTCCGTCCCTCGAACTGGATGTTCATGAGGTCCACCCTCCCTCGAGGAGCGCCCGGGTCTCCTCCACGGCGATGTCCCAGATGGCCAGCAGCTCCTCGTCGGGGCGCTCGTACCAGCCTCCGAAGGAGCCGTCGCCCAGGCGCTCGCGGAACTGGGCGGGGGTGAGGGTCTCGCGCCCGCTCAGGTCCACCGACGGCTTGTGCCCCTCCGGCGCCGTCACGGTGGAGATCCGCGTCCAGGGAAAGCCCTCCATCCACGAGGCGTGGGAGGCGGCCTCGTCGATGGCCTTCACCGCGGCCATGGTCCGGGGCGCCTTCCACCAGTCGTGCCAGAGCACCCGCGTGCCCTTCCGCCCCGCCGCCCACGCCTCCGCGGCATGGCGGGCCACGGAGTTCCCCCCGTGCCCGTTCACCACCAGGAAGCGACGGAAGCCATGGGCGTGGAGCGCCGCGAGGATCTCGCCCACCACGCGCTCGTAGGTCCCCTGGCTCAGCGTGACGGTGCCGGGATAGGCCATGAAGTACGGGGTGATGCCGTAGGACAGCACGGGGAAGACGGGCACGCCCAGGGGCGCCGCGGCGTCGGCGCCCACCTTCTCCGCCAGGATGGCGTCCACGCACAGGCTCAGGTACGCGTGCTGCTCCGTGCTCCCCAGGGGGACGACGCAGCGGGCGTCGTGCTTCAGGTATTCCTCGACCTGCATCCAGGTCGTCTGGCGTATGCGCATGGCGCGGGTCTCTCGTGTCTCGGATTTCAGGGCTGGGCCAGGGCGGCGCGGGCGGCCCGGGCGATCTTCTGCTGGGCCACGGGGAGCGCCACGGGCCAGGGCTCCTCCAGGGGGATCCACCGACGATTCTCGCCGTCCTCCCCCCGCCCCGCCAGCAGCACCGGGCGGTACGTGGCGTCCAGGTGGGTGAAGCGGTGGCGGACCGGGGGGAGCATGCGGAGATCCGCGGCGCCCCCGGGGATCTGCGAACCGGCCAAGGCTGCCCACGCCGTCGAGGCTGCCCACGCCGTCGAGGCCGCCCCCGCCGCCGCGGCCACCTCGCAGGCGGAGGCGTGCAGCTCGGCACCCTCGGCACCCTCCCCCACCTCCCCGTCGGGGAACGCCCACATCCTCGCGAGCAGCCCGCCCGACCGGCGGCGGGCCACCAGGGCTCGACGGCGAGCGTCCACCACCACCGCCGTCACGAAGGTCCGGCTCGGCACCTCCTTCTTCGCCACCCGCGCCGGCCGCTCCTCCTCCGTCCCGGCGGCGCGCGCCCGGCACCACCCCCCCACCGGGCACGCACCGCACCGCGGCCGCCGGGGCACGCACACCGTCGCCCCCAGCTCCATGAGCGCCTGGTTCCAGTCGCCCGGGCGCTCGGTGTCCACCAGCGCGCCGGCCGTCTCCCGGAGCCAGGTGGGGGCCGGCGAAGCCTCGTCGAAGAGCCGCGCCAGGACGCGCCTCACGTTCCCGTCCACGGCGGGGGTGGGCACGCCGAAGGCGATGCTGGCCACCGCCCCGGCGGTGTACTCCCCCACGCCGGGGATGGCCCTCAGCTCCTCCACCGTGTCCGGCACCACGCCCCCGTGGCGCTCGCGCACCACGGCGGCACCAGCGTGGAGCCCCCGGGCCCTCCGGTAGTACCCGAGGCCCTGCCAGGCCAGGAGCACGTCGTCCTCGGCGGCGTCGGCCAGCGCCTCCACGTCGGGGAACCGCTCCAGCCATCGCCTGTAGTAGGGAACCACCGTCTCCACCCGGGTCTGCTGGAGCATCACCTCCGACACCCAGACGCGGTACGGGTCCGTCTCGCCTCGCCAGGGGAGGTCACGGCGGTGGCGGTCGTAGTGGGCCAGGAGCGCCGCGCGGAGCGTCCCGATCTCTTCGGGCGAAGGAGGCCGGCGGCGGGCGCGCTGGGTCGGGGGCGTCGTCATGGCGCCAACCTACCCCGCGAGGGTACGCTTCGCATACGGGTCTCGACCAACTCAGGAGGTCTCCAGGGGCATGCGGTTCACCACCTACTCGAAGTACAAGGGCCGCTGGGTGGACGCCCTCAACCTCGAGTCCCTCATGGAGCTCCTCTCCGACTTCCTCATGGACGGGGGCTTCGCCGGCGGACCCAACTTCCACCCCTACTGGGGTTGGTCGGGCCTGGAGGACACCAACTCCACCGACGCGTTGAAGAACGCGCTCCTCCGGGCCCTCCTCGAGAGCGGCCAGCTCACCCCGGAGATGATCGACGAGCTCCGCGGCGAGGGGCAGGGCGACGAGGAGGTCCAGCGCCAGCTCGCCGAGCTCCTGGACGACCTCATCCAGAAGATGGTGGAGGAGGGCTTCATCACCGTGGAGGGGGGCAAGCCGTCGCTCCCGGGCGCCACGTACGACGTCACCGGCCAGGGGCAGGTGGACGAGGCGCGGGAGGCGGCCCAGCAGGTCCAGTTCAACCTCACGCAGAAGGGGATGGACTTCCTGGGGTACCGGGCCCTCAAGGGGCTGCTGGGCGCCCTGGGCAAGGCGGCCTTCGGGAGCCACGACACGCCGTGGCTCTCCACGGGCGTGGAGGCGGAGGCTGCGTCGCGCCCCTACGAGTTCGGCGACACCATGAACCTGGACATCCCCGCCACGCTGAAGAACGCCATCGAGCGGGAGGGGCTCAGGGTCCCCCTGGACCTGGAGCACGGGGACCTCATGGTGCACCAGGCCGAGTACCGCTCGTCCTGCGCCACCGTGCTCATGCTGGACGTGAGCCATTCCATGGTGTTGTACGGCGAGGACCGCTTCACGCCGGCCAAGCGGGTGGCGCTGGCGCTGTCCCACCTCATCCGCACCCAGTTCCCCGGCGACACGCTCCGCGTGGTGACCTTCGGCGACCGGGCCCAGGAGATCCCCCTCTCCCAGCTCGCCAAAGCCCAGGTGGGCCCCTTCCACACCAACACCGCCGAAGGCTTCGAGATCGCCCGGCGCATCCTGGCGGCGCAGAAGAAGGACATGCGCCAGATCATCATGATCACCGACGGGAAGCCCAGCGCCATGACGCTCCCCGACGGCAAGGTCTACACCAACTCCGGGGGGCTGGACGGCCACATCCTCCAGCGCACGTTCCAGGAGGTGGCGGCGTGCCGGAAGGCGGGCGTCCTCATCAACACCTTCATGCTGGCGCGCGACCCCTACCTGGTGCAGTTCGTCCAGAAGGTCTCGGAGATCGCCCGGGGCAAGGCGTACTTCACCAGCACGCTGACGTTGGGCCAGTACATCATGATGGACTTCATGAAGCGGAAGCGGAGGAAGATGGCGTGAGGAGGGGATTGCTGGCGGCCGTCGCCGCCGCCTTCGCCCTGGGCGCGTGCGCTCCCGCCGAGGAGGAGGCGCCCCCCGGGCCACCCCTCCAGCCCGGCGGCTACCGGGTGGAGCTGGACCGGGACCGGGTGGACCCGGGGCAGTTCACCACCGCCGAGACCCCCGAGGGCGTCCGCTTCACCACCGGTCCGGCGGGCACCGCCTGGCGCCCCCAGGATACCATCCCCAGGGGTGACTTCCGCGTGGAGGCCACGCTCACGCTCATGGGCGCGCCGGTCGCCTACCGGGAGGCGTACGGCCTCTTCGTGGGGGGGCGGGGCCTGGACGGCCCGGCGGCCTCGTATCTCTACCTCCTGGTCCGGGCCACCGGTGACTTCACGGTGCGGCGGCGGGCGGGCTCGGCCACCGAACCCGTGGTGGAGTGGATGAGCCACAACGCGGTGCAGCGCGTGGTGCTGGACGGCGAGACGCCGGTGAACACGCTGGCCGTCGAGGTCCGGGGCGACGAGACGCGCTTCCTCATCAACGGCACGGTGGTCTTCATCATGCCCACCGTCGAGGCCCGACCCCACGGCGTAGCCGGCCTCCGCGTGAACCACCGCCTGGACCTGCTCCTGGGGAGCTGGACCCTGGGCCCGCCTGCCCCCGAGGGGGGCCCGGAAGCGCCTCCTACATCCGCTCCTTGATGGCCTTCAGCTCGGCGGCGGCCCACGCGCCGTCGGGCGTCCCTTCCAGCTCCTCGGCCATGCGGGCCAGGTCGGGAAGCGCTCGCTCCGGCGTGCCCATGCGGTAGGCGTAGAGCTCCACCAGCTCCTTTCGGGTCAGCGTCACCAGCCCCGGCGGTGCCGCCGCCTCCCTCAGCGCCCTCTTGAACCAGCGGGCCGCATCCTCGGGCCGGCCCAGGTGGTCCCGGTAGGTGCGCGCGATCCGGAGGTAGGGCGTGGGGTCGGTGGGGTCCTGGGCCACGGCCAGCTCGAAGGCCGTCACCGCCTCGGCGTAGAGCCCGCGGGCCACCAGCGACTCGGCCTGGGAGTACTCCTTCTTCCGCGGCGGGGACCCGGAGCCGGGGGCGTACAGCGTGGAGGCGGCGCTCCCGGCGGCGTTGGTGAGGAGGAGCGTCGTCCCGGTGACGAAGCCCCAGCCCAGCACCGCGAGGACGAGCATGGCCAGCGGCGACCCCAGGAAGAAGCCCAGCGCGCCGCCCAGCACCGCTCCGAGGATCCCCCACAAGGACGCGCGCAGCACGGTGACGCTCTGGGCGGTGTCGGTGTCGCGGAGCCCCTTCTTCCGGGGGGGAGGCGGGGCGGTATTGCGACGGGGGCGGAGATGCTCGGGAAGCTGCGAGTCGTCCATGGATCGCTGGCCCTGCAGGCGGAGGTGGCCACCGTGGCGACCGTCAGTAGTGATACCGCCCCATGAGGATGTCAACGCGGTCGTCCCCCGCGGGCATGAGCACGATGTCTTCATGGTCGCGACGCGAGATGAAGACGGGCTCCTGGCGGTCCTCGGCCTGATCCAGAACGGCGGTTTCCGCCGGAAGCGCCCTACTCCCCGTCCTCCGGCGGCAGCCCCCGGAGCTCCCGGGCGCGCTTGCGGAGCCAGAGCCCCAGACCGCCCACCATCCCCAGCGGGACCAGGCTGAGGAAGACCGTGGTGGCCAGGAACGCCACCCGGTTCTCGTCCCGGGGGTCGAAGCACACGGGGCAGGCCCATGCCGCCTCCGGGAGGAGGACCAGCAGCGCCAGGGCCAGGGCGACGACGGCCACGCGGCGCATCAGAGGTACACCCTCAGGTACAGGACGGGCCACACCAGCACCACGAAGTACCAGAAGAGCGCCACCGTCCCGAACTGGGAGGCGGTGAGGCGCTGCCCCTTGAGGCGGACCCACGCCCACCCGAGGCAGGCGATGGCCGCTACGGCGTGGAGGGCGTGGGTTCCGACGATGAGGTAGAAGAAGCCGCCGTACGTGCTGGACGTCAGCGTGAGGCCCTCCCGGAGGAGCGCCACCCACTCGCGGCCCTGGAAGGCCACGAAGAACGTGCCCAGGAGCGTGGCCACCCCCATGGGGATGAGCGCTCGCCGGGGCTTCCTGCGGAACGCGAAGTGGGCGAAGACCAGCGCCAGCCCGCTCACCAGCAGCGCCGCGGTGTTCACCGCCGTCTCCTCCACCGGGAGGCGGGGTTGCCCGAAAGGCGGCCACATCTGCCCGGCGGCCCGCGACTTCACGATGGTGTGGGCCGAGATCAGGCCGGCGAAGACCATGGCCTCGGTGAACACGAACAACAGCATGCCCAGCACCCCGTCGGAAACCAGCTTCCGGCGGGGTTGAGGCTCCGGTCGGGAGCCCACGGGCAGGACCGCGCTGTTCATGGGCAGGAGCAGCGACTATTTCCGGAACGTCTTGATGTACGCCACCAGGGCCTTGGCCTTGGCCTCGTCGTAGAGGCCGCCCCACGCGGGCATGAGCGGCGACTTGCCCACCGCAGCGCCGCCCTCGCGGATGGCCTTCACCAGCTCCTCGTCCGTCTTGCCCTGCCAGAACGCGGCGTCGCCGAAGTTGGCGGGCTTGGGGTTGAGGGCGGCCGCGCCCGGGCCGTCGCCGGCGCCGGCGGGGCCGTGGCACGTGGCGCACACCGTCGTGAAGGCGCCCTTGGCGTCGAAGGCCTGCTGCTCCGCCTCGGCGGCGACCACCGCCTCGCCCTCGGCGGGCTCGGCTGCGTGCTCCTCCGCGGCGGCCTCTTCACCCTCGTGGTGCGGGGCTTCGATCCCGCGCTCCGTGGCGGCCAGAGCGGCGTTGTTCACCCACCGGGTGCCCTCGTGCTTCATGACGTCGGGCGCCACCCCTGCGAAGAGCAGGAACATGAGCACCACGGACGTCGCCAGCATCCACTTCATGATGCGCTTCTCCCACCTCAGGTGCATGAAATTCTGCACCACCATATTCGCCTTGATCAGGGCTACGCCAAAGGCCGTCACCAGCGTGACCCAGACGATTCCCGCCTCGGGACCCAGGATGCTGACCACCAGGAGACCCAGGAGAATGAAGTAGATCTTCTTGTAGTTCGGGTGGTGAGCGTGATGCTCGCCCTCGTGCTTGTCGTGCTCGGACATGTGGGCCACCTACTTGGCGATGTAGAGCAGGGGGAAGAGGAAGATCCAGACCACGTCCACGAAGTGCCAGTAGATGCCGATGAGCTCCACCCTCTGGAGCTCCTTGCCCTTGGCGGCGTCCACGGCGATGAAGCCCATGATGATGGCGCCCGCGATGACGTGGGCGGCGTGCAGGCCCGCGGCGGTGTAGTAGAAGGACCAGAAGCCGTTGGCCGTGATCGTGTAGCCGTGGCTGATCTCCGAGGTCCACTCGAAGCCCTTCACGATGAGGAAGATCAGCGCGCCGGCGATGGTCATCATCAGGTAGCGGGCGGCCTGCTTCCCGTCGCCGTTCTCCGCCGCCTGGTGGGCCAGCACAGCCGTGAAGCTGGAGCTCAGCAGGACGAAGGTGTTGAAGGCCCCGATGTAGGTGTTGGTCACCGCCGCCGCGTTGGCCCACTCCGGGTGGCCGAGGCGGAACATGAGGTAGGAGGCCAGCAGGCCTCCGAAGATGACGACCTCGGAGGCGAGGACCCACCAGATGGCCAGACGGCCGGTGGGGATCCCCGTGGCGCTACGGGTGGTCGCGATGGGCTTCTGCACGTTGGGTCGACCTCAGTTGGGAAGATTTTGCGGCCAGTAGTCCTCTTCGCGGTCCGGGTGACCGTACTCGTAGGGACCACGGTAGACCTTGGGCATCTGGTCCGGGGGCCAGTTGCCGTGGGGCGGCGGCGACTCCGCCGTCCACTCCAGCGTGTTCGCCTTCCAGGGATTCTTCCCGGCGATCGGCCCCTTCCTCATGCTGTGGAAGAGGTTCCAGAAGAAGGGGATCTGGAAGAGCAGCATGACGATGAGGGAGATCGTCGCGAGGATGCGCAGCGGCTGCATCTCCGCCAGCTCGGGGAAGTTCTGGAAGTTGTAGATGCGGCGGTGCTGGCCGCCCAGCCCGAGCACGAAGAGCGGGATGAAGATGAAGTTGAACGGGATGACCGTGCCCCAGAAGTGGATCTTGCCCAGGGTGTCGTTCATCATCCGCCCGAACATCTTCGGGAACCAGTACGTCAGCGCCGCGAAGGTCCCGATGATGGCGATGGGGAAGAACGTGTAGTGGAAGTGGGCCAGCACGAAGTAGGTGTCGTGCAGGTAGATGTCGGCCCCGGAGGCGCCCAGGAAGATCCCGGTGACGCCGCCGATGAGGAACTCGGCGATGAACGCCAGCGCCCACAGCATGGGCGTGTTCAGCGTGATGGAGCCGCCGTACAGCGTGGCGATCATCACGAACATGAGCTCGGCGATGGGCACGGAGATGAGCAGCGTCGTCACGGTGAAGACGTTGGCCATCCGCGGGTCGATGCCGGCGATGAACTGGTGGTGGGCCCACACGAAGAAGCTCAGCACGCCGGTGGCCACCGCCGTGTAGAGCATGATCTTGTAGCCGAAGAGCTTCTTGCGGGCGAAGGTGGCCACGATCTCGATGACGATGCCGATGGCCGGCAGCAGCACCACGTACACCTCGGGGTGGCCGAAGAACCAGAAGAGGTGCTGCCAGAGGATGGGGTCGCCGCCCCGGGCCGGGTCGAAGAACCCGGTGCCCAGCGTCTGGTCGAAGAGGAGCATCACCGCGCCGGCGATGAGCGGGCCCACCGACAGCATGAAGAGGATGCTGGCGATGACGATCATCCACACGACCATGGGGATGTCGTAGGCCTTCATGCCCGGGGCGCGGGCGTTCATGAGCGTGACGATGAAGTTGATGCCGCCCAGGAGGAACGCCACGAACTCCAGCGCCACGGCCAGGAGCCACATGGTGGATCCCAGCCGGGTGAGGTTGTACTCCCAGTTGGCCGAGAGGGGCGGGTACGCCGTCCACGCGCCGCCGAAGCCGCCGCCCTCCACCACCAGCGACGCGAGGATCAGGATCGCCGACAGCAGGAAGATCTGGTAGGACAACCGGTTGATCCGGGGGAACACCATGTCGTCCGCGCCGATCATGAGCGGGATGAGGAAGTTCCCGAAGGCGGCGATGAGCACCGGCATCGCCACCCAGAAGATCATGATGGAGCCGTGGCTGGTGACCAGGGCGTTGTACTCGCCGGGCGACACCACGCCGAACCCTGGCACGGAGACGCCGGGGAAGGCGAGCTGCATGCGGAAGACGTACGCCATCAGACCGCCCACCAGGCCCATGAACATGCCGGTGAACAGGTACTGCATGGCGATGATCTTGTGGTCCGTGGACCAGATGTACTTCAGGATCCCCTGGGGCCCGTGGTGCTCGTGAGCGTGATGCTCGTGGCCGTGGGTCTCGACGGTGGCTGCCTGGGCCATCGCTCTCTTCCTCTCCCTACTGGGCGCTGACGGAGCTGTTCTGGGCGATCCAAGCGGCGTGCTCGAGCTCGCTCTGCACGTTGATCCGGCCCAGCATCACGCCGTGGCCGATGCCGCAGATCTCCGCGCACTGGATGTCGAACGTTCCCGTCTTGGTGGGATGGAACCACCCGGTGATGGTCCGGCCGGGGACCGCGTCCTGCTTCAGGCGGAACACCGGGACCGAGAAGTTGTGGAGCACGTCCCGGGACGTGAGCTGGAAGTGGTAGGTCCGGTCACCCCGGACGTACAGGTCGTCGGTGGTCCAGATGTCGTCGGCCGTGTCCAGCTCGTTGTCCAGGCCGGGGTGCTGGAACACCCACGCCCACTGCTGGCCGATGACCCGCACGGTGGTGTCGGCCTCGGGGAGGTGCTGCTTGACGTTGTACCACACCTGCACGGCGCCGACGATGATGAACACGTCGCACACGAGCACCAGCGCGTGGGGGATGGTGATCCACCGCTTGAGGTGCTTCTCCTTGCCGGTGATGTACTGGGACTTCACGCCCGGCTTGGCCCGGAACTTCCAGACCAGCCAGAAGAAGATCCCCTCGGCCAATAGGAACCAGAATCCCACGAGCACCGTGACGAGCAGGATGAGCCCGTCGATGGAGCCGGCGTAGGAGGAGGCCTGCTGGATGAGTCTCTCGACCATGGATCGGAATCCGCCGGGGTCAGAGGATGAAGACGAACACCGCGCCGATGAACAGCGCGGAGCTGATCAGCGTGATGATGAACGCGTGCTCGGCGTCGATGAGCGCCGGGTTCCGGTCGTCGGGCGGAGGCGCCAGCGCGGTGTCTTCGGCGTCGTGGGCGGCGGGGGTCGCGTCGTGGTGGCTCATGACAGGGTCTGGATGTAGGCGACCACATTCAGCATGGCCGCGTCGTCGAGCATGAGGGCGTTGGGGCGCATGGTGGCGCCCCACGTGTCCGCGGAGTTCCCGCCGCGCCAGCCGGCCTTGAACTTGTGGAGCTGCGCCAGGAGGTACCAATCGCTCTGGCCCACCAGGGGCGGGGCCTGGACCGCCTCGTTGCCGCGCCCGTCGGGACCGTGGCAGGCGGCGCACACCGCGTAGGTGGCCTGGCCCGCCTGGGGGTCACCCCCCTCGAGGGCCGGGGCCGGGCTGGTGCCGGGCATGGAGGCCACGTACTCGGCCACCGACTCCAGGTCCCCCTGCAGGTCCAGGGACCAGGACATGGACTTCATGCGGATGCCCGTGGTGTCGAAGGCGTTCCCGCCCCGGTGCGCGGCCTGGAACTTCCGGAGCTGGGCCTCCACGTACCACTGCGGGAGGCCGGCGATGGCGGGAGCGGCCAGCACCTGGTTCCCCGACCCGTTCGCGCCGTGGCACGGCACGCAGGTCTCGAAGAGGGCCTCGCCCCGCGCCAGCCCGGGGGTAGGGGTCTGATTGCATGCCGCCGCGATCAGCGTGAGCAGCAGCACGGGAACTCCCCGGCTCCGAAGTCGCGCCATGTTCCTCACCTGAATGGCTACCGTGGCCTTGCCGTGCTCCCGGGGGAGCAACGGAGAATGATTCTCGATAAAGATTGGCTCGGCGCCGCCGATGTCCAGTCGCCCGGACCCGACGGCGCTTCCCAACCGATGTCAGCGCTTGGCTTCGCCTTCCCTAAGGGGGATGGCTTCGTCGATGAGCATGATGGGGATGTCGTCGCGAACCGGGTAAAGCAGAAGCCCGTCCTTCCGCACCAGTCCCGCCGGGACCGGATCGGTGACGGGCTCCTTGCCGCGGTTCCTCACGCCGCCCGCGGCGATCCGGGCGTTCAGGCGTGACAAGAGGGCCTCGTCCGCCAGGCGGACGGGCTGCTTGGTCTCCGGACACACCAGAATGTCCAGAAGGGCCTGATCGACCATGTTCCGACGACTCCTCGGCGTCCCGCGACGCCTCCATCGTGCTCCGCCCCGCGCCGTATCCGGTCCCGGGGAGGCATAGACGGCCCCCTGGGCCCCGGCGCGGAGCCGCATAAGTTATCAGGGTCGGCGGATTCTCGGGAGGCCGGGGCCCGCGCGCAACCACCCCGAAGAGCGGAGGAGCCCCGTGAGGGCGTTCCAGACGGCAGGAATCGCAGGGATTCTCGGGCTTTTCGCCCTGACGGGCTGCACCCAGGCCCAGGGGGGCGACATGCCCGCCGAGGCCCCCGGAGCCCCGTCGGAGGCACCGGCCGCCGCGGAGCCGCCGGCCCAGCCCCGCATTCCGGAGGCGGGAAAGGCCTGGGTCATCTTCGGGGCGGACACGGTGGTGGCCGAGGTGGCGTCCACGCCCGACGAGCGGGCCCAGGGGCTCATGTACCGGCAGGAGGTCCCCGACGGCACCGGCATGCTCTTCGTCTTCGAGGACACGTCCATCCGCTCGTTCTGGATGCAGAACACCTACGTGCCCCTGGACATCGCCTTCCTGAACGCCGCCTTCGTGGTGGTGGACATCCAACAGATGGAGCCCCAGACCACCGATCCCCACGAGAGCACGGCGGCGGCCATGTTCGCGTTGGAGGTGCGGAAGGGGTGGTTCGCGGAGCAGGGGATCCGCGTGGGCGCCCAGGCCCGCATCGTGTTCGGGGTGCGGTAGGAGACGGCCTCCCCGGTCTGCCTACCCCACCGCCTCCCTGAGCCCCTCCAGGAGTGCATCCAGGTCCGCGGCGTCGTTGTAGACGTTGGGCGAGAGGCGCAGCGCCGTGCCACGGAGCGAGGCCACCACCTTCCGCCGCTCCAGCGCCTCCTTCAGCCCCGCCAGGTCCAGCCCCGGGGGCATGCGCAGCCCGAAGAGGTGGCTCCCCCGCCACCGTTCGTCCTCCACGGTGAAGCCCAGCCCCGCGGCCTCCTCCAGCGCGACGGCGGTGAGGTCCCGGCAATACGCCTGGATGCGCTCGGGGCGCCACGCCGTGACCAGCTCCAGCGATGCCACGGCCATGGGGAGCAGCGCGAAGTTGGAGCGCTCCGCCACGTCGTAGCGCACCGCCCCGGGCTGATACCCGTCCCGGTACGTCACCAGGTTCTGGAAGTCCTCGCTCCGCTCCCGGCCGATCCAGGTCTCCTCCAGGGGCGTGCCGTCGTCGAAGCGGGGGCCGAAGTACCCCATGCCCACAGCGTACGGCCCCAGGAGCCACTTGTACGCCGCCACGATGAGGGCGTCGGGCTGGATCTCGGCCACGTCGAAGGGCAGCGCCCCCACCGACTGGGTGGCGTCCACCACCAGCGCCGCCCCCACCTCCCGGCACCGGCGCCCCACCTCC
Organism: Gemmatimonadota bacterium; assembly: GCA_045863275.1. Taxonomy (GTDB): domain Bacteria; phylum Gemmatimonadota; class Gemmatimonadetes; order Longimicrobiales; family Gaopeijiaceae; genus SZUA-318. The sequence continues at coordinate 27,903 of BTVB01000016.1, forward strand.
ACCAGGTCGAAGCGGGTGCCGTCGGTCCAGTGGACGTGGGGAACGGCCACCACGGCGGTGGCCGCGTCGATGTGCCCCAGGAGGGCCTCGTTCCAGGCCTGCCCGCGGCCGGGGCCGGCGGGCGGGGTGGCGAAGCGCACCTCGGCGCCGCTCTCCCGGGCCAGCCGGGTCCACGCGTGGACGTTGCCCGGGAACTGCTCGTGGGTGAGGACCACGTTCTGGCCCGCCGCCACCCGCAGGTTCCGCGCCGCCACCGCCACGCCGTACGACACGCCGGGGAGGATGGCCACCCGCTCGGGGTCGCCGGCGTTCACGAGGTCGGAGAAGAGGCGGCGGACCTTGTCGCTGGTCTCGAAGAAGTCCTTGGGGTGGATCCCCGTGGGGACGCGCTTCCTGCGGATCCCCTGGATGCCCGCCTCCTCGGTGACGCGGGGGAGGGGGCCCATGTAGGCGCAGTTCAGGTAGTGCAGGTCACCGGGGAGGCCGAAGGCGTCCCGCTGGCAGGGGAGGGTGTCGCTCAAAGGTGCCGCTCCGTGTATCAGTCGTCGTCCCATTGGCGCGCGTGTCGCGCAACGTACGCGATGAGGCCCAGGAATCCGATCCCCACCACGACGAGACCCACGATCTCGAAGACGCTCATATGACCTCGCTCGGCGGAGCCGCCAGCGCGCCTCCGCCGTCCTTGTCGGCGGTTGTGCCCGAAAACTAACCGGAGTCCCTCCCCCTCCGCCTCCCGCGTCCCCGTCCTTGACCCGCGCCGGGGCGCCGGGGATCGTAGGGGCCATGTCTCCCGACCGACGCACGTTCCTGCGCCGCGCCCTGGCGGCGGGCCTCGCCGGGCCCCTCGTGGGGTCCCTCGCCTGCCGGGAGGCGCCGACTCCCGGCGCGCCCGGGGGGGCCGCCGCGCCCGGCGAGTCGGGCGCCAGGCCCCGTGAGCCCGATCCCGCCCCCCCGCCCTCGCTGCGGGGGTGGTCCGGAGACGCCGTCCACCTCACGGCGCCGCTCTCCGGGTCTCCCGTGGCGTACCTCTCCATGCGCGAGCGCCGGGTGTACGTGGACCGGAGCCGGCGGGACAGGGCGGAGCGGCTGCTGGGCGCCTACGTCTCCGTCACCACCGGCTTCTGGCGGATCCCCCTGATGGGCGACGACCCCCGGGTGCCCATCACCCCCGGTGACGAAGCGCGGGAGTTCGAGGAGGTGGACTTGGCGCTCTGGGACCCGGAGGCGCGGCCGTCGGAAGGCGACGTGCGCGCGTTCCCAGGCACCCCGACCTCGGTGGAGATCTCGCTGGCGTGCGTGCCTCTGGCCGGGGGTGGTGGCTGGGTCTCGGGAGAGACCTTCGGGGTGGAGCGGCTCGTGGCCGGTGAAGGCGACGGCGGACGGGAGTACTTCGGCCCGGTGGGCGCCGGACGCCTCCAGGCCGACGCCGCCTGCGCAGGCGCGGGCACGCCCGTGCGGATCCTCTCCTGGGCCACGCGGACGAGCGTGGCCGGAGGCTCCGCCGCCGGGGGGTGAGGCCGGCGGGTTTCCCGTTCGGCCGAGGGGCCCTAATGTCCCCCCTCGTCTGCCCACGGCCCCGACCCCAGCCCGCCCATCCCATGAACCCGTCCCCGAGCGTCCTGAAGCGCCTCGCCCTCCTCTCGCTCCTCTCCCTCGCCGCGTGCGGCGGCCCCGCCGCCGACGCCCCCGAGTCGGAGGAGGCCCTCGTCGAGCGGGCCCGAGGCATCCACGAGCGGGTGATCACCGCGGACACCCACGACGACATCAGCCCGGCGAACTTCACGGCGGAACGCAACTACACCATGGATCTGCCCACCCAGGTGAACCTCCCCAAGATGGAGGCGGGCGGGCTGGACGTGACCTGGATGGTGGTCTACGTGGGCCAGGGCGACCTGACCCCGGAGGGGTACGCCAACGCCACCGCCCAGGCGCTGGAGAAGTTCGAGGCCATCCACCGCCTCACCGGTGAGATCGCCCCGGACCGCATCGAGCTGGCCCTCACCTCCGACGACGTGCGCCGCATCGCCGCGTCAGGAAAGAAGGTGGCCATGATCGGCGTGGAGAACGGGTACTCCATCGGCACCGACCTCTCCAACATCGCCCGCTTCCAGGAGCTGGGCGCCCGGTACCTGTCCCTGTCCCACAACGGGCACAGCCAGCTCTCCGATTCCAACACCGGTGAGCGCGACGGCGTGTGGCTCCACAACGGCCTCAGCGAGCTGGGCAAGCAGGCCGTGGCCGAGCTGAACCGGGTGGGGATCATCATCGATCTCTCCCACCCCTCCAAGGAGGCCAACCTCCAGGCCATCGCGCTGTCCCAGGCGCCGGTCATGGCGTCCCATTCGTCGGCGCGAGCCCTCAACGACGTGAGTCGCAACCTCTCGGACGAGGAGCTGGACGCCGTGAAGGCCAACGGTGGCGTGGTCCAGACGGTGGCCTTCGCCAGCTACGTAGACCAGGCCAAGAGCTCGGCCCACCAGGACGCCGTCCAGGCGCTGCGCCAGGAGATCGCGGCGGAGATGGGCGTGGAGCTCATGGGGCGCCGCGAGGTCTTCCAGATGGCCGAGGCCGACCGGGAGGCGTACCGGGCGAAGGTGCAGCCGGTGGAGGACGCCGTGGCGGCCCGCATGGACGAGGTGAACGCCGCGGCGCCCCCGGTGGACGTGGCCGACTTCGTGAACCACGTGGACTACCTGGTCCGGAAGATGGGCATCGACCACGTGGGCATCAGCTCCGACTTCGACGGCGGCGGCGGCGTGGAGGGCTGGGACGACGCGTCCGAGACGTTCAACGTCACGCTGGAGCTGGTGCGGCGCGGCTACACCGAGGAGGACATCGCGAAGCTGTGGAGCGGTAACCTGCTCCGGGTCCTGGACGAAGTGCAGGCGGTGGCGGCCAGGCTGCAGGCGGGGGGCTGACCGCCGGCGGCGCGACGGTCTCCCGGAGACGCGCATGAGAGTCGTGATCTTCGGCGCCACCGGCATGGTGGGCGGCGGCGCGCTCCGGGAGGCCCTCGATGCCCGGGAGGTGGAGGAGGTGGTCACGGTGGGCCGCCGCCCCACGGGCCTCTCCCACCCCAAGCTCGCGGAGGTCGTCCACGACGACCTCTTCGACTACACGCCGGTGCGGGACCGTCTCGGGGGGCTCGACGCCTGCTTCTTCTGCCTGGGCGTCACCTCCGCGGGCATGCGCGAGGACGCGTACCGGCGCGTCACCCTCGACCTCACGGTGGCGGCGGCCCGGGCGCTCCTCGAGCTCAGCCCGGGGATGACGTTCTGCTTCGTCTCCGGCGCCGGCACCGACTCCACGGAGCGGGGCCGCGTCATGTGGGCGCGGGTGAAGGGGGCCGCTGAGAACGCCCTCTTCGGCATGCCCTTCAAGGCGGTGTACGCCTTTCGGCCGGCGTTCATCCAGCCACTGAGGGGCACGCGGTCCAGGACGCGGCTGTACCTCGCGTTCTACGCGGTGACGTCGCCGCTGTACCCGCTCCTGCGCAGGCTCTTCCCCCGTTGGGTCACCGACTCGGTGACCGTCGGGCGCGCCCTGATCCGGGTGGCCGCCGAGGGCTACCCGAAGCGCATCCTGGAGAACGAGGACGTCAACGTGGCGGGGGCTCGAACGGCGTAGCGGGCCGGCGCAGGCTCCAGATGCCTCGGACGGACAGGGCCGCCGCGACAAGCCCGAGGACGCCGAGGGCGAGGAGGGTCCAGATGAAGAAGAACGCTCCCGGCCGCGCGGCGAACGCTCCGCCCAGGCCCGCTCCCCTCGTGTGGATGACCGGCATCGCCGCACCCAGCACGGAGCCGAGGAACAGGATGACATAGCCCGGTAGCCGTCGGGGAAGAGCCACGGTTGCGTACAGCCAGACGGCCAGGATCAGCACGCCCACCAGCATCTCGGGTCCCCCTTCTTCCATGCCGAAGACGACGTCGCCCGCGAGGTGCAGCGTCAGCAGTGCGATCGGGGCCAACGACGTGGCCGTCAGCGCGGGGTCGCGCGTCATCGGCGGCGCCACCGGTCACCCGGCTGCAGCACGTACTGCCGCCACACGTAGCCCCAGGGGATGACGATGGGCATGAGGATCACGCCGGCGAGGATCGCCTGGAAGTCGTCGGTGAAGGTCGGCGGCATCTGCCCGGACGACCGCTGCGGCAGCCCGAACGCGAGCAGCCAGATGACCTTCCAGGCCAGCTCGAACATCAGCAGAGGCAGCATCCGGAGTGGGTATCTGAGCCCGAGGAAGGCCAGGAGCCAGATGCCGCCCAGCAGGCTCGGAATGACCCCGCGCGCCATGGGGTCGTGGCGGAGCAGGGAAGGGACGACCATCGTGCCGAGCCCGGCAACGAGGAGCAGATAGGCCGCGCGGAGCACGTAGAGGCGCGCCAGGGACACCTCGTCCCCGGCGCCCCCGGGCCCGGCCGCCGTGGCGGAAGCTTCAGTCGAGGTCATGGAGGGTCTCCGGGGTCAGGCGGCTTCCCGTCGCCGGGGAATCAGCGACAGCACGAGGCCGACGATCAGCAGCGCCAGGAGCCCCAGGTTCACGTACCACCCGATGGGACTGGTCCCGGTGCGGGGCACCGCGTAGCTCGAGACGATGAAGCGCCGCGCGAGATGCTCGGCGACGAGCATCAGATAGACCAGGGGGATCATGGCCCGGTAGCGGGCCAGCGCGGTGACGGCCACCAACCCCAGGACGAGCTGGTCCAGCGACAGCAGCGCGAACAGCATGAGAACGGCCCGCGCCGCGGCCGGCCCGAACGTGTCCAGCGGGAAGCCGTCTGCTCCCACCGCCACCGCCTCCGTGTTGAGGAGCGAGTTGACGCTCATCAGGAGCTTCAGGGCCACGAACAGCCCGAGGAGCCAGAGCGCCGCCGGGTGGCCAGCGTGCTTGTTGTCGATCTGCGCGGGAAGGAGTCGGCCGAGGACGGTCATTCGCGTTCCCTCCGCCCGGCGCCTGCCGCGGGCTCCGCGTCCCCGGTCTCGTCGGGTACGAACTCGAGGATGTCGCCCGGCTGGCAGGACAGGGCCGCGCAGATCGCCTCGAGCGTGGAGAAGCGTATCGCGCGGGCCTTGCCGGTCTTGAGGATCGACAGGTTGGCCACGGTGATGCCGACGCGCTCGGCGAGGGCGGTCAGCGTCATGCGGCGCTGGTACAGGACGTCGTCCAGCTTCACGGCGATGGCCATGCTCAGACCGTTCCTTCGAGGTCTTCGCGCATCAGCGTACCCGCCGCGAAGACCCTCGCGAGGACGAAGGTCAGGAGAACGGCCAGCCAGCCGTTGATGGAGAACCCGGCGTCGACGTCCACGGGGTGCCCGGGGCCCGAGACCGACGCCGCGATGGCTCCCACCACCAGACTCAGGACCTGCAGGGTCAGGAGCGTCCAGGCGATGGTCCGGAGGCGCTCGGCGTTCCCGGCCACGAAGGGCTCACCGTCCCGGACCGTCTCCACCATGGCGAGGAGCCGCTCGAGCACGACGTAGTGGAGCGGGATCGCCGCCAGGCCGATGACGGCGATGGCGCGCAGGCCCATGACGACCCGTTCCGCCTCCGGCGAGGGGGAGAGTTTGAAGGCGGACATGATCCACGCCTCGTGGGGCATGAGGGCGAGGAGAACCAGGATCGCCACGCCCATGAGCCAGTTGGCGACGATGAGGATCCGCAGGACCACGTGGGCGATGGGCAGCGCGGCGGAGTGGGGTCGGGGCATCGGTGTCGGGCTCCGGGGCGGAAATGTATTGACACACGATAAGCACCATATCGATAAACGGCAATCCCATCGTTGATTAGCGGTAAGGCGGTCCCCTCGGTGGTGCCGCGCCTCCGGCGCCGCCGCGGCGAGAGTCCTCTTGACAATCATATCTTGATCGTCAAGATATATTCCCTCGCCCTCCAGCCCCCGGCGCCCATGCCGCACGACAACACCGACATCATCCAGGGAACCCTGGACATGCTCATCCTCCGTACGGTCAGTCTCGGTCCCATCCACGGGTACGGGATCGGCCGGCACATCGAGCGCGTGTCCAACGAGGTCTTCAAGGTGAACCCCGGCTCCCTCCTCACGGCGCTCAAGCGCCTGGAGCGGGCGGGGTGGTTGGACGCCGAATGGCGGCAGACGGAGAACGCGCGACGCGCCCGATACTACTCCCTCACGGCGGCCGGCCGGAGACGGCTCGCCACGGACGCGGAGGACTGGCGGCGGCGCTCCGCCGCGGTGGCCCGCCTCCTCGCCGTGGAGAGTTGAGGACGTGGGCACCTGGCGGCGGATCGCCAGAGGGCTGCGCGCCCTCCTGAGCCGCGACGCGGCCGAGCGCGATCTCACCGAAGAGGTCCGCGGGTACCTCGATGAGGCCGTGGCCGAGCTTCTGGCCCGGGGCCGCACGCCGGAGGAGGCCCGCCGCGAGGCCAGGCTCCGGTACGGCGACCCCCTCTCCGCCCGCGAGGACGTGCGCGGGTACGGGTGGGAGCACCAGGTGGAGACCCTGGTCTATGACCTGCGCCTGAGCGCGCGTAGCCTGCGGCGGGCGGCGGGCTTCACCGTGGTCGGCGTGCTCACCCTGGGCCTGGGCGTGGGCGCCGCCACCGCCATATTCAGCGCGGTGCGCCCCGTCCTCTTCGAGCCCCTGGCCTACCCTCACCCCGAGCGCATCCTCTCCCTCGCCTACCAGTCCGAGGACGGGGCCGTCATCCCCACGGCCTTCCGCGCGTACCGCGAGGTCGAGGCACGCAGCCGGGTCTTCGAGTCCCTCACGGTATTCAAGCCGTGGCAGCCCACCCTTACCGGCGACGTGGAGCCCCAGCGCCTGGAGGGGCAGGCCGTGAGCGCCGCGTACTTCGACGTGCTGGGTGTCCGGCCCGCCCTGGGCCCGGGCTTCGCCGCCGCGGCGGATCGCCCCGGCGGCGTCCTGCAGGTCATGGTGTCCGACGGGCTGTGGCGCCGCCGCCTGGGACAGGACCCCGCGGCGGTGGGGAGCACCCTGCGCCTCGACGGCGACGTCTACACGGTGGTGGGCGTCATGCCCGCGTCCTTCGAGAACGTCACGCTGGCGTCGGCACAGGCGTGGACCCTCCTCCAGTACGACCCCCTCGAGACCGGCTTCGACACCCGGGAATGGGGACACCACCTCGGCATGCTGGGCCGCGCGCGTCCGGGGCTGCGCCCCGACGACGTCCGGCAGGCCCTGGACGCCATCGGCGCCGAGCCGGTGGCGGACTTCCCGAGGCCGGAGTGGGCCGGCCTCGGCCGCGGCTTCACCGTGCGCCGGTTGCAGGAGGCCGCCACCGCGGAGGCGCGTCCGGCCATGTTGCTCCTCCTGGGCGCGGTGGGACTCCTCCTGGTGGTCACGTGCGTCAACCTGACGCTCCTGCTCCTGGCCCGGGGCGCGCGGCGACGGGGGGAATTCGTCCTGCGCTCCGCCCTGGGCGCGGGCCGCACCCGCCTCGGCCGCTACCTGGTCACCGAGAGCCTCCTGCTGGCGGCCATGGGGGGAGCCCTTGGGATGGCCGTGGCGCAGGCGTGCCTGACGGCACTCGTTGCACTGAGCCCGCCGTCGCTCCCCCGCCTCGCCGCCATGCGCCTCGACGGCGAGGCGATGGTTTTCGCCCTCGCGGCCACGACGCTGGTGGGCGTGATCTTCGGGCTGGGCCCGGGACTGCACCGCTCGGCGGGACGTCCGCAGGCGCTCCGCGAGGCGGGACAGGGCTCCGCCCGCCGGACCCGGACGACGCGCCGGGTCCTTGTCGTCACCGAGGTCGCCATGGCCATGGTCCTCCTCGTGGGCGCGGGGCTCATCCTCCGGAGCACCCGGACGCTCTTCGCCGAGCCCCTCGGCTTCGACCCGGCCCACGTGGCGGTGGTGAAGGTCTACGGGACCGGGCTGGAGCACGGCGACGCCGTGACCCACCGCTTCTTCGACCAGGCCCTGGAGGCGGTGCGGGCGGTCCCGGGCGTGGTGTCCGCCGCCGAGACCAGCCAGCTCCCCCTGAGCGGCGACCTGGATGCCTACGGGGTGGCCATCGCCGGCGACGCGGGAGACGGAAAGGTGGATGGCGCGGCCTTCCGGTACGCCGTCACCCCCGGATACATCGAGACCCTGGGGGTCCGCGTGACCCGGGGGAGGGCCCCCACGTCCGCCGACGCGGCGGACGCACCCCCGGTGGTGGTGGTGAGCGAGTCGCTGGCGCGAAGCGTCTTCCCGGACCGGGATCCCATCGGCGAGCGGATCCAGGTCGGCCCCGCACGGCCGGAACCCTACACCATCGTCGGCGTGGTCGAGGACGTGAAGCAGGCTTCCCTGGAGGCGACCGGCGAGTGGGCGTTCTACGTCGCCTCGCACCAATGGCCCTGGGCCGACCGTGTCCGGTGGATCGCCTTCCGCACGGAGGGGGACGCCGTCGCGATGGTGCCGGCGGTCCAGAGAGCCGTCTGGTCGGTGGACCCGAACCAGCCCGTGGTGCGCGCCCAGTCCATGCAGGACGTGGTGGCGCGCTCCGAGGCCCGGCGCCGCTTCGTCCTCATGGTGGTCTCGGCCTTCGCCCTGGCCGCCCTGGCCCTCGCGGTCGTGGGCCTCTACGGGGTGGTGGCGGGGATGGTCACGGAGCGGCTCCCCGAGCTGGGCGTGCGCGCGGCCCTGGGAGCGTCCTCCGAGAGCATCGCGACGCTCGTGGTCCGGCAGGGCCTCCGGCTCACCGCCGCCGGTCTCCTCGTCGGGCTCGCCGTGTCGTTGGCCGCGAGCGGCACGGTGGCCACCTTCCTCTTCGGCGTCTCGCGCCTGGACCCCGTCACGTACGTGGGGGTCGCGGCCATCCTCGCGGCGGGAGCCGTGGTGGCCTGCGCGGTCCCGGCGCGCCGCGCCTCCCGGGTGGATCCCGTGAGGACACTCAAGGCGGAGTAGCCCGGGGCCGCCCCTACAGCCCCAGCCAGTAGTTCACCTTGATGATGAACCGGTCGTCGGAGGGCGCGGCGAAGAGCGCGTCCAGGTCGCGGCCGAAGTCGAAGTCGCCGAGGAGCACCCGGTCCGACTGGCGGCGCTGCCACACCAGGAAGATCGTGGAGCCCGGGCGGTACTCCCACCGGAGCACGGCGTTGCCGATGAGCGAGCGGACGTTGAAGTCCCGCTCGGAGAAGTCGTAGTCCGCCTTCCCGTCGCCGTCGAAGTCCACGTATTGGCGGTCGTTCAGCGCGGTCGTTCTCAGGCCCTGGAAGTCGAACGTGCGGGGCGCGGCGAGCTGCTTGTAGGAGACGAAGTCGCCCGACGACAGCAGCGGCTGGGCGAAGAGCTGGAACGTGAGGTGGGGCGTGAACGTCCACTCCACCCGTGTCTCCATGGAGAAGGAGCGCCGCTCGAGGTCGGAGAAGATGTAGCGCCGGCCGTACGTGGCGTCGTACGGCAGCACGCCGGTGGACGTCACGTACTGGTCCGAGACGTTCTCCCACTGGTAGCGTGGCTGGACGCTGATCTCCAGGCGCGACGACGGACGGATCTGGATGTTGCCGCTCACCGAGACCTCGTTTCCGGTGCCCAGGTTCTCGTCGCGGAGCTCGAGGTTGCCGCCCCAGCTCACCTTCTTGCGGCGGTCGCTGTTGAACCGGCTGTCCAGGCGCCAACCGCCCGGGTCCTTCATGACGGGCCCACCCCGGGTGGCCGACCGGCTCATGCCGTCGGGGCTGTACTGGACCGACACGTGGCCCGACCAGTAGTTGAGGAGCGTTCCCTGGAGGTTGAGGTTGGCGCTCCCCCGCAGGTAGGCGTCGCGCACCGACGCCAGCGAGAACAGCCCCTCGTCCAGGACCTCGTGGCTGATGTTGTGGTAGGTGGAGAAGTTCAGGTTGTAGTTGCGGAACACGGATCCGGGGCGGATCTCCCGGTACCCGAACCGGAACCCGCCGTCCAGCCGCTCGGCGTTCCCCGAGTAGCCCAGGTCGTTGATGTCGAAGCCCTTGGTCACCTGGGCGGCCCACACCGAGCCCGTCCAGTGCTCGCCGCTCCGCCGCTCGAACTGGAGACGCCACTCGGCGCCCGAGATGGACGTGGCGGCGGGGTCCAGGGAGAAACGGGTGGCGTCGGGGCGCTGGAAGTAGTGGTTGCTGGCCCGCTGGATGCGGGTGATGGCCTCCTCTGACCCGTTCACCCGGCTCCCCGCCAGGAAGCCCCAGAGCGCCCACTCCCGGTCGCCCCACTGGTGCTCGAAGCGCACGCCGCCGTTGAACGCCGTGGAAGGCAGGAAGTCGAAGGACCCGTCCTCGGGAAGCTCGCGGCGCAGCGCCGTGACGATGCCCCCGAACGTGGTGGTGCCCTCGTTCAGGTCCTGCTGGAGGGAGAACACGCCGTACTCGGTGCGCGGCTCCACCAGGAAGTCGCCGACGTCGCCCGAGTCCTCGAAGAGCGCCCGCCCCCGCTCGTTGCCCGTAACCGCCGCCAGCGCCCCGATGGAGAGCCCCGACGTGGTACGCCCCGAGAGCTTGGCGGCGCCCAGGATGGTGGCGTTGTCGGGAACGTCCTCGAAGAGCGTGCCGTCGGGGGCGTCGCCCTGGGGGGATCGCCCGATGCGCCGGCTGTAGAAGAGCTGGTTCCGGCCCCCCGAGAGGCTGAAGTCGAAGACGCGGGCGTCCTCCACGAAGAAGGGGCGCCGCTCGTCGAAGAAGGTCTCGAAGTCGGAGAGGTTGATGACCGCCGGGTCCGCCTCCACCTGCCCGAAGTCGGGGTTGAACGTCGCGTCCAGCGTGAAGGCCGCGCCCAAGCCGTACCGCACGTCCACGCCCACGCGCGCGTTCGTGGCCGAGCCGTCGAAGAACGGGTCGCCGGCCTCGGCGGGGCCGCGGTGGAGGCTGCTCACCACGTAGGGGCGGAGCTCGGTGCGCCCCACGCTCTCCGGCACCCGCACGCCCTCCAGCGTCCCGAACTGGCTCACCGTGCCCTGCTGAAGCCGCGACACCAGGGAGAAGAACGTGCGCTCGTTGGAGGAGAGGCGCAGGCGGTGGACGTCGAAGCCCCAGACCTGGACGCCCTCGGTGGCGTCGTAGCGGATCTGGGAGAGGGGGATGCGGAGCTCCGCCGACCACCCCTCCGCGTCCACCGAGACCCCCGAGGACCACACCGCGTCCCACGCCCGGTCCTCCCGCTCGTCGTCGTAGAGGTACTTGTCGGCCTGGACGTTGGCGGCGGTGACGGTGAAGACGTACCCCGTGCGCCGGTCCAGGTTGGGGTCGATGCCGATCTCCACGTAGTCGGCCTGCCCCTGGTCGTCGCGGCGGAAGAGCTGGCGGGAGATGCGCTCGGGCTCGCTGTCGAACATGCGCAGGCCGATCCAGATGGCCTCGTCGTCGAAGAGGACGCGTACCTCCGTGTCCTCCTCGGCGGGGACGCCCTCCACCGGCTCCCGCTGGATGAAGCCCCGGGCGGGAGGCGCCGACGCCCACGCCGCGTCGTCCAGCACGCCGTCGAGGACGATCTCCGAGGGCCGGGGAGCCGCGCTCATGCTCGCCCTCATGGGGCGCATCCTGGCCCGGCCGTCGCCGCCGCCGTCGTTGGACGACTGCTGTGCCGCCACGGGCGCCGCGCACGCCAGGAGCCCGCCCAGGGCCACGCCCAGGGCCACGCCCCGCGCTCCGCGCCGCACGCCTTCCATGTCCCCCACGCTCTTGGTGCTCTTCCTCACCGCGTCTCCAGGTATGCCTCCGTGGCCGGGTGCAGCGGAATGGGTGCATCCGCCAGCGCGGCCAGGTCGATCTGCTTCGCCATGTCGTGGACCTGTTCGAGGGAGACACGCCCAGGTCCGAGAATGTTCAGGAGGATGTCCACCACCTCGGCGTCCAGATCGGCCCTGGCCACCAGCCAGTTCATCATGGCCACGGTGGCCACGGGCTCGTCCACGCCGGGGTACACCCCCGCGGGAATCACACCCGCGGTGTAGTACGGGTAGCGCTCCCGCAGCGCCGTCAGCCGGTCCTCCTCAACCGGCAGGAGCCGGACGGCCCCGGTGGTGGCCGCCTCCAGCACCGCCGCCGCCGGGATCCCCACGGAGATGAACGCGGCGTCGATGGCGCCGTCGCGGATGGCCGCGGAGGACTCGGTGAAGGACAGGTAGCGCACCTGGATGTCGTCGTACGTGAGCCCGTACGCCTCCAGGAGCTGGCGGGAGATCTGCTCGGTGCCGCTCCCCGCCGACCCCACGGAGACGCGCATTCCCCTCAGGTCGCCGATGGAGCGCGCCGGCGACGACGCCGGCACCATGGTGTGGGACAGGTTGGCGTACAGGGGCCCCACCACCCTCAGGTCCGTGGCGGGAGTGGGGAAGTCCTCGCCCCCGTGGAAGGCCTCGTAGGCGGTCACCGACAGCACGAAGCCCAGGTCGATCTGTCCCGCCAGGATGCGGTTCACGTTCTCCACCGAGCCGCCGGTGACCTCGGCGGTGTACTGGCGGGAGGAATCGGCCAGGGAGAGGCGGCTGGCCAGGGCGCCGCCCAGGGGGTAATAGACGCCCCCGGTGCCCCCCGTCCCCAGGGAGAGGAAGCGCCTGGGCCCGCCTTCGCCGCCGCCACAGGCCCACGCGCCCCCCAGGATCAGCGCCGCCGTCAGCGCCCGTCGCGTCTTGCTCACCATGTCTCCTCCGAGAGCGGGCGCGAGCCCGCCCGCATCAGCCGTTCAGCGGCCCCGGAGGAACACCACTCCCAGGGCCACGAGCCCCACGCCGTCGGTCACCAGCCCCGGCACCACCAGGCAGAATGCGCCCGCGCCCAGGACCACCCGCTCCCAGGGCAGGAGGTGCCGGCGCCCGTACCCCATGGCCGCCGACGCCAGCGCCGTGACCCCCAGGGCGGCCGTGAGGCTCACCCCGGCGATCTCCGCCACCGAGCCTTCCAGGAGGAGAGGGGGGCCGTATATGAACATGAAGGGCACGAGGAAGCCAGCCGTGGCCAGCACGGCGGCGGTGGTGGCGGTGCGCAGCGGCGACGCGTCGGCGATGCCCGCGGCGGCGAAGGCCGCCAGCGACACGGGGGGCGTCACGTTGGAGATGCACCCGAAGTAGAAGATGAAGAGGTGAGCGGCGAGGAGGGGCACGCCCAGCTCCACCAGCGCCGGCGCCCCCAGCGCCGCCAGCACCACGTACGCGGCGGTGGTGGGGAGCCCCATGCCCAGGACGATGGAGCCCAGCGCGGTGAGACCCAGCGCCGCCAGCAGGTTGCCGTGGGAAAGGGTGACGATGAGCTCGGACATGCGGAGCCCGATCCCCGTGAGGGAGGCCACCCCCACCACGATCCCCGCGGCGGCGCAGGCGGCGGCGACCTGGACGGCGCCCTTCCCCGCGCCGTCCACCATGGCCCGCAGCTCCTCCAGCTTCGGGCGCGTGGCGGGCCGCAGGTACACCAGCGCCAGCGCCGAGACCACCCCCCAGAAGGCCGCCCTCATGGGCGAGCGTCCCGCCGCCAGGAAGCCCACGATGAGCACCACGGGCAGGAGCAGGTGGACGCGGTTGGCCACCGGCTCCCGTGCGTGGGTCCCGGCGGGCTCGATGCCCATCTTCCCGGCGCGGAAGTGGATGGCCGCCAGGAGCGCCACGTAGTAGAGCACCGCCGGGATGGCCGCCGCCGCCGCCACCCGCACGTAGGGGATGTTGGTCCACGTGGCCAGGATGAAGGCGCCGGCGCCCATGATGGGGGGCATGAGCTGGCCGCCGGTGCTCGCCGCCGCCTCGATGGCCGCGGCGAAGTGGGGCTTGAAGCCCGCCTTCTTCATGATGGGGATGGTGAACGTGCCGGTGGTCACCACGTTGGCCACCGCGCTCCCCGACAGCGACCCCATGAACGCGCTGGCCACGGCGGCGGTCTTGGCGGGCCCGCCGCGGGTGCGCCCCGCCACCCGGTCCGCCAGCGCGATGAGGAGCGCGCCTCCCCCCGCCGCCTCCAGCACCGCGCCGAAGAGCACGAAGAGGTACACGAAGTCCGCCGAGACCCCCAGGGGCACCCCCCAGATGCCCTCGGTGGAGAGGTAGAGGTGCTCGATGAGGCGCACGGGCCCGTACCCCCGGTGGGCCAGCACGCCGGGAAGCCAGGGCCCGGCCACCGCGTACCCCAGCGCCAGGACGCAGATGGCCACCAGCCCCCACCCCGTTGCCCGCCGGGCAAGCTCCAGAACCAGCAGCACCGCGGCGGCGCCGGCCACCAGGTCGAGGGTGGTGGGGGAGCCCGACCGTCGCACCAGCTCCTGGTTCTGGGACGCCAGGTAGACGCACACCGCCACGGTGAGGCCCGCCAGGACCCACCCGCTCCACCCCGGGCCCTTCGGCGGGGCGGCCGCGTCCGTCTCCGGGGCGCCGGCGGCCTCCGTGGCGCCCCCCTCCTCCCCGGGCTCCCGCCGGCGGGCGGACAGCAGCAGGAAGCCCAGCACCGCCATGAACGCCAGGTGCATGGGTCGCTGCACCAGCGCCGTGAAGGGCACGACGCCGGCGGCGAAGAGGTGGAAGAGGGCGGCGGCCAGCGCCGTGGCCGACACCGTCCACCGCACGTGTGGGCTCAAGCCAGCTCCCACCCCACCGTGTCCGTGGCGTCGGGGCGGACCAGGACCACGTCCCCCGAGTCGGCGGGGTTCACCACCCCCAGCACCAGGCACTCGCTGGCCAGCCCCGCGATGCGCTTGGGCGGGAAGTTGACCACCGCCAGCACCCGCGTGCCCACCAGGTCCTCGGGGGTGTACCGCCGGGTGAGCTGCGCCGAGGAGCGCAGCGTCCCCACCTCCTCACCGAAGTCGAGGAGGAGCTTGAAGGCGGGGACGCGCGCTTCCGCGAACGGCTCGGCGGACACCACCGTCCCCGCCCGGACCTCGAGTTGCAGGAAGGTCTCGAATGTCGTCTCCCGCTTCCTCATCCGGCCCCGGGGATGAGGGCGAAGAGAAGCGCCAGGACCACGAAGAGGGACATGACCACCGTGGCCGCGCTCCCGAAGCTCCGCCGATTGTCGATGGCGTGGGCGCCCTGGGCCACCACGAGCCAGGCCCAGGCCTGGGAGAAGTCCATCATTTTGGCCACCCGGGCCGCGTACCCGTCCTCGAGGAAGAAGAGGAACGAGCCCAGGTTCAGCGTGAGCTGGGGATCCTGCTGCATGATCTTGAGGGGGAGCAGCACCAGGCCCACCACCGCCGGGGTGAGGCACGCGTGGCGCAGCACCCCCCCGGACAGCCGGACCGTCCCCGCCGCGCCCCAGAAGAACG
>BTVB01000016.1:43118-106681 GCA_045863275.1 Gemmatimonadota bacterium
GGGTCTGCGCCCCGGGTCCCCCCCCACCGCCAGGTACTGCCGGAACTTCCCCTCGTCGCCCATGAAGAACGCGAAGATCAACGTGGCCAGGCCGGCGAAGAGCGCGAGGAAGACCAGGTACCCGATGGACCCGCCGACCACCGCGCTGATCCTCATGAACGACCCGGCGGCGTCGAAGTTGGGCGGCAATTCCTGGCCGCGGTCCAGCATCATCTCGCGGAACGACGACTGCCACACCTCCTCGGGGATGAGGAGCATCTGGCCGAGCATCAGCACCACGCCCAGCGCCAGCGCGGCGCCCCACGCGGGGTTACGCGCCAGCCCCGCGCCGAGGGCGCCGGGGGAGAAGAACGTCTGGATGACGCGGGTGGGGAACGAAGGCAGCGCGGGAGCTGCTTCGGCCTCGGTTGACTCCTGGGGGGTCTCGGGTCCGACCGTCTCGTCCATGCTCATGAGAACTCTCCTTACATGCCTTCGTGGAGACGCACCCGGCTCTGGCTCCGGACGCGCAGCCCCAGGGGGAAGGGGGCGGCGGACACCTCCATGGAGCCGCGCCCGTCGGATTCGGTGTAGCTCTCCACCAGCAGCCCGCGCTGCTGGTCCCAGAGGACCCAGCCGCTGATCGTCCCCTTGGCGGTCTGGGTGAAGTCCATGCCCGTGGTCACTCCGCGGGCGGACGAATCGCTGGTGCCCTCCAGCCCGATCTTCACCAGGCTCCGGCCGTCCAGCACCGAGTCGCCCACCACCGTGTAGGTGACCACGGATATGGAGTTGATGCTCCCCTCGCCCTGCTCGCCTTCGATGCGGATCGTGTCGGTCCAGCTCTCACCCATCCCCGCGCCCCGCCCGGGGAGCCGGGGGAAGAAGCCATGGGCCATGGAGAGAGGCTGGAAGAACTGGCCGGCCGTCTCGTTCATGGTGGGCTGGGACACCAGCGTGGCGGCTCCCCTCCGATCCAGCGTGAACACCAGGGGGCCCTCGATGCCCGCCTCGTCGGCGGTGACCGAGCCCATGGGGTTGCTGACCCGGGCGTCCATGTCCTCCACCGTCATGGTCACCTGCACGCCCCCGGCGGCGCGCGCGAAGGCGGCCCCCAGCGTTGTGGAGCTGGTCACGAAGGCCTGCATGGCCTGGCCGCCGGCGTCGATGTCCATGGTGGAGGTGTCGCCGGTGACGTACCGGACCTGGGTGGTCCGGGGGAGGTCGTAGGCCAGGCCGGGAGGCCCCGACGCCCCACCGCCGCACGCGGCCAGCAGGGGGAGCAGGGCGAGGGAGGACGCACGGGGACGCATGGGAGTCTCCTTGCACGCGGGCGGAATGGGGCCTCCACGCCGGGCAGGAGCGTGGCAACCTGTGGGCAGTCTAGTGTACGAGACACGTCGGGGAAATCTTCGGGTCGGCCCCACCCTTGGCCGTCCCCCCCCGACTTGGTATCGTCATGGACTCCGGCGGGGACGCGCCCGGCGGGGTCTCGAGAGTGGAAGCCCAGGCGCTTTGGAGCGCAGAATGAGTTATCGCACCAACCCGGACCGTATCCTCGACAGCATCGACCGCGCCCGGAACCGGGACGCGGAGAGTGCCCGGTTCAGCCTCGACCGCCAGGCCCTGGGGCGCGAGCTGGACACCGAGATCCCCGACCTGGACGCCACCAACCCGGAGCGGGTCAAGCGGATCTTCCGCACGGTGGAGCGGGCCTACACCAAGGCCGCCCAGCGCGGCGAGCTGGGCAAGCTGGCGGCGCGCTTCCAGTCGGTGGGCGACATCCACCACCACCACGCCCGGGGCGACGTCAGCGTGCTCATCCAGTACCTGGACCACGAGCGCCAGGACGACGTGGGCATGTCCCCCTTCGAGATCCGCCCCTACGAGGTCGCGGAAGCGAAGAAGGAGACCAAGACCAGCAGGGCGGACGTCAACGCCCTGAAGGTCCTGCGCAAGGAGCTGCGCCAGGGCGTGCTCTCGGCCTACCAGAAGATCGAGCCCCGCATCCGCGACGCGCTGCGGGAGCGGGCCGACATGGGCCACGTCCAGGTCCAGGTGACGGTGGACCTGCGCCCGGCGGAATGACCGGCCGCGCGCGCGCGCTGAATTCCGAGCCCGTGGCGGCGGGGGCGGCTTCGCCCCCCGCCGCCACCGTCGTTTCGGGGTAGCCCCCGGAGCCGCCCGTGTCCCGCGCCTCCTCCCGCCGCGGCCTCGTCCTGGTGGCCCTCCTCCTGGGCATGGTGCTGCTCCTGGTGGACCTCCTTCGTCCGGACCCGCTCGTCCTGCGCGCCTGGAGGGGACTCACGCCGAATCGCCAGACCGAGGTGGAACGGGGGCTGGACGAGTTCCGGCGGACCCGCGGGGGCAGCATCCGGAGATGAGGGGGCGGGAGCACCGCCTCCTGCTGGTCTTCCTGGACGGTGTGGGGATCGGCGAGGGGGACGGGGAGAGGAATCCCTTCGCGCGCGCGGTGATCCCCACCCTCCATAAGCTCATGGGTGGGAGACTGCCCACGCTGACCTCCCCCCGTGTCGAGGGCCCCGACGGCGTCTCGTTCCCCATGGACGCCACCCTGGGCACCGAGGGCACGCCCCAGAGCGGCACCGGGCAGGCGGCGCTCCTCACCGGCGAGAACGCCGCCCGCCTCTACGGCCGCCACTTCGGCCCGTGGACGCCCGTGAGGCTGCGCCCCCTGGTGGAGGAGCGGAGCCTCCTGCGGATAACCTTCGACCGCGGGCGTCGCACCGTCTTCGCCAACGCCTACCCCCGGGGCTGGCCCGGCCCCCGGGGGAGCCGGCGCGTCGCCGGCCCACCGCTGGCGGCGCGGGGCGCCGGCATCCTGGACCGCCACGAGGAAGCCCTGGCCGACGGCACCGCCGTCACCAGCGAGATGACCAACGACGGGTGGAGCCGCCACTTCGGGCACGACCTGCCGCGCATCACCGAGGAGGAGGCGGGCCGCAACCTGGGCCGCATCGGCGGCGAAGCCGACCTCACGCTCTGGGCCCACTACGCCACCGACACCGCGGGGCATCGGGGGGGCATGGAGGGGGGCGTGGCCGCGCTGGAGCGCGTGGACCGCTTCCTCTCCGGCGTGCTGGAGACGCTCCCCGCCGCCGTCACCCTCCTCCTCGCCAGCGACCACGGCAACCTGGAGGACGTGAGCGCGGAGCATACGCGCAATCCGGCGCTGGGCGTGGCCGCGGGGCCGGGGGCGTCGCGCCTGGCCGGGGGCATCGGCTCCATCGCCGACGTGACGCCGGCGGTGCGGGCGCTCCTGGCGCTGGACGGCTGAGGCGTCCCGGCGGGCCATCCCGGCGCCCCGCGCTCGCCTCCATCGTCGGGGGGTGAAGCCCCGACCCAAGATCCTCGGCCAGCTCCTCGTCGACGAGGGCTCCCTCACCGCCGACGCGTTGGAGGCCGCCCTCGCCGTCCAGCCCACGCTGGGCGGACGCCTGGGCGAGGTGCTCCTGCGCCGCCGCGACGTCCCCCCGGAGGCGGTGGCCCGCGCCCTGGCCCATCAGATCGGGCTCCCCTACGCCCCTCCGCCCCTGGAGCCCGAGCCCGGGGCCGTCGCTCTGGTCCGTGCCGAGCTGGCCCGCGCCCGCCGCGTGGCCCCCCTCCGACTCACCGCCCGCTCGCTGGTGGTGGCCATGGCCGATCCCCTCGACCTGGAGGCGGTGGACGACCTCCAGTTCCAGTCGGGACGCCGGGTGGACCCGGTGGTGACCACCGAAGGGGCGGTGGCCGACGCGCTGGCGCGGGGCTACGGCGACGGGCTCGCGGGGCTCGTGGCCTCCCTCCCCTCGGAGCTGCGTGTGGCCCCGGAGGCACCCGCCGACGACCTGGAGCGGGCTACGCGCTCGACGCCGGTGGTGCGTCTGGTGGACCGGATCCTCGCGGAGGCCGTGGAGGCCGGCGCCAGCGACATCCACCTGGAGGAGACGGGCGGCGACGCGCGGGTGCGCTACCGGGTGGACGGCCTGCTTCGCCGCGCCCTGGAGATCCCGGCGGCGGCACGCCATGCGGTGATCTCGCGCCTCAAGGTCATGGCGGGCATGGACATCTCGGTGCGGCGCAGGGCCCAGGACGGGCGCATCGCCTACGCACGGGAGGGCGGCTCCCTCACGCTCCGCGTCTCCACGCTCCCGGTGAACGGCGGCGAGAAGGCCGTGGTGCGCATCCTCGACCCCGACGCCGCCCCACGGGGCATGGACACGCTGGGCCTCGCCGCCGCCGACCTGGCGGCCCTTCGCCGCATCCTGGCCTCCCGGGAGGGGGTCATCCTCGCGGTGGGTCCCACGGGGAGCGGGAAGAGCACGACCCTCTTCGCGGCCCTCTCCGAGGTGGACAGGGAGCGCCAGAACGTGGTCACGCTGGAGGACCCGGTGGAGTACCGCCTCCCCGGCGTGAACCAGGTGCACGTGGACCGCCGCGCCGGCCTGGGCTTCGCCGACGCGCTCCGCGCCGTCCTCCGCCAGGACCCGGACGTGGTGATGGTGGGCGAGATCCGCGACCGGGAGACGGCGGAGATCGCCATGGCCGCCGCCGTGACGGGACACCTGGTCCTCTCCACCCTCCACACCACCGACGCCCCCGGGGCCGTGACGCGTCTCCTCAACATGGGTGTGCCTCCCTTCCTGGTGGCGGGCGGCCTCACGGGCGTGGTGGCCCAGCGCCTGGTGCGCCGGGTCTGCAGGGAGTGCTCGGGCAGGGGGTGTCGCTCCTGCGGCGATGGCTTCCGGGGGCGCACCGGCGTCTTCCAGGTCCTCACCGTCACCGACGCCCTCCGGGACGCCGTCACCGGCGGCGCCTCCACCGCCCATCTCCGCTCCCTGGCCCGGGACGCGGGCATGGGGCTCTTCGCCGAAGACGCCCGCAGGGCGGTGGCCGAAGGGCTCACCACCCCCCACGAGATCTCCCGGGTCCTCCACGCCGACCCGGGGGCGTCGCTCCCCTGCCCGGGGTGCGGCGCCGACGTGCCCATGGGCGCCGCCGCGTGCCCGGGGTGTGGCCGCGCCCGGCGCCGGGCCTGCCCGTGTGGGTCGCCCCTGGAGCGGGGATGGCGCTTCTGCCCGGCCTGCGTGCGCCCGGTGCGGGCCTAGAAGCGGGCGCCACGGGCTCCTCCCGGACGTTGCTCGCCACCCGGGGCGCCGTCACCTTCCAGGGGGATTTCCTGGGGGATCTCCCGCGGATTCCACGCCACCAGCTCGCGCCATGTCCTTTCTCCGCGTCCGGAGCTTCCGGGGGCGCATCTTCCTGGCCACCCTCCTCGTGGGTCTGGCCCCCGCCGCCGTGGCGCTGGCGGGCGGGGCGTGGGTGCTCCAGACCATCGGGACCCGGTCGGGCACGCTGGGCCCCTGGGACGCGGTGGCCGAGACGGGCCAGGAGCTGCTGGAGGAGATCGACCGGGCGGGCGAAGCCTCCCCGGAGATGCGGGACGCCACCCTCCGCCACCGCGAGGCCCTCTCCGAGTCGGTGCGCATGTCCCGCCTCTACTCCTTCGTCGCCGACCGGGTGGTGCGCGTCCTCCCCCTGGCGGCCCTCTTCGCCGGGCTCGCCGTGGCCGCCGTGTCGTTCTACACGGCCCGGCGCCTGGCCGCGGGCTTCGGCGAGCCGGTGGCGGAGCTCGCCGGGTGGACCGAGCGCATCGCCCACGGCGAGCCCCTCCCCCCCGAGGGAGACGGCGCCTCCCGGGTGGAGGAGCTGAAGACGCTCCGCGACGCGCTGCGCCGCATGGCCGGCGAGCTGGAGGAGGCCCGGCGCCAGGAGGTGGAGAGCGCCCGCATGCGCTCCTGGACCAACCTGGCCCGCCGGGTGGCCCACGAGATCAAGAACCCCCTCACGCCCATGCGCATGGCCGCCCTGTCCCTCGCCCGGGACAGGGACGGCGCCGAGGCCGAGGCGAGCCGGATCCTCCTGGACGAGATCGCGCGCCTGGACGAGATGGCCCGCACCTTCTCCCAGTACGGGCGCATGCCCGAGGGCCCGCGCTCCCTGGTGGACCTGGCCGAGCTCTTCGTCATGCTGGCGGGGCAGCACGGGTCCGAGCGCGTGCCGGTGGCTGTGGCCGCCGACGGCGGGCCTGTCCTGGTGGAGGCCCACTACGACGCCCTGGAGCGGGCCTTCCGCAACCTGCTCCTCAACGCCGTGGAGGCCCAGGAGGTGACGGGGGGCCGGGTGGACGTGGCGGTGGAGACCCGCGACGGCCGGGCCGTGGTCGTCGTGGAGGACCGGGGGCCGGGGATACCCGCCGAGCTCCTCGACGAGATCTGGAACCCGGACGTCACCACCAAGAGCCGGGGCACGGGCCTGGGCCTGGCCATCGTGCGCCAGACGGTCCTGCACCACGACGGCCGCGTCGCGGCGTCGAACCGCGGCGGCGGCGGGGCCTCCTTCACGGTCGACCTCCCCCTCGCCTCGTCGGCCGACACACGGCCGGCCCGCAACGCGTAGGAGACCCACATGGCCATGGACGTCCTCATCGTCGACGACGAAGGCAACATCCGGCGCATGCTGCGCGCCCTCCTCGAGTCGGAGGGCTTCGGCGTGCGCGAGGCCGCCTCCGCGGAGGAGGGGCTGGAGCAGGCGGAGCGCCTCCCCCCCGAGGTGATCCTGCTGGACCTCATGCTCCCGGGCATGAGCGGCCTCCAGGCCATCCCCCGCTTCGGCGAAGTGGCTCCGGGGATCCCCGTGGTCATGATGAGCGGCCGCGCCACGTTGTCCGACGCGGTGGCGGCCACGCGCATGGGGGCCTTCCACTTCTTCGAGAAGCCCCTCACCCCCGAGTCGGTGCTGGTGACGGTGCGGGCCGCGCTGGAGATCAGCCGCGCCCGGGACCTGACGCGGGCGCTGGCCGCCGAGCTGGGGCCCACGGCGGAGCTGGTGGGCGCCACCCCGTCCATGAACAGGGTGCGGGAGATGGTGCGGAAGGTGGCCCCCACCGACGCCCGGGTCCTGGTCACCGGCGAGAGCGGTACCGGCAAGGAGCTGGCCGCCGCCGCCATCCACGGCCTTTCTCCCCGATCCGGCCAGCCCTTCATCCGCGTCAACTCCGCCGCCATCCCCAAGGACCTGGTGGAGAGCGAGATGTTCGGCCACGAGAAGGGGGCCTTCACCGGGGCCACCGAGCGCCGGAGGGGCCGCTTCGAGCTGGCCAACGGGGGCACTCTCTTCCTGGACGAGGTGGCCGACCTGGGATCCGAGGCCCAGGCCAAGCTCCTCCGCGCCCTGGAGAGCGGCGAGGTGGAGCGGGTGGGAGGGAAGGGGCCCCTCACCGTCGACGTGCGGGTCATCGCCGCCACCAACCGGGACCTGCACGCGGAAGTGCGGGCCGGGCGCTTCCGCGAGGACCTCCTCTTCCGCCTTGAGGTGGTCCCCCTCCGCATGCCTCCGCTCCGGGAGCGCCTGGAGGACGTCCCCCTCCTGGTGGACCACGCCCTCCAGCGGCTGCGCCGGCGCCAGGGCATGAGGGTCCCGGCGTTCTCGAAGGAGGCCGTGGCGGCGCTCCAGGGGTACCCCTGGCCGGGCAACGTCCGGGAGCTCCTGAACCTGGTGGAGCGGCTGGCGATCCTGGCCCCGTCCCCCGAGGTCCAGGCTTCGGACGTGTCGTCGGTGCTCCCCCGCCCCGCCGGAGCCGCCCGGGTGGAGACGCCCTCCTACGTGGAGCAGGACGACCGGGGGCTCCGCGAGCGCCTGGAGGACTACGAGCGCGAGCTCATCCAGGGCGCCCTCCACGCCGCCGCGGGGAACGTCGCCGAGGCGGGGCGCCGCCTCCAGACCGATCGGGCGAACCTCTACCGGCGCATGCGCCGCCTGGGGATCCGTGACTAGACCGTGTCCCATCGCAACACATCTCCGCCACGGCAGGCTCCCTCCGACACGCCACGAGGAAGGCCATCGATGAGGCCAAGACGAAGTCGGACCACCACTTACGGATTCTGGACCGCCTGGTACGCTCCCTGCTTCCAGGTCCTCCGCGGACTTGGTTCGACCCGGGACGGAGGAAGAAGGGCCATGCGGTGGACGTCGGGATGGTCGTGGATGCTCCTTGTGGCGGCGCCCCTCGCCGCGCAGGAGCGCCCCATCGAGGAGCTGGACCTGCCCAGGGACGTGGCGGAAGAGGTCATCGCCTTCTTCAACGACCCGGGGACCGTGCGCCTCCAGGGGCGGGCCGAAGTGCCCGCGGGGCGCCTCATCCAGGGGGACGTGGCCGTGTTGGGCGGCCCCGTCCACGTGGCGGGGGAGATCCGCGGGGACCTGGTGGTCGTGAACGGCGACCTGGTGGTGGCCCCGGGGGGGCGCATCACGGGCGACGTGACGGTGGTGGGCGGCGACGTGGTGGCCGACCCCGACGCGGTGGGAGGCCAGCTCGCCGTCTACAGCGAGGTGCTCCCCTTCCGCCGGCGGGGGGAGAGCATCACCTACGACGAGCGCCCGTGGGCCGGGTGGGGGGAGCGGCGCAGGCAGGGGAACTCCTACTTCTCCGTGCGTACCGAGGGGAACTACAACCGGGTGGAGGGGCTCCCGGTGATGTTCGGGCCCGTCTTCCGCTCCGAAGGGGAGAACTACCTCCGGGTGGACGCCCTGGGCGTCTGGCGCTCGGAGGCGGGCATCCGCCTGGCTCCCCGTGAGTGGGGGTACCTCGTCCGGGGGGAGCAGCACTTCGGCACCGGCGGCCGCTTCAGCCTGGGACTCCAGGCGCATTCGCTGGTGGACGACATCGAGGACGGCGGCCTCCGCAACGTGGAGGCCTCCATGGCCACCTTCTTCCTGCACCGCGACTACCGGGACTACTTCGAGCGCCAGGGCTTTTCGGGCTACGTGCGCTTCGAGGACCCCCAGGCGGGCGTGCGCCTCACCGCCGAGTACCGCGACGAGGAGATGGCGTCGGTGCCGGAGCGGAGCCCGTGGACCATCCGCAGCAACGACCAGCCGTGGCGGCCCCAGCCGCTGGTGGCGGAAGGCACGCTCCGCACCGTGGGGGCCAGCATCCGGGTGGACGACCGCAACGACCGGGACGACCCCTCCGACGGGTGGTACATGGAGGCCTCGGCTACCCGAGGCGTCGGGGGGAGCCTCCTCATCCCCGTCCACTACGACCGCATCGGCCTCGACCCGGGCGCCTCCGTGACCCTGCCGGCCCGGCCGGTGGACACCGACTTCACCGCGGGCTCCCTCGACCTGCGCCGCTATGCCCGCCTGGGCCCGTCGGCGGACCTGCGCCTCCGCGGCTTCCTGGGCGGATCGGTGGACGGCACTCCCCTGCCTCCCCAGTTCCAGCGCGCGCTCGGGGGCGAGGGGACGCTGCCCGGCTTCCCGCTCATGTCGGTGGACTGCGGAGCCCGGGCGCGGGAGTACTCGGTATTCCGGGAGGTGGACGACGTGGTGGAGTCGCAGCCCACGTACGTCGCCTACGGCTGCGACCGGGTGGCGCTCTTCCAGGCCGAGTACCGCGGCAACCTGTCGCTGACGTGGGACTTCGGCGGCAACGAGAATTGGGACGAAGGGTGGGGGTGGTATCCGACGGCGAGCATCAGCCCGAGCTGGTCGGTGTTCTTCGACGCCGGCCGGGGCTGGACCGCCTCCGAGCCCGGGGAGCCGGGTTGGCTCGGCCCCGACTCGGAGACGCTCATGGACGTGGGGGTGGGATTCTTCCTGGGCGACCTGGGCCTCTACTGGGCCTGGCCGCTCACCGGAGACGACCGGGACGTGAACTTCTTCATCCGCTTCGATCATCGCTTCTGACGGGACAGCGCCGACCTCGGGGAGGGCGGGCCCCGCCGGGACCCGCCCGAGCCCCCTCCTCCGGGCCCTCCGCCAGGGGGCCCTCGGCCTTCTCGTCTCCGTCCTCGGCCTCGCCCTCCCCGCCACCGCCTGGGCGCAGGGGGGAAACCCGGTGGTGCTCTCCTCGGACCCGGAGGACGGGTCGCTGGAGATGGCCATCGGCGACCTCTTCGAGGACGCCGGCCTGGTCCGCGCCGTCCATGCGGGGCTCCCGCTGCGCCTCCTCCTCAGGGCGGAGCTGTGGAAGGACGGGTTCTTCGACAGCCAGCGGGGCTCCGGCGAGTGGCGGGCCAGCGTCGTCTTCGACCCCCTGGAGCAGCGGTACCGCGTCGCCACCGGCGCGGCGGGCGTCACCGAGCTCACCGCCGACTCCCTCCCGGCGGTGGTGGAGGCCTTGCAGGCGGCGTTCGTCCTCCCTCTGAGGCCCCTGGAGGAGGGACGCTACTACTACCTGGGCCAGCTCGAGATGGAGACCCTCTCCCTCACGGACCTGGACGAGCTGCAGCGCTGGCTCCGGGGCGACCTGGCCTCGGCGGTGCGGGGAGAGCGCAGCACGGGCTCCGCGGTGGGCCGGGGCGTGCACCGCCTCGTGGTGCGCATGCTGGGGATCCCCACCCGGCGCTACCGGCTTCGCACCGAGACCTTCACCTTCGAACCGCGAAACCCGAGCTGAAGGTCCGCCCCGGTCGGGGCCGCCTCAGCCGAAGACGGCCGACCGCACGGTGAGGGCCTCGATGCGCTCCCGGTCCGGCTCCACGCCGATGCCCGGGCCCGTGGGTACCCGCATGCCGCCGTCCACCACCTCGAACTCGGGGACCACCACGTCCCGCTCCCAGTAGCGCCGGGACGCGGAGATGTCGCCGGGGAGCGTGAACCCGGGCAGGGAGGCCAGCGCCACGTTGTGGGCGCGCCCCACTCCCGACTCGAGCATCCCGCCGCACCACACCGGGAGTCCCTGCTCCACCATGGCGTCGTGGATGCGCCGCGACGACGCGTGCCCCCCCACCCGCCCGGGCTTGATGTTCACGATGCGGCAGCTCCCCAGCTTCAGGGCCAGGTGCAGGTCCTCCACCGACTCGATGGACTCGTCCAGGCAGATGGGCGTGCTCAACTGCTCCTGAAGCCGGGCGTGTTGGAGGAAGTCCTCGTGGTGGAGGGGCTGCTCGATCATCATCAGGTCCAGGGCGTCCAGCTCCTTGAGCCTGGGCGCGTCGGCGAGGGAGTAGGCCGAGTTGGCGTCGGCCATGAGCGGGACGTCGGGGAAGCGCTCCCGGAGCCCCGCGAGCATCTCCACGTCCCGTCCGGGCTTGATCTTGATCTTGACCCTCGAGTACCCCTGCGCGACGTACCCCGCCACCTTCTCGTGGAGGGCCTCGTCGGTCTTCTGGATCCCCACGCTCACGCCCACGGACACCCCGTCGCGGGTGCCGCCGAGCTTGGCCGACAGCGACACGCCGTCCATGCGCGCCGCCAGGTCCCACGCCGCCATCTCCACGGCCGCCTTCGCCATGCGGTGGCCCCGGATCCACGACACCGGGGCCAGCACGTCCTCGGGGCCGTCGGCGTCCCTGCCCACCACCTTCGGTAGCACCAGGTCCGTGAGGATGTGCCACGCGGTCTCGGTGGTCTCGTAGGAATAGCCCGGGTCCTCGCCCACGACGCACTCCCCCCAGGCCTCGTGACCCTCGCCCTCGATGGTCAGGAGGAGGATCCTCCGGTCCTGCTTCCCGCCGCTGCTGATCTCGAAGTACTCCTTCAGGCGGAGGGGGATCTCGCGGAGCACCGCGCGGGTGATCTTCATGTCGTGCGTTCCTCGAAGAGCAGGTAGTGGGACACGCGCGGGCCGCGGACCAGCTCCCGCACCTCGTATCCACGGTCCATGTAGTGGGTGAGGGCTTCCCGGGTGGCCTCCCGCCACGCCACCGCCAGCTCCATGGAGTCGGCCATGACGCCGGAGATGTCGGCGGGGATGGGGACGCGGACCGACCGCTCCCGGGCGCCCAGCAGCACCCTCCCCGGCCGGGGGTGGTCTCCGCTCTCGTCGGCATCCAGGACCGCCAGCGCGTGGGCGGCCTCCAGGGCGTCGGGGCCCCTCTCCTCCCCGGCGATGCGGCGGGCCACCCGGTCCCGGTCCATGAGCCACAGGGCGATGAAGCGGTCGGTGCCGATGCCCCGGTGCAGCGGCGAGTCGGTCTGTCCGTACATGTCCCGGGCGTACTCCCGGACGACGATCCCCAGCTTGGAGAAGTTCAGGTAGGCGTTCCGGGACTGAAGCGGGTCGAAGGTCCAGTACATCTTGCGGATGCCCCGCTCCAGGAGCGCCTCCCGCTGGTACGCCTTCAGGCGCGTGCCCAGCCCCGTGTCGCGGAGGCCTCGGCGCACCGCGAGCATGTCGGACCAGTGCACCACCTGGCCGTCGCGCACGCCCGTCATGCCGAACACGAAGCCCACCAGCGCGCCGTCCTGGTCCCAGGCGCCGGCGGACACGCCCCCCAGGATCTGGGCCACCTTGAGGATGGCCGGGGCCACCCGCTCGGAGAAGCCGTGGCCCCACGTCTCCTCCTGGAGGTCCACGCAGGCGCGGAACTCCTCGATGGTCCTGAACGGCCGGATGTCGTAGTCGCTCATGGTCCTCCCGGGCCCGGGTGCTGGGCTCGCTCCGCCGCCGGCCCGTCCACGGGCGCCAGCAGCAGGAGCGCCAGCAGGGCGATGCGGTCCACGGTGGGCTCCACCAGCACGTGCTCGTGGGGCGCGTGGGCCCCGTCGCCGATGGCGCCCATCCCGTCCAGCGTCGGAGCATGCTGGCTGATGACGCTCCCGTCGGACGCGCCCCCCACCATGGTCTCCGACAGCTCCTGGCCCAGCGCCGCGGCGGCGGCACGGGCCTGCGCCCAGAGGCGCCGGTTGCCCGGTGTGCGCTCCAGGGGCGGAATGCGCATGCCCCCCTCCACGTGGAGGGTCACGCCGGGCGTCTCGGCCTGGAGGCCGAGGATGAGCTCCTCCACCCGCCGCCCCTCGTCCATGGTGACCACGCGGACGTCCACCTCGGCGCGGGCCCGGGCCGCCACCACGTTCGTACGCGTGCCCCCCTCCACCACGCCCACGTTCACGGTGGTGCCCACCGCCAGGTCGGTAAGGGCGTGGAGGCGGCGGATCACCGACGCCAGCTCGACGATGGCGCTGGCGCCCCCGCCGGGGTTCAACCCGGCGTGGGCCGGGCGCCCGTGGATGTGCACGGTGAAGGTCCCGACGCCCTTCCGCGCCGTCTTCAGCGCTCCTTCCGGCCCCCACGAAGGC
This sequence comes from Gemmatimonadota bacterium, assembly GCA_045863275.1. Lineage (GTDB taxonomy): Bacteria > Gemmatimonadota > Gemmatimonadetes > Longimicrobiales > Gaopeijiaceae > SZUA-318. The sequence goes on from BTVB01000016.1 coordinate 56,184, forward strand.
TCGGGAACGAAGGCCCGGCACACCCGCCGGGCCAGGCGGCGCACCGCACGCCCCGACTCGGGGCTCCCCGTCTCCTCGTCGGAGTTGAGGAGGAGCACCGGCGTCGCCGGCGGCTCGGCCTCCACGGCCCGGAGCGCCCGGAGGGCGAAGACCATCTGGGCGACCCCCGCCTTCATGTCGAACGTGCCCGGCCCCGCCAGGCGCCCGTCCTCCTCCCGGACGGGCATCACCTCCAGCGTGCCCACGGGCCACACCGTGTCCGTGTGCCCCACCAGGAGCTGGAGGGGCCGGCCCCGCCGCCGCGCGGCGGGGCGCGCCAGCAGGAAGCCCCCCGTCGCCGCCCCCGGGTGGTGGCGGACCCGGAAGCCCAGCTCCTCCAGGGCCTCGGCGAGCACCGCCTGGACGGGAGCCTGGGACGCGGGCACGTCGGTGGGGGACTCGAGGGCGGCGAGGCGGGCCACGAGGGCCACGTAGTCGTCCCGGTGCTCCCGCACCCACGCCAGGAGGCGGCCAGGGTCCACCGCCGAGCCGTCCCCGCGGTCCGCGCTCACCGGTAGAGCCCCGCCCGCCGGTAGCTCTCGTCCAGCAGCTCCACCGGGTGGACCACTCCCTCGGCCGCCCCCTCCAGGCGGAGGCCGGCGCCGATCTGCATCATGCACCCGGGGTTGGGCGTGGCTGCCACCTCGCACCCGGCCCGGCGCACGGCGGCCACCTTGTCGCCCCCGATGCGCCCTCCCAGCTCGGGGTGGGTGATCCCGTAGATCCCGGCGCCGCCGCAGCACTCCGACGCGTTCTCCACCACGGTGACGGCGGCGCCGGGGACCGCCGCGAGGACGGTGAGGGGCGGCTGTTGGATGCGCTGGGCGTGGAGGAGGTGGCAGGGGTGGTCGTACGCCACGGAGCAAGGGACGGGCGCCCCCGGCCGAGGCCCCACCGAGGCCAGGAGCTCGTTCACGTCACGGACCTTCCCCGCCAGCGCCGCGGCCCGGGCGCCGAAGCCCGGGTCGTCCACGAGCAGGTGCCCGTACTCCTTCATGGTCGCGCCGCACCCGGCGGCGTTCACCACGACGAGGTCCACACCCGACTCCTCGAAGCGGGCCACGTTCACCCGGGCCAGGGCGCGGGCCCCCGCCAGGTCGCCGCCGTGGGCGTGGAGGGCCCCGCAGCAGTCCTGGCCGGGCACGGCCACCACCTGGTAGCCGTTGGCTTCCAGGACCCGCACGGTGGCCTCGTTCACCCGCCCGAAGAGCCCCTCCTGCACGCACCCGGTGAGGAGCCCCCCCCGGCCCCGCGCCCCCGGCGCTCCCGCCCCGGCCCCCGGAGCGGCTGCGCCCCCCGCGGCCGCGCCGGCGCCCCGCAGGCCCCGCCCCGGCGCCGTGGCCGCCAGCATGGCCAGGCCCAGCCCGGCGCTTCCAAGGAGGCCCCGCTTCGGGAGGATCCGCGCCCCCAGCGCGGCCACGCCCGAGCCCCGCACCGCCCGCCCTCCCAGGAAGAAGACGCGGCGCAGCATGGGCGACGCGAAGATCCACAGGAGCATGCGGCTGAGCACGCCGGGAGGCCGGTGCTTCGCGCCGACGTCCCGGGCCAGCTCCAGGAGGAGGCCGTACTCCACGCCCGACGGACACACGGGCTCGCAGGCGCGGCACCCCAGGCACCGGTCCAGGTGGGTGTGGAAGGCGTCGCTGGCGGGGTGGATGCGACCGTCCACCACGGCCTTCATGAGGTGGAGTCGGCCCCGGGGGGAGTCGGCTTCGTCGCCCAGGCGGTTGTACGTGGGGCACGCCGCCAGGCAGAAGCCGCAGTGCACGCACGGCATGAGGCGCTCCCGCTGCGCCTCCAGCGCCTCCCCCAGGGCGTCCGTCACGAGCGCGCCAGCCATCTCAGCTCTCCTTCCCCAGGAAGGCGCGGACGGCCCCGAGCACACCCGCGAGGCCACCCCGCCCCCGCCACTCGAGCACCGCCTTCATGAGCCGGTCCGAAGACGGCGAGTACGGGAACCACCAGAGCTCCCGCCGCATCCCCGTGCGGTCGGTGAGAAGCGTGCGCGTGCGGGTCATCTCTTCCAGCGCCTCCACACCCCGGCGGCGTCCGAAGCCGCTCTCTCCCACGCCGCCCATGGGGAGCGACGGAACGCCGTAGTGGCTCAGCACGTCGTTCACCGAAACGCCTCCGGCCCGCAGCCTGCGCGCCACGCGGAGGCCGCGGCGGCGGTCGCCGGTCCACACGCTGGCGAAGAGCCCATACGCCGTGGCGTTGGCCCTGCGCACCGCTTCGTCCTCGTCGGCGACGGCCACGACCGGCAGGACGGGTCCGAACGTCTCGGCACGGAGGACCTCCATATCGTCGGTGACGTCCACCAGGACCGTGGGGGGCACGACGGCGCTCCGGGGGTCCGCCGGGGCTCCGCCCACCACCGCCCGAGCGCCCTTCGCCAGGGCGTCGGAGAGCTGCCGAACGATCAACGCCCGCTGTGGAGGCGTGATGATGGGCCCCACGTCGGCGTCGTCGCCCACCCCAGCGCGGAGGGAGCGAGCCAGGTCGGCCACCCGCTCCACGAAGGGCTCGTACACGGAGCGCACCACGTACACGCGCTCCACCGAGATGCACGTCTGCCCGGCGTTGAAGAAGCCGCCGAACACCACTCCCCGCGCCGCCCGGTCCAGGTCGGCGTCCTCCAGCACGATGGCAGGGTCCTTCCCTCCCAGCTCCAACGTCACCGGCGTGAGGGTCTCGGCGGCGGCGGCCATGACCTTCCGCCCGGTCGCCGTGCTCCCCGTGAACACCACGCGGTCCACGCCGGCCCGGACCAGCGCGTCGCCGGTGGAGCCGTCCCCCGTCACCACCTGGACGAGCCCCGCGGGGAGGCCCGCCTCCTCCAGGACTCCGGGGAGGAGGAGCGTGGTCAGGGGCGTGAACTCCGACGGCTTCAGCACCACCCCGTTCCCGGCGAAGAGCGCCGGCGTGATGCAGTCCAGCGCCATGATCAGGGGGTAGTTCCAGGGCGTGATCCCCGCCACCACGCCGTGGGGCTCCCGGTCCACGCGGCCGCTCTTGGAGAGGAGCCACCAGGTGCCCACCCGTCTGGAGGCCAGGAGGCGCGGCGCCACCCGCCGGTAGAAGCGGATGAGGTCCACGCTCACCACCACCTCCGCCAGCGCCTCGGTGAGTGGCTTCCCCGTCTCCCTGCGGACGCTGGCGGCCAGGTCGTCGCCCCGGTCTGCCAGCACGCGGGCGAGGCGCCCCATGCGCCGCGCCCGCTCCCCGGGACCCAGGGCCGCCCAGGGCGCCTGCGCCGCCCGCGCCCGGGCCACCGCCGCGCGGACCTCGCCGGCACCGTGGACCGGCAGCGTGGCCAGCACCGACCCGTCGGCGGGGCTCCGGACCTCGAAGGTGCGCCCGCTCACGGGGCGTACCTCCCCGGGGACAGGATCCCCGCCGGGTCGAAGTGGGCCCTCAGCGCCGCGGACAGCTCGCCGGAGCGTCCCGCGCCTCCGTGGACCCCCACCCCCACGGCCATCTCCGGCGGGCACCGCTCCAGGGAGAGCGTTCCGCCCAGCGCCTCCAGCCGGGCGCGGAGGCGGAGCAGGGCCTCGGCCTCCTCCGGGCCGAGGTCGGACACCCCCACCCGCACCCGTCCCGACAGGACGTCCGCCGCCAGGGCCGCCACCGGCACCGCGTCCTGCACGGCCGCCAGCACCTCGGGAAGGAGGCCCGGGAGCGCGAAGGCCCGCAGCACCACCGGGTGGTCCGCCGCCTGGTCCCGCACCGCGTCCAGGAGCGCCCCGGCCTCGGCCGGGCCCGCCAGGCGCGCCCCGTCGAGGGCCTCCCCCAGCAACGTGCGCGCGTCCGCCGCCACCGCCTCCGCCGCACCGTGCACGCGCACCACCAGCGAGGCGGTCGCCGGCGCCGCCGGCCCCCCGGACACCAGGACGGCCGCGGCCGGCACCACCTTGGCGGTGGCCACCGCCCTGGCGACGGCCAGCAGCTCGCCGGGGTGCTCCCCCGACACCACGTGGACGTGGTCCGCGGCGGGGCGGGGAAAGAGGCGCACCGACGCGGAGGCGACGACGCCCAGCGTGCCCCGGCTCCCCACCATGAGCCGCACCAGATCGAAGCCCGCCACGTTCTTCATCACCCGGCCTCCCAGGCGGAGCACCCGACCGTCCCCGGTCACCACCGTGAGGCCCAGCACGTGGTCCCGCGGCGCCCCGTACATCCCGGCCAGGGGGCCGCGGGCGCCCGTGGCCACCAGTCCACCCACAGTGCGGCGGGGAGCGTGCGGCGGGTCCGACGGTAGCCACTGCCCGTTGGGTCCCGTCGCCTCGGCCAGCTCCCCCAGGAGCGTCCCCGCCCGTGCCGTCGCCGTGAGGTCGGCGGGCTCGTAGTCCTCCACGCCCGCGAGACGGCGCGTGGAGAGCACCACGAAGGCGCGGTCGGGGGCCTCAGGCCCCGGCGAGATCATGCGCCCGGCCGGGACCACACCGAGGCCGGCGTGGGACGCGGCGGCCAGCATCGCCGCCGTCTCCTCGACGCTCCCCGGCGACACCACGGCCTCCGGCGCCGCGCCTCCCAACGACCACGCGGCGGCGCCTCCGTCCGGGGGGGCGAAGGCCTCCCGGGGAAGCACGTCCTCCAGGGCGCGGAGCCCGGCGCTCATCCGGCCTCCGACGGATCGGGGTCGGGGAGCACCTTCCCCGGGTTCATGAGGCCCGCCGGGTCGAAGACCCGCTTGGCCTCGCGCATGGCGTGGAGCTCGTCGGGCCCGAACACCAGCTTCATGTGCTTGCGCTTGTCCACGCCCACGCCGTGCTCGCCGGTGATGCTCCCTCCGGCGGCCACGCACGCCGCCATGATCTCCTTGGACGCCGCCTCCACCCGCTTCACCTGCTCGGCGTCGCGGCGATCGAAGAGGATGTTGGGGTGGAGGTTGCCGTCGCCGGCGTGGAACACGTTGGCCACCACGAGGTCGTACTTCCGCCCGATCTCCATGATCTCGTGGAGCACCGAGGTGAGGCGGGTGCGGGGCACGGTGGCGTCCTGCACCAGGAGGTCGGGGGCCAGGCGCCCGAAGGCGCCGAATGCCTTCTTGCGTCCCTTCCAGAGCGCGTCGCGCTCCGCGGCGGTGGTGGCCCGCTGCACCTCCCGTGCCCCCCGCTCCAGGCACAGCGCCCGGGCCCGCTCCACGTCGGCGTCCAGCCCCGCCTCGGTGCCGTCGAACTCCACCACCAGCGCGGCACCGGCATCCTGCGGGTAACCCGCGGCGAAGACCGAGGCCTCCACGGCCTGGATTGTGGGGTGGTCCAGGATCTCGAGCGCAGCAGGAAGGAGCCCGTCGCCCACGATGGCCGTCACCGCCGAGGCCGCGTCCTCCAGCGAGTCGAAGATGGCCAGCAGCGTGCGCACCCCCTCGGGGAGGGGAAGGAGGCGCACCTCCACCTCGGTGGCCATGGCGAAGCACCCCTCCGAGCCCACGAAGAGGCCCACCAGGTCGTACCCGGCCTCCGGGTCCCGCCCGGCGCCCCCCAGCTCCACCACCTCCCCGTGGGGAAGGACCACCGTCAGGCCGGTGACGTACCGGGACGTGACGCCGTACTTGAGGCAGTGGGGGCCGCCCGAGTTCTCCGCCACGTTCCCTCCCAGCGTGGACACGGTCTGGGAGGAGGGGTCGGGGGCGTAGTAGAGCCCGTGGGGGCGGGCCGCCTCGCTCAGGCGCGTGTTCGCCACCCCCGGCTGCACCCGCGCCACGCGGCTCACCGGGTCCAGGGAAAGGATGCGCGTCATGCGGGCCGTCCCCACCACGACCGCGCCCTCGGGTGCCAGCGCGCCCCCGGAGAGCCCAGTGCCGGCGCCTCGGGGCACCATGGCAATGCCCGCTTCGAAGAGGTGCCTCATGACCGCCGCCATCTCTTCGGTGGTGGCGGGAAGGACCACCGCCCGTGGGGGCCACCGGTACGCCGTGAGCCCGTCGGACTCGTACACCACCAGCCGGTCCGGGTCGGTGATGACGTGGTCCGCCCCCACGATCTCGCGGAGCCTCTGCTCGAGGGCGGGCGGTAGGGGCGGGGTCACCGTGGTGGACGGGGCGGAAGTGGGCGCGGGGTGGGTCCCGGGACGATAGAGGGGCGGCGGGGCCCACGGCAACCGGGCGGGGAGGGCCCGGGCGCCCGGCGCCGCTTCAGCCCCGGCCGGACTCCCGGACGTACTCCGCCAGGGCCTCCAGGCTCATCTCCGCCGCCCGGCGCACCGCCCAGGGGAGCTCGGTGCCGTAGACGGCCACCAGCAGCTCCTCCGTGGTGGCGGCGGGACGGGCGCGGAGGGCCTCCTCCACCTGCCGTATGCGGTCCCGGCGGTGGGCCTCGTAGCGGTCCAGCGCGGCCCCCGGGTCCTCCAGGGGCGGGCCGTGGGCCGGGTAGATCACCCGGGGCGCGAGGCTCCGCACCCTCCGCAACGACGCCAGGTAGTCGGCCACGCACCCGGGGTACTCCCCCACCCAGGTGGTGTCCCCCACCCCCAGCATGAGGTCCCCGGCGAAGAGCGCGCCCCGCTCCACCCAGTGGAAGCAGAGGTGGCGGCGCGCGTGCCCGGGGGTGTCCACGGCCACCAGCACCCCTTCGTCCGTCTCCAGTCGGCTGCCGTCGGCGAGGGGCTCGTCCACGCCGTCCACCCCCGCCGGGCCGGCCACAGCCGCGTCCAGCGCGTCGGCCAGGCGCCGCGCCCCGCCGGCGTGGTCGGCGTGCCCATGCGTCACCACCACGCGCACGCGCCGGGCATCCGAGAGCCAGGACGCGAGAGCCCGGACGTGGTCTTCCACGTCCGGGCCCGGATCCAACACCACCGCCTCGCGGCGGCCGATCCTGAAGGAGCGCGTCCCGTCCAGCGTGAACGGCCCGGCGTTGCCGGCGTTCAGGAAGGGTGGGTGCGCACCCACCGCGCGCCTAGCGGCGCTCCGCGGCCAGTTGCTCGGAGAGCTTGTCGGCCACGCTCTGCAGCAGGAGCTCGTCGTCTTCGGTGAAGGCGGCAGTCTCCTCCGAGTCCAGGTCGATCTGGCCGAAGATGTCGTCACCGGCGCGGATGAGGACCACCATCTCCGACTGCACGTCGGGCGAGCACGCCAGGTAGTTCTCCTCCTTGCTCACGTCCGGGACGTTCAGGTTGGACTTTTCGGCCACCGCTCGACCGCAGACGCCCGTGCCCACCGGGATCTTGGCGTGCTCCGTCGGCGAGCCCACGTAGTTGTGGAGCCACAGCTCGTTGGCCTCGGCGTTCAGCAGGTAGACGCCCACCCAGCTGAACCGCTCGTCGGACGACGCGATGCTCCGCACCGCGTAGCGCAGGAGCGCGTCCGAGAGGTGGCCCTCGTCGCGCATGATCTGCAGGTCCCGCACCAACTTTCCAGCCTCGATCATACTCTTGCTTCCATCAGACGGTTGCACCCGCGCCAGCGCGGTCCCGGGCGGACTTCCTGCTCTCCGGGCCGATCGCCCCTCCGGATGAGGGGTGGTACCACGGCATCGACTTCGGAGCCCTAAAGGCTAGAGAAGGCGCGAAGAGGCGTCAATCTACCGCGGCGTGAAGTCCGTTTCCGGCGTCAGCCGCCGGATGAAGGCCGCCAGGAGCCGGGCGGTGTTCCGGAGATCCGAGAGGCTCACCAGCTCGTTGGGTGAGTGCATGTAGCGGTTGGGCACGCTCACCAGCCCCGTGGGCACGCCGTGTCGGGTGAGGAAGATGGCGTCGGCGTCGGTGCGGGTGAACTTGGGAGAGGCCTGGATGCTGTACGGGATCCCCTCCTCCTCCGCCACCGCGGCCAGCATCTCGAAGACCCGGTCGTGGGACGACGAACCCCGGCTCAGCACGGGGCCGCCCCCGATCTTGTGGTCCCCCAGCTCCTTCTTCTCCACGTCGGGCACGTCGGTGGAGAACGTCACGTCCACCACCAGGGCCACGTCCGGCTCCACGCTGTAGGCGCTGGGCCGCGCGCCGCCCCCCGAATAGCCGATCTCCTCCTGCGACGTGGCCACCGCCGTGACGCTGGCCTGCCCCGGCTCCTGGGCCACGAGGCGCGCGGCCTCCAGCACCACGTAGGCGCCGATGCGGTCGTCGATGGCACGGCTGGCGATGCGGTCCCCGGCAAGGCGCACCATGCTCTGGCTCAGGACCATGGGATCGCCCACCCTCAGCCCCAGCCCGGCGGCCTCCTCCGCCGACGTCACCCCGACGTCCACCCAGAGGTTCTTGGTCTTGGAGGCCTTCTCGCGGTCCTCGTTGGACATGAGGTGGATGGCCTTCTTCCCGAGGACGCCGGGGACGTCGCCGCTGCGCCCCAGGATCGTCACCCGCTGGCCGACCAGGACCTGCGGGTCCCAGCCGCCGATCTCGTCCACGTAGAGGAAGCCCTTCTCGTCGATGTGGGTCACCTGGAGGCCGATCTCGTCGATGTGGCCCGCCAGCATCACCCGTGGGCTCCCCGCGGGGTTCACGGTGGCGAAGGAGTTGCCGTTGACGTCCACGCGCACGGAGTCGGCGAAGGTGGAGGCCTCGCTGCGCCAAACGCGGGCGGGGCGCACCTCGAACCCAGACGGGCCCTCGGCGTCGAGGAGCTTCTCTAGGAAGGCGATGTCTTGGGACATGGGATGTCCTGGAATGACCGGAGAGGTGGGCGCCTAAGGTACTTCCTGCGCGGGCTGCGCTCCAGGGCGCTGCGTCAGGGGGTGTCGGCGGGATCGGTCCTGATCTCGTTCCTGGGATCCAGGTTCCCCGGGGGCCCGTCTCCGGCGCCGGGGAAGCCTCCCCACCCGCCTCCGAAGGCCCCCGGGCCCATGGCCACCACGCGGAGCGTGCCGTCGCGTAGGCGCCGCTCCAACCGGGCCCGGACCCGCCGCTGGATCCAACGGCGCGACGGGGGGAGAAGGAGGGCGAAGCCCGCCAGGTCGGTGACGATCCCCGGCGTGAGGAGAAACGCCCCGCCCACCAGCACCGAGATGCCGTCGAGGAGGGCCTGGCCAGGGAGGCGTCCCGACGCCAGCTCCTTCTGGAACTGGAAGAACACCCGGAGACCCTCCAGGCGGGCCAACGCGGCCCCGGTGACCCCCGTGAAGACCACCAGCCCCAGCGTGGGCCACAGCCCCACCCACTCCCCCATCCGGATGAGGAGGAGGAGCTCGAGGACGGGCACGAGGACGAAGAGGAGCCCCAGGCGGGCGAGGAAGGACATGGGGCCCACTACCCTCCGCCCCCGTCGGGGGTCCCGGACCGGGCTTCCGCCGGGCGTTGAACCCGTGGAGGGAAGCAGCCACCTTCGAGCCTGGCGCAGGACCCCCCCGGTACCCGGGGGGTACGCAGGACCTCCGGGACGGCTCCGAACACCGTTCCCGGCCCGGAGACACTCGACCCGAGGGAAGGCGGCGGCTGGCATGGAGCAGACCTATTTCCGGAAAGGCTTCGGTCTCAAGAAGGACCTGAAGCCCCTCATCGACGCCGAGTACCAGTCGGCGGTGGTGGAGCGGATCCGCTCCCGGGGATACGCCGACACGTTCGGCGACGTCTCGGTGCGCCTGGCCCAGGAGTTCGGGTTCTGCTACGGCGTGGACCGCGCCGTGGACTACGCCTACGAGACCGTCCACAAGTTCCCGGACAAGCGCATCTGGCTGGTGGGCGAGATCATCCACAACCCGCATGTGAACCACCGCATGACGGAGATGGGGATCCGCTTCATCTACGCCGACGCCCACGGGCGCTTCGACTTCTCCCACGTCACCGCCGACGACGTGGTCATCATCCCGGCCTTCGGCGTCACGCTCCACGACTTCGACACGCTGCGGAGGATCGGCTGCATCCTGGTGGACACCACCTGCGGCTCGGTGCTCCACGTCTGGAAGCGGGTGGAGAGCTACGCCAAGGAGGGCTTCACCTCCGTCATCCACGGCAAGTACACCCACGAGGAGTCCCGGGCCACCGCATCCCAGGCCAACAAGTACCCAGGCGGGAAGTACCTGGTGGTCCGCGACATGGAGGAGGCCATGGTGGTGTGCGACTACATCGCCCGCCGCCCGGGCCACCTCTCCCGGGAGGCGTTCGTGGAGCACTTCCGCGAGAAGGCCAACCCGGGCTTCGATCCCGACGTGGACCTGGAGCGCGTGGGCGTGGCCAACCAGACCACCATGCTGGCCACCGAGTCCATCGCCATCGGAGTGAAGGTCCACGAGGCCATGGTGGAGCGGTACGGGTTCGAGGCCATCAAGGACCACTATCGCTCCTTCGGCACGATCTGCTCTGCCACGCAGGAGCGGCAGGACGCGGTGGCCGACATGATGAAGGCGCCGCCCGACGTCATGATCGTCATCGGCGGCTACAACTCCTCCAACACCAACCATCTCGCCCACCTCTGCCGTCAGTATACCCGCACCTTCCACGTCGAGGACGCCGCGTGCATCGACGTGGAGACGGGGAGGATCCGGCACAAGCCGGAGCTGAGCCCGACCACGCCCGAGCTGGTGGAGGACGACTGGCTCCCCCCGGGTCCCTTCCAACTGGGCATCACCGCCGGCGCCTCCACGCCCAACAACAAGATCGGCGAGGCGCTGCTGCGCGTGCTGAAGATCCGCGGCATCGAGGTGGAGCTGGACGAGGAGTCGCCGCAGCCCGCCTGAGCGGGCGGTAACCGCGGGCGCGGAGGTCGGGTCCTACCTCTGTGATCGCGCCTGGACGTACCGCCCCAGCTTCTTGAGGAGCCCCCGGAGCTGCTCCTGCTCGTCGGCGGTGAGGGCGCTGCTCAGATCCTCGATGAAGTCGCCGTGCCCGGGGAAGACGTCCCCGATGAGCGCGTGTCCCTTCTCGGTCAGCTTGGCCTGGATGATGCGGCGGTCCTGCGGTGATCGCTCGCGGTACACCAGCCCCTGCTCCTCCAGGCGGTCCATGACGTAGGTCACGTTCCCGCCGGTCACCAGCAGCTTTCCCGCCAGGTCTCCAAGAGAGAGGGGTCCCAGGTGGTACAGCGCCTCCAGGACCCCGAACTGCGGAGGCGTCAGGTCGTACTCCTGGACCTTGAACGCCACTGCCCGCGCGTAGGACGAGTAACATCGAGCCAGCGCGATCCACATGCGCAGCGCCCGCTCCTGGCTCTCCCCCCACTCCCGGGGCGCGGGCAGGTCCGCCGGAGAGGGAGTCCCTCCACCCGGTTGGTCGGTGTCCACGACGGACATCAGATGTGGATGGGCCGGCCCAGGGCCGCCAGCGCGCCCTCGGACACGCCCTCGGAGAGGGTCGGGTGAGGGTGCATGGCCTTTTCCATCTCCTCCACCGTGGACTCCAGGTGGCGCCCCACCACGAACTCGGCGATGAGCTCGGTGGCGTGGGGACCCACGATGTGAGCCCCCAGGATCTCCGAGTACTTCTTGTCCCGGATGATCTTCACGAAGCCGTCGGCGTGGCCCGCCGCCACCGCGCGGCCGATGGCCACCCAGGGGAGCTTGCCCACCTCGATGTCGTAGCCCTGCTCCTTGGCCTGCTCCTCGGTGAGCCCCACCGAGGCCACCTCCGGGTGGCAATACGTGCAGTTGGGCACGTTCCCGTAGTCCACGGTCCCGTGGCCCTTCCCGGCGATGTGCTCCACGCACACGATGCCCTCGTGACTCGCCTTGTGGGCCAGGAGCTGGTGGCCCGCCACGTCGCCGATGGCGTAGACGCCCGGGACGTTGGTGCGCAGGTGCTCGTCCACGGCGATGAAGCCCCGCTCGTCCACCTTCACGCCGGCGGACTCGAGGCCCAGGCCCTGGGAGTTGGGCACCCGGCCCACGGCGGAGAGCACGTACTCCACCTTCATCCCGTGGGCCGTGCCCTTGGCGTCCTTGAACGTGACGTTCACGCCGTCCTTCACGATCTCGGCCTTCTCGAAGCGGGCGGCGGTGTGGATGTCGATGCCCCGCTTCTTGTAGGTGCGCTCCATGAACTTGGAGATCTCGGCGTCCTCCAGCGGGAGGATCCGGTCCAGCGCCTCGACGATGGTCACCTTGGAGCCGTACGACGCGTAGACGTCGGCGAACTCCATGCCGATGGCGCCCGCGCCCACGATGAGCAGCGTGGCGGGCGCCTTCTTCTGCATGAGGGCCCCGGTGGACGACCAGATCCGGTCCTCGTCGATTTTCAGCACCGGGAGGTCCCGGGGGCGGGAGCCGGTGGCGACGACGACGTGGGCCGCCTCGTGGACGGCCTTGGAGCCGTCGGCGGCCTCCACCTCCACCTTCCCCTTCCCCTGGAGTCGGCCGTACCCCTGGATGTGGGTGACCTTGTTCTTCTTGAAGAGGAAGCCGATCCCCTTGGCCATCTGGTCGGCCACCTTCCGGCTCCGCTCCTGGGCGGGTCCCAGGTCGAAGGTCACCTCCTTGGCGGAGATGCCGTGCTTCTCCGCCTCCTTCATCTCGTTCACGAGCAGCGCGCTGGTGAGCATGGCCTTGGTGGGGATGCACCCGATGTTCAGGCATACTCCACCGAGCTTCTCGTTCTCGACGCAGGCCACCTTCATGCCCAGCTGGGCGGCGCGGATGGCCGCCACGTACCCGCCGGGGCCGGAGCCGATGACAATCAGGTCGAACCGCTCGCCACTCGCCTTGCCCGCCACGTGCTACCTCACAGGATGAAAGGGCCCAAGGCCCCGCAGTGAACCGTACAACATTGAATAGTCCAAGAAGCTAGAGTCCCGCCGGTACAGGGTAAACCCCGCATCCCGGCCCTCGGCGGGCACTCCGCGCCTCCCCCGGGGAGAACCCCGCCGAGGCCCACAGGTGCCGGCACGGCCCACCGGATTGAAGGCCCGGGGCTGCCTCCCCGTACTCGAGACGCCAAGGGTCTCTTTGCCCCTCCCGCCGGGGGGGCGGTAGAATCCGGGAAGCGCCCGAATGGGTTTCTTCACCAAGGAGAGCACACATGTGGGAGCTGCTCATCGTCGTCGCGATCGTCGTGGTGGTCGGGGCGATGTACAACTCGCTGGTCAAGCTCCGGGAGCAGAGCGAGGCCGCCTGGGCCGACATCGACGTCCAGCTCAAGCGCCGCTACGACCTCATCCCCAACCTGGTGGAGACGGTGAAGGGGTACGCCAGCCACGAGAAGGACACGCTGGAGCGGGTCATCCAGGCCCGGAACTCCGCCATGACCGCCCAGGGCCCCGCCGCCAAGGCGCAGGCCGAGGGGATGCTGGCCGGCGCCCTCAAGTCCCTCTTCGCCCTGAGCGAGGCGTACCCCCAGCTCCAGGCCGCCGCCGGCTTCCGTGACCTGCAGGGCACGCTGAGCCAGATCGAGGAGCAGGTGGCGCAGGCGCGGCGGTACTACAACGCCGTGGTGCGGGACCTCAACACCCGGACCCAGACCTTCCCCAGCGTCTTCATCGCCCGGGCCTTCGGCTTCACCCAGAAGGAGTTCTTCGAGGTGGAGGAGGAGGCGAAGGCGGTGCCCAAGGTGAAGTTCGACTGACGCCACGCCGCGCACCCGACCGGGAGAGCGCCATGAAGCCGTTCGCACGCGCCGCCGTCGCCCTCGTGGCGGCAGCGACGGTCCTCCCTCCCGCCGCGCTCCACGCCCAGCGCAGCCTGGAGATCACCCGCTTCGACGCTACCGCGAAGGTGGAGGAGTCGGGGTGGATCGACGTCCGCGAGGAGATCCAGGTCCGCTTCACCGGGTCCTGGAACGGGATCTTCCGGAACATCCCCGTGGAGTACCGCACGCCCCAGGGCTTCTCCTTCAATCTCCGCCTCAGCGACGTGTCGGTGACGTCGGAGAGCGGTGAGCCCCTGGAGTTCTCCTCGTCGCGGGAGCGCCACTACCGGCAGCTCAAGATCCGGGTGCCCGGCGCCTCCGACGCCGAGCGGAAGGTGGTGATCCACTACCGGATCCCCAACATGCTGCGGTTCCAGGAGGAGTACGACGAGCTCTACTGGAACGTCACCGGCGACGAGTGGGACATGCCCATCCGCGCCGCCTCGGCCGTGGTGGTCCTGCCGTCGTCGCTGGACGGCGTCCGCACGGCGTCGTGGACGGGGGGCTACGGCTCCACGGAGAACGCCGCGTCGGTGGAGGAGACGAACGGAACGCTCTACTTCGAGACGCTCCGGCCCCTGAACTTCCGCGAGGGCCTCACCGTGGCCATCGCGTGGAATCCGGGCGTCGTCGAGCGCCCCAGCTCCTTCGACAAGGCCGCCGACTTCATGCGGGCCAACTGGCTCCTGTTCTTCCCCTTCCTGAGCCTCTGGACCATGTGGCGGCTCTGGGCCAACCGGGGGAGGGACCCGCGCCGCCTGGCCGTCTCGCCCCAGTACGAGCCTCCCGACGACCTGACCCCCGCCGAGGTGGGGACGCTGGTGGACAACCGGCCCGACATGCGCGACCTCACCGCCGGCCTGGTGGACCTGGCCGTGCGCGGGTACCTCCGCATCGAGGAGAAGAAGGCCGACGGCTTCCTCGAGAAGCTGGTGGGCAAGGACGACTACCGCCTGGTGCCGCTCCGCCCGGTGGGCGATTGGAGGGAGCTCCGCGACCACGAGGAGGAGCTCCTCCGGGGGGTCTTCGGCGGGGGCTCGGGCGTCCCCGCGCCCGTGGACCTCTCGGACCTGGCCCACGAGTTCTACGCCCACCTCCCGGCCATCAAGAACGGGATCTTCGACAAGCTCGTGGAGAAGGGCTTCTACGAGCGGCGCCCCGACAAGGTCCTGGCCACCTACGTGGGCGCGGCCTTCGCCGTGCTGGTGCTCTTCGGCGGCGCGGCGCTGTGGGTGGCCGGATGGCTCGCGCTCTCGCCGCTGACCGCCATCCTCGCCACGGTGGGCACGGCGCTCCCGGTCCTCGTCTTCGCGTTCTTCATGCCGGCGCGGACCACCAAGGGAGCCCGAGCCCTCGAGCGCGCCCTGGGCTTCGAGGAGTTCCTGGAGCGGGTGGAGGAGGACCGGTACCGGCGCATGGTCACGACGCCGGAGATGTTCGAGAAGTTCCTCCCGTACGCCATGGCCTTCGGCGTGGAGCGGAAGTGGGCCGCCGCCTTCGAGGGCATGTACAAGGAGCCCCCCGACTGGTACCGGGGCGACTTCCACGGCGGCTTCCGGCCGACGTACTTCGTGCACAGCATGGGCCAGATGTCGACGGCGGCGGGCACGGCGCTGGGGTCCGGGCCCCGCAGCTCGGGGGGGTCGGGCTTCTCGGGAGGCGGGGGTGGATTCAGCGGGGGCGGGGGGTTCAGCGGGGGGGGGTTCGGCGGAGGCGGGGGCGGGGGCTGGTAGGCGCGTTTCGGGTACGGCCGACCGTCGGCACCCTCCCCCCTGGGAATCGCGCGGCCCCGCTACCCACACGGTTTCAGACGTGAGTGACGGGGGCCTGCGCTGCGCCCGGTCGTCCAAACCCGTGCGCAGAGCTTCCCTGGGGGGAGGGTGCCGACGGTCGCCCTACCTTCGCGGGACGGCCTCCGGCACTCCGCGCCGCTCTCGCTAGGGCTCCTCCTTCCGCCCCCCTACCTCCCCACCTCCAGGATCCCCTCCAGCACCTCCGCCCTCCCGTCCACAGCCGCCGGCTCCAAGCCCAGCACCCGGGCCAGGAACGGGTACACGTGGATGGACTCGAACGCGGGGATCACCTGCCCGCCGGCGATGCCGGGGCCCCGGGCCAGGAAGACCGCCCCCATCTCGGGCGTCTGGTTGTCCCACCCGTGCTCGAAGGTGTCCCGCTCCCGCTCCCGGCCCGGCTCGACCACGGTGGCGCCCGGGTCCGCGAGGACGAGGAGGTCGCCCACGCGGGGGTCGCCCGCGTAGTGGAAGCGCGCCGGGATCTCCTGGCGTAGCCAGACCGTCGCCTCGGGGAGGAGAGCCTGCAGGGAGTCCCGGAGCGCCGGCAGCCGCCCCGGCCCACCCTCGTCGACCACCAGACTCGCATAGGGCCCGGATTCGACCATCCGGACGCCGGCGAAGGGCGTGAGGTCCAACGTGTAGGTCCGCGCCGCCTCGGCGCGGAGCATGCCGTGGTCGGAAACCACGACCAGGTATACCTGGCCGCCGATGGGCAGCGCGTCGATCCCCTCCAGGAGGCGGCCGACCTGCTCGTCCACCCGCTCCACCGCCTCCCGTGCCTCCTCGCTGTCCGCGCCGTAGGTGTGGCCCATGTCGTCCAGGTCCGAAAAGTAGAGCGTCACCATGTGGGGCCGGCGCTCCGGCGGGAGGGCCAGCCACGACAGCACCGTGTCCACCCGCTCGGCGTTGGGCACGCTCCCGTCATACCGGTGCCAGTAGGTGGGGCGCACGCCGCCGATGTCCGCCTCCGTGCCCACGAAGTAGGAGGCCGCCGCCAACATCCCCTGCCGCTCCGCCGTGACCCAGATGGGCTCACCCCGGTACCAGCTCCCGTCCTCCACCTTCGTGCGGTCGCCGGTGGTGTAGGCGTCACCCCGGTCGGGCGCCCAGAAGCGGTTCCCCACCAGCCCGTGATGGTCCGGGTGGAGCCCCGTGGCGACCGTGTAGTGCGTCGGGTACGTCTTGGTGGGGAAAGCGGGGATCATGCGCTCGGCGCGAGCCCCCTCCCGGGCCATCCTCTGGAGGGCGGGGGTCGGGTACCGGTCCAGGTAGTCCCAGCGGAAGCCGTCCAGGGAGAGGAGGACGACGTACGGAGCGTCCCTGCGCTCCGGCGCGTTGGCCCGGGGCGTACCCCCGGCCCCCTCCTGCGACGGCGCGGGGTCCCCGGAGGGCGCGCAGCCCGCGAGAACCGTGGCGAGGGCGAGGGCGAAGGTGCGGAGGCGGCGCATGCTCGTGCTCCCGGACGGGGTGGGATCTCCTAGTCTCTCCGCCCCGCCCGGCCCGATCAACCCGCCCCTGAAACCACCGCGTCACGGTCCCCGTAGGCAACTGTGACGGATACATCCGTGGCGGATGTATCAGATACCGCTGGACACCTCGCTCAGGAAGCGCCGCCATGTCCGACCTCGACGCGATGCTCCCCCTCACCGCCACCGTCTTCCACGTCCTGGCGGCCCTGGCCCGCGAGCCCCGGCACGGGTATGCCGTGGCACGCGAGGTGGAGGAGCTCTCGGACGGACGCATCGTCATGGGCCCCGGCACGCTCTACGGCTCGCTCCAGCGCATGACCGACGCCGGCCTCATCGAGGAAGCGGACAACCCCGGCGACGGCGGGCAGCACGTGGACCGGCGCCGCTACTACCGCATCACCGACCTGGGCCGCGCGGCCCTCCGGGCCGAGTCGGAGCGCCTGGCCCGCACGCTGGCGGTGGTCCAGGAGCGCATGGGATGACCACCCATCCCCCCCGGGACCCCGCCCGGGCGCTCTACCGCCGCCTCCTGGCGCTCTACCCCCGGGACTTCCGGGAGCGCTTCGAGGCCGACCTCCTCCAGGTCTTCGACGACCGGCGCCGCGAGGCGCGCTTCCGCGGAGGCCTGGGTGGCCTCCGGCTGATCGGGTTCCTCCTCCGCGACTTCGTGACCTCCGTGCCGCTGGCCCACCGGCCGCGGCCAACACCATGGGTTGGGACGACGATGGGTGACTTTTTGCACGACCTCCGCTACAGCGTCCGCATGCTGGTGAAGAACCCCGTCTTCACCGCCGCGGCGGTCATCACGCTGGCCCTGGGCATCGGACTCAACGCCGCCACCTTCTCCGCGGTGAACGGAATCCTCCTCCGGCCCCTCCCCGGCGCCGAGGAGCCCCAGCGGCTCGTCCAGCTCTACAGGAAATGGCCGGGCATGGACTACGGCTCCACCTCCATTCCCCACTACCAGGACCTGAGGGATCGCACGGGCGACGTCTTCGAGAACGTCGCGGCGTGGTACTTCGCCCCCCTGTCCCTCTCCTCCGACGGGCGGAGCGAGCGGAGCATGGGGCTGCTGGTGAGCGCCGACTTCTTCCAGACGTACGGCGTCACGCCGAAGCTGGGGCGGGCCTTCATTCCCGGCGAGGAGGACCGGGGGCCGGGGGCCCACCCGGTGGCGGTGCTGGGGCACGGCTACTGGGAGACCCGCTTCGGCGCCGACCCGGGCGTCGTGGGGCGGACCATCACGCTCAACGGCCACCCCTTCGAGGTGGTGGGCGTAGCGCCAGAAGGCTTCAACGGCCCGGTGACCTTCGCCACGATCCCCATCTACGTCCCCCTCATGATGCAGATGGAGATCGACCCCGGCTCCAACCTCATCGAGTCCCGGGGCAACAACATGATGAACGTCATCGCGCGGCTGCGCGACGATGTCACCATCGAGCGCGCGGAGGAGCGCCTCGGCGCCGTGCTCGTCCAGCTCCGCGAGGAGCTCCCCGACGAGTACGACGATCAGGTCGGCACCACCGTGGTGCCCCAGATGGAGGCGGGCATCCACCCCATGTTCCGGTCCGCCCAGGTGGGCATGAGCGCCGTCATGATGACGGTGGTCTCCCTCCTCCTCCTCATCGCGTGCGTGAACGTGGCCAACCTCTTCCTGGCCCGGGCGCGGGAGCGCAGGCGCGAGATGGGAATCCGGCTGAGCCTGGGCGCCGGGCGGGGCCGCATCATGCGCCAGCTCCTCACCGAGAGCCTGGTCTTCAGCGCGCTGGCGGGAGCCGCCGGCCTCGCCCTGGCCCACGTGGCGGTGGGCGTGCTGTCCACCGTCAGGCCCCCCATGGACGGACCCTGGCACTTCGCCGTCGACATGGACGACCGGGTGCTCGTCTTCACCCTCGTCGTCTCCCTGGCCGCCGGGGTGCTCTTCGGGCTGGCGCCGGCCCTGCAGGCCACCCGCGCCGACACGGTCTCGGCGGTGAAGGGCGACGCCGGCGGCCGGAGCCGGTCGCGCATGAGCAGCACCCTCGTCGTCCTCCAGATGGCGCTTTCGCTGCTCCTGCTCACGAGCTCCGGGCTCTTCCTCCGGAGCCTGCAGGGCGCCTCGCGCATCGACCCGGGCTTCGACGACCCGGGGAGTGTAGTCGTGGCGTCCGCGGACCCCAGCCTCCAGGGCTACGACCGGGAGCGCACCCGCGTCTTCCAGGACCGTCTCCTCGAAGAGGTGGGCGCGCTTCCGGAGGTCACCGCGGTGGGGCTCTCCAACTGGCTCCCCCTGGGCCTGTCCAGCTCGGACAGGGGCATCGAGGTCCCGGGGTACGACTTCGCCGAGGGCGAGCGGCAGAGCATCAACTACGCCCTGGTCACCGAGGGGTACCTGGAGGCCATGGGCGTGGAGTTGAAGGAAGGGCGCACCTTCACGCGGCAGGACGACGGGGCCGGTCCTCCGGTGATCATCGTGAACCAGCGCTTCGCCGACCACTACTGGCCGGGAGAGTCGGCCCTGGGAATGGTGGTGCGCACCGCCGGCCAGGAGCGCCAGGTCGTCGGCGTCGTGGAGACCGGCAAGGTGCGGAGCCTGGGCGAGGCGCCCACGGAGCTCATGTACCTTCCGCAGCGGGAGATCTTCACCTCGGCGATGAGCGTGGTGGCCCGCACGTCGGGCGACCCCCAGGTGGTGCTCCGCCGCATCCAGGAGATCGTCCGCGCCGCCGACCCGGACATGCCCGTGTTCGACGTGCAGACCATGGAGAACCACATGGGGATCGCGCTTCTCCCTGCGCGCCTGGGCGGGTCGGTCCTGGGGCTGTTCGGCATCCTGGGCCTCGTCCTGGCCGCCGTGGGCATCTACGGCGTCATGGCCTACTCGGTGGCGCAGCGGACCCGGGAGCTGGGGATCCGCGTCGCCCTCGGCGGGGACCGGGGCTCGGTGGTCCGCCTGGTCCTCGGCGAGGGGATGCGCCTCGCGCTCATCGGGGTGGTGCTGGGCCTGGGCGGCGCGGTGGCCGCGGCCCAGCTCGTGAAGGGCCTGCTCTACGGAGTGCAGCCCCTGGATCCCATCGCGTTCACCACGGTGCCGCTCACGCTGGTGGCGGTGGCGGCGCTGGCCGTCTACCTGCCGGCGCGCAGGGCGGCGCGGGTGGACCCCATGCGGGCCCTGAAGACGGAGTGATATGAAAGGGCGTCGGTCAGGAGTTGGGAGGACCCGGAGCTGCTTCGACGATGATCCTACTGATATTCGCCGGTTGGCGTAGCCAGAGCGGCACGAAGTCAGATTCGTCTGGAGCTGGCTCTTTCTAGGCGGTCGGATTGGGCTCGAGGCCGTACCGAATACTCCGGGCGAGCGTCTCTCCTGTCGTGCTCCGGGTCCTCCTGGTCAGCGATCAGGCGGCGGCCGTGAGGTCTGCCGCCTGATTCAATTCGGGGTCACGCATGACGGCCCAGATGAAGCCGACGAGTTCGCGGGCGGCGGCGACGGCAGCGATCTGGGGCTTCTTCTTGAAAGCAATGCGGTGGTAGAGCTTGTACAGGTGATGCTGAGCCTTCCACGCATGAGCGATGACGTCGGCGGGCTGACCCGATTGGCGCTTCTTGAGATCGACACCGACAGCGGGTCGATGCCTGTACTTCCAGGCCGCCTGGACGAGGACATGGCGGCACCGGCTGTTGCCGGCCTTGGTGATGGGTCCCTTGTGCTCGCGTCCGCCGGAGGAGTGCTCGGAGGGGACGAGCCCGAGGTAGGCCATGAGTTGAGTGGGGCGCTCGAAGCGTCGCCAGTCGCCGATCTCGGTGGCCAGGGTCATGGCCGCGAGGGTACCGATGCCTCGGAAGCAGCGGAGGCGATCCACGACGGGACGATTGGCGTCGGAGAATGCGATCTTCTCGATCTGCTCGTCGAGGTCGTCGCGTCGGCTGACTTTGTAGTCCATCAACGAGAGGTATTCGCCAAAGACCCAGCGGTCTTCGGGGGCGAGCAGCCCGCCTCGCAGGAGCCTCTCGAGCCAACGGCGATGCTTACGACCCCAGGCCGTGGCCTCGCGAAACACGAAGCCGCGGCACGCCAGGAACTTGGTCACGTAGTGTCGCGAACGCAGGATCTCGCGCTGGAACGTCTGCCTACAGCGCACCATGTCGCGAACTCGCTCCTCTGCCGCCGAGGGCACCCGGACCGGGACCAGCTCTCCGGCACGGTAGAGCCGAGCGAGCTGGATCGCATCGCGTCGGTCGTGTTTGCGCTGATCTCCCGGTCGCTGCGGCGTCAGCGAGTGGGCGATCACGTCGCAGTGGTGGCCCCAGCCTGTGATCTCCCGGTGCAGAACGTAGCCCGCGCCACTCGCCTCGTAGCAGCTGCGCAGCTCCCCCCGCTTCGCGATGCGCTCGAAAAAGCGACGCAGCTTGGGCAAATCGTTGGGCAGCCGCTCCACCCGCTCCGGCTCGCTGGCGAACCCCTCGAACACGGCAACCATCACGGAGTCCTTGTGGACATCCATCCCAACGTAGATCGTGGACATAGACATGGGGCTGACTCTCCTGTCGGCTGCGACTCCCTACGTCGCTTGTGCGCTCTGGCACCGACCACTCGGCGCTAATCCACGTTACGCCGATCAGGCCGGGCCAGCCCTTTCATATCTTCTAGGGCCTTTCCTGGCGCAAGCTCTCCGACTGGAACATGCATGGCCTACATGTACTACCTTTCTTCACGTGGACCAGGCAAGCCAGGGTCCGCCCACCACCTGCGCGCCGAACTGGCGCACGGAGAGGGCTGAGTCCCACCCGGGCACACCGTTCCCTCGGACCTACGTCTTGCTCTTGCGACACCCCTGCGCCAACGTATCTGGACCGCACGTCAAGCGCGTACGCACGACCCTCCGATCTGCCCAACGCTCGATCCCTTTCCGCCCCCTCGGGTGGGGAGCTATTCGTCTCGCGTATGGGGTTCTCGGAGTCCTCCGACACGGCCCGCCTTCAGCCCGAGCCACCGGCGCACGTCTGTGGTGATGAAGGACACGTCGATGCCGTTGGCGAGTTCTTCAACACGCACCGGACCGGTCTGGTGCGACTGTCGTGCGCGATTGTGCGCTGCCCTCACGACGCGGACGACGTGGTACAGGAGGTCTTCCTGCGCCTACTGGAACGGGGTCACGTTCCCAGGGATCTGAGCCCAGGGTACGTCGCCCGCAGCGTGGCAAACGCGTCCCTCGATCTCCTGCGCCGTCGCACGGCGCGCGCCCAAGCAATGGAGGGCTGGTACCACGAGGGGCTCCGCAGGGAGGCGGCAAGGTACACGGATGCCGAGGTCAACGACACCATGGAGACGCTCCCGCCGCTCCACGAGCTTCCACCCCGGCAACGCACCGTCTTGGAGAAGATCTACTTCGAGGGACTCAGTCCTCAGGAGGTGGCGGGCCAGTTGGGCATTCGCCAAGGGACCGTGATCGATCTCTGCTACCGAGCGCGGCGGCGGCTCCGAGAGTTGTCCCGAGATCGGGAGAGAAGGGAGTAGACCCGCGGACGGCCAGTGCGTTACTAGGTCAGGGGTTGCAGTTCACTTCCTACGCAGAGGCGACAATGAGTCCGTTACGATTCGGTATGTGGTGCCTTGCAGGAGCGACCCTGCTCCTGACTACCATACCCGGAGACCTTGTGGCCCAGTGCCCGTGGTGTGTGACGCCGACCACGTGTTCGACGGTGGAGGAGAGCGGAGCCTACAAGTGTTGGATCGAAGCTGGCCGCTGGTGCCAAGACGAGGGGCTTTGCATCATCATCGAAGCCCGGGCCCCGTGGGCCAGGACCGATGCCGAGAGGGCCTTCGCGCGACTTGCCGCGACTGGAACAAAGACCATACAGACCCCCGAGTGGGGTGAGGTTACGTTCGCTCGGGTTGACCACGATCTCTACGGCCTCTGGGCGTGTTCTGGATCCGTCGTGGCGCTGGCCCGCGAGGAGGAGAACGAGCTTATCGTCCGCGTGGACCCCGAGCCATTCCGCGAGCGACTGCACCTCCTCCGGGCGGCACAATCGGCGGGCGGATCGACACCGTAGCCGACCCGGCTCACGGTTCCGCACCCCGAGTGCCACAGCGTGCTCCTTCCGCCCGAACCCGCTCCGATGCCCACCCCCCCCCGTCGTCGCCGTTCCGGTGCCAGCGGTCTCCTGACGCTGGCTGTCTTTCCGCTGGTATCGGCTCAGTTCGCGGCGGGCCAATCGCTCCGCGTCCAGGAGTTGTGGCGGCACTCCGGCCCGGGCATCCCGTGGGTCGCCGGCGGCGTGGTCACCGGTAGCACCGTCGTCTTGCTCGATGGGGTGACGAAGGATCTGGTGGAGGTGAACTGGGTGGCGGGAACGCGTCGTACCCTGCGCTTGCCCGGGCCGGGTTCGCCCGACTTCATCGGCCCGGCCTCCGACGGTCTCGCGGCATTGTCCATCGAAGGTCGGGCGATCCGGGTGTTCTCCCTTGAGGGGGAGCCCCGGGAGATCCGCCACTTTCGCGTTCCCGCGCAGGTGTATTTTCCAAAAGGCCTCGTTGTCACGCCCGATGGGGCGCTCCTGGCGGCCGGGATGGACGGGTCGGTTCACGGCGTACACGTCCTCGATCCGGACGGAACGATACGAGCCCGGTCAGTACCGAACCCGAACGCATCCACCCCACTGGTGGCGCGGATGCTCGCCGGCGGTGTGCTCACGGTCTCTGGGTCGGGAGAGGTCCTCCTCTCGCAGGCGGACTCGCACCTCCTGAGTCGCCTCGACCCGCGGAGCGGCAACATCGAGGTCATCGCCTCTGACACCGCGATCCAGCCGCCGGTCGGGGACGCATTCAGGCGGGAGAGCGCCGACGGACGGAGCCGCTCTCGGTGGCACTTTCCGCGCGGCGCGGGGGCCGCCCGCCTACCGGACGGCTCCCTTATCC
Organism: Gemmatimonadota bacterium; assembly: GCA_045863275.1. GTDB lineage: Bacteria > Gemmatimonadota > Gemmatimonadetes > Longimicrobiales > Gaopeijiaceae > SZUA-318. The sequence goes on from BTVB01000016.1 coordinate 79,871, forward strand.
ACGTGATTCGCTTCGCAGAGGAGGGCTGGAGCCTCTGGGAGCTATATGGTCCACGGGGGGGATTGCTGGGACGTGTTCGGTTGGAGGGCGCTTACGAGCTCTGGGGCCTTACGGCGGACGGTCGAGTCGTCGCCACGGTCCTCAAGGAGGGGGTGGAGTCGGTTCCTGTCCTGCTGAAGATCGATTACGGCGGAGGCTGATGGACGCGGGTTGGCTTCGGTGGCCTATCACCGTTCTCCTTGCCCTGGGCCTCGCATGTGGGCGCGAGCCACCCCGATTCCAGAGCCAGCCCGGCGAGGTGACGCTGGTTCACCTGTTCTCTGTAGGTGATGACGAGGACTGGCCGGGCGATAGGCGGAATGCCGAGGGCGGTCGGGATCAGGTGGTGTTGGGCAGGGTGGCTGATGCGGCACTGACGCCCGAAGGCGGGTTGGTCGTCCTCGACGCCCTGGGTGCGAATATCCTCCGGTTCGCAGCGGACGGGGGCTACCTGGGCACCGTGGGACGGAAGGGCCAGGGCCCGGGAGAGATGCTGACCCCCAGCGGGATCGCCGTCGTGTCGTCCGGGGCAATCGTGGTTTGGGACCCGGGGCTCGCGCGAATGTCCGTGTTCGACCGGATCGGGAGATTCGAGCGCTCCTGGCGCGTGCCCGAGCCCTCGCTCGTCGCGGACCGGGTCCTGTTTCCCAGCGGTGATGACGGCGTGCTGCTCAGGGTTGGAGGTCGGTCTCCCGCGTCGCCGATCCGCCCCCTGGGCTTCTTCTTTTTGCGCTTCGATACACGCGGAGCGGTAGGGGACAGCATCGCCTTCCCGGGTGAGCCTGTCGCCGTTCCCCTCGTCCCGGGACCCATCCGCGATGCGGTTCCCTTTGTGGCTTACCCGGACTGGACAGTGCTCAGATCCGGCACGATAGCTCTGACCCCACGGAGCGTGTACCACGTGACGTTGTTCGGCCCCCGCGGTCAGCGGACAGAGATCGTTCGGGACGTGCCGGCTCCTGCGGTCCTCAGGGACGAAGCAGAGGCGTGGCGGTCAGCCATCACGAAGGTCGTGCGGCGGCGAGTGCCGGGGTGGGATTGGGACGGGTGGGAGATCCCACCCAGGAAGCCCGTAATCCGCAGGATCGAGCCTGCCGATGACGGACGGCTGCTCGTGCTGATCCACTCGCCGGCGGAGCCTGTGAACGACACGACAGAGTCAGGGACCCGGTGGGTGGAGCCCTCGGTCATCCACATCCACTCCGCAGGTGGCGCCCTCGAAGCCGTTCTGCGACTCCCGCCGGGGTCGAGGCTGCTGCGCCTCCGTGGAGATCGCCTTGCGGTACTGTCCCGGAGCGTCACCGGAGCGCCCAAGGTTGACGTGTACCGCATCGTCCCGAACCAGAGGGGCACGTCGCTCCAAAACCGGTAGGCGGCGGCCGCCGCCCCTCAGGGCCCGGGCCGCCGCCCCGCGGGGGCCCGGGCCTGCACCGCGGCGCTGTACGCCGCCGCCAGGTCGGTGGGGGAGTCCACCGAGAAGCCCAGGTCCTGCAGCAGGCCGTCGGCCAGGTCGTAGATCCACGCGTGCACCGTCACCTTCTGCCCCCGCCGCCACGCTTCCTGCACGGTGTTGGTGCGGCACACGTGCGTGGCCTGCTCCACCACGTTGAGCTCGCAGAGGCGGTCGAGGATCTGCGCCCGGTCCTGGATGGCCGTGAGGCGCTCGCGGTGGGCGTCGGCCACGTCCTCGATGTGGCGAAGCCAGTGGTCCATGAGGCCCAGGGGCTTGTCGCCCCAGGCCGCCGCCACCGCGCCGCACCCGTAGTGGCCGCAGACGATGACGTGCCCCACGCCCAGCACCTCCACGGCGAACTGGAGCACGGAGAGGCTGTTGAGGTCCGAGTGGACCACCACGTTCCCCACGTTGCGGTGCACGAACAGCTCGCCCGGCTGGAGGCCCACGATCTCGTTGGCCGGCACGCGGCTGTCGGAGCACCCGATCCAGAGGAAGTCGGGCCGCTGCTCCTTGGCCAGCTCCCGGAAGTAGTCCGGGTGCGCCGCCTCCTGCGCGCGGGCCCAGGCCCGGTTGTTCGCGAAGAGCTGGGGGAGGTGCTTCATCCGATCTACACGACGATGGCCGTGGGCTCTTCCAGCATGGCCCTCAACGTCGCGAGGAAACGCGAGCCCTGCGCCCCGTCGATGACCCGGTGGTCGCAGCTCATGGTGACGCGCATCCGCGGGCGCACCACCACCTGCCCGTCCACCGCCACCGGCGTGTCCACCACGCCGCCCACCGCCAGGATGCCGCCCTCGGGCGGGTTGATGATGGCGGTGAACTCGTGGATGCCGAACATGCCCAGGTTGGAGACGGAGAAGGTGGCGCCCGTGTACTCGTCGGGCATGAGCCGCTTCTCCCGCGCCCTTCCCGCCAGCTCGCGGACCTCGCGGCCGATGTGGGCGATGCCCTTCAGGTGGGCGTGTTTCACCACCGGGGTGATGAGCCCGTCCTCCACGGCCACCGCCACGCCCAGGTGCACCGCGTTGAAGCGGCGCACGAAGGTGCCCTGCCACTGGGCGTTGCACTCGGGGTGCTTCTTCAGCGCCGCGGCCACGGCCTTCAGCACGATGTCGTTGATGGAGACCTTCTCGCCCTGCTTCTCCAGCATGGCGTTGATGCGCTCCCTCGCCTCGATGACGCGGCCCATGTCCACGTCGATGGTGAGGAAGAAGTGGGGCACGGGCCCGATGGACTCCACCAGCCGCTTGGCGATGGTCTTCCGCATCTGGGAGAGGGGCACGTCCTCGTACTCGCTCTCCGAGGGCGTCCAGGTCGACGCCGCGGGCGCGGGCGCGGCGGCGGCGCTCTCCCGGGCGGCCTCCACGTCGCGCTTCACGATGCGCCCACCCGGCCCCGAGCCCTCGACGCGGGCCAGGTCCACGCCCAGGTCGTCCGCGAGGCGGCGGGCCAGGGGCGAGGCCTTCACGCGGCCACCCTCGTCGCCGGCGGGCGCAGGGGGCGCGGGAGCCGCTTCGGTCTTCGCGGCAGGGGCGGCCTTCTCCGCCGGGGCCGCCGCCTTCTTCGCGGCGGGCGCCGCGGGAGCCTCGGCGCTCGCCGACGCGCCGCCGCCGACGGCCGAGATGTCCTCGTCGGCCGCGGCGATGACGGCGATGACGTCACCGACGGGGGCTGTGCCGCCGGCGGCGAGCATCACCCTCCGGAGCACGCCGTCGCCCCGGGCCACCAGCTCCATCGTGGCCTTGTCGGTCTCGATCTCGGCCAGGACGTCGCCGCTGGCGACGGCGTCGCCCTCGGACTTCAGCCACCGGACGAGCTGTCCCTCCTCCATGGTGGGGGAGAGGGCTTCCATATGGACCTTGGTGATCATCGATACAAGACCTTGTTGCAGGCGGCCACCACGCGGTCGGCGCTGGGCTTGGCCAGGATCTCGAGGTTCTTGGCGTACGGCATGGGAACGTCGGCCTGCGTCACCCGCAGCACCGGGGCGTCCAGGTGGTCGAAGGCCTCCTCCTGGATGGTGGCGACGATCTGCGCGCCCACCCCCAGGTACGACCACCCCTCCTCCACGTAGACCACCCGGTTCGTCTTGCGCACCGACTCGAGGATCGCGTCCACGTCCAGGGGCCGGAGGGTGCGCAGGTCCAGGACGTCGGCCTCGATGCCCTCCTTCTCCAGCTTGCCCGCGGCCTGCATGGCCACGTGCAGCATCTTCCCGTGGGTGATGATGGAGACGTCCGAGCCCTCGCGCTTCAGCTCGGCCACCCCGAGGGGGATGACGTAGTCCTCGTCGTCGGGGACCTCGCCCTTGAAGTTGTAGAGCAGCTCGCCCTCCATGAACGCCACCGGGTCGTTGTCCCGGATGGACGCCTTGAGGAGCCCCTTGGCGTCGGCGGGGGTGGCGGGCACCACCACCTTCACGCCCGGCGAGTGCACGTAGTACGTCTCGCAGGCGACGGAGTGCTGCGCGGAGAGCTGGAGCGCGGCCCCGGTGGGGCCGCGGAAGACGATGGGCATGGGGAACTGCCCGTCGCTCATGTACAGCATCTTCGACGCCGAGTTGATGACCTGGTCGATGGCCAGGAAAGCGAAGTTGAAGGTCATGAACTCGATGACCGGGCGGAGCCCCGCCATGGCGGCGCCCACGCCCAGGCCGGCGAAGCCCAGCTCGCTGATGGGCGAGTCCACCACGCGCTGCGGCCCGAATTCGGCAAGCAGACCCTTGGACACCTTGTAGGCGCCGTCGTACTCGGCCACCTCCTCGCCCATGAGGAAGACGTCCGGGTCCCGCTCCATCTCTTCGCGCAGGGCGGCGTTGAGCGCCTCGCGGTACGTCATCACCGCCATGGAGACTCACCCCTGCCGTCGAAGTTCAGACGCCCGTGCTCGTTGATCTCCGCCCAGACGTGGTTGTACAGCGCCTCGGGGCCCGGTACGGGCGACTCGTCGGCGAAGTCGGCGGCCTCCTGGGCCGTTGCCCGGGCGTCCTTGTCCATGGCCTCGAGCCCCTCCTGGTCCAGGTGCCCGCCGGCGAACAGGTGGTCGCGCAGGATCACGATGGGGTCGGCCTCGTGGGTCTTCCGCTCCACCTCCTCCTTGGGCCGGTACGTGCCCGACACCGGGTCGGACATGGAGTGGCCGCGGAAGCGGTACGTCTCCAGGTCCACGAAACGGGGGCCGCCGCCGCCGCGGACCTCCTCGGCGAGTTGGCGGAAGTGGGCGTAGGTGGCCAGCACGTCCTGGCCGTTCACCCGGCTGGCCGTGATGCCGTAGGGCGACGACTTCTCCACCATGTCGGTGAGGGAGACCCGGTGGAACGCCGTGCCCATCCCGTACAGGTTGTTCTCCACCACGTAGATGGCGGGGAGCTGCCAGATGGCGGCCATGTTCAGCGCCTCGTGGAAGCCGCCCTGGTTCACCGCCGCGTCGCCCATGTAGCACACGACGACGTTGTCCTCGCCCCGGTACTTGATCTTCCAGGCGATGCCCGTGGCCAGCGGCACCTGGCCGCCCACGATGCCGTGGCCGCCCATGAAGCGCACCGACTTGTCGAAGATGTGCATGGAGCCGCCCTTGCCGCCGGAGGCTCCGGTGGCCCGGCCGTACAGCTCGGCCATGACGGGGCCGGGCTTCACGCCCTTGGCCAGCGCCTGGGTGTGCTCCCGGTAGGCGCTGATGACGTAGTCGTCCTCGCGGAGCGGCTTGATGCTCCCCACGGCGGCGCCCTCCTGCCCGATGTGCAGGTGGCAGAAGCCGCCGATCTTCCCGATGGCGTAGGCCTCCTCGGCCTTCTCCTCGAAGCGCCGGAACAGGAGCATGTCCCGGAGGAGGTCCAGCGCGAGCTCGGGGCTCACGCCCGCCTTCTCGAAGACGTCGCCCTGTCCGGCGTCCTTCTTCTTGGTCTTGGTCGTTGCCATGGTCGTCAGGGTGTGCCCGCCCCGGGCTTACCCGGGCGGCCCAGCTCGAGCTGGACCAGGTCCAGCCTCATCTCCGCGGGGGCGGGGATGTCGGCCTCCATCACCGACGTGATGGACCCGGGACCGCCCGCCTCCACTTCCCGGGCCTGCTCCTTCGCGTGGTAGCTGGAGCGCACCAGCGGACCCGACTCCACGTGCTTGAAGCCGTACTCGTCCTCGCCGATGCGCTTCCACTCGGCGAACTCCTCCGGCGAGACCCAGCGGGCCACCGGGATGTGCATGGGGGAGGGGCGCAGGTACTGCCCCAGCGTCAGGATGTCCACCGCCGCCTCCCGGAGGTCGGCCATGGCCTGACGGATCTCCTGCCCCTCCTCGCCCATCCCCAGGATGATCCCCGTCTTGGTGAGCATCCCCGGGTCCATCTTCTTCACCGCCCCCAGGAACGAGATGGAGCGCCAGTAGCGGCCGCCGGGGCGGACGTCGGGGTGGAGGCGCTCCACCGTCTCCAGGTTGTGCCCCAGGATGTGGGGCTCGGCGTCGACCACCACCCGCAGCGCGTCCTCGTCGCCCTTGAAGTCGGGGATGAGGACCTCCACCGAGCACCCGGGGACCATGTCGTGGATCTGCCGGATGGTCTCGGCGTAGATCCCGGCGCCGCCGTCGGGGAGCTCGTCGCGGTTCACGCTGGTGATGACGACGTGCTCCAGCTCCATCTGGGCGACGCTCTCCGCCACCCGCCTGGGCTCGTCCATGTCCAGCGTCGTGGGCATGCCGTGGGCCACGCCGCAGTACTTGCACGCCCGGGTGCACACGTCGCCCAGGATCATGAAGGTGGCGGTCCCCGCCTCCCAGCACTCACCGATGTTGGGGCAGCCGGCCTCCTCGCACACCGTGTGCAGGGACCCGGACCGCATCATCCGCTTGAGCTGGAGGTAGTTGGGCCCGCCGGGCGAGCGGACCTTCAACCACTCCGGCTTCCGGGAGCGGATGTCGATGGTGTCCAGGCCCTCGTGAGCCCGGATCCGGTGCGTGCCCTTCGGCTTGACGACCCCCGTGTTCTTCCCGTCGGGGGCGTAGCCTCGAGGTGCCTCCGTCTCGGCTCTGCTCACGCCATGATCCTCCAAGCCCCCCGGGGCGGCGGGTCACCGCCGCGACCAGGGGCACGATATAGACGAAAAAGGTCCGCTCCGCCGCCTCCGGCACCCTCGTAAACAGGTGTTCAGGCGGTCGAAGAGGAGCCCGAAATCATAGCCCGATGGCGAGGCCCCTTACAAGATAGGCCACGCCGAACCCCAGGTAGGTCCCGAGGGCGTACCCGAGGAGCCCCACGATGATCCCGGGCAGGACCAGCCCGGGCCACTCCCGTGCCACCGCTACCGCGAGGGCGCTGGAGGGGCCCCCCACCGAGGCCTGCGACGCGATGGTGAGGGTCGCCACGTCGAGGCGGAGGAGCCGGCCCACCCCGTAGGTCCAGAGACCGTGGACGCCCACGACCACCAGGGTGAAGAAGAAGACCACCATGCCCAGGGCCAGGATCTCCGACACCCGCGACCAGATCCCGATGACCACGAAGAAGAGGTGGAGGACCATCGTCCCGAGTTGCAGGGCCCCCTCCGCCCGGTGGAACCACCGGGTGTGGCCCAGGATCAGCGCGTAGGTGGTGAGCCAGAGCACGGAGGGGACGTTGGGCACCAGGCTGGCGGTGAGGTCCGCCGCGGCCACCAGGGCCACACCCACCGCCAGGAGCACAGAAAGGTCCTTGGCGGAAAGCGCGGCCGGGGAGAAGAACGGGTGGTTGTTCGCCCCGCTGTTCTTCGCCTCTTCGGAGAGCTCGGTGAACTCGGTGGGCACCGGGGGGAAGAAGCGGCCGAACCACACGGGGATGAGGAGCGTGGCCGCCATCCAGATCCCCGTGGTGAGGGCGTCGGCGGCGGTGACTCCCGCCCACATGTGGCCCGGCATCTCGAGGCCCTGGCCCACGGCCACGAAGTTCACCGAGCCACCGGTGTACGTTCCGGTGAAGACCCCCGCCAGCCGCCAGGCCTCGCCGTTCAGGCTCCCGGCGAAGACCAGCGCGGCCACGAAAGAGCCCAGCGCGATGCCGAACACCGCCAGGAGGAACGCCCCCACCATGCGGGAGCCCGCCCTCTTCAGGTCGCCCAGGTTCACGGAGAGCAGGAGCCACGCGATGGCGACGTAGGTCACCTGCGTGGCGATGACGTCGTAGACGGGCGAGGTCGCGGGGACCAGCCCCAGGTTGGAGACCAGCGCCCCCAGCACAAGCGTGAGGAGCGACGCCCCCACCTTGGAGAAGGCCGGAACCTTGTGGTCGAGGACGAACGCCAGCGCCGCCAGCGCCGCGATGAGGGCGGCCAGCGGGAGCGTGGCGCTGATCAAAGCTCCGCGCCCCAATCGGACGGGAGGCGGCCCTGGAGGATCTCCTTGCGTCTGCGCAGACGGTGAACCACGAAGTCCCGGGCCTCCTTGGGGTCGTCGGTGAGGAAGACCAGGTCCAGGTCGCGGGCGGAGATCTTGCCCTCCGCGGCCATGTGCTCCCGCATCCACTCCAGGAGCCCGCCCCAGTAGTCCTTCCCCACCATGACCACCGGGAAGAGGCGTACCTTGCCGGTCTGGATGAGGGTGAGGGACTCGAAGAGCTCGTCCATGGTGCCGAAGCCCCCCGGGAAGATGAGGAAGGCCTGGGAGTACTTCACGAACATGGTCTTCCGCACGAAGAAGTACCGGAAGTCCACGGACATGTCCGCGTAGTCGTTCCCCTTCTGCTCGAAGGGGAGTTCGATGTTGCACCCCACCGAGTGGGCCCCCGCCTCCTTCGCCCCCTTGTTCGCCGCCTCCATGATCCCCGGGCCGCCCCCGGTGATGATGGCGAAGCCCGCCTCTCCGAGGAGGCGGGCGGTCTCCACGCACTGCTCGTACTGGGGCTCGCCGGGCTTCACCCGGGCCGATCCGAAGATGGAGACCGCGGGCCCCACCTTGGCCATCTCCTCGAAGCCTTCGACGAACTCCCCCATGATGCGGAAGATCCGCCAGGCGTCGCGCCCGATGGTCTCCAGCTCCTCCACGCTCTCCAGGAGTCGCTCGTCCTCGGTCTGCCGGCGGCCGGCCCAGTGATTGGGGAAGGGCTCGGCCCAGTGGGCTCCCGAATCGTGCTCCATGCCGTGACTCCGTGGTGTCGCCCAACGCGGAGGGCCCACCCCGGACGGGACGGGCCCCCTCATCCCTGCGGGCGCGTCAGTGGGCCCCGAGGAACGCCTCCGCCGAGGCCTTCATGCTGGTCATCACGTTCCTGTGCCCGTCGTACTCCGGCAGGTTTCGGGCGAACTGGACGTCGTACACCGCCAGGAGCTTCTGGAAGTGCGCCTTGGCGGCGTCGACGTTGCCCAGCGCCGCCTCGGACTCGCCGGCCACGCCGAGCGCCAGGACGTGGTCCGGCTCGGACTCCATCATCTTCTGGGCGGTGGCGAGCGCGCCGGCGGGGTCGGCGAGCTGCTGCAGCAGCGCCTTGTGGAACATGCCGTCCAGGTCCAGGGGCTCGGCCAGGTCGAAGGCCTGCACGGCCATGGGCTGGAAGCCCATGGCGCCGGCCGTGTCTCCGGCAGACAGGGTCCGCATGACCCGGTCGAAGAGCCGGTCCGCCGCCTCGCGCGGGCTCATCTGGCTGATGTCGGTGGTCCCGGGGCCGTTGGGGTCCACGCCGCCTCCCGCCGGCATGCCCTCCGGGCCCGTCGGGCCCGCCGGGCGCACCATCGTCCACCCCACCACGAGGATGAGGACGAACATGGCGCCGCCGGCGATCCACCAGGGGGCGTTTCCGCCCCCCACCGTGGCCGCCGCCGCCGCCCGGTGGGTGGGGGCCGGAGCCCCCCCCGGCGCCTTGGCGCCGCACTGGTTGCAGAAGGCCACGGTGGCGCCGAGCTTCGCGCCGCACTGGTTGCAGAAGCGGCCACCCATGGCCGCCCCGCAATGCTGGCAGAAGTTCCCCGACGCCGCCTTACCGCACTGCGGGCAGCTCTGCTTCGCCTGCTTTCCGCCCCCTCCGCCCTGGCCGCTCATCGGGCCAGCGCGTTGAGGAGGAGCGGGAAGGTGGCCACGGTCTGGGCGCGGTAGTTGGGCTGGAAGCCGAAGAGCACCACCGAGCCACGCCCCACGTCAGCCTCCAGGATGGCGGGCTGGCCGGCCACCTTCTCGCCGCCCAGCACCCAGCCCGACAGGAGCGGGTCCGGGGACCCGTACCGTGCCGCCACGCGAATGGCGGGGTCCGACACCCGGAAGGCCATGCTCCCGGTGCCGTACCACGCGATGCTCTCCGTATCCATGCCCGCCGCAAGCTCCGAGGAAGAGTCCAGCTCCAACCTTAGAATGGAGCCCGGAATGTAATACTCGGTGTTGCGAAGCCCCTCCACCGCGCTCTCCACCCGGAGCCCGAAGAGCCCGGTGACGAACTCGGTGGCGTCCTCGATGGCCACCAGCCGGCCTCCCGCCTCAACGAACGCCTTCAGCGCGGCCACGCCCCCGTCGCCCAGGCCGCCGGCGTACGCCGGCGGCACCGAGCCCGCCGCGAACCCGTCGGTGATGGACCGGGGGCTCTGCGCCTGGAGCACGATGACGTCGTACCGATCCGCCAGGCCGCCCCGGCGGATGTCGGCGTCGTGGAGCGTGTCGTAGCGCATGCCGTACGTGTCGAAGAGCCAGCGGGTCCATCCCGCCTCCATGGGCTCCTGCCACGACTTGTACACGGCCACGCGGCTGGCGCCGCTCCCCGCGAGGTGCGCCGGGAGCCGGAAGGCCAAGTCGGGCGGCTCGATGGGGTCGGACAGGGCCACGCGCGGCGCTTCGTCCACCGCCACCGCCTCCACGTCCATGAGGTACGGCAGCGTATGCGCCGTCACGTCGTAGGGGCGCTGCGGCGGTCCCCCCGGATACTCGCGCAGGTCGGGGTAGTGCTGCACCTCCAGCATGGTCTGGGCGAAGGAGGCGTAGGGCTGGCGCATGGGGACCACCCAGCTCCCCGCCGGGAACGAGATGCCGTCGGCGGTGAACGCCGCGCTCGCCCTGCGCACCTCCACGTCGCCCATGGCCAGGATGCGGAGCACGTAACTCACGCCGGCCTCGTTGGCCTGGCCGGCGGGAATGACCCACGCCTCGGGCCACGCGTCCCACTTGGCCACGGCTCGCTCACCGATGTCGTGGAAGTTCTCCAGCCAGAAGCGTCGGTTCCGGGCGGCGTTGCTGAGGAGCGCCATGGCGCCGGCTTCCATGTAGTCCACGATGTCCGGGAGCCCCCACGCACCCCCGGGCCACGGGTGGGGGAAGTTCCACGAGGGCTGGGAGGCGTCGAAGTTGCGCCCGGGCCCCAGGCGGTCGGCGGGGATGTCGATGGGCGTGGCGATGCGCGCCGACGCCGTCTCGGAGAGGATGCGGGCGCCGGCATGGTAGTGCTGGTAGGCCCGCGCCGGCGTGAAGGCGTCGTACTGGGCGTTGATCACCGCCCCTGGCATTCCGGCGGCGGTGACCTCCGCGGCCATGTAGGCCCCGAGCTGGTTCACCGCGTTGGTGAGCGCCGGGTCGATGTTGGGCTCCCACGGGTCGATGTAGGGCGGGAAGAAGATGCGCGCCCCGTTGGAGCCCATCTGGTGGATGTCGTGCACGATCTGGGGGTGCCACGCATTGTGCGCGCCCTCGATGGTGTGCACCGTCTCGGTCTGGGTGAAGGCGTACCAGTCCCGGTTGTTGTCGTGGCCCACGTAGAACTGGTAGAGCCAGGGGAGGGGAGCGGCCTCGTACTCGGTGCCCACGTGCTGGTTGTACCAGTCCACCACCCACTGTAGCCCGTCGGGGTTCAGCGACGGGATGTCCAGGAGGATGACGTTGTCCAGGATCTCCCGGACCTTCTCGTCGTCGGAGGTGGCCAGGCGGTGGATCATGCGCGCCGCCATCTGGGCCCCACCCACCTCGGTGGCGTGGATGCCGTGCGTGATGAGCACCACCGTCTTGCCCTGGTCCAGGAGTCGCTCGAGCTCGGCCTCGCCGGAGATCCGCCGGGGGTCGGCCAGCTTCATCTGGATGTCGTGCAGCTCGTCCAGCCGCGCCTGGTTCTCGGCGCTGGTGACCGTGAGCATGATGAACGGCCGGCCCTTGGTGGTGGCGCCCAGGGTGTCCACCCTGACCCGCTGACTCGTTTGCGCGATTTTCTCGTAGTACGAGGTGAGCTGCACCCAGTCGGCCAGCTTCCGGTCCTGCCCCATCTCGAAGCCGAAGTGCTGCAGCGGCGTGGGCACGCTCTGGGCGGCCAGGGGGGCCGCGACGAGGATCAGGGCCAGCGCGCCCTGGAAGACCCGGCGAATCATCAGAACTCCTTTGGGATCGTGAGGACTCCGAGGATGGTACCGCAGCACTCCCCGAGCGGCAACGGAACGCCAGCGCACCTGCGGTGGGCCTGCCTGGCCCTCGTCGTCGGGTTGTCCCTCGCCCCGACGGCACCTCTCGCCGGGCAGGAGGCAGGCGTACCGGCCGACACCTTCCGCGACGCCGCGGCCCGTGACCTGGTCCTCCGCGCCCAAGCGGCCCGCCGCCGCGACGTGGAGGGCATCCGCAGCTACGAGGGCACGCTCCGGGAGCGCATCTACGTGGGCCTCACCATGGCGCGCTTCCGCCGGGAGCGGGGGCTCTTCGAGCGGGAGCGCGTCGCGCGCCTCCGCTGGAGCGCCGAGGGAGAGCGGGCCATCCACTGGCTGGGCGCGCGCCAGGCCATCCCCATCGTGGGTGCCGACACGTACCGGGACGAGGTGAGGGCGGAAGGGCGCATGCGCGCGCCCGCCGAGGAGATCCGCGACGAGATCCGCAGGGAGCTCCCCGACGAGATGCTCCAGGACGTGGACCTCCCGGCCTTCGCCTTCGACCCCGGCGGGGACCGCCTCGTCTTCGGCGGCGACTGGGCCCTGAACCCGCTGGTGGACACGGCGGCGGTCCACTACCGCTTCGCCTCCGGCGACACCCTGCGGATCCACCTCCCGCCGGACCGGGACATCGTGCTCCACGAGCTCCGCGTGGAGCCGCGGCGCGCCGACTTCCACCTGGTGGCTGGCTCGCTCTGGTTCGACGAGGAGACGGCCTCGCTGGTTCGGGCCACGTACCGCCCGGCGCGGCCCTTCAACCTCCTCCTGGACGAGCCCGAGGACGCCGAGGACGTGCCCAAGATCCTCCAGCCCATCGAGGCGGAGATCACCTACGTCACTGTGGAATACAGCCTCCAGGAATTTCGCTTCTGGCTCCCCCGGCGCTTCGCCCTGGAGGGAGAGGCGCGCATGGGTCGGGTGCTGCGCATCCCCCTCACGGTGGAATGGAGCGTGGGGGACTACCTGGTCAACGAGCCCACCACGTCCATCCCCGTGACCGGCCCCCTCCCTCCCGGCTGGTCGCGGCGGGAGGAGCGGGTGGAGGACGACGAGGGACGGGTGGCGTACGTCACCGTGGTGGTGCCCGAGACGCGGGAGCTCCTCACCTCCCCCGAGCTCTCCGCCGAGTTCGGCCAGCGGGCGCCCACGGCCTTCACCGACCAGGAGGTGGACGAGCTCCGGGGCGAGCTCCAGGCGCTCATCCCCACGTACCGGGCGTTCCAGCCCCGGGTGGCGTGGGGGCTGACGCAGGGGCTCATGCGCTACAACCGGGTCGAGGGGCTCAGCGTGGGCGGCGAGGCCACCATCCCCTTCACGCCCACCACCTCGCTCTCGCTCCTGGGACGCTTCGGCACCGGGGACCGGGAGCCCAACGCGACCCTCGCCCTCCGCCATGGTCCCGACGACCACCAGTGGCGGCTCACGGGCTACCACCGCCTCACGCCCATGGGCGATTGGACGAGCCCCTTCTCCTTCCGGAGCTCCCTGGAGAGCCTTCTCCTGGGCGTGGACAACGCCCAGTTCTACCGGACGACGGGAGCCGCGCTGGGCAGGACCCGCGTCGGGTCCCGCGTGCGCCTGGACGTGGAGGGCTTCTGGGAGCGCCACGACCCCGTGACGGAGAGCTCCGACTTCTCCCTCCTGGGGCTCCTCCGCGACGACGAGGCCACACCCATCCTCCCCGCCGACGAGGTGCAGGTGGGAGGCGCCCGGGCGGACCTGCGCTGGTTCGCGGGGCTGGATCCCAACCGCCTCATCGTCACCGGCCAGTTCCTGGGCGAGGTGGCCGGCGGGGACGCGTCGTACCGGCGGGCCGCGGGCGCGCTCTCCGCCTCCCACCCCCTCGCCGGCGGCCTGGCCGGCGCGGTGGAGGTGGGCGCCGGCGCGCTCTGGGGGGACGTCCTCGTCCAGCGCTCCTTCTTCCTGGGCGAGTCGGGCACGCTCCGGGGCTTCCCGGAGGCGTGGGCATACGGCGCGTCGTTCTGGCGGGCCCGGGCGGAGGTGGCCTCCGGCTTCGCCGGGGCACGGCTGGGGTTCTTCACCGACGCTGGCTGGGCCGGGCCCCGCGACGCCTTCTCCCTCGACGACCCCATGGTCTCGGTGGGCGTCGGCACGTCCCTCCTGGACGGCATCTTCCGCTTCGACGTGGCCCGCGGCGTCCGGAGGGGGAACGGCTGGCGCGTGCACCTCTACCTGGACGGGCTCTTCTAGGCCGACCGCGGGGGCAGGCACTCCGCCGTGAAGCGCCTCTCCCGCTCCCTGGGGGAGGCGGTCCGAGCGCTTCCCCCCAGCCGCCACCGCGTCTACCGTTCATGCGTCGGTTCGACGCATAGACGGAGGTAGAGTCCGGTGAGGCGATGGACGGTGTTGGCGGCGGGACTGCTGGCGGCGGGGTGCGCGCAGGAGGCGCCCCAGGCTCCGGCGGGTCCCGAGGTTTCTCTCTCGGGTAACGCGATCCGCGAGAACATGCGGACGCTGGCGTCCGACGAGTACATGGGGCGCGGGCCGGGGCACGCCGGCGGGGACATGGCGGCGGACTTCATCGCCGCCGGCTTCCAGGAATACGGTCTCGAGCCGGTGAACGGCTCGTACTTCCAGCCTGTCCCCATGGTGGGCTACACGACGGATCCCACCACGGTGGGGCTCTCCTTCCAGGGACCGGGGGGCTCTTTGCAGGCCCCGTACCTGGACGGCTTCGTCCTCAACGCCGGCGACCCGCTGGCGACGGAGGTGTCGGGGTCGGCGGAGGTGGTCTTCGTGGGGTACGGCATCGACGCGCCCGAGGCGGGCTGGAACGACTTCGGCGGCGTGGACGTGCGCGGCAAGGTGATCCTCATCCTGGTGAACGACCCGCCCGCTCCCGCGGAGGAGCCGGACCTCTTCGGCGGGCCGGCCATGACGTACTACGGCCGGTGGACCTACAAGTGGGAGGAGGCCGCGCGGCAGGGTGCGCTGGCCGCCCTCATCGTCCACGAGACGGAGCCGGCCGGGTATCCGTGGAGCGTGGTGCGGGGGGGCCGCTCCGGCGAGCAGTTCTCCCTTCCCCCCGACCCCAACGCCCCGACGCCCGCAGGGATGGTGGGCTGGGTGACCCGTGACGTGGCGGCGTCCCTCCTGGAGCTGGGGGGCCACGACCTCGAGGAGCTGAAGGCCGCGGCCGGAACGCGGGGCTTCGTGGCCGTGTCCACCGGCGTCACGGCCACCGCCGCGCTCAAGGCCACCGTGCGCCAGGTGGAGACGAGGAACGTGGTGGGGCTCCTCCGTGGCGCCGCGCGCCCCGAGGAGGTGATCACCATCACGTCCCACTACGACCACTTCGGCATCGGAGAGACCATCGACGGCGACAGCATCTACAACGGGGCGTACGACAACGCTTCGGGCACCGCTCTCCTCATGGAGGTGGCCCGCGCCTTCGCGGCCCTCCCCGAGCGGCCGGCCCGCTCCCTGCTGTTCATCTCCACCGCCGCGGAGGAGCAGGGGCTCCTCGGCGCCCAGTGGTACGTCCAGTCACCCCTCTTCCCCCTGAGCCAGACGGTGGCCGAGGTGAACGTGGACGGCGCCAACCTCTGGGGCGAGACCGACGACGTCACCATCCAGGGCGAGGAGCGGAGCGGCCTGGGCGTCTTCGCGCGGGCCCGCGCCGCCGAGATGGCGCTCACCATCAAGCCCGACGCCGAGCCGGAGAAGGGCTTCTTCTTCCGCAGCGACCATTTCCCCTTCGCCAAGGCGGGCATCCCGTCCCTCTACGTGGAGCACGGCCGGGAGTACCGCGGCCGTCCCGCGGGGTGGGGCCAGCAGATCTCCGACGAGTTCACGGCGCAGCGCTACCACGCGCCGTCCGACGAATTCTCGGAGGACTTCACCTTCGAGGGCGCCGTCCAACAGGGCGTGCTCACGTTCCGCATCATCTGGGACATCGCCCAGGACGCCGCGTGGCCCAACTGGAACGAGGGCCAGGAGTTCAAGGCCGCGCGCGACGCCATGATGGCCGGGCGCTGACGGCCGGCTGGCGCATGAGACCCGCGGGGGGCGGGCCTTCGGGCTCGCCCCCCGTCGTCTAGAGCCCCGTGGGCAGGTCGAGGAACTCCCACTCCAGCCCGAAGCGCTCGCCCACGTGCGCGGCCAGGGCCCTGACGCCGAAGGTCTCGGTGGCGTAGTGGCCCGCGAGGAGGACGTGCACTCCCTCCTCCATGGCGTCGAAGTGGTGGTGGTGCGAGCCCTCCCCCGTGACCAGGGCGTCCAGGCCCAGCGACGCGGCGTCGTGGATGAAGGGGCCGCCGCCACCCGTGACGACCCCGACGCGCTCCACCCGCTCCGGGCCACCGGCGATGAGGTGCACCGGTCCACCCCCTACGGCCTCGGAGACCCGCTCCCGGAGCGCCGCCGCGTCCACGGGGGTCTCCAGGGTCCCCCACCAGCCGATCTCCCTGCCCTGGTAGGGGGCGAAGCGGCCCTGCAGCTCCAGGCCCAAGGCCCGCCCCATGACGGCGCAGTTCCCCACCTCGGCATGGCTGTCCAGGGGGAGGTGGGCGGCGTAGAGCGCGATCCCGTGCTCCAGCAGGGGGCGCAGCTTCCGGTACCGTCGCCCGGTGACGGGCCGGAGGCCGTCCCAGAAGAGGCCGTGGTGCACCAGCAGGAGGTCCGCGCCCGTCTCGGCGGCGGCCCTGATGCTGGCCTCCGACGCGTCCACGGCGGCCACCACGCGGTCCACGTCTCCCGGCCCGTCCACCTGAAGGCCGTTCAGTGCCTGCGGGTAGTCCGGATGGGCCTCGAGGTCGAGGTAGGCGTCGAGGTATTGGAGCAGGGATTCTAGTTTCATCGCGCGTCCCTCCGTGGCCGGCGGCGCGTGGAGAACCTGTGGAAAAGCACCCCCGGTGTGGATACAGAACCGTCACAATACCCGCCGACGACTGCGTAACTGACTATACGCCAACGATTTAAGGCGTTATCCACATTCCCCGGAGGAATTCGTGTTTTCCCCACCGAAGGCCGTCAGGAGGCCGGGGCGCTCTCGTGAGCGGGGGCTTCGCGGCCCGCCGGGCCCCCCCCCATCTGGACGGTCCCGTTGAGGAGGGCGCCCTCCTCGAGTTGCATCCGGCGGGCCCGGACCTCGCCGTCGATGCGCGCCGTGGCCTGGAGCTCCAGACGCGACTCCGCCGCCACGGTGCCTTGGACCGCGCCGGAGATGACGGCGTCCTGGGTGGAGATGTCGCCCTTCACCCGACCGTCCTTGCCCACCACCACGGCCTTCCCCGCTCGCACCGACCCCTCCACGAAGCCCTCGATGCGGATGGTTCCGTCGGTTTCACAGTCGCCCACCACCTTCATGCCCGGCCCGATGATGGAGATCACCGAGTCCATGGGGGCGCCGTTGCCCGCGCGATCACGTGCCATGGTGCTTCGTTCCTGGAGTCAGGGTTGGCTTACAAGCGTCAGGGGATCGACGGCCTCGCCGTCGAGGAGGATCTCGAAGTGGAGATGGGGCGCGGTTGAGCGGCCGGTGGAGCCCGACAGCGCGATGACCTCGTTGCGGCGCACCCGCTGCCCCCGGGTCACCAGGTTCAGCGAGGCGTGGCCGTAGAGGCTGGTGTACCCCTCCCCGTGGTCCAGCACGACGTACAGTCCGTAGACCGGGTCTTCGCCCACGTCCACCACCGTGCCGGCGCCGGCGGCCCGGACGTAGGAGTCGGTGGGCACCGCGATGTCCACGCCGGGGTGGGCCCCCTGCGGACCCTCGGGGTCG
The DNA here is from genome assembly GCA_045863275.1 of Gemmatimonadota bacterium. Lineage (GTDB taxonomy): Bacteria > Gemmatimonadota > Gemmatimonadetes > Longimicrobiales > Gaopeijiaceae > SZUA-318. The sequence continues at coordinate 97,442 of BTVB01000016.1, forward strand.
AGGAGGCCCTGGGTCACGAAGCCCCGCTCCGTGAGAGGCCAGCTCGTGGGCAGGGAGGCCGTTGCGGTGGGCCGGGGCGAAGCGACGCGGCGGGATCCGGCCGTCGGGGGGAGCCACACCTCGGAGGGCATCTCGGGGCTGTGGGCACCGAACAAATCCCGAATCCGTCCGTACTGGCGCTCGATGACCTCGAGCTGACGCCCCAGCTCCTGGATCCGTTCCCGCTCCGACTCCAGCGCCTGGACCTGCTCTTCCAGGGCCGCGACCCTGGCGGCCCTGGCCGCCAGGTACCACCAGCTCCCCGCCACCAGCGTGAGGGCGAGCGCCGCCATCGCCGCCAGGCCGGCAAGGATGCGGAGCATGGTGTAGGACAGGCGGACGGTCCGGCTCTCCTGGCCCCGATCGGGGACCAGCATGATGGTGAGGAAACGTCGACCCGCCGAGCCCTCTCTCACCCCACGACCTCCGAGGCCTCGCGCCCGGACACCAGCTCGAAGACGCGCTCGAAGTCCTCCGTCCCGTGGAACGTGATCTCGATGGTGCCCTTCCCCTTGCGGCCCCGCTTGATGGTGACGCGGGTGGAGAGTGCCTCCTGGAGCGCCTCCTCGAGCGCGCGCACCACCGGGTCCGGCGATCCCCCCGTCTTCTTCTTCCGGGACCCCCGTGCGGGGGCCTCCTGACCCGCCTGCCGCTCCACCTCGCGGACCGACCACCCCTCCCTAACGGCCTTGCGGGCAAGCTCCCCCGCGCGGACGGTGTCCTCCAGCGTCAGGAGGGCCCGGGCGTGCCCCATGGCGAGCTCGCCGCTCTCCACCAGCTTCCGCACCGACGGCGGGAGGTTGAGGAGGCGCAGGAGGTTGGCCACCGTGGAGCGATCCTTCCCCATGGCCCGGGCGATGTCCGACTGGGACATGCCGAAGCGGTCTGCGAGAGAGCGGTATCCCTCCGCCTCCTCGATGGGGTTGAGGGCCTCCCGTTGGAGGTTCTCCACCAGGGCCAGCACCAGCAGCGTCTCGTCGGAGGCCTCCCGGACCAGGACCGGGACGTCTTCCCATCCCAGCTGGGAGATGGCCCGGAAGCGCCGCTCCCCGGCCACCAGCTCGAATCGGTCGTGGGCGCCGGGGGCCGGGCGCACCACCAGGGGCTGGAGGAGACCGTTCTCGCGGATGGAAGCGGCCAGCTCAGCCAGCTCGGCGTCGGTGAAGGTGCGCCGGGGCTGGAGGGGGTTGGGGACGATGGCCGCAACCTTCACCTTACGGATCTCGGCGGGCTCGGCTTCGGGCTCGAGGTACTGTCCCAGAAGGGCGCCCAGGCCCTTCCCCAGGCGGTCGCGGCGGCTCATCCCACGGGCCGGGACGACGGAGTCGTCGGACGCCGGGCCAGGACCTCCTTCGCGAGCGACAGATAGGCCTGCGCGCCCTGGGATACCACGTCGTACAGGACGATGGGCTGGCCGAAGGACGGCGCCTCCGCCAGGCGCACGTTCCGCGGGATGGCCGTACGGTACACCTTGCTGCCGAAATACTCCCGCGCCTCCGCGGCCACCTGCCGGGAGAGGTTCAGCCGGCGGTCGTACATGGTGAGGAGCACGCCCTCGATGTCCAGCCCGGGATTCAGCCCCTTCTGGACCAGCCGGATGGTGTTGAGGAGCTGGCTCAGCCCTTCCAGGGCGTAGAACTCGCACTGGATGGGGATGAGGACCGAGTCGGCGGCGGTGAGGGTGTTGAGCGTGAGGAGACCCAGCGACGGCGGGCAATCCACCAGGATGTAGTCGTACCGGCTCCTGAGGGGTTCCAGCGCCCTCCGGAGGATGCTCTCCCGCTGCGGCGCCTGCACCAGCTCGATCTCCGCGCCCACCAGGTCCCGCGTGGAGGGGATGAGGTCCAGACACGGAAAATGGACCTCCTTGGAGACCGACGCGTCCGCGGAGCGCTCACCGATGAGCACGTCGTAGACCGTCGGGAGGCTGTCACGGCGCTCCACCCCCAGGCCGCTCGTGGCGTTCCCCTGGGGATCGATGTCCACCACCAGGGTCCGTTTCTCGGCCACCGCCAGCGAGGCGCCGAGGTTGATGGCCGTGGTGGTCTTGCCGACCCCGCCCTTCTGGTTGGCGATGGCGATGACCCGCGACATGGTCTCCCTGTTCTGAGCCCGGCGAAACCGCGCATTGAGGAAAGGGCTCGAAGTATACCCCGCGCCCAGGGACAGGTAAAGCAGAAGATACCTTGACGCTCGCGCCGCCTCCATGGAAGTTCGGGCACGTCGGGGGCGTTCCTGCCCTCGGGAGGCCGAAGCTACGCGAGGATGGGCATCATGGGTGGATGGATGGGGTCGAGGAGGACGTTCCGCTGGCTGGCCTTCGTGGCCGTCCTGGCGTGGGGGTGCGGAGACGACGGAGCGGGGCCGGACCCGGCCATCGCGCAGTTCGTGGGACAGTGGGCCGCGACGAAGCTGGTCCTCACCTCCGTGGCCAACCCGGAGATCGCTCCCGACATCATCGCCCTGGGAGCCCAGTTCAGTCTGGACGTCCAACCCTCCGGGCAGTACACCGCGATCCTGATCTACTCCGGGCAAGCGGGGACGGAGATCGGGACCATCACGGTCCCGGGGAATACGATCACCCTCCACCGGGACTTCCCCACCCCCTCCACCACCACGGCGGTCTACCAGCTCTCGGGGAACCTCCTGACGCTGGACGGGGACACGGAGTTCGACTTCAACCTCGACGGGACGGCCGAGGCCGCACGAGCCCACTTCGAGTTGATCCGGAGCTGACGGCCGTTTCACGTGAAACACCCGGTGGGTTCGGGCCCACCGGGTGCAGGCAGGGAGAGGACTCTCTCCCCGGACGTTTCACGTGAAACGCCTCGCGACGGGTCCTCAGGCCTGGGCGCCGCCTGCGGAGCGCCGACGGCGAACCTCGAGGATGAGGTTCTGCAGGTCGGCGGGAGAGACGCCGGGGATCCTCGCGGCCTGGGCCAGCGTGGACGGCTGTACGGCGCCGAGCTTCTCCCGGGCCTCGAAGGACACCGTGACGAAGGCGTGATACGGTAAATCGTTGTCCAACTTGAAGTTAGCCTGATCACGCAAGCGCGCCGCCCGCTCCCGCTCCCGGGCCACGTACCCCTCGTATTTCAGTTCCACCTCCACCGCCGCCACCACGTCCGTCCCGGCCTCCAACGTCTCCCCACCTGCGCCCAGGAGGGCCGCCGCCCCCACGCCCGGCCGACGGAGCAGCTCCACCGCCCGCGTAGGCTCCCGGACGGGGTCGCTGTTCGCGGCTTCAAGGACCGGGCGCGCCTGCGCGGGGGTGAGGGCCGTCTCGGTGAACCACGCCCGGACCCGGTCCTCCTCTGCCAGCCGCCGCCGGAGCGCCTCCTCCTGCCCCGCCGTGAGGAGCCCCCGATGGCGGGCCACCGTGCCCAGCCGCCGGCAGGCGTTGTCCTGCCGGAGGAGGAGGCGGAACTCCGCCCTCGAGGTGAAGAGGCGATACGGCTCGTCCACGCCCCGCGTCACCAGGTCGTCGATGAGCACGCCGATGTAGGCCTGCTCCCGCTCCAGGACCAACGGCTCCTCCCCGCGCACCTTCAACGCCGCGTTGATCCCCGCCACGATGCCCTGCCCCGCCGCCTCCTCGTATCCCGTGGTGCCGTTGATCTGGCCGGCGAAGTACAGGCCCGGCACCTCTTTCAGCTCCAGCGTGTGCCGGAGCTGGTGGGGCGGGAAGTAGTCGTACTCGATGGCGTACCCCACCTTGGTCATGCGCACGTCACCCATGCCAGGGAGCGTGCGAAGGAACGCGAGCTGCACCTCCGCCGGCAGGGACGTGGACAGGCCGTTCACGTAGAGCTCGGTGGTGTCGAGGCCCTCGGGCTCGAGGAAGACCTGGTGGCGAGGCGCGTCGGGGAAGCGCACGACCTTGTCCTCGATGGACGGGCAGTACCGGGGGCCCCGCCCTGAGATCGCCCCTCCGTACAGCGCGCTCCGGCCCAGGTTCTCCCGAACCACCGTCTTCAGGTCCTCGCCGGCCCACGTGATCCAGCACGGGCGTTGCTCGGGGATGCGTTCCTGCGCATACGCCGCGAACCGGTACGCCTCCGGGTCTCCGTCCTGACGCTCCATCGCCTCCAGGTCTACCGTGCGCCCGTCCACCCGCGGCGGCGTGCCCGTCTTGAAACGAGCAACCTGGAGCCCAAGCCCCTCCAGTCCCTCGGCCAGCTCCACCGACGGCGCCTCCCCCGCGCGCCCCGCGCCCACCCCCGCCTCCCCACCCACGTGGATCCGTCCCCGCAGGAACGTCCCCGCGGTCACGACCACGGCCCGCGCCTGGAAGACCAGACCGCCCCGCGTGCGCACCCCCGCCACGCGCCCGCTTTCCACCACCAGGTCCGTCACCATCTCCTGGAAGAGGTCCAGGTGGGGCAGCTCGTCCAGGATGCGCCGCACGGCCAGGGGGTACAGCGCCCGGTCACACTGGGCGCGGGGGCCCCAGACCGCAGGGCCCTTCGACCGGTTGAGCATGCGGAACTGGATCCGGGAGGCGTCGGTGGCCCGCCCCATGACTCCGCCCAAGGCGTCCACCTCCCTGGCCACGACCCCCTTGGCCACCCCCCCGATGGCGGGGTTGCAGCTCATCTGCCCGACGCGGGACAGGTCGGGCGTGACGAGCACGGTGCGCACTCCGGCCCGCGCCGCCGCGGCCGCGGCTTCCGTGCCGGCGTGGCCACCGCCCACCACCACCACGTCGTAGCGGAGGATCACGCCTGGGCCCCGATGGCCGCGCAGGCTACGCGGCGCTTGGTAGACGCCATCACGTCACCACCGCTCCATCTGGAACTCGCCCCGGGGCGTCCTCGGGTCGGCGGCGATGCGCTCCAGGCCCACCACACGGGAGCCCGGGGGCCCGGTGCGGAGCGCCGCCTCCAGCGCCGCCAGCAGCGCGGCGGGGCCCCGGGCGTGCACCTCCACGCTCCCGTCGGGGAGGTTCCGGACGTGCCCACCCACGCCCAGACGCCGACCCGTGCGCTGGGTGAACCAGCGGAAGCCCACGCCCTGCACGCGGCCGCGCACGATCCAGCCACGGAGCTCCGTCGCATCTCCACTGTCGTCCATGCTCATTTCCCCACGCAGAACTCCCGGAACACCGCGTCGAGCACGTCCTCCACCGACACGACTCCCACCAGCTCCTCCAGGGCCGTCTCCGCGGAGCGCAGGTGGGCGGCGGCCACCTCCGGAGGCACCCCCTCCCCCAGCGCCCGCCCGAACGCCTCCACCTCCGAGCGGGCGCGCTCCAGTGCCCGCGCGTGCCGGCGCCGCGTCACCACGGGGACGTCCACCCCCGACTCCACGAGACCAGCGTACACGAGACGGGGCAGAAGGCTCCTCAGCGCGTCCAGCCCTTCGCCCGTGCGCACCGATACGGCTACGGTCCCGGCGAAGGCCACGTCCCCCGGGGCCTCTCCGGACGGGGGCGCCGCGTCCGCCTTCGTGCGAACCCACACCACCGGGACGCCGTCCAGCTCCCGCAGGAAGCGTCGCTCCCCGTCGGACAGCGTGGCGCCCGCCTCCGCGCACAGCAGCACCAGGTCCGCCCGCGCCAGGTACCGCCGCGCCACCTCCACGCCCATGCGCTCCACCCGGTCGGCGGTGTCGCGGAGCCCGGCCGTGTCCACCAGGCGGAACGGGTAGCCCCCCATCTGCACCACCGCCTCCAGGGCGTCGCGGGTGGTCCCCGGCTCCTCGGTGACGATGGCCCGCTCCTCTCCGAGAAGGGCGTTGTAGAGCGACGACTTCCCGGCGTTGGGGAGCCCCGCCAGCACCGTAAGCGCTCCCTCCCGGAGCAACTCGCCTTCCGGGGCGGTGGCCAACAGCGCCGCGACCCGGGCCGCCAGCTCCCCGGCCTCGGTCACGATGACGTCCAGGGGAACCGGGGCGTCGTCCTCCTCGGGGAAGTCGAGGTGGTGGGCCAGCAGCGCTTCGAGCCGGACCAGCGCACGCCGCAGGTCGGCGACGCGCTCGGAGAGCCCTCGCTCGAGCTGCCCCAGCGCCGCCCGGTGGAGCGCCCGGCTCCGGGCGTTCACCAGGTCGAGCACCGCCTCAGCCTGCACCAGGTCGAGCTTGCCGTTGAGGTATGCACGCCGGGTGAACTCGCCGGCCTCGGCCAGGCGCGCCCCGGCGTCGAGGCAGGCCTGGAGCACGAGGGACGGAACGAGCCACCCGCCATGGCACGAGAGCTCCACCAGGTCCTCGCCCGTGGGGCTGGCCACGCTCTCGTAGCGCACGGCCACCGCCTGGTCCAGCGGCCCGCCGTCCACCGGGTCCACTAGCTCCACCAGCGCCGCCTCCCGCGGCGCGGGCAGGTCTCCGAGACCCGGAGTCAGCGCGCGCAGCACGTCGGAAGCGCGCGGGCCCGAGACGCGGACCACGGCCAGCGCGCCCGCGCCCGGGGCGGTGGCCACCGCCGCGATGGTGTCGACGCCGACGCTCATGCCCGCGGCGTCAACCGAGTCACCCCTTCTTCGCGCCGGCCCCCGCCATCTGCCCCTTCATCTTCTTCCGCTCGTTGTTGATCCAGATCTGCTGGGGGATGGTCGCGATGTTGGCGGTGGCGTAGTAGAGGTTCAGCCCGCTGGCCAGCTTGAAGAAGATGAAGACCATCATCACGGGCATGATGTACATCATCATCTTCATCTGGGGATTCTGCTGCTCCACGGCCCTCATGCTGAACCACTGCATGAGGAACATGGAGATGCCCAGGAAGAGGGGGAGCACGTAGAGCGGGTCGGGCGCCGACAGGTCCGGGAGCCAGAGGAAGGGGACGCCCCGGAGCTCGATGGTGTTCTGGAAGACGAAGAAGAGCGCGATGAGTACCGGCCACGGAAGGAGCATGGGCAGACACCCGCCCAGCGGATTGAAGCCCTCCTCCTTGTAGAGGCGCAGCATCTCCTTCTGCAGCTTCTCCGGGTTGTCCTTGTACTTGGCCTGGATCTCCTGCATCACCGGCTGGAACTGCATGTTCTTCAGCTGCGAGACCATGGCCTTCTGGTTCAGCGGCCAGAGCACGACCCGCATGAGGACGCCGAAGACGATGAGCACCCAGCCGTAACCCAGGCTCAGGTTCTCGTGGAGGAACGTGAGGATCCAGATGATGGCCGAGACGAAGGGCCGGATGATCGGGCGGAAGAAGCGCCACCCGTACGGGTTCACCTCCTCCATGTCCTCACCCAGCGAGGAGAGGCGGGCGTACTCCTGCGGTCCCATGAACAGGCGGTAGGCGAACGACCCGTCGGTACCCACCGTCTGGGTGGCGGTGAGCCGCACCCGCTCCGCCAACGGGCTGGGCGACACGATGAGCCCGCCCAGGTAGTCGGCCTCGGTGGCGGCCTCGCTCTCTCCTGCCAGCAGCGCCACCACGAAGAACTTGCTCCGGAATGCCGCCCACAGGAGCGGGCCCTCCTCGATGCCCGGCTGGGCCCGGCTCATGGGCCGGGAGCTGATGCCGTTGCGCACGTGGTTTCCCACGTACGCCATGGCACGGGCCTCCCCCGTGGAGTCCGCCTCCGTGTACGCGAGGCCGTCTCCGAGGTGGGTGAGCAGCAGCGGCCGGTCCACGCCCACGACGCGGCCCCGCACCAGCACCTGGTATCCCTCCGGCCGGAACTCGTACTCCAGGTCCATGCCGAAGTCGCTCGTGGGGTGCCGGTAGCTGAAGCGGAGCACCCGGGAGCCGCCGCCCTCGGCGAGGGTGAGGCCGTAGGGCGGATCCACCTCGAAGGGGACGCGGCTCATGTCCACCGTGTCCGACCCGACGAGGAGCCTCTGGTCCAGGTACCCGTCGGCACCCGGGGGGACCAGGTCCACGATGCCTTCGCGGTTCAGCGCCCGGAACCCGGGGAGCTCCGCGGACACCAGGCGGGCGCCCACGTTGGAGAACGTGTACCGGTACAGGGGCGCCTCCACCGTCACGCGCCGCTCCGCCACCGGCGCCGCTTCGGCCGCCGCCTGGGGGGCCAGCGCGACCCCCGGGTCTCCGGCGGGCGCGGGGATCTCCGGTGCGCCCACGTCGGGCCCCGCCGGGCTCTCGTCGAGCTGGCCCGAGGGCGGCCCCTCCGCCGGCGGCTCCTCGGGAGGCACGGGAGGGAACAGGATGTTGGTCCCCACCAGGACCACCAGCATCAGGCCGATGGCCAGCAGAAATCGGACTTCAGTCTTCATGGATCGCTCGACGTGGCGCGGCCACTCGGGCCGCTCGTCGCGGTCTTCTCGAGTTCATCCCTCTTCCCTTCCTCCGCACCCCCGCGCCCTGCAGTGCCGGGCACCGGGTCGTACCCGTACCCGCCCCACGGGTGGCACCTGAGGATCCGGCGCACGGCCATCCAACCGCCTCTCCCGGCACCGTGGACCCTCAGCGCCTCCATGGCATACGCCGAGCAGCTGGGCGTGTACCGGCACGTCCGAGGCGTCCAGGGCGAGATGGCGACCTGGTAGAAACGTACCATCCCCATCAGGACCCGTCGGAGCACAGCGCCTCCACCGCCTCCACCAGCTCCCGGGCCAGCACGGCGAAGTCCGCGTCGTACGCGCCGGGCCGAGCCCTCACCAGGACGTCCACCGCCTCGCCCCGGCGCTTCAGCTCCGGGAGGACCGACCGACGGCCGATCTCCCGGAGGCGTCTCTTGACCCGATTCCGGTCCACGATCTCCCGCCCGTGCTTCGGCACGATGACGCCCCACCGGCAAAACGAAACGGGGGAAGGCGCCAAGAAGACTTCCACATGCTTCGTCCTCTTGCGCTTCCCCCGCTCAAGGAGTGCGCGGATCTCATTGGAGCGCCGGATGCGGGCCGAACGAGGAAACCGCTCCCCGGCCCCCGACCCGGTGGCGCCTACTTGCTCCCCACCGTCACCACGAGCCGGGCGCGACCCTTGCTCCGACGGCGCGAGAGAGTGGCGCGACCGCCCCGAGTCTTCATCCTCGCGCGGAACCCGTGCTTGTTGACCCGCTTGCGATTGCGGGGCTTGTACGTCGGCTTCATTCCGGACAGCCCGATCCATGGGAGTTCTTCGTCTAGAAACGAGCTTGAAAAGATAGTGTCGAGCCGGCGAAGCCGTCAACGCCCCGTCCCCGCCCACTGTGGAAAGTCCCGGATCATCCGCCTGTTCCGTGCACGAATTGACTTTTCCACATCCCGTTCCTAGCTTCGGCGCCCCCTCATGGGGAGACGCGTCTTCCCGCCGGCCAC
>BTVB01000017.1:0-88086 GCA_045863275.1 Gemmatimonadota bacterium
TTGATTCCCAGGTTGATGCTGGAGAGGGCGTGGGTCTCCACCTCCTCCGTGTAGAAGACCTTGCTCAGGCCCTCCAGGCTGATCAGCGCGTGGTTGCCGGACATCTCCCCTCCCCTTCGTCGTTGGTCGTTTCCGTGGCTGGCATTCGTGCGGTCGGCGGCCCGGGTGCCCACCCCTCCCATCCACCCGTCCTCGTCGTCGTCGCGGGGCGGGTCACCCGAGGCCTCGAAGCGTCAGTTCTTCAGGCGTACCCGATCGAACCCGTCCCACTGGGACATGTCGTTCAGGATGACCACGTCGCCGGGGCGCAGGCCCTCGCGCACCTCGATCTCGTTCACCGAGCTGGTCCCCAGGCGGACGGTCACGCGCTCCGCGTACTGCCCGTCGGGGGTCACCCGGAAGATGCTCACCTGCTGGTTGGCCTGCCCGAAGGTGGGCCTCCCCATGTAGATCACGTCCTCAAGGCGCTCGATGATGACGTTCCCGTCCACGCTCAGGTCGGGGCGCGCCGAGGGCGGCAGCTGGGCGGGCAGCGCCACGTCGATGGTGACGGTGCCGTTGCGCACGGCGGGGTCGATGCGCACCACCTGCCCGACGATGGTGTCGGTGCGGGTGTCGATGAGCGCCTGCTGCCCCACCACGATGTCCTGGGCCTGCGTCTGCGGGATGCGGATCTCCGCCTTCAGCCGCCCGGGCACCACCACGCGGGAGAGCTGCTGCCCCGACTGGACCCACTGCCCCTCCTGGAGGGGGATGTCCAGGGGCGCCAGCACGCCGGCGACGGGCACGCGCACCTGCATGGAGTTGAGGCGGTCACGGTTGAAGTCCACCAGCTCCTGGAGGCGCCGGATCTGCTCCTCCTGGGCATCGAGCTGGACCTCCACCGTGCGCTCCATCACTCCCAGGCGGTCCTCCTCGATCTTGAGCCGGGTCTGGAGCTCGTCCATGGACTCCTTCGAGCGGTCCAGGTCGGCGCGGGCCACCAGGTCGGGGTTTTCGTCGAAGAGGCGCTGGTTCGTCTCGTAGACCCGCTTCGCGTCCAGGTACTGCGTGCGCACCGTGGCCACCGTGCCCCGCTGCGTGAGCTCCTGCGTCTGGAGGCTGGTGCGGAGCTGGGCAAGCGCGGCCTGCGCCTGCGAGAGCTGCTGCTGCGCCTGCAGGAGCTGCATGTCCACGTCGGGGTTGCTCATGCGCATGATCATGTCGCCGGCGTCCACCTCCGTGCCGGGGAGCGAGAGGATCTGCTCGATGCGCCCGGCGGTGACGGCGGTGATCCACCGCATCTGCTCGGGCACCAGCGTGCCCGGGCCCCGAACCTGACGGACCATGGTCCCCTGCTCCACCGTGTCCCGCCACACCGTCGCCGCCTCCACCGAGGGGGCGGCGCTGGGGAGCTGGCGGATGGCGAGGGTCAGGAGCGCAACGGCCACCACGATGCTGGTGGTCCAGTAGATCCGCTTCTTCTTCTTCTGCGGCTTGGTGTCGCGAATGATGTCCACGTTTGCGTTCCTTTATGCGCAGGTCGGTGGGAAGGCGCCCGGCCCTACTCAGGCCGGAGGTTGCGACCCACCGCCGCCTCCAGGCGGATCAGGTTCCAGTGGAAGTCGTACAGGGCGTTCAGGTAGGTCTGGTCGGCTTGCGTCGCCGTGGTCTGGGCGTCCAGGAGCTCGAGCAGGCCCACGGCGCCCAGGGCATAGCGGCGCTGCTGCATCTGGAGCTGCTCCTCGGCGAGACCCTGGTTCCGGCTCTCGATCTCCACCGACTCGTAGGCGGCGACCAGGTTGTCGAAGGCCTGGGTGACCGCGGTGCGGAGGCGGAGCTCCTCGGCGCGGAGGCTGTACTTGGCGTCCTCGGCTCGGTTATTGGCCTCGGAGAGCTGGCGCTGGCGGTTGAAGCCGGTGAAGATCGGGATCGAGACGGCGAACGTCACCGAGACCGGCAGCTTGTTGTACTTGAACGGGAAGACCTCGTTGGCGGCCAGCGCCTGCTGTCCCAGCGCATCGGTATACGCGAACCGCCCGCAGTCGCCCTGCGGCGAGTTGTCGGCGATGGGGTAATCCGGCATGGCCGCCGCGATGGCGTTGTTGCGCCGGCAGGTCGTCACCAGGCCGGCCGCCGCCTGCTGGGCGCTCCCCAGGACGAAGTCGCGATTGGTCGCCTGCTGGTTGATCCCCTGGAGGTTCGTGCTGAGGGAGAACGAGGGGAAATACTGGCTCGCGGCCTGCTTGGCGCTCGCGCTCGCCGAGCGCTCCTGCGCCTGGAAGGCCCGCAGCGACGGGTGGCTGTTCAGCGCCAGGTCCATCAGCTCGTCGCGACTCCAGGTGGGCTCGAAGACGGAGAACTCGCTGGACAGCTCCGTGTCCTCGCCGAGGGCGACACCGAGCTGCTCGGCAAGAAGCGCCATGGACTCCCGGAACTGGCGGCGGGCCTGGATCAGGGCCACCTCGGCCCGCCCCATGTCGATCTCCGCCTGCCTCCCGTCGGTGCCCGCGGCGGCGCCGGAGCTGACGCGGGTCTGCACGATGCGCCGGTTCTGCTGGGCGCGATCGAGCTGCCGCTGGGCCACGGCCACGCCGTCCTGGGCCCGGAGCACCGCCATGTACTGCAGCGCGACCTGCGATTCCAGGTTGAAGGCGGCGGCGTCGATTCGAGCCGCCACGGCCCGCTGGTTCGCCCGCGCGGCGGGAATGCCGAAGATGGTGTTGCCGTCCAGCGTCCAGCTCGCGTTGAGGCGGTAGTACGACTGGTAGTAGTTCGTCCCGGCGTTGGCGTCCCCCAGGCTGATGCTCCCGACGTACTGCTGGCCCCCTTCCTGCCACGCGGCGCTGGAATAGGCGTTGACCGTGGGCAGGAACGCCGAATAGGCCTCCCTCGCCTGCCAATCGGCGGCGGGACGGTCGTTCTCGGTGCTCCGGTACGTGGGGTTGTAGTCCTTGGCCAGCCGGATCGCCTCTTCCAGCGTGAGGCGGGCCGGGGCCTGCTGCGCCACGAGCGCGGTGGCGGCCGCGGCCAGCAGGAGCAGCGCCCCGGCGGTGGCCCGGGTGAGCGTGGCCCGAGCGAGCCCCCCACTCTGCGTCGTCGTCGTCGTTCTCACCGGTCTATTCATCCTGGTGCGTCGTTCGTGCCGTCGTGGCAGGAGCCCCGACCCGACCGGAGTCGGCGGGCTGATCACCGACCCCACTCCCCACCCCGCATCCCCCTCCGGCCGGGCAAGAGCTCCACTGCCGTTCTCCTTAGAAAGGTCCGTGCCAGGCGCCCGTCATCCGTACAACTCATTGTCCTGACGCCGTTTAGTGGCCCTGCCCTTACCTCCATCCGAGTCGGTCGACGTGCGGCTCCGGGAATTTCCGTCCCATTTCCGGACACCCGGCTCGTCCACGGTGGCCCTTACGAGTCGACGCCGGGAGAGGGTTCCCGGAGCGTCAGGCCCTGGCCGCCGGCACGGGCCGGCGTAACCTAGCGCCCCCGCCGCCGTACCCACGTCCGGCCCCGCCCCCACCGACGAGCTGCCCATGACGTCCCTCGCCCGCCTCCCCCGTGCCCTCCCCCTCCTCCTGTCCCTGGCCACGCCCGTGGGCTCCGCGGCCCAGGGAAGCCAGGGAGCCCCGTGCTCCGCCGAGGAGAACCGGGCCTTCGACTTCTGGGCGGGCCACTGGGACGTCACCGTGCCCGGTGGCCGCGTGGCGGGGCGCAACACCATCCGGGTGGCCATGGGCGGGTGCGCCCTCCACGAGCACTACCTCACGCCCCGGGGCTACGAGGGGGAGAGCCTCAACGTCTTCGACGCCACGCGGGGCGTCTGGCACCAGACGTGGGTGGACAACGGGGGCCTCCTCCTCACGCTGGAGGGGGCCTTCCGGGACGGCGCCATGGTCCTGGAGGGGGAGACGGTGGACGCCCAGGGCGCGGTGACACGGCAGCGCGTGACCTGGTCCAGGGTGGACGGGGACCGGGACCGCGTCCGACAGCTCTGGGAGGCATCCACCGACGACGGGGCCACGTGGACCACGGCCTTCGACGGGCTGTACACCCGCGTCTCCGGCGGCGACGTGACGTGGGACCTCCTCCTCACGGGCGGGCTGGTGGTGGACGGCACGGGCGCCCCGCCCTACAGGGCCGACGTGGCCGTGAAGGGGGAGCGCATCGAGCGCATCTCCACCGCGCCCCTGGACCCGACCCGAGCCGCCCGGGTGGTGGATGCCCGGGGGCTGGTGGTGAGCCCGGGCTTCGTGGACCTCCACACCCACCTGGATCCCCTCCTGCGCCTCCCCGGCGCGGAGAGCCACGTGCGCCAGGGAGTCACCACCGCCCTGGGCGGCCCCGACGGCGGAGGCCCCTGGCCCTTCGGCGAGCACCTCCAGGCGGCGCGGCGCCAGGGGGTGGGAATGAACGTGGCGTTCCTGGCCGGGCACAACACCCTCCGACGGGAGGTCATGGGGCTGGAGAACCGGGCGCCCACGCCCCAGGAGCTGGCCCGCATGGAGGAGATGGTGGCCCGCTCCATGGAGGAGGGGGCGTGGGGGCTCTCCACGGGGCTCAAGTACCTCCCCGGCGCCTTCTCCGACGTGGAGGAGGTCATCGCGCTGTCGCGCGTGGCCGCCCGGTACGGCGGCATCTACACGTCCCACCTCCGGGAGGAGGGGCTGGGGCTCCTGGAGGGCGTGGGCGAGGCGCTGGAGATCGGGAGGCGCGCCGGCATCCCCGTGGTCCTCACGCACCACAAGGTCGTGGGTCAGCCCATGTGGGGGGCGTCGGCACGGACTCTGGCCATGGTGGATTCGGCCCGTGCGGCGGGAACGGACGTCATGATCGACCAGTATCCCTACACCGCCAGCTACACCGGCATCACCGTCCTCGTCCCCGAATGGGCCCTCGCCGGCGGGGACACGGCCTTCCTGGAGCGCATGGACGACCCGGCCCTGGCCGACTCCATCCTGGCGGGCATCGGGCACAACATCGTCAACGACCGGGGTGGGAACGACCTGCGCCGGGTGCAATTCGCCCTGGTGGAATGGGACCGGACGCTGGAGGGGAAGACGCTTCGCGACTGGGCCGAAAGGGAGGGCATGCCGCCCACGCCCGCGACGGGGGCCCGGCTGGTGGTGGAGGCGGTACGGCGCGGCGGCGCCAGCGCCATCTTCCACGCCATGGACGAGGGCGACGTGGAGGCCATCCTCCGCCACCCCGTGACCATGGTGGCCTCCGACGGGCGCCTCACGCAGCCGGGAGAGGGGCACCCCCACCCGCGCTGGTACGGCACCTTCCCCCGCGTCCTGGCCCGCTACGTCCGGGAAGATCCCGTCCTCACCCTCGAGGAGGCGGTCCACAAGATGACCGGCCTCCCGGCCCGCCGCCTGGGCCTCGCCCAGCGGGGGGAGATCCGGGAGGGATGGTACGCCGACCTGGTGGTCTTCGACCCCGCCACCGTGGAGGACCGGGCTACCTTCGAGGAGCCCCACCAGTACCCGGCGGGGATCCCGTGGGTGGTGGTGAACGGGTGGATCACCGTGGCCGACGGCGCGTACCGCGACGTCCGGCCGGGGCGGGTGCTGGCGCGGCGGACCGCGGGGAGCTAGCCGGCGCCGCCCTCCACCAGGATGCGCCTGTGGTAGTCCACCTGCCCCAGGTGCCACATGAAGTGCCCGGAGAGGTGGAGGAGGAACCCGTGGGTGGACAGCCCCTGGAGGTGGGGCGGCAGCGTTCCGGGATACGGGCCCCGGAAGATGTCCTCGGGCAGGGCCTCCAGCGTGGGAACCACGTCCTCCCTGCAGGCGGCGATGCGTGCCAGCAGCTCCGCCCTGGACGCGCCTCGGTCGCCGAACTCGGCGTCGCGGTCACGGACGTACTCGGTGCCGCCCAGGACGGCGCCCACGTACCAGGAGAGGTTCCCCACCAGGTGCAGGGCCAGCGTCCCCGCCGCGTTCTTGATGGTCCCAGCGACCCGCCAGAGCGAGGCGTCGTCGGGGTATTTCTCCACCTGCGCGGCCAGGGCGTCCAGATCCCGCCCCACGATGCGAGCGTAGTCCTTGCCCAGCCAACTCATCGGACTCCCTCCTTCCAGGCGTTTCGTGCGGCCAGCGCGGCCGGGGGTGCCCCCCGGTCCACCGTGCCGGCCAGGGTCTCGTCGGCGGCCAGCGTCACCTCCCCCGCGTGCTCCCGCCCCCGGCTCCGGTAGCGGATGGGGAGGGCGTCCCCGGGAGCCCGGCCGCGGAGCGCTCCCTCGAGGTCGTCCTGGGAAGCCACCGGCCGTCCCGCGAGTTCCAGGATCAGGTCCCCGCGGTCCACGCCGGCGGCGTAGAGGGGCGTGCCGACGAGCGTGGCGCCCCGGACCTCCGCTCCACCCTCGCCGAAGGCGATGCCCACCGGCCCGAGCGTGGCCGTCCCCGGCCGGGCGGGGGCCAGCCGGATCCCCACGCCCCGGAACAGGGACGCGTAGTCCGCCGCGTCCCGCCCCCGGACGTAGCGCCGGAAGAAGTCCCGGGCGAAGGCCGCGTCGCCGGAGACGCGGGCCAGCGACGCCTCGATGTCGTCCACCAGGAAGGGCACCTCCGGCGAGCCGTGGTGGTCCCACATGTCCCTCATGAGATGGTCCAGCGTGACGTCCTCGAAGCGCGTGCGGAGCGTGAGGTCCAGCGCCAGCGCGATCCCCGCGCCCCACGTGTAATACGAGAGGAACGTGTTGGCCCGGTTGGTGGGGTCCACCGAGACGGCGGCGTCCACGAAGGGCGCCTGCATGCTCATCTCCACCGCGGAGAAGTAGCGCCGCCCCCGGGCGTTGATCACGGCGTCCGCCGTCCCTCCCACGCTCCGGGCGAAGGCGTCGTCGTCGAGGATGCCGGCCCGCCAGAGGCTCAGTGATGTGTAGTACGACGTGAAGCCCTCGCCGAACCAGAGCCCCCCGGACACGTTGGCGGCCTCGAAGTCGAAGGGCTCGAGCTCGGCGGCGCGGATGCGCTCGGTGTTCCAGGCGTGGAAGAACTCGTGGGCCACGGTGCCCAGGAGCCCCCGCCCCCGCTCGGCGAGGGAAGAGGTGCTGGTGAGGACGGTGGAGTTCCGGTGCTCCATGCCGTCCCCGTCCACCCAGGGCAGATAGCAGGCGAGGAACGTGTACGTGCCGAAGTCGAAGCGGGGAAAGACGCCGTACACCGCGCCCTCGGCCGCCACGATGGCGCGGGCGCCCCGGGCGTACTCCCGGGCCTCGGCCTCGGTGCCTTGGTGGTGCAGGGCGATGCGCACCGTCTGGGGCCCGTCGGGCCCCGGCACCTCCCACGACGTCTCCCAGAAGTCGGAGACCTCCGTGGGGCTGTCGAGGAAGTAGGCCAGGTCCGGCGCGGTGAAGCGGGCGGGGTCGGCGGTGGGGGCGAGCTGGGTGGCCACGCGCCAGCCGCTCCCCTCGGGCACGCGCACGCGCAGTTCCACGGGGCGGGCCTCCAGGCCCCGGGCCCAGGCGAAGGCGGCGGGCATGTTCAGATGGGCGTGGCTCCGGTCGATCCCCACGTACGTCCCGTCGGCGTGGTCGCCGTAGAGGGTGTAGGTGACCCGCACCTCCCCTCCGTGGCCCGACACCGTCCACTGGTGGAGGTCGGGGCGTACCACCTCCACCGCCTGTCCGTCCACGCCGGTGGCCCGGAAGTTGTAGACGTTCTTGGCGAACTCGTGGAGGGCGTAGCGCCCGGGGGAGGTCCGGCTCATGCGGATCTCCAACGGCCCGGGCCCCACGTCGGGGAAGACCACGGTGATCTCCGCCTCGTGGTGGAGGGCGTTGGGAAAGGCGATCTCGTAGCGGACGGGCTCTTGGGCCACGGTGGGCGTGGCGGCCAGTGCGGCCAGGAGGAGGGCGGAATGGAGACGCATGGCGGACGGGAGGTGGCGGGGAGGCGCCCCCGGAAGGGCGGCGGGCCCGGCAACTTAGACGGGCCTTCCCGGGAGGGCCACCGGACGGGCCACGGGGCGGGTGCGGGACCCCTCCCGGCGGGGCTATGTTCCCCTCCATGAAGCCACCGTCCGAGGCCTGGCTCCAGGCCCTCTCCCCCCACCTGGACCCCCGCCGCCTGGAGCGGGACGTCCCCCTCGCCCCCCTCACCACGTTCCGCATCGGTGGGCCCGCCGACGTGCTCTTCCGGGCGCGCACGCCCGACGAGCTGGCCACCGCCGTTCAGGCCGCCCGGGGGGAGGGGATCCCGTGGTTCCTCCTTGGGCGGGGCGCCAACATCCTGGTGGCCGACGCGGGCTTCCGTGGGTTGGTGATCCGGAGCGAGGTGGGAGGCGTGGACTTCCTCGAGGACCATCGCGTCCGCGCCGGCGCCGGCGTGGAGACCTATCCCGACCTCATCGACGCCACGGTGGCCCGGGGTCTGGGCGGCCTCCACCACTTCGTGGGGATCCCCAGCACGGTGGGCGGGGCGCTCTGGCAGAACCTCCACTTCCTCTCCCCCGCCCCGGAGCGGGAGCGCACCCTGTTCATCGAGGAGGTGCTGGAGGAGGCGGAGATCCTCACCCAGGAGGGCGAGCGACGCACGGTGGACGTGGGCTACTTCGCCTTCGGCTACGACGAGAGCGTCCTCCACCACCGCGCCGACGTGGTCCTCTCGGCGACGTTTCGCCTCCACGCCGCCCCGGCGGACGCGCTCCGGAGGGTCATCCGGGAGAACCTGGCCTGGCGGGACGACCGCCACCCCGACCTCTGGCTCTACCCTTCCGCCGGCTCCGTCTTCCAGAAGATCGAGGGCATCGGCGCCGGCCGTCTCATCGACGAGTGCGGCCTCAAGGGCCGCGTCCATGGTGGCGCCGGGATCTTCCACAAGCACGCCAACATCATCGTGAACCTCGGGGGCGCCACCGCCGCCGACGTACGCGCCCTCATGGACCTGGCCCAGGAGACGGTGCTCCGGGAGACGGGGCACCGCCTCGTCCCCGAGATCGGCCTGGTGGGGGCGTTCTGATGGACGCAGCGGGCCTGGAGGCGTACCTGCGGGAGCACATCCCCCTCTCCGCCGCCATGGACGCCCGGGTGGTGGCCGCCTCCCCGGAGGAGGTGGTGCTGGGCGCCCCGCTGGAGCCCAACCTCAACCACCGCAACACCGCGTTCGGCGGGAGCGTGGCGGCGCTGGCCATCCTGGCGGGGTGGGCGCTGGTGCACCTGCGCCTCCGGGGAGACGGCGTGGAGGCGCGCACGGTCATCCAGCGCAGCGACGTGACCTACCTCCACCCGGTCGGCGACGCGTTCCAGGCCCGGGCCGTCGCCCCCGACCCCGACGCGTGGCGCCGGTTCCGCAAGGCGCTGAAGCGCTTCGGGCGGGGGCGGGTGGTGGTGCGGGCGCAGGTGCTTTCGGGCGGGACGGTGGTGGCGGAGCTGGACGGCGACTACGTGTCGCTCCCCGCCATCGACTGAAGCGTGGGCTGGTGGATGTCGTGCCCCCCGGGGTACGACACCCGTCTCGGCTCCAGCCCCGCGGCGGCGAGACGCTCGGCCTCCGCCCCCGCCAGCGCGGCGTCGCGGAAGATGGGGTCGGCCTCGCCCCGTACGAGGCTCACGTCCACGCCGGCCCACCGGTCCCGCGCCGCGTCCAGGGGGAGGTCGGGGGGGAGGAAATCACCCCAGAGGACGAGGCGGTGGGGCCGCGTGCGGCCCAACGCCGCCCACCGGGACGCCGTGGCCACTCCCTGGGAGAAGCCCAGGACCACCACGCGCGGCGACGACCGGCCGTCCAGCTCGCCCAGCACCGTATCCGCCAGCCGGTCGAGGTAGCGGACGTAGTCGGCGATCTCGTGCTCCCGGTCCTCGCGGGTCATCCACGTGGCGCCCACCGCCGACTCCGGCCCGTGGCGCCCCGGGGCGTCCTCGACGTAGAAACGGGAGAGGGCCTCGGGGGCCACGACCCAGCGGGTGCCGTCGGCCAGGGGAGCGAAGCGGTTGAGGAAGCGGCGGGCGAGCTGACGGTACCCGTGGAGGACGAACCAGACCTGGGCGGGCGCCGGGACGTCACGCCCCAGCACCCAGTAGCGCGCGGTGCGCACCACCTCCAGGTGGTGCTCCGAGGGCTCCCTCAAAAGGGGTTCTCGGCGTCGCGGAGGAGGGGAAGCTGCCGGTCCCGAGCGGAGAGCTCCGGGTCGGGGAACGGCCACCGGGCGCCCACCTCCGGGTCGTCCCAGCGGATCCCCCGGTCCAGCTCCGGGCGGTACTCCTGGGTGACCTTGTAGGCCAGGTCGGCCCCCTCCCCCAGGACGGCGTACCCGTGGGCGAAGCCGGGGGGCACCCAGAGGAGCGCTCCGCCCTCCTCGGAGAGCTCGCACGAGACCCACCGGCCGTACGTGGGGGAGGACCGCCGGAGGTCCACCACGACGTCCAGCACGGCGCCGCGAACCACCTGGATGAGCTTCCCCTGGGCGTGGGGAGGCAGCTGGTAGTGGAGGCCGCGCACCACCCCGGGGCCCGACCGGGCCAGGTTGTCCTGTACGAAAGGCCCCGGGATCCCGGCGGCGGCGAAGGCGCTGGCGCGGTACGTCTCGGCGAAGAAGCCCCGGGCATCCCCCCGGCGCGTGGGGCGCACGAGGACGACGTCGGGGATGTCGAGAGGCGTGAAATGGAAGGACATGGCGGGGAAGGTCGTGGCGGCGCTCTCCGGGGGCAACCGGGTCGACGGGGGAGGACCGCCGGCTCAGCCCGCGGGCTCGGCAGCGGTCCCGGAGGCCGCGGCCCGTGCCGGGTCGTCCTCCTCCAGGACGAGCCTGCGCAGCTCCCTGCCGAAGCGCAGGCGCACCCTGGCCAGAAGCAGGACGGCCACGACGCCGATCCCCACCGCCAGCCCCACCCAGACGCCCCGGGGACCCAGCGGCGTCCGGAACCCCAGGAGCCAGCTCACGGGCAGCCCCACCACCCAGAACCCCACCAGGTTCACGAGCATGGGGAGGCGCGTGTCCCCCACTCCCCGGAGGGCGCCGAGGGCCACCACCTGGATCCCGTCGAAGACCTGGAAGACCCCGGCGATGGGGATGAGGACCATGGCCAGCGCCACGACCTCCAGATCCGCGGAGTAGAGGCGCGCCAGCAGCCCGGGGACGGCGAGGAAGAGGAGGGCGGTGAGCGTCATGAACCCCGCCCCCACCAGGAGGGCGCCGCCGGCGGCGCGCCTCGCTTCCGGCGGGTCCTCCCGGCCCACGGCCTGCCCCACGAGCACGGACCCGGCCTGCGCCACGCCCAGCGGCACCATGAACGTGAGGGAGGCCAGGTTCAGCGCCACCTGGTGGCTGGCCATGGCCACGGTACCCATCCACCCCATGAGCACCCCGGCGGCGCCGAAGACGCCGAACTCGAGGGCCTGCTGCGCGCCGATGGGGGCCCCCAGGCGCACGAAGCGACGGAGGGGCGCCGGGGCAAGGGCCTCGGGCCGGAGGGGATGCACCGCATCGCGGAGGAGCGGCCAGCCCAAAGCCAGCAGGATGAGGGCCATGAGCCAGCGGCTCACGCTGGTGGCCCACCCCGAGCCCACGGCCCCCATGGGCGGCGCCCCCAGGTTCCCGTAGATGAACACCCAGTTGAAGAAGACGTTGACGAAGTTGGCGGCGATGACCGTGGCCAGGATGGGCCGCACGCGTGCCATGGCCTGCATGCTCTGGCGCAGCACCGTGAAGGCGTAGAAGGGAAGCACCCCCGGGATGGACACGAGGGCGTACCCCGCCGCCTTGGGGATCACGTCCGACGGCTGGCGCAGGAAGGCCAGCACGGCCGCCGCAGGCACCAGGAGGAGGGACGCCAGCACGGTGAGGCCCAGGGCCAGCACCATGCCCCGCTGCACTCCCCGCGCCACCGCGACCCTGTCCCCCGCCCCCACCGCCTGGGAGATCACCGGGTCCAGGGCGAAGAGCACGCCCATGCCGAAGACCACGGTGGCGAAGAAGTACAGGTTGCCCAGGGCCACCGCGGCCAGGTCCACGGCGGACACGCGCCCCACCATGACCGTGTCCACGACGCCCATGCTCATGGTGGCCACCTGGACGGTGGCCACCGGGAGGGCCAGGGAGGTCAGCGACCGGAGGTCGCGGCCTCCCGGGACGAAGCTGGCGAACGACCCCGGGCGGGGAGGCGCCGGGGAGGTCACGAGGTGCGGCACCCCTCGCTGCTGCGGGTGTCGGCGAGGTGGATGATCCGCCAGCCCTCGCCGGTGCGCACCAGGAGGACGTGGTCCACGCCGCAGTGGGAGTGGACGCCGTCCACGAAGAGGTCGTAGCGGGTCCACACCGAGGCCAGGCCCCCGTCGACGTCCACCGCGGTGTCGTAGATGCGCTCGTCCAGCTCCCGCGTGGAGGCACGCACGCCCTCGATCCACCGGTCGACGCCCACGACCTGCGCCACGGGGACCCCTTCCCGAACCGCGGTGGTCACGAGCCGCACGTCGGGATGCATGAGGGCCTGCATGGCGTCGGCGTCGCCCGACTTCATGTGCTGGAAGAGGAGCGCCACGACCTCTCCCGGTCCCGGATCCTCCTGCGCCCCGGCGGGCGACGCCGCGGCCAGGACCAGCACCGTCGCCCAGATCCAATTCCCCCTCATGGCTCCTCCTCGCGGTTCTCCGTGTCTCCCTCCTCGCCGGGGCCCACGGCCCGGCTCCTCCGCACCTCGTCCAGCAGCGCATCGTCGGCGTCGGGAGGGGGGCGGAGGTCCGGCTGGCTCCCCTCCGTCACCAGGATCTTGCTGAGGAGCGTCCCCGGCACCCCCATCCAGAAGGCCACGAGCCGCCGGAACCCACCCCGCCCGCGGCGCACCGAGTCCAGGTACACCACGTTCGCCACCACCCACACCGCCAGGGAGACGACCTCGTGCAGCACGATGTCCATCGGCAGCCCCGTCCCGTCCTTGGCCCGGACCATCCCCTTGCCCTCCCGGCGTCGGGTGTCCGAAGATAGCCACCCGTCCCGGACTCGCCCACGTCCCCCGCGCCCGTGCCTTCCAGCCCATCCCCCGCGACGCGCCTCCAGTCCCTGTGGCGGCGCCTGGCCCCCCTCCCCGGGGGCCGCTGGCTCTTCAGCCGGATCTTCGGCTGGATGGTGCCCTACTCGGGCTCCATCCGCCCCAGGGTCACCCACCTGGAACCCGGCCACGCCCGGGTGACCATGGACGACCGCCGGCGCGTGCGGAACCACCTGGCCTCGGTGCACGCCGTGGCGCTGGCCAACCTGGGCGAGGCGGCCAGCGGGCTCGCCGTGGTGGGGGCCCTTCCCCCCACCGCTCGGGGGATCGTGGTGGGGCTGGACGTGACCTACGCGAAGAAGGCCCGGGGCCCCCTGGTGGCCGAGTGCCGCGCGGTGGTCCCCCAGGTCACGGAGAGCATGGAGCACACGGTCTCGGTGGAGGTCCGCGACGCCGCCGGCGACGTGGTGGCCACGGTCCGGGCGCGGTGGCTCCTGGGCCCGGTGCCACCCCGGGAGGAGGCGGGGTGAGCCGCCTCGACACACCGCTGGCCCGGGACGCGGGAATCGGCGTCCCGCTCCTGTGCGGGGCCATGTATCCCTGCTCCAACCCCGAGCTGGTGGCGGCGGTGTCCGACGCCGGGGGCATGGGCATCGTCCAGCCCGTCTCTTTGACCTACGTCCACGGGTGGGACTTCCGGGAAGGGCTCCGCCACATCCAGGGCCTTTCCTCCGGACCCGTGGGGATGAACGCCCTCATCGAGTCGTCCTCCCGGGCGTACCACGAGCGCATGGTGCGCTGGGTGGACCAGGCCCTGGAGGAGGGGGTGCGCTTCTTCGTCACCTCCCTGGGCAAGCCCCGCTGGGTGGTGGACCGGGCCGCCGCGGCGGGGGGCGTGGTCTATCACGACGTGACGGAGCGGAAGTGGGCCGAGAAGGCGCTGGATTCGGGTGTCCACGGCCTCATCGCGGTGAACCGGCGCGCCGGGGGCCACGCCGGCCCCCTGGGCATGGAGGAGCTCCTGGACCAGCTCGCCGACCTGGGTCTCCCGGTGGTGTGCGCCGGGGGCGTGGGAACGCCGGGTGACTTCGCCGCCGCCCTGCGCATGGGGTACGCCGGCGTGCAGATGGGCACCCGCTTCATCGCCACCGCCGAGTGCCGGGCCAGCGAGGCGTACAAGCGGGCCGTGGTGTCCGCCGGCGAGGAGGACATCGTGCTCACGGAGCGCCTCACCGGGGTGCCCGTGGCCGTGATCAACACCCCCTACGTGCGCCGTCTCGGCACCCGCGCCGGCCCCCTGGCCCGGTGGATGCTGAGGGGACGGCGCACCAAGAAGCTCATGCGCTCCCTCTATGCGCTGCATTCGGCCTGGCGGCTCAAGCGCTCCTCTCTGGACGAGGCCGCCGCCGTCGAGTACTGGCAGGCCGGACGCTCGGTTGCCGGCATCCACGAGATCCTCCCCGCCCGCGAGGTGGTGCGCCGATGCGCCCGGGCCGTCGACGCCCTGCCCTGAACCCATCGCTCCGAACCCGAGGACCGACGCATGCCCAGAACCCTCTTCGCCCTCGTGGCGACCGTGCTCCTCGCAGCGCCCACCGCCGCGCAACAGCGACTCAAGGTCTTCATCTCCGTGGACATGGAAGGCGTGGCGGGCATCGTCACCTCCGACCAGCTCGGGCCAGCAGGCTTCGAGTACCAGCGCTTCCGGGAGATCATGACCGCCGAGGTGAACGCCGCCATCGCGGCGGCGCGGGAGGCCGGCGCCACAGAGATCCTCGTGGCCGACTCCCACGGCAACGGTGAGAACCTCCTGGTGGAGCGCCTCCCCCAGGACATCCAGCTCGTCCGGTCCTGGCCGCGGCCCCTGGGGATGATGGAGGGGATCGACGACACGTTCGACGCGGTCCTCTTCATCGGGTACCACGCCGGCACCCACAATACCCGGGGCGTGCGGGCCCACACGCTGTCCAGCGCCAACCTGACGGGTGTGCGCCTCAACGGCCGCCTGGTGCCCGAGGCCGGGCTCAGCGCCGCCGTGGCGGGGCACTTCGGCGTGCCCGTGGTGATGATCTCCGGCGACGACGCCATCGCCGAGGAGGCCACGGCCCTTCTGGGGCCCATCGAGACGGCGGTGACCAAGTGGAGCCTGGGGTTCCACTCGGCCCGCACGCTCCTTCCCGAGGCCTCCAACGCCCTCATCGGCGAGAAGGTCGGGGCCGCCCTCGCCAGGGTCGGAGAGCTCCGGCCGTTCCGCGTGGAGACCCCCGTGCGCCTGGAGATCGCCTTCAAGAACTACATGCCGGCGGAGGTCCTGGCGTACCTCCCGGGGGTGGAGCGCGTGGACGCCCACACCGTCGCCTTCGTGGGACGGGACATGCTGGAGGTGTCGCGCTTCCTCCAGTTCGTCACCCACTACGAGCTGGGGCTCACGCCGTAGGAGCGGTGCCCACCGCCGGGCTCCTCCGCTCCATGAGCACCACGTCCCGCCAGCGCCCGTCGTGGAAGCGCCCCACCCGCTCCCACACACCCACCACCCGGAAGCCCGCGGCGCCGTGCAGCGCGAGGGACGCCTGGTTCTCCGGGAAGATCCCGGCGCGCAGGGACCAGATCCCCGCGGCCTCCGAGGCGCTCACCAGGGCGTCGAGGAGGGTCCGCCCCACCCCCTCGCCGCGGGCCTCCTCGGCCACGTAGACCGAGACCTCCGCGACGCCGGCGTAGGCCGGCCGGGACGACACGGGAGACAGGGCGGCGTACCCCACCACCTTTCCGGCGCGCAGCGCCACCAGGCGGGGCTCGGGGAGGCGGGCCGCGTCCCAGCGCTCCCACGGGGGGACCTCGGTCTCGAAGGTGGCGTCGCCAGCGGCGATCCCCTGGCCGTAGATCTCCGCCACCGCGGGCCAGTCCCCGGCGCGGAGGGGCCGCAGGGTCACCCCGCTCACGGGTGCTCGGCGCCTCCGTCGGTGCGCCCGTCGGCCCGGGGGCCCCCGGCGGCGTCGCCCACGTGGGGGTACCGCCAAGCCACCACCGCCGCCAGGATCGCGCCCAGCCCCAGGCTCCAGCGGGCCACGGCGTCGAAGAGCTCGGGGAGGAGGAACGTCCTCTGGACCGCGGGCAGGGCGGCCAGGGCCAGGGCCGCGAAGAGGGCGTAGGCCGCCACGACCTTGCCGATCCGCGCCGCGGCCCCCCTCACGGCGCGCCCCCGCCGGGCCGGCGCGCCCGGGCTCCCGCCCGCGTCACTCGGCTTCGTCTCCCGCGTCCAGGGCCCCGAGGGCCATGGTGTCGGCGAGGCGCCTCAGCTCCAGGATCTGCATCCACGCACGGAGCACCCAGGTACCCAGGACGGCCAGGAGGAGGCCCGCCGCCCCCGACGCGAACCCCGACGCCTGGGCCACTCCACGGAGCCCCTCCCACCCGAGCACGTAGACACCGAAGGCGGGAGGGACCAGGCCTGCCGCTGCGGCCGCCGCCATCCAGGGCCGCCCGCCGCGCCCGAAGGCGCGTTGGACCACCCGCATGCCATAGGCCAGCATGGCGCCTGCGGACAAGGGGGCGCCGGCCGCCAGGACGAAGCCCCCGGACCGGGCCAGCATCTGCCCCAGACCCAGGAGGAAGAGGAGCGCGAGGGGAACGAATCCCCGTCCCAGCCGCACCGCGGCCAGATCCTGGATGGCGCGTCCCACGACCTGGTTGATCTCTTCTCTCGGCATGTCGGCTCCGTGACGGCACCAGCGGGTCGTGGAGGGGAAGGTGCGGCATGCGGGCCCGGTGCGCGAGGTCCGGGGCCCTTCAGCCCCGTGGGCGCTTCGGGAGCCACGGGACGAAGGCCGACGTCCGCTGGACGTATTCGGCATACTCCGGCCTGCCCTGGCTCAGGGTCCGCTCCAGCAGCGCCACGCCCGACACCTTCAGGAGGAGAAAGGTCATGACGGCAGGCCCCACCGCGGTCCAAGCGGCGCCTCCCCCTACGGCCACCAGCCAGAGCCCCCACCAGAGCACCGCGTCCCCGAAGTAGTTGGGGTGCCGGCTGTACCTCCAGAGGCCGGAGTCGAGGACCCTTCCCCGGTTGGCAGGGTCCGCCTTGAAGCGCCGGAGCTGGGCGTCGGCCACCGCCTCCACGGTGAACCCGGCGAGGAAGAGCCCGACCCCCGCGGCGTCCCACGCGCCCAGCGGGCCCGACGCCACCACCGCTCCCAGCAGGGGGAGGGCCACCACCCACAGGAGGGCCGCCTGGAGCCAGAAGACCGTGAAGAGGCTCACCCGGGGGAACGCGGCCCCGTGCCGCTCGCGCATGGCGGCGTAGCGGAAGTCCTCGCCGTGGGTCCGGTTCCTCGACAGCAGGTGGAGACCCAGTCGGGCCGCCCAGAGCACCACCAGCGCCACGGCCAGCCACGGCCGCGCCCCCGGTCCCCTCCCCAGCGCGAGGTAGGTCACCCCGACGAGGACGAACCCGGGACCCCAGAACGGGTCGGCGATGCTGGCGTCCCGCAGGCGGAGGCTCACGAGCCAGAGCAGGAAGGACGCCGACAGGGCGACGGCGAGCCCGGAGAGGGCCACGAGCAGGGTGCTCATACCTTCGGTACGCCGCACGCCCCCGGAGGTTGCGCCGGCGGGGCGGAGGCGCGACGAGGCGCCCCGTCAGCCCTCAGTGGCTGAGGAGGACGGCCCTGACCTCCCGACGGATGTGCCGTCGGGCGAAGGCGGGGAACGGAGGGTGGCGCAGGGGATCGTACTCGCGGGCGGCGGCGACCAGCCCCGCGAGGCCTCGGCGCACAAGGACATCCATCGCGACGCCACCGCCCCGGTGGGCGATGGCCACGTCCACCACGTCGCGGAGGTGCCCGGCGACGAGCTGCTCACGGGCCTCCGGGTCTCCGGCGGCGACTTCGCTGGCCAGGGCCGACTCCGCTTCCTCCGCCAACGGCGGCGTGCTCGCACGACGCACGAGCTCCGCCAGCGGGAGGGCTTCCAGGGAGGCTAGGGAGTGGCCGACCATGCCCGATGATCGGGGCGCCGCCCCCCGTCCGCAATCGCCGTCGCGGACTCGTTACCACACCTTTACACGCCCCCCGGGAACGCACGTCCGGCCCTGCCGCGGAGCGCCGCATCCTGGTGCCGGTGGAAGCTCACCACCAGCGCCGTGCCCGAAAGGAGCGCGTTGGCTGCTGCGATTCCGGTGAGCCCCGCCGCGAGAGGCGCGCCGCTGGCCAGTGCGTCGCCCAGGGACCAGATGGGGAGGAGGATGGAGAGGAGGAGCACGAGGAGGTTCGTCGCGCTCTCCGCCATCCCCACCCACGGCGTCGCCCCGGGGCGGGCGGTGCAGAGAAGGCCCAGGGCGAAGACCGCGACGTAGTACGCCACGCGGGGGCCCACGGGAAGGACGTCCGCCACCCGCACCGGAAGGCCCAGGCCCAGGTCCGCCACCGCGAACACCGGCGTGGCCAGGTAGTAGCCCGCGACCACTCGGGTCGCGTTCCACCGCGCGGCCCTGGCCATCACCGCGGGAACGCCGGGTGGGCCACCACCCGCTCCGCCTGCGCCAGGTGGCGCAGCTCGTGGGCCACCATGACCCGGAGGGCGTCGCTGGCCGCCAAACGCACCCACGACGCAAGCGGGGAGCGCACGACGATGCGGTCCAGGTCCCGCCCCCTCCCCGCCTCGACGAGGGCCCGGAGGCGGCGCTGCTCCTCGAGGAACGCCTCGAGGGCGCCGGTCTCGGCGGCCTGCGGGCGGGGCCGGGTGATGCGCGGGGACTTCACCTTCATTCCGTCCGGGCCGACCATGCGCGTGAAGAGCCGGCCGAACCAACGGCCCCGGAGAGGCGCGCCGTCGAGGCGCCCCTCCGGGGCCGCGTCACCGAGCGCCACCGTCAGCGACTCGCGGTACAGCTCGTTGGTCCTCGCCAGGTGCGCCAGGCAGTGCCCCACGCCCCACGCCTCCGGCGCCGGGCGCCAGTCGAGCTGCCGGGCCGTGAGCCCTCCGAAGCGGGCCCGCACCGTCTCGGTGACGCGGTCCACCTCCGACACCAGGTCGGCGACGAACTCGTCGTTCCCCAGGGGATAGGGGCGCATGGCTCGGCGGCGTCAGCGGGTCATGGCGTTTCCGGGCTGGGCACGAGTCCGTCGGGCCCGAGGAACCCCACGCCCTCCTCCGTATGACGGCGCACGCCCGCGGGCTCGCGCGCGCCCGCCGGCCCGCGCACGCCGCCCACGTCCGTCGGCGGCACGCCTGGGAGCAGGTCGTCCACCGCGTCCAGGTCCGGCGCAGGCGCAGGCTCCTCCCGGTGACGGAAGTGGCGGTCGAAGAACTTGGCCACGTCGTCCACCAGCGAGTACATCACCGGCACCAGCACCAGCGTGAGGAACGTGGCGAACAGGATGCCCACGATGACCGCCACGGCCATGGGGGCCCACCAGGCCGCCTGTTCCCCGCCCCAGTACAGGTCGGCGTCGAGGCGGGTGTAGAGGCCGATGAAGTCGAAGTTGAGCCCGATGGCCAGGGGGATGAGCCCCAGCGCCGTCGTGGTGGCCGTGAGGATCACGGGACGGAACCGCGTCCGCCCACCCTGCACCAGCGCCTCGCGGCGGTTCATGCCCTCGCGCTCACGGAGCACGTCGATGTAATCGATGAGCACGATGGCGTTGTTCACCACGATGCCCGCCAGCGAGATGATCCCCACGCCGGTCATGATGATCCCGAAGGGCATCTGGAAGACCATCAGCCCCATGAGCACGCCTACGGTGGACATGAGCACCGAGGTCATGATGATCACCGGCTTCACCAGCGAGTTGAACTGGCTGATGAGGATGAACAGGATGAGCAGCAACGCCGTGAGGAAGGCACCCCCCAGGAACGACTGCGCCTCGGCCTGGTCCTCCGACTGGCCGGTGTAGCGGATCGTGTATCCCGGGGGCATGGTGCCCGCGAAGTCGGTCAGGCTCTGGCGCACCTCGGCCAGCACCGCGTTGGAGTTCAGCCCCGCCGCCACGTCCGAGCTGATGGTGGCCATGCGCGTCTGGTCCTTCCGGCGGATGGCGCCGTAGCCCTCCTCCACCGACCAGTCGGCCACGGACACCAGCGGGATCTGGATGCCGCCCTCGGCCATCACCGTGAGGTCGCGGAGCCCCTCCAGGTCCTGCCGGTAGGGCTCCGCCAGCCGGACGATGATGTCGTATTCGTCGTTGCCGGTGCGGTACTTGGCCGCCTCCACGCCGTTGATGGCGCTCCGGATGGCCCCGCCCACCTTCGAGGTGTTCAGCTCGTAGAGCGCGGCCTTCTCCCGGTCCACGCGCACCGAGAGCTCGGGACGGGCGTCGTCCAGGTCGCTGGAGAGCCCCACCAGCTTTCGGTACACCGGTGCCCCCTCCAGGACGTCCAGGAGCTCGTCCGACAGCGCCTTGAGGCGCACCGGGTCCTCGCCCACGATCTCGATGTTCACGGGCTTGCCCGAGGGCGCGCCCTCCGCGGGCTTGTCCACCGTGAGGGTGACCCCCGCGATGTCCTTGCCGATGTTGGCCTGCATCTCGGCGAGGGTCTCGAAGGCGTCCCGCTCCCGGTCCTGGTAGTCGATGAGGCTGATGCTCACGCGGCCCCCCTCGGGGCCACCGGGGCCGGCGTCCATGAAGTTGGCGCCGCCGCCGCTCCCCACCACGGCGACCACCGACTCCCAGTCGGCGCGGCCGCCCACGCCCTGCAGCTCCTCCTCGATGCGCCGCACCACGGTGTCGGTGAAGGCCGCGCGGGTCCCCACGGGCGCCTCGACGTCCACCATCATCTGCTGCGGCGGCATGTCCTCGGGGAAGAACTCCACCCCCTGGTTGAAGATGCCGAAGAGGAACACGGTCCAGGCGAACACGGCCACGGTTCCGGCCAGCATGATGAGACGGTGGTCCAGCGCCCACCGGAGCTGCTTCTCGTAAACGTCCAGCACCGGCGGCATCACGTCGCTCTGGAAGCGGCTCGCCACCGAGGCCAGCACGAATCTCTGCAAGGCCCACAGCCCCACCGCCGTGGCGGTGAGGAGCACGGCCGTGAGGGGGTTGGCCCCCGCCACCATGAGGAACACGAGGCCCGCCGCGCCCACCAGCGTCCACCGCGCCGCCGGCCGAAGCGGACGGGACGGCGTCCCGTCCAGCTTCATGAACATGGCGCAGAGCACCGGCACGATGACCAGCGCCACGAACAGGGAGCTGGACAGCGTCACGATGAGCGTGAGGGGCAGGTAGCCCATGAACTCACCCACGTCGCCGGGCCAGAACATGAGGGGCCCGAAGGCGGCCAGCGTCGTTGCCGTGGACGCGATGACGGGCACCGCCACCTCCCCGGTGGCCTTCTTCGCCGCCAGGGTCCGGTCCCAGCCCTCCTCCAGGTACCGGTAGATGTTCTCCACGATCACGATGGCGTTGTCCACCAGCATCCCCAGGGCGAGGATGAGGGAGAACAGCACGATCATGTTCATGGAAACGCCCTGCAGCTTCAGGATGATGAAGCTCAGGAACATGGACGAGGGGATCGAGACCGCCACGAACATGGAGTTCGACAGCCCGAGGAAGAACAGGAGCACGGCCACGATGAGGATGAGGCCGGACACGATGTTGTTCTCCAGGCTCGCCACCATGTCCTCGATCTGCTCGGACATGTCGCCGGTGATGCTCACCTCGGTGGTGGGCGGGAAGAGGGGGCGCATCTCCTCGATGACCGCACGTACTTCTTCCGCGCTCTCGATGATGTTCTCCCCGGACCGCTTCACGACGTCCAGGGTCACCACCTCGTTCCCGTTCATGCGAGCGTAGCTCTCGCGCTCGGCGAATCCGAAGTCCACGGTGGCGATGTCCCGCACGTACACGGGACGGCCGCCCATGGTCTTCACCACCAGCTCCCCGATGAGCGTGGGGTCCTCGAACTCACCGTCCACGCGCACCAGGTACTTGGTGTCGCCTACGTCGATGGAGCCCCCGGGGATGTTGACGTTCTCGTTCCGGATGGCGTCCACCACGTCCTGCAGCGCCAGGCCGTAGAACTGGAGCTTGGCCAGGTCCACATCCACCTTCACCTCGCGCTCGAGGCCGCCGCGCACGTCGGCGCGGAGGACCGAGGGAATCTGCTCCAGACGGTCCTGGAGGTCCTCCCCCAGCTCCTTCAGGCGCACCAGGCCGTACTCGCCGGCCAGGTTCACCTGCATGATGGGGATCTCGGAGAAGTTGAACTCCACGATGGAGGGGTCCTCGGCGTCCTGGGGGAGGTCCCCCTTGGCCAGGTCCACCTTCTCCCGGACCTTCTGGAGCGCGTCCTCCAGGTTCACGTCGGTGCTGAACTGCGCCACGATGCTCGAGTAGCCTTCCACCGACGTGGACGTGAGCTCGTCCAGGTCCGAGATCGTGGACAGCTCGTCCTCCAGCACCCGCGTGACCTGGCTCTCCACGTCGGCGGGAGACACGCCCGGGTAGATGGTGTTCACCGCCACGATGGGGATGGCGATCTCCGGGAACGACTCCTTCGGGGTCGTCTGGTACGAGTACACGCCCATGAGCGTGATGATGGCCAGCATCACGATCATGCTCGTCTTGTGCTCCACCGCGAAGCTGGTGGGGCCGAACTCCTTGTACCGCTCGAGGAAGCGCACGCCCCCGCCCGTGCGGGGGTCGCCCTTCCGCGCGGCGTCGTCCTTTTCCGTCGTCATCTCTCGTCTATCCCCTCGCCCGAGGGCGCCGTCAGCGGCTCGACACCACGTTCACGCGATCGCCGTCGGCCACCGACTTCTGGCCGACCACGATGAGCCGGTCGCCCGGCTCCAACCCGTCCACCACCACCACCAGGTTCCCCTGGCTCGCGCCCAACGTCACCGGTCGGACCTCGGCCACGGTGGCGCCGTCGCGCTGAGCGACGACGAAGGCGACGTAGCCGTTCTCCACCCGGACCAGCGCGTCCTGGGGGACCACCATCGCCTCCTCCAGCTCCCGCCTCGAGACCGCGACGTTGGCGACCATCTCGGGCTTGATGAGGCCCTTGGGGTTGGGCATCACCACCTCGATGGGGAAGGTGCGATTCTGGGGGTTCACCGTCGCGCCCACGAAGGAGATGGGCGCGGTGTACGCCTCCCCGGGGAACACGTCGAAGGTCACGCCGGCGCGGCTCCCCTTGGCGACGTCGGCGGCGTACCGCTCGGGCACGCCGGCGACGATCTTCACCGGGTTCAGGTCCACGACCCGCCCGACGACCATCCCCGGGCTCACCATGCTCCCCACCTCGACCATGCGGTCCTCCAGGAGCCCGTCGAAGGGGGCCCGTACCGTGGTCCGCTCCAACCGCTCGGAGAGGGCCCGCAGGTTGGCCGCGGTCTGCTCGGCGGCGAACTTGGCCTCCAGGTAGGCGATCTCCGAGCCGACCTTGTCCTCCTCCCAGAGGCGCTTGCGGCGCTCCCAGGTCTGCGATGCCAGGTCGGCCTGCGCCCGGGCCTGCTCGACCTGGGCCCGCAGCACGGTGTCGTCGATCTTCACCAGGGGGTCCCCCGCCTGCACGCGCGCGCCTCGATCCTGGAGGATCTCGCGGATCACTCCGCTCTCCTCGGCGGCGACCTGGACGTCCTGATTGGCCCACACGGTGCCCGTGAGGCGGATCTGGTCCGTGAACGGCCGAGCGGCGAGCTCGGTCGCCTCCACGTTGATCACCCGGACGAACGCCTCGCCTTCCGGCCCCTCCGCCCCGGCCTGCCCGCACGCGGCGAGGGCCACCGCCGCCACCACCCCCGCGGTCCCCCGCACCCACCGCTCGTTCATCGTCGTCTTCTCCACGGTTCAGTCCCCCTCTAGTCCTGGAAGCCGCTCGTCGCGGCGGGCTCCACGTCCACCCCGGGCACGCGCCCGGTGGCCTGGTCCAACTGGGCCCGCGCGACCAGGTAGTCGAAGACCGCCTGGGCGTAGTTGAACTCACTCTGTCGGAGCGCCACCTCGGCGTCGGTGAGCTCCAGCTGGCTGCTCAGCCCCTCCCGGTACTGGGCGCTGGCGATCTCGTATCCCCGCTGCGCCTGGTCCACCGCCAGCCTCTGGCCCCGGGCGCGCAGCAGGGCTTCGTCGGCCTGCTCCACCAGGTTGCGCACCTGCATGCGGGCCTGGTCCTCGGCGAGCCGGGTCTGGGTCTCGGCCTGGCGCAAGGCGGCTCGCTTCTGGTCCACCCGGGCGTCGCGGCGGAACCCCTGGAAGATGGGGAGGCTCACCCGCACGCCGATGTTCCGGCCGTAGGCCCGCTGGCCGTCCCCCCTGCCGAAGAAGTTGGGATTCCCGTTGTCCTGGGCGCTGATGAGGTAGTTGCCGAAGAAGGTCACCCGGGGCAGGTACTCCACCTGCTCGAGGCGCATCTCCGTCTTGCGCAGGGACTCGGTGAGGGAGAACTGGCGGAGGTCGGAGCGGAGCTCCTGGGCCATGCGGACGGCGTCGTCCACCGCCTCCGACCCCGCGCCCCGGTAGCCGGCAAAGGCAAGGACCTCCTGGTTGGCCGCGTCGTTGGCCGCCAGGTCGTTGAGGTTCATGGTGGCCAGGGAGCCGCGGACCGCCACCGGCTGCTCCTCCGGCAGGTCCAGCTCCAGGGCCATCTGGCGCTGCGCCTGGCGCACCGCGTTCTCGGCGCGGCGCAGGTTGGGCTCCAGGTTGGCCAACTCCACCTCGAGGCGCAGCACGTCGTAGTCCGACGCCAGGCCCGCCTTGTTCAGGGCCCGGGTCTCCTCCAGCGAGTCCCGCACCCGCTCCACCGACTTGGCGATGAGGCGGAGCTGCTCCTGCTGGAGCAGGAGCTGGTAGTAGGCCGCCCGGACGCGGGTGACCACGGTCTGGGTCAGGCCCCGCACCACCTCCTCCTGGAGGTTCTTGTAGCGGCCCGCCGCCCCCACGCCGATGAACGCCGCGGCGGAGAAGAGGGGCTGTTCCAGGCTGACCGTGGACTGCCACTGGTTGTCGGCGCCGAACTGGACCGCGATGTAGTCGTCGGGGCCCGCCGTGGGGTCGAAGATGGCCGCCGGCAGGAAGTTCACCGTGGGCGACACGTTCCGGGTGTAGCTGGCGTTGAAGTCCAGCGACGGGTACACGTTGGACCAGGCCTCCGAAACCCGCTCGTTGGCCTCTTCCAACCCGAGCCTCGCGGCCTGCACGTCGCGGTTCTGCCGGATGGCCATGCGCACGGCGCCGTCCAGTGACAGCGCCTGCGTCTCCTGGGCCACCAGGGCCTCCACGGTGGCCACCCCCAGGGCGGCCAGCACGGCGGCGGCGATCACCGCCGCCCGCCTCCATGAACCGAGCCCCACGAGGGCCCGCGCTTCTGCGGTGCTCATCCCTTCGTCGTCCCCTCTGCTATGCGGTGACGCCGGCGGGCTGGTCCGTCGGGTACTGCTCGGCCAGCTGGGCGGCGAACGTCTCGGTTGCGATCCCCGTCATCATCACGGCGCCGGAGCGCTCGAACTCCTCGCGGAACGTCTTCTCGTCCATCCGGAAATGCCCGTGGTGGTACAGGGTGATGAGACCGTGGGCGTGGGCCCACATGGTGAGGGAGACCTGCACCGGGTCGCCCTCCCTGAGGATCCCCGCGTCCTGGCACTCCCGCACCCGGTCCACCCAGAACTGGTGGATGGCGCACCCCATGGCCTCGATGTCGTCGGGCATGGCCGACATCCCCAGCTGCTCCGGGGAGATGAACAGGATCTCGTACCAGCGGGGGTTCTTCAGGGCGAAATCCAGGTACCCCTCCCCCGCCCGGAAGAAGCGCTCCAAGGGGGTACGTCCCTCGAGCGCCCGGTACAGGTAGGCCGTGAACTCGCGGAACGCCTCCCGCACCACGTCGGCCAGCACGTGGTCCCGGTTCTCGTAGTGCCGGTAGAGCGCCGGGGCCGTGACCCCCACTTCCCTGGCGAGCTTCCGCATGGAGAAGCCCTCCAGGCCGTGGGCGAGGTACAGCTCGCAGGCGCAGCCGAGGATCTTCTCGCGTTGGTCAGACATGGGTGAACACTGTAAACAAACCCCCGAAAACGGTCAATGCCTCAAGCCCTACGGGTGACAACACCGTTTAGTTCCAAAAGGTGCGTGACCTCCGAAGGGGGTACAGGAAAGCCGGCGAGACGGGATCACGCGCGCGGGCCGGCCACGGGCCGTGCGTGCCCACCCCGGGGAATGCACGGCGGCCGGAGCCCTTCCGGCTCCGGCCGCCTCCGCCGAGCTATCGCGGTCCCCGGGGGACGCCGGGCGCCTATTCCTGCGAGACCGGACGGTCCTCGGGCCAGTCGCCCTTGCGGGCCACCACGCGCCCGTCGCTCACGACCAGGAGCACGTCCTGCATGACGCCGATGTCTTGCAGGGGGTCGCGCTCGAGCACCACCAGGTCGGCATCCATCCCCGGTGCGATGCGCCCCGTGTGGTCCGAGACGCCCAGCAACTCCGCCGCGGTGAGCGTCGCCGCCGCGAGCGCCTCGCGGGGGGTCATACCGATCTCCACCAGCTCCAGGAGCTCGTGGGCCAGCGTCGTGGTGCTGGCGGGCCCGTATCCCGTGTCGGTGGCCGCCACGATCCGGACACCCAGCTCATGGGCCGCGCGGGCCATCTCCTGGACCCGGGGGAGCATGGCGCGCCCCCGGATGTTGAGGAGGGCGTTGTCGTAGTCGCCCCCCGGGATGGTGAGGTCCCGGACGATGGCGATGGTCGGGACCAGATAGGTGCCCCGCTCGCGCATGAGCGCCAGCGTCTCGCGGCTCAGATAGGTCCCGTGCTCGATGCTCCGCACCCCGGCGCGCACCGCGGCCATCCCTCCCCCGTCGCCGTGGGCATGGGCCATGACGCCCAGCCCCGCCCGGGCCGCCTCCTCGACGATGACGCGGAGCTCCTCTTCGGAGTAGAGCTGCTTGCGGGGGTCGGTGTCGGGCGTTCCGGCTCTCTCGGTGGCGTTCACCTTCACGAAGTCCACGTCCCGGTCCACCAGGGCCCGCACCATGGCCGCCACCGCCTCCCGGCCACGGATGCCGCCGGACATGTACGTGCCCAGCTCCGGGTGGTCCTGGAAGAGCCCCTCGCCGGGGTCGGGGCGCACGTGGTACCCAGCCGCGACGTACTCGGGGATCTCCAGGTGTCCGGCGCGGCCCAGCTCCCCCATGCCCACGTCGGCGTAGTGGGACGCGCCTGCGCTCCTCATGGTGGTGACTCCGCTCCGCAGGGCGCGTGCGGCGTCGGAGGCGGACCCCACGTGGACGTGGGCGTCGATGAGCCCCGGCGCGACGAAGCGCCCGGCCAGGTCCACCACCTGGACCCCTGGCGCGGCCTGGGCGTCCCCGGGCTCCACCGAGACGATGCGACCGTCCTTCACCACGAGGGTCAGGCCGGACCGCACGGTGCCCTCGGCCACGTCCACCACGTTGGCGTTGCGTAGGACGAGGTCCTGAGCCGAGACGGGAGCGGCGGCCGCCAGGGCGGTCGCCATCCAGCAGAGCTGTGCGCGCATGGGTCCCTCCGGTGTTGGGCAGCGCTTCGGCCGGGCCGGCGGGACCCGGAAGCGTCCCAGATTACCGGACCGGGTGGAGGCGCACCAGCGCCAGCGTGCTGCCCACGATCATGGCCGCGCCCACCCACGTCCAGACGTCGGGCACCTCGGCGAACATGAGCCACCCCCAGACGGACGCGAAGACGATCTGGAGGTACCCCACCGCGGAAGCCCGCCCGGCACGCTCCAGGCGGAACCCCCAGGTGACGAACACCTGCCCCAGGTGGGTGGTGACCCCGACGCCCAGCAGCACGAGGGCCGTGGGGAGCGTCGGCACGGTGGAGTGGGCCACCACCATGGGGAGGGAGAGGACGGTGCACACCACCGCGAAGTAGAAGACGATGAGCATGGGGGGCTCGGCCCGGAGCCGCCGGACGGCCACGTAGGCTCCCGCGGAGAGCACGGCTCCGCACACGCCGAGGACCACGGGGACGACGGGCAGGGAGCCCCCGGCGCCGAAGAGGAAGGCCGGCCGGGCCACCACCACAACCCCGCCCAGGCTGGCCAGGACGAGGAGTGCCTCCCTGAGGCCCA
Source organism: Gemmatimonadota bacterium (assembly GCA_045863275.1). Lineage (GTDB taxonomy): Bacteria > Gemmatimonadota > Gemmatimonadetes > Longimicrobiales > Gaopeijiaceae > SZUA-318. The sequence goes on from BTVB01000017.1 coordinate 27,947, forward strand.
TGTGCTCCCGGAGCCAAGCCGCGGCGATGAAGGCGGTGAAGACCGGGTTCATGAAGTGGATGACGGTGGCGTCGGCCAGGGGGAGGTGCACCACGGCGTAGTAGAAGCACGTGAGCGCGCCGAAGCCCAGCACCCCCCGGAGGACGAGGAGCGCCGGCTCGTGCCCCCGGAAGCCGTTCCCGTCGGCGAGGAGCTTGCCGCCGGACAGCACGCCCACGACGACGGAGCGCGCGAAGACGATCTCGAAGAGGGGCACGTCCCTCCCCGCCAGCTTGGCCAGCGCGGCCATGAGGGAGAAGAAGAGGGCGCTGGCCGCCATGGACTGCAGTCCCGGCGGGACGAGGGTCAGGGGCGCGGCGATCCCCGGCCAGGGGATCGCGGGTCCGTCGTTGTCGTCGCTCGACGGATCCGTCACCGCGAAACCGCCGCGTCCGGAACACTCCCGGCCCACCCGTGGACGATGCGCGCCGCGCGCCACACGCCGTCGGCCGACTGGAGCACCTTGCCCCGCAGGCGCGGCGGCAGGTCGGGCCTGGCCTGGAGGAAGCGTACGATCTCCTCCGCGGCCTCGGGCTGGTTGTGCCCACCCAGGGAGGCGTCCAGCCAGCGTCCGGGGAAGAAGATGTCCCCTGTGCGCTGGATCTCCTCCACCATGTCCAGCGCCCGGCGGACGGTGGGAAGGGCGCTCGCCGAGCGCAGCGGGTGGTGGAGGTTGGCCAGCCCCGCCAGCACCCACGGCTCCTGCTCACGGTTGGCCGGGTCCGCCAGGGCGTCGAAGAACGCCATGCGGGCGGCCGGGTCGGCGTCCAGCGACGGGCGCACGAAGCGGAAGCGCGCCTTGCGGTCGGGGTTGGCGATGCGCGCCTCCTGCTCGTCGAGGATGGCCGCCCACCCCGGGACCTCCCGGAGGGCGAGCGCGGTTGCCAGTGCCGTCTGGTCGCTCTCGGACAGGGGAAGCCCGGGGACGCGCTCCGTGCCGCGCCACAGACGCTCCAGGCGCGCCACCGCGTCGGGGGTGAGGGCCACCGAGCGCCAGGTGCCGAGGAAGGAGGCCCGGGCGGTGGCGGGGCGGTCGCCGACCACCCCCGCCCACAGCACCGACTCCACCTCCGCAGCCCGCGCCGCCCGCACGTCCTCGGCGAGGAGGTCCCAGTACGTCTGGGACAGGTAGCTCAGGATGCGCGCGACGTTCTGCTCGTCGGCCTCCGCGGGGAGGGCGCGCAGCGCCAGGTCGAGGAAGGCGTCGGGGGCGAGGACCTGCTCCAGGACGGCGTCCCAGAGCGTCACCCACGCCGCGCCCCGGGCCAGCGCGGGCTGGACGGCGGGGAGGCGCCCCACCAGGTGGTCCAGGCTCGCCGAATCCAGCAGGAAGAGCCCGTACTCCACGCCGGAGCCGCTGGGCAGCACGTACCCGAGCGTGCCGTCATCCACGCCCGCCAGGGTCGCGGGCGCGGCCCCCAGCTCCACCGTCACCAGCGTGTCGCCGGCCTCGCGGCCCAGGCGCACGTGGAGCGTCTGGGGCCACACGCGACCCTCTCCCGCCGGGTCGTCCTGGGTGAGGACCACGCTCCCGCCGCTCCGCTCCACCCGGATGCGGGGCCGTCCGGGCTCCTCCACCCAGACCCGGCTCCACGCCGCCAGGTCCTCCGGCGAGAGCCGGTCCAGGATGGCGATGAGGTCGGGCCAGGTGGCGTTCCCGTACGCGTGGGACGAGAGGTACTCCCGGAGGCCGTCCCGGAAGGTCTCGGCGCCCACCCGGGCCTCGAGCTGGCGCATGACGACGGGGGCCTTCTGGTAGATGATGGCCCCATAGAGCGTGCCCGCCTCCCGCAGGTTCTCCAGGGGCTGGCGGACGGGGTTGGCGCCCGGCGTGCGGTCCACGCCGTACGCCGACGGGTGGTGGGCCATGAGGAAGCGCAGGTCGTGGTCCACCTCCGGGAAGGAGGGGTGCACGATCTTGGCGGCCATGAAGTTGGCGAAGACCTCCTTGGTCCAGACGTCGTCGAACCAGTTCATGGTCACCAGGTCGCCGAACCACATGTGGGCGGTCTCGTGGGCGATGACCGACGCCCTGCCCAGGATCTGCCCCTGCGTGGCGCTCTCGTCCAGCATGAGCCCACCGCCGCCGTAGAAGATGGCGCCGGGATGCTCCATGCCCCCGTACTGGAAGGAGGGGATGAGGGCGAAGTCGAACTTGCCGAAGGGGTACGGGATGCCCGTGTACGCCTCCAGCCAGTCCAGCGCCGCGCCGTGGAGCCGGAAGATATCGTCGCGGTTGCGCGCCACCTTCGCGGTGTCGGTCTCCCGGTGGAACATCCGCATGAGACGCCCACCCACCACCTCCTCCTCGACGGAGAAGCGGCCCGCGGCGAAGGCGAAGAGGTACGTCGGCAGCGGCCGCGTCTCCCCGAACTCCAGCGTCTTCCTCTCCGGCGTCCCCTCCACCTCGAGCACCGGGCCGTTGGCCACCGCCTCCCACGAGCCGGGGACCCGGAGCACCCACGTCACCGGGGCCTTCAGGTTCGGCTGGTCGAAGACGGGGAGGCTGAAGTGGGCGCGGTCGGGCACGAAGAGGGCGTAGAGGAAGTCATCGTTCCGGTTGAGGGCGTCGTCGCCGGCCTCGAAGCGCACCTCCAGCTCGTTGGGGCCGGGCCGGAGGCTCGCCGCGGGCACCACGACGTGGTCCTCCACGGGCTCCCAGGCCACGTCCTGGCCGTTGGCCCGGACCGCGCCCACCCGCCGCTCCGGGTCCCGGAAGTCCAGGACCAGGTCGAAGCCGTCGGGGTCGTTCCAGGCGAACGTGATGCGGCTCGTTCCCGCGATGGGCTCCCCCTTCGCCTCGGGGATGTCCAGCTCGATGCGGTAGGCCACCTGGGAAAGGGTTCGCTTTCGATGCTCCGCCAGCTCCCAGGGTATGCCCAGCTCCACCGGGGGCGGCGCGGCGGTCTCACAGGCGGTCAGGGCGAACAGGACGGGGACGAACCGGAGCGTACGGCGGGAGAGCGGGGGCATGGGCCTCGGGGAGAAGTGCGCGCGCGGGCCCCGCACGGGCCGCGCCCCGCAATGATGTCCCCCTCAGAGGATGCCGTCCAGATACAGCTCCAGGCGGAATCCCCGGGAGCCGCTCAGCCCCCACGCGGCGTCGGTGCGGATCAGCCCGTCGACGAGGGACAGGCCCACGCCGGCGGACCACAGGGCGTCGGCGGCGTCGAAGGCGGGACGCGGCCCCGCCCACCCCCCGTCGGAGAAGAGCGTCACCGCGCCGAAGGCGAAGGGGCGGGCCAGCTCCCCCCGCACCCGCGCGAAGCTCGTGCCCGCCATGACCCCCGGCTCGTACCCCCGCAACGTGGTCGCGCCACCGAGGAGGAAACCCCGCTGGGGGGGCGGCGCGCCCCAGCTCGTGCCCCCCGCCACCTCCGTGGCCAGCCGGAGGCCCAGGGGAAGCGGCACGGCCAGGGCGGCGCTCCCCGTCGCCCGCCGATAGGCCCAGTCGCCGGCGCCGACGAGGAGGGCCAGGGTGATCCCCCCCTGCGCCAGCCTCGGGTCCGTGCCCCACCAGGGGGCGATCTCGGCCAGGCCCCCCGCGTCCCAGCCCCCCTCGGCGCGCACGTTGGGGCGGAAGCTCCACGTGTCCGAGCCCAGGCGCCCCACCACGGGGGGATCTCCCGCCTCCACGGCGAAGTGACGTTCGGCAAAGCCCGCCACGCGGAAGCTCCGCCGGTCCGCCGCCGGGGGGGTCCACTCCAGCCGGGCACCGGCGCGGCGGTAGTAGTCGCCGTCGTCGCGCCCCAGGAAGAGGGCGGTGAGGGAGTTGCCCAGCCCCAGGTGGCGCGCGTCCTCGTCCAGTGCGGCCAACTCGTGGTACCCGCTCAGCGTCACCCGCGCCCGCAGCCCCTCCCGCGTCAGGTCCAGGCGGCCGTTGGGCACCCGGTCCTGCGTCCCCAGGCGGAGCGTGGCCGTCACCGAGAGCGGACCGAGAGGCGTGGTGGGCAGCGCCTGGGCCCTCGCCCCCATGGAGAGCCCCTCCACCCGGTTGTAGCGCACCAGGTCCGGACGCTGGAGGCCCCACCGGAACGTCCGGGGCATCCCTGCACCCCGGGGCGGAGCGGGGAGGCCGGCCAGCCCGCCGGTGAGCTCGTCCACCTCCTCCCTGGAGAGGAACCCGGGGGCCTCCTCCCAGATGGGAGGCGGGAGGTGGGGGCTGGTGGCCAGCACCGCGGGGTCCTCGGGGATGAGATAGCGGACGGTCCGGCGGCGCCCGTCGGGGTCGCGGTGGTGCGTCCACCCGGGCTCCACCACGTAGCGGGTCCCGTCGTCCTCGGGGGCGCAGGGCAGCGCCTCGGTCTCCGTGGCTCCGGCCTCGGCCTCGGCCCGGGTGAGCACCGACTCCACGTCGTAGGTCAGCTCCACCTCAGCAGGGGCGGTGAGGATCCCCGCCCGGGCCACGCCCTCCAGACGGAGGCTCCTCGGGAGCCAGACGTCGAAGTCCCAGAGGGCGTACTCCACCGCCACCAGGGACAGGTCGAAGGTCCAGGGCTTGAGGAGGCCCGGCACGTGCCGCAGGTCCCGCTCCTCCTCCTCGCGGAGCCCTCCGATGTCGCGCAGCGCGTCGAAGGTCTCGGAGAGCCGGTAGGCCGCGCGGACCAGCGCACCGCTCTCCGGCTCGACCCACAGGGAGCCCGTCATCCGGTGGACGTCGGCCTGGGTGGGCACGACGCGCAACTCCACCGCCTCCAGCCCGCGCCCGTCGGGGAGCGCCAGCCGCAGCGTGTCTCCCACGGAGAACCGGTAGTGGTCGGTCCAGCGTCGCGTGAGGGGGTGCTCGAACCAGAAGTCGTCGGGGTCGGGAGGCCCGTCCATCTCGTCGGGCTCCACCAGCCCCAGGAAGAGCGCGTCGTTGCGGGGGTCGAAGGCCTGGTCCATGAGCCCCAGGTGGGTGGCGTCGGTGACGCCCAGGGGGGTCTGCTCCCGCACGGCCAGGACCTGGACCAGCGTGCGCCCGTCCCGCCACCAGAAGACCCGGGAGGCGGCCTCGGCCCGGTAGAGCGTCCGGTCCTTGAGGGGCATGCGGAGCCCCGCGCCCACCCGCTGGCGCACCACCGCGGTGTACCGCAGGAGCGCGTCGTCGCGCCGCTCGCGATGGTCCAGGGCCGCCCTGTGGAGCGCTTCCGCCTGGGGGGAGGCGTACGTGCCCTCGGGCCCCTGCGCCGCAGCGGGCCCGGCCACGAGCGCCGCCGCGGCGAGCGCGCGCAGGCCGGATGCGATCACGGCCGCCAGAACGTCACCTCGCGCACGTCCTCCCACCGCACCAGCGCGGTCTCCCCGCCGTCGAGCGTCACGAAGATGCCCTTGTTGCCCCGGTCCACGTCGTTGGAGCCGTCCAGCTCGAAGGCACGGCCATCCCGGAGCGTGACCTCCGCGCCCCATCCCCCGAGGCGGCGCACCGAAGCCACCAGCCCGAACTCCACGTCGAGGTCGACGTCTCCCAGGCGGCCGTCCAGGATCTCCCAGCTCCACGCCTCGTCGTTGTCCCAGCGGAGGTAGCCCTCCAGGCGCTCTCCATCCTCGGTCTCCACCATGCCGTAGAGGGGGTGGCCTCCGTCGAAGTCGTCGTGGGAAGCCCCACGGCCCATGGGTTCGTGGAACATCACCTCCTCGAAGTCCTCCCACGCCACCGTCACCTGCCCCAGCCCAGGGTCCGAGACCGAGATCCCCCGGTTCCCCTCGTCCACGTCGTTGGAGCCCCGGAGGAGCACCTCCTCGCCGTCGCGCATCATCACCCGCGCCCCCGACGAGCCGGCCCGCTCGATGCCGGCGATGTCGCCGAAGGGGATCTTCCGGTCCCTTCCCCGCTCCTCGCCGTCCAGGAGGTCGGACGCGAGGATCTCGTCCACGTCCCACGCCACGTACCCGGTGAACTCCAGGCCGTCGCGGGTCCGCAAGGTGCCGAACAACGTCCCGGCGGAGGGCGCTCCCGCGTCGGCGGGGGCCGCCATGAACTCCACCACGTCCAGGTCCCGCCACCGGAGCTCCACCTCGCCCCGCCGCGGGTCGTCCACCACGAGCCCCCGGAATCCGCTCCCCACGTCCGTGGAGCCACCGGAGAGCTCCAGCTCCTCGCCGGACCTGAGGGTGAGGAGGGCCCGATCGTCGTCCATCAACGCCAGGGACCGCACGTGGCCGAATCGGATCCCCGAGGTGGCCGTGGAGGGGTACTCGTCGCCCTCCTCGTCCCAGGAGATCGTGAGCCCGAGGACCTCCACCCTCCGTTCCCGGTCCCGCTCCCAGCGGTCGTCGAGACGCTCGGCGTCGCGGGCGTTCTCCCAGGGGAGCCGCTTCGAGCCGTTGAGGACGTCGGCCCACCGCCCCTCGTTCTTGTCCCACCGCAGGAAGCCCTCGTAGACCCGGCCCCCCGCCGTCACCACGCGGCCGTACAGGCGGTCGTCCACCTGCGCCTCGGCGGCGCCACCCAACGCCATGACGGCCACGGTCACCGCCACGGCCTTCACCGTTCCGGTCATGCCCCTCCCCCCTTTTCGCCGAATGAGCTCGCCCAGGGGTCCCTACGGGGGTGGGGCCCCCGGCGTTTCCCCGCCACCCCCTCCGGGCCCCGAAGGCCCGCCCCGTTCCGTTACCGGCGTGGATGCCAGAACGATGCCAACGTGGCGAAGTACGCCCAACCCCTTGTCCCCCCGCGTCTTGGCGTACGTGACCGCACGCGGGTTCCACCCCGAGTGCCGTGACGAGAGGACGCGCAACCGTGTCGCGACGCCACGGGGACGCTACCTTCTTCCACCCAGCGACCCCACCCGTTCCCTGCCCATGCACCCCACCCCGCCGCCGCGCTTCCAGCCGCGTCCGTTCCGCCCCGCGGCCTGGGCCACCGACCCCCACCTCCAGACGCTGGGGGCGAGGGTGCTCCGGTCGTCGCGGGGGCCCGACATGACCCGGGAGCGGTGGGAGCTCCCCGACGGCGACTTCCTCGACCTGGACCTGGGGCCCGACCCGGGGGAGGGCGCCCCCCTCGTCCTGGTCCTCCACGGGCTCGAGGGGTCGTCGCGGCGCCGGTACGTCCTGAACGCGTGCCGGGAGATCCTGGCCCGGGGAATGCGCCCGGTGGCCCTGAACTTCCGGGGGTGCAGCGGGGAGATGAACCGCCGCCCCCGCTTCTACCACTCGGGAGAGACGGACGACCCCGGGTACGTCCTCAGGGGACTCCGGAAGGCGTTTCCGGGGCGGCGGGTGGGTGCGCTCGGCTTCTCCCTGGGGGGCAACGTGCTCCTCAAGCTCCTGGGGGAGCGGGCCCACGACGGAGAGGGCCCGGTGGACGCCGCCGTGGCCATGTCGGTCCCCCTGGACCTGGCCGCGGGAGCGCGCCTTCTGGAGGAGACGGCCATGGGCCGCCTCTACTCCCGGTACTTCCTACGGTCTCTCCAGCGGAAGGTGCGCGCCAAGGCCCCGGTCCTGGACGGCCGCGTCGACCTGGACCGCACCCTCGCCGCGAAGACCATCCGGGAGTTCGACGATGCGGCCACGGCGGTGCTCCACGGCTTCGCCGACGCGGCACACTACTACGAGGCCTGCAGCAGCGCCGCGTTCCTGGGGGGGATCCGCACGCCCACCCTCGTGCTCCACGCCCTGGACGACCCCTTCCTCCCGGCCCGGGCGCTCCCCCGCACCGCGCTGGAGGCCAACCCCTGGATCACGCCTTTGGTGAGGCGGCACGGCGGCCACGTCGGGTTCCTGGAGGGCACGCCCCTGGCCCCCGGCCTCTGGGGAGACGAGGAGGCGGCCCGCTTCCTCGCGGGGATCCTCCTCCCGGCCTAGCGACCCTCAGCCGGCCTGGCGGCTCCGGAAGAAGGCCCGCCCGTGCCAGCTCTCGGCGGCGGGGCGCTCGAGGCCGCCGCGGCGCAGGTCGGCAAGGCGGGTCAGCGTGGTGTCGAACACGCGGGTCTCGGGGGTGACGGTCCCGGCGGCGGCCAGCTCCCGGAAGGCCTCCCGGGAGACGGCACGTACGCCCCCGCCGTCGCGGTACCACACCGGAGCGTGCTCCACGAGGCGGATCCCCAGCCCCGTGGCCAGGGCCTCCAGGCGGTTCACCAGCGCGTCGATGGAGCACCCCGAGGGACGGGACGCGTCCTCGTCCACCCCCACCAGGAGGAACTGTCCCTCCACCACGCTCCGCCCCGACAGCAGCGGATCGCCGTGGGCGGCCCACCCGTCCAGGAAGGCGTCCACCTCGTCGAGGAGCGCCGCCTCCTCCTCCGTGTTCAGGCGTCGGGAGGCGGGAAAGACCCAGACCCGGCCGTGCTCGGGGAGGGCGTCGAAATCGGTGCGGGGCAAGGCGGACGCTCCTAGCAGGTGCTCAGGAAGGGCCCGCTTCGGGAGCGGGCTCGGCGGGCTTGGGCGGCGCCTTGTCGAGGAGGACCGCCACCCACTTCAGGTCCTGCGTGTTCTCCAGCCAGATCTTCACGATGACCGTGAGGGGCACGGAGAGCAGCGCCCCCAGGGGACCCCACGTCCACCCCCAGAAGAGCAGCGAGAGGATGACCACGAGCGTGGACATCCCCAGACGCCGCCCCATGAGGTTGGGCTCGAGGATGTTGCCGAAGAGGGTGTTCACCATCACGTAGCCGATGGTCACCACCACGGCGTGGGCCAGGGAGCCGTGGAGGATGAGGCTCAGCAGGACCGCCGGCACGCCGGCGATGATGGAGCCCACGGTGGGGACGTAGTTCAGGACGAAGGCGACCAGCCCCAGGAGCACGGGGAAGTCCAGCTCCATGGCGTAGCACCAGACGCCGAGGATGATGCCCGTGGCCAGCGAGATCACGGTCTTGATGCCCAGGTACGTCTGGATCTCCGCGACCACCTTGGCCAGCCGGTCCTCGTGCCCCAGCTCCTCCCCCAGGATGTAGCGCACCTTGTCGGGGAAGACCGTGGCCTCGGCCAGCATGAAGATCATGATGAGGAAGACCAGGAACGTGGTGGACACGAACTGGGCGATGCGGCCCAGGGCTCCGGTGGCGAAATCCACGATGGCCCCCGGGTTCACGAGGCCGGTGCTGACGTAGTCCCCCAGCGGGAGGCCCAGGCGGACCTCCATGGAGCGGACCCACGACGCCTGCAGCTCGGAGAGCCGCGCCGCGTAGACCGGAAGCTGGACCTGCAGCTCGTTGAGAGAGCCGCTGGCCAGCAGGATGATCAGCCCGAACACGCCCATGTTCACCAGCACCGTGATGCCGATGGCCAGCCACTTGGGGGCGCGGCGGTGCTGCAGGAAGATCATCACCGGCAGGCTCAGCACGGCGAGGAAGAGGGCCAGAGCCGACGGGAGGAGCACCGGCGCGGCGAACTTCAGGCCGTACACGACGACCACCAGCGAGGCCAGGAAGAAGAGGAACCTGGCCCCCGGATTCTGTTCTGTCCGGTCGAAGATCATTCCCTGTCCGTGGGGCGGCCGCGAGGGGGCCGGGTCGGCTGGCGTGGTGCGCGTACCAACGGTACCCCGATGCGCGTGGATGTGCCATAGACCCCGGCGACCCGTTCCCCCGCGCCGGCCTCCGCCTTAGGCTAGGCCATGGACTCCGCCCCGACCCCCGTCCCCATCCCCGTCTCCGACGAGGAGCTCCTGGCCCAGTGCCGCGTGGAGACGTTCCGCGCCGGTGGGCCCGGTGGCCAGCACCAGAACACCACCGAAAGCGGGGTGCGCCTGGTGCACCTCCCCACGGGGGTCCGGGCGAGCGCCCGCGAGGAGCGCAGCCAGCACCGGAACCGCAGCGTGGCGCTGGAGCGCCTCCGCGCCAAGCTCGAGAAGCGCAACGCCCGGAAGCCGCCCCGCGTGGAAACGCGGGTCCCGGCGTCGGAGAAGCGCAAGCGGCTGGAGGCCAAGCGCCGCAAGGGCACCACCAAGAAGCTCCGCCGTCGCCCCGAGCCCGACGGCGAGTAGCCACGACGTCTTTCCCGCGTGGGCCTCGAAGCCTAGCTTCGGCAGGCCGACCCTCCCCCGCCCGCCGGCGGGGACCGGCCTTCCCTCCGAGGCGCTTCATGGACGACCAAGCCCCCATCCGGGTCCTCCTCATCGACGACGACGAGATGGCGGTCCCCCTCACCCGGGCCATCTTCGACCAGATCCCCCGCGCCACGTTCGAGCTGGACGCGGTGCGGACCTTCCGGGAGGGAGAAGAGGCCGTCGGCCGGGGCGCCCACGACGTGTACCTGGTGGACTACCTCCTGGGAGACGAGTCGGGGATCGAGCTGGTGCGCCGGGCCCGGGCGGCACGGAACCGGGCTCCCATGATCCTCCTCACCGGCAAGGGTCGCTACGAGGTGGACGTGGAGGCCATGGAGGCCGGGGTCTCCGACTACCTGGAGAAGACCTCCGTGGACCCGGACCGCATGGAGCGGGCCATCCGGTATGCCATGGAGCGCAGCCGCGCGGAGGCGGCGCTGCGGGACAGCGAGGCACGCCACCGGGGCATGTTCGACCACCTCCCCATCGGCCTCTATCGAACCTCCGTCGACGGGGAGCTGCTTGACGCCAACCCGGCGCTGGTCCAGATGCTCGGGCACCCGGACCGGGAGACGCTGGCCTTCGACTACGCCCGGAACTTCTTCGTGAACCCGGCCCACCGGCAGAGCTTCCTGGCGCGCCTGGAGCAGTTCGGCGTGATCCGCGGTTTCGAGAGCGATCTGAAGCGGCCCGACGGGCAGGTGGTCCGGGTGCGCAACGCCGCCCGGTCTCACCGCGACGCCGCCGGGGCGACCCTCTACATCGAGGGCGCCGTGGAGGACGTCTCGGAGGAGCTGGAGGCCCGGGACCTCCACGGTAGGGCGGCCCGCTTCTCGTGGGTCTTCGAGGAGTCGGGGCTCGCGCTCCTGGTCCTGGACCTCATCGGCCAGGTCACCGACGCCAACCCCGCCTTCCTCAGCGCGTTCGGCTACGCGGTCAAGGAGCTGCGGGGGCGCTCGGTGCTCGACCTGGCCGACCCCTCGGACCGGGACGCCGTGGCAGAGGAGATACGCCGGGTGGCGGCGGGCGCCGCCGAGCGCGCCGAGTCGCAGCGGCGCCTCCGGGCGGCCGACGGGGCCCTCCTGTGGGCAAGGACCCGCACCGGCCTGGTGCGCACCGCCAAGGGCCACCCGGACCACCTCCTCGTGTTCCTGGAGGACGTGGCCGAGGTCTAGTCGGGGAAGTGGGCCCGGCAGGGCTCGAACCTGCGACCGATGGATTATGAGTCCACTGCTCTAACCAACTGAGCTACGGGCCCGGCGGGGGAAAGATACACCCGACGGCCGCCGACGGCGCAACGTCCCCCGCCCCGCGCCACCCTGGATCTTCCACGGCCCCGCAGTACCTTCACTGGTCGGTTCGATCCCTCCCGGGAGTCCCTGCATGCGAGTGCTGGTGGTCGGCGCGGGAGAGGTGGGCTTCCACCTCGCCCGGCGCCTCTCCGAAGAGAACCAGGACGTGGTGCTCATCGAGGCCGACCCGGAACGGGCCGACTTCGCCGGGCAGCAGCTCGACGTCCTGACGGTGGTGGGGAACGGAGCCTCGCTCTCGGTGCTGGAGAACGCCGGCGTCCGCGGGGCCCGCATGCTCCTGGCCGTGACGAGCCGCGACGAGGTGAACCTCATCGCGTGCCTCGCCGCGAAGAAGCTCGGCGTGCACTACACCATCGCCCGGATCTCCAACGCCGAGTACTACGAGCGGGGCAGCGTGCTCTCCCGGGAGCAGATGGGCATCGACCTCATGATCAACCCGGAGCGGGAGTGCGCCTGGGAGACCTACCAGCTCCTGCAGAGCGCCGCCGCCACCGACGTGGCGCAGTTCGCCGGGGGCCGGGTCCAGCTCATCGGGCTCCAGGTCCGCGAGGGAGCGCCCGTTGCCGGCAAGAGCCTTCGCCAGCTGGGCGAAGAGCTGGAGGGGAAGCACTACGTCACCGGCGCCGTCGTGCGGAACGGGCTCACCACCATCCCCGACGGCGACACCGTGATCCACGTGGGCGACCGCCTCTACATGCTGGCTCCCACCACCGAGATCCATGCCATCCCGCCCCTGGCCGGATACGAGCGCTTCCACCTCCGCCGCGTCATGATCGCCGGAGGCAGCGCCGAGGGTGAGTTCCTGGCGGAGATCCTCGAGGAGCACGGAGTGGAGAGCACGATCCTGGACCGGGACCGGCGCCGGTGCCTCGAGCTGGCGGAGCGCCTTCCCCGCTCGCTGGTCCTCCACGCCGACGCCACCGACCTGGAGCTCCTGGAGATGGAGGGGGTGAGCGGGATCGACGGCTTCGTCTCGGCCACGGGCCACGACGAGACGAACCTCCTCTCCAGCCTCCTCGCCAAGACCGTCGGGGCGAAGAAGGTGGTCAGCCTCGTCCACAAGTTCGAGTACCTCCGCCTGGTGCCCCGGGTGGGCATCGACGCGTCGGTGTCGCCCCGCATGTCCACGGTGAACGCCATCCTGCGGTACGTCCGCCGCGGCCGGGTCATGACGGTGGCCAGCCTCTCGGGCATCGACGCCGAGGCCATCGAGTTCCGGGTGGAGGAGGGGGCGCGGGCGGCGGGCCTGGCCCTGAAGGACCTGGACTTCCCCAAGGGAGCCATCGTGGGCACGATCCTGCGCGGCCCGGAGATCATCATCCCCCGGGGCGACGACCGCATGCTCCCCGGGGACGAAGTCATCGTCTTCACCCTCCCCCACGCCATCCCCGACGTGGAAAGCCTCTTCGACTGATGGGCCTCCGCCGCGTCGCGTCCGTGGTGGGCCTGCTCCAGGTCTTCGTGGCGCTGGCCATGGTCCTCGCCGGGCTGGTGGCGCTGGCGTACGGCGACGGCGACGCCCGGGGCATCTTCCTCTCCGCCCTCATCACCGCCGTGGCGGGCTTCGTCCTCTACAAGGTGACCCACCTGGAGGAGGAGATCACCTCGCGGGAGGGCTTCGCCATCGTGACGCTGGCGTGGGCCGCCACCGCCCATTTCGGGGCCCTGCCGTACCTCCTCACGGGCGTGATCACGTCGCCGGTGGACGCCGTCTTCGAGGCCATGTCGGGGTTCACCACGACGGGGGCCACCGTCTTCTCCCAGATCGAGGGCCTCCCCCACGGCATCCTGTTCTGGCGGTCCCTCACCCACTGGCTGGGCGGCATGGGCATCATCGTGCTGGTGATCGCCGTGCTCCCCTACCTGGGCGTCGGTGGGATGCAGCTCTTCCGGGCGGAGGTTCCCGGCCCCACCCCCGAGCGGCTCCAGCCCCGCATCGCCCAGACCGCCAAGCTCCTCTGGCTGGTGTACGTGGGGCTCACCGCGGCGCAGGTGCTGCTTTACTTCCTGGGAGGCATGGGCCTCTTCGACGCGGTGAACCACGCCTTCGCCACGCTGGCCACCGGTGGATTCAGCACGAAGAACGCCTCCATCGCGGCCTTCGACTCGGCCTACATCCACTACGTCACCATCCTCTTCATGTACCTGGCGGGGGTGAACTTCTCCCTCCACTTCCGCGCGGCCACCGGGCGCTTCGCCTACCCCCACGACCAGGAGTGGCGCTTCTTCACCTACGTGGTGGTGGCCGGCGCGTTGGCCATCACCGCCGTGAACCTCCACGCGGGGAGCTACGTCCTCTCCGGGAGCGGGGTGGAGGCGGCGTTCCGGGACGGGCTCTTCCAGGCCGTCTCCATCACCACCACCACCGGCTTCGTGAGCGCCGACTACGAGCTCTGGGTTCCCGGCGGCCAGGGCGTGCTCCTGGCCCTCTTCTTCGTCGGGGGCATGGCGGGCTCCACGGGGGGCGGGATCAAGGCCGTACGCGTCCTCCTCCTCCTCAAGGCCACGGCCAACGAGCTCCGCAAGCACCTCCACCCCAAGGCCATCCTCCTCACGCGCGTGGGCACCAAGCCCGTGCGCGAGGACGTCCTGGCCAACGTGGTGGGGTTCGTGATCCTCTACCTCCTCCTCTGTCTCGCGGGCACGCTCGTCCTCACCTTCATGGGGATCGACCTCGTCACCTCGCTGGGGGCCAGCATCGCCACCGTCGGGAACGTGGGCCCGGGCTTCGGGCTCGTGGGCGCAACGGACAACTACGGCTGGATGACCCAACCCCAGCTCGCCGTGTTGAGCTTCCTCATGCTGGTGGGGCGTCTGGAGATCTACACGGTGCTCATCCTCTTCCACCGGGAGACCTGGAAGCGGCGTCACGCCTTCCACTGACATGTCCTTCGACCAGCTCCACCGTCCCCGGCACGCGTCCGACGCGCGCCACCCGGCGCTGGCGTCCCCGGCCCGGCTGTTCGTCGTCTCCTTCGCGGGCATGATCCTGGCGGGGGCGCTGGGATTCCGGCTCCTCCCCGGCGTGTACGTCGGCCCGGGGCTCGGGTGGGTGGATTCGGTGTTCATGGCGACCAGCGCCGTGTGCGTGACGGGGCTCTCCGTCCTCGACCCGGGCACGGGCCTCACCGTGCTCGGGCAGGTCTGGCTCGCCCTCCTCATCCAGCTCGGGGGCCTGGGGATCCTCACCCTCACCACCCTGGCGGTGGCGCGCATCGGCCGGGTTCCGCTGAGCATGGAGGAGGCGGGCGGCGGCGGCCCCGTGCCCCTCCGCTTCGTCGACGAGCGCGCGCTCCTGCGCACCATCCTGGCCGTCACCCTGGGCGTGGAGGCCGTGGGCGCCGCCTTCCTCTGGTGGGACTGGCGGGGAACGCTGGGGAGCGCCGGAGCGGCCTGGCCGGCCCTCTTCCACGCGGTGTCGGCGTTCTGCAACGCCGGCTTCTCCCTGTTCTCCGACTCCCTCGTGGGGTGGCGGTCCTCCCCCGTGACCCTCGGCGTGGTGATGGCCCTCATCGTCGCGGGCGGCCTGGGCTTCGTGGTCATGGAGGACCTGCGGGCCCGCGTCCGGGGAAGGGCGCCGAGGTTGTCCGTCCACTCACGCCTCGTCCTGGCCGCCACCGCCCTCCTCGTCGTGGTGGGGTGGGTCCATTTCCTGACGTTCGAATGGACCCACGAGCTGGCCGGCATGTCCTTCCCCGACAAGCTGACCAACGCCCTCTTCATGTCGGTCACGGCCCGGACCGCCGGCTTCAACACGGTGGACTACGCCCACGTCAGCAACCCGTCCCTCTTCTTCACCATCCTCCTCATGCTGGTGGGGGGCTCGCCGGGCTCCACGGCGGGGGGGTTCAAGACCACCACGGTGGCCACGCTCCTCCTGGCGTTCTGGGCGCGCCTCAGGGGCGAGGCCGACGTGAACGCCTTCCATCGCTCCATCCCCAGGGAGACGGTGGGCCGGGCCGCGGGGCTCATGGTGGGCGGGCTCATCTTCCTGGGCTCCATGGTGTTCCTCCTCATGGTCACCGAGGCACCCGTGGCCGGGTACCGCGACCGGGTCCACTTCCTGGACGTGGTCTTCGAGGCCCACAGCGCCTTCGGGACCGTGGGGCTGAGCACCGGGGTGACCGCCAGCATCACCCCGGCGGGACGGGTCGTCCTCTCCGTCCTCATGTTCGTCGGGAGGGTGGGTCCGGCGGCCCTGGTGGCCGCCATGATCTCCGCGCACGGGCGGCGGCGTGTTCCCTACCGGCTCGGCCGGGAAGATGTGATGATCGGGTGAGTCACTTCCACGTGAGGCGGTCTCCATGAAGCGGTTCGCGGTGGTGGGTCTCGGCGCCTTCGGGTCCTGGGTGTCGCGGGCCCTGACGCGGTCGGGTTTCGACGTCATCTCCATCGACCGGGACGCCGAACGGGTGGACCGATTCGCCCACGAGGTCGCTCGGGCCATCGTGGGCGACGCCACGGACCTCCAGCTCCTGAGGAAGGCGGGCGTGGCCCATGCGGACGCGGTTGTGGTGAGCACGGGCGACGACCTGGCCGCCTCCATCCTCACGGTGCTGGCCCTCAAGGACCTCCACGTGCCGCGCATCGTGGTCAAGGTGCCCTCCCCCGAGGCGGTGCGGGCCCTGGAGCGCTTCGACGTGGAGGTGGTGTTCCCCGACCGCGAGGCCGCCGAGCGCCTGGCCTACCGCCTGGCCTCCTCCACCGTCCTGGAGTACATCCCGCTGGGACGGGCCCACTCCATCCAGGAGATCGGCGTTCCCTACGCGTGGATCGGCATGTCCCTCCGCCAGCTCGCCCTCCCCACCTCCACCGGCATCCAGGTGGTGGCCCTGTTCGACGTCCTCTCCGGCGGCTGGGACGTGGTCCCCTCCCCCGACCGGGTCATCACCGACTCGGACGTGGCCATCGTCGCGGGGAGCACCGACCGCATCGAGGAGCTCGTGCGAAAGACGGCCCAGCGCGGCGAAGAGTAGCGGTCACTTCGTCCCGAAGAGCCGGTCCCCCGCGTCGCCCAGCCCGGGGAGGATGTACCCGCTCTTGTTGAGCTGGCGATCGAGCGCGGCGGTGAAGACCGGCACGTCGGGGTGCGCGGCGCGCAGCGCCGCCACTCCCTCCGGTGCGGCCACGATGCACATGAAGGAGATGTGCTCGGCGCCCCGGGCCTTCAGCCCCGAGACCGCGGCCACCGCGGACCCCCCCGTGGCGAGCATGGGGTCCACCACCACGAAGCGGCGCACCTCGGACTGGCCCGGGACCTTGAAGTAGTACTCCATGGGCTGGAGGGACTCCTCGTCGCGGCTCATCCCCACGTGCCCCACGCGGGCGCTGGGCAGGAGGCGCAGCACTCCTTCCACCATCCCCAGCCCGGCCCGAAGCACGGGGACGACGACGAGCTTCTTTCCCTTGATCTTGTGGCCGGTCATCGCCTCCAGGGGGGTGCGCACGGGCACCTCCACCTCGTCCAGGTCACGGGTGACCTCGTACGCCATGAGCATGGCGATCTCCCCCACCAGCTCGCGGAAGAGCTTGGACGGCGTCTTCACGTCCCTGAGCAGGTGGAGCTTGTGGCGGATGAGGGGATGGTCGATGACGGTGACGCCGGCCGGTGCGCTCATGGTCGCCTGGGTTGGGGGATCGCGGGGATGCTACCTTAGAGGAGGACCGGGCAGGGGGAAAGACCGACGCCCGGTGCACGCCCCGCAGCCCGTGGCAGGCCATGACCGACCCCGACTGGGCCGCACGACGCGCGCAGATGGTCCGCGGCCAGCTGGAGAGCCGCGGGATAGCCGCGCCCCGGGTCCTGGATGCCCTGGCCCGCGTCCCCCGCGAGCGCTTCGTTCCCGAGGGCGCGCGCGCCCGCGCCTACGCAGACCACGCCCTGGGCATCGCCCACGGCCAGACCATCTCGCAGCCGTACATGGTGGCGATCATGACCCAGGCCCTCGACCTGGACGGCACCGAGCGCGTGCTGGAGGTGGGGACGGGCTCGGGGTATCAGTGCGCGGTCCTGGCCGAGCTGGCGCGGGAGGTCTGGTCGGTGGAGCGCATCCCCTCGCTTGCCCAGGAGGCCGCCCGGCTCCTCGCGGGCCTGGGGTACGGGAACGTCCACGTGCGTACCGGCGACGGCTCCCGTGGGTGGCCCGACGAGGCGCCCTATCAGGCGATCCTGGTCACCGCCGCCACGCCGACCCTCCCCCCCTCCCTCCTGGACCAGCTCGACGCCGCCGGGGGCATCCTGGTGGCGCCGGTGGGAGACCGAGAGCTCCAGCACCTGGCCGTGGTGGAGCGGCAGGGAACCACGTTCGTCACCCGCCGCTCCATCGGATGCCGGTTCGTCCCCCTCGTGGGGAAGGAGGGGTGGCCGGAATGAGCGCGGCTACCGCTTGATGCGCTCGCCCTTGTCCTCGTAGCGGAAGATCCAAGCGGCGACGCGCCCGGGTCGGATCCGCCCGGTGAGGTCGCCGTATTCGTGGTCCCCCCCCGACCCCCTGGCCACCCCGGGGCGCTCCCGCAGCTCGGCCAGGAGCCCGGAGCAGCGGTCCTTCCAACGGGTCCAGTTCGACGGGCGCAGGTCCACCCAACCCCGGTCCACCAGGCGCTGGTCCCGCAAGGGCACGTCGGGCTCGGGCGCGACGCGCACCTGAGGCCCCCGGAGGACGTGCTCCCCGTCGGGAAGCACCACGGGCAGCCCGATGGAGACGATGCGTTGCCGGAAGTCGGCGTCGCCCCGCACCAGCTCGTGGGCCCGCCGGGCCGCGTCGTCGGGGTCCAGCCCGGCGGCCGCTTCCAGCGTACCGAACAGGCGCGAGAGGATCTCCCCCTCGAAGAGGAGCTTGGAGAGGCGGGGCGGGCCCAGCATCTCGTAGGCCACCGAGCGGATGCCGCTCTCGGCCTCCAGAGCCTCCATGTGGTCGATGGCCACGCTCCTCAGCGCGCCGGCCCGGTAGGTGGGGCCCATGGTGGCGGCGTCGAGGGCGGTGACCACGTCCTTGCCCGTGGGGTGGGAGAGGATCTCGCGGACCACGTTGTCGGCGATCTCCTCGGGGGTGACGAACTCCATGAGGCCCAGCGCCGTGAGCGTCTCGAACTCGCCCAGGCTGAAGAGGCCGTTCTCCCCCGCGTCGAGGTAGACGCCCTCCAGCGGCGTCCCGGTGGAGGCGTAGCCACGCTCGTGGCCGGGCGCGAACGCCTCCGCAAGGGGAAGCGCCTCCACGGCGTCCACCTTCTCGATGGGCTTTCCGCCCCTCTTCACCGGCCCCTTGGCGATGGACTTCCAGGAGATGGCCGCCGTGGGCTTCACCTCCTTCACCGCCGGAGCCCCCGGGGTGCGGGCCATGAGGTAGAGGTAGAGGGTCTGGGCGCCGGCGATGCCCGTCTTCGCCAGGAGCACCCGCGAGGGGCGCTCTTCGGAATGGGTGAACGGGATGTTGAGGCCCATGCCCCCGGTGCCGGCGGTGCCCACCTTCACCAGGACCTCGGTGCCCGCCCGGCGCATGCCCTCCAGCGCGATCTGGGTATGGCGGATGAGCTGGGGGAGGTACAGCGTGGCCAGGTGCTCCTCCACCGCCGCGGTGTCGGCCTTCCCCTGGGAGGCCGCCTCCCGGAGGCGGGCCACCGACGCGAAGACGTTCTGGTACGCCAGCGCCCCCGCGGTGTTGATGCAGTCCACCACGATCTGGGGCGACGTCTCCTCCAGCAGGCGGCCGAAGGTGGAGCGGCGAAACACCTCCTCGGTGAGCTCCCCGTAGAGGTCGTCCACCAGGTCCCGGAGCCGCTGCGGCTCCTTGGGGATCTCGGTGCGGGGCAGGTCCTTCATGGCATAGGGCACGAAGACGTCCCCCCAGAAGGCTTCCAGCGCCACGCCCTCGGCGCCGGGGTCGGCGGCGAGCTCGGCGAGGGCCGCGTCGGTCTCCTCCTTGCGCAGGGAGCCGATGACGATGCGCCGAGGGGCGCTCTCCAGGATCTTGCGCGCCACCGCGATGCCCACCAGGCCGGCGCCGCCGAGGATGAGCACCGTCTTGTCTCTCAGATCCATGATCGCTGCCTTTTCGTGGTTATCCGCCCGAGGTCAGGCCCGTCAGGCGGCTGATTTCTTCATCGGTGAGGGGGCGCCACGCGCCCTGGGGCAGGTCGCCCAACTCCATGGTCCCGAACCGGACCCGCAGCAGGCGGAGCACCGGGTGACCCACCGCCTCCAGCAGGCGGCGCACCTCCCGCTTCCTCCCCTCGGTGAGCACCAGCGAGAGGATGCCCCGGGTCCCTTCTCTTCCCACCACGCCGGCGGCCTTGGCGCGCGCGGGGCCGTCCCCGAGGACCACTCCGTCGGTGAGGCGCCGCACGGTGGAGGGCGTGGGGATCCCCACCACCCAGGCGCGGTACTCCCGCTCCACCTGGCGGCTTGGGTGGAGCAGCTCGTGGATCACGTCGCCCTGGTTGGAGAGGAGGAGGAGCCCCTCGGTCTCCCGGTCGAGGCGTCCCAGGTACTTGAGCTGGGCCAGCTCGGGGGGAAGCACGTCGTAGATGGTGGCCCCTCCGTGGGGGTCGGAGCGGGTCGTGAGGACCCCCGCCGGCTTGTGGAACGCGAACCAGGCGGGAAGGGACGTGGCGTCCACCACCTCCCCGTCCAGCTCCACCACGTCCCGTCCGGGGACCACGCGCCCGCCCAGCTCCTCCACCACCGCGCCGTTCACCCGGATGCGTCCTTCCAGGATCATCCGCTCCGCTTCCCGGCGGGACGCGCGTCCGGCCATGGAGAGGTACTTCTGGAGTCGGATTCCGTCAGACACGGATCACTCCTGGGAGGTCACGCGGGCCGCAGGATCCTCCTCCCCGGGCTCCGCGTCGGCCCCCTCTGCCGGCGCATCGGGCACCGGAGCTTCGGCCTGGCCGCCGGCCTCCGTCGACTCGCCGAGGACGAGCTGCTCCGCCTCCGGCGGCGTCCCCTCGCCCTCCCCCTCGAGCTCCTCGGGGCCCAGGGGAATGCGCTCCCGGAGGATCACGGGTAGCTCCTCGGGCCGCGGCAGGTCCTCCAGGGACTTGAACCCGAAGTGCTCGAGGAACCTCTGAGTCGTGCCGTAGAGCACGGGGCGCCCCAGGCCCTCGGCCCGCCCCACCACGTCGATGAGCTCCCGGTCCTGGAGCGTCTTGAGGACGCCCGCCGAGCCGACGCCCCGGACGTACTCGATCTCGATGCGGCCGAGGGGCTGCCGGTACGCGATGATGGCCAGGGTCTCCAGCGCGGGCCCGGAGAGGCGGGACGGGCGCGGGACGTTGTCGAAGCGCTCCAGGTAGGGAGCGAACTCCGGGCGGGTGAGGATCTGGTAGCCCTCGGAGATCACCACGATCTGGAAAGACCGCTCCGCGTCGTCGTACTCGGCCTGGAGGAAGCGGATGGCCTGCTCCACCTGGTCTTCGTCCAGGGCCTCGTCGGCGCGGGCGATCTCGTCGGCGGTGAGGGGCGCGTCGGAGGCGAAGAGCACCGCCTCCACGATCTGATGGGCGTTCACGCCTGCGCCGCTCCTTCGTCTTCTCGGTTCAAGGGTTCTCCGTCCTCCGGGGACACCCCCGAGGACATCTCGTCGGCGGATTCCGCTGAGGGCGCCTCGGTCCCCGACGCGTCGTCGGGCCCGGCCGACGCCTCGACCGTCGCCGCGGGACCGGCGGCCAGCTCGTGGAGCGTGCCCTCCACCTTGCGCATCGCGCCCTCGAGGGCCTCCTGGGCGTGGGTCGCCTCCTCCGCGTCATCGGCTCGCCTGGCGAGGAACGCCGGACGCCTGCGCCGGTGCACCGCCGCCTCCGCCTCCTCGTCCTCCAGGGGCGCCACCTCGGTGAGGTCGCCCTCGGGGGGCGCCTCCGCGGGCTCCTCGTCCCTCCGGTAGATCCACAGCTCCGCGAAGGGCTGGGTCTGGCGGAGGAAGAGGAGGCGGCGCCGGGTGAGCTCGAGGCCGGCCAGGAAGGTCATGACGCCGTGCATCTTCTCCTGGAAGCCCCGCAGGAGCTTGCTGAACTCCACCCGGGTGCTCACGCGGAGGGCGTCCAGGATGACGACCACCTTGTCCTCCATGGACACGGACCGGGGCGTCACCCGGTGCTGACGCTGGTGGGGGATGGGCATCTCGACGCGGAGCGCGGCCTCGAAGACCTCCTCCCACGTGGTCTCCAGGGGCGACTCGGAGACCGGACGACGGGGCCTGGGCGGGCTGAAGCCCTTCCCGAAGCGCCGCGCCCGGTCCGCCTCTGCGGCGGAGAGGCGCTGCGAGACCTCACGGATGAGCTCGTACTCCAGGAGGCGGCGGACCAGCTCGGCCCGGGGGTCCTCGTCCTCCTCCTCGGCCGACCGGGGCAGGAGCATCTGCGCCTTGATGCGGATGAGCGTCGCCGCCATCTCCAGGAACTCGCCGGCGCTGTCCAGGTCGTGGGCCTGGATCCCCCGGATGGCCCGGAGGAACTGGTCGGTGATGCGCGCGATGGGGATGTCGAAGACGTCGATGTCCTGCGTGCGGATGAGGTGCAGCAGCAGGTCGAGGGGGCCCTGGAAGCGATCGATCTCGACGACGAGGAAGCCCTCGCGCTGGACGGTCCCCTCGACGACGGTCAGATCCACAGGCGGATGAAGGCGTCGGCGGCGCCCATCAGGACGGTCACCGGCCACATGAGGTATTGGAAGGCGTCGCGGGCCACGAACAGGAGGCCCACCAGGACCAGGATGCCGTACTGCCCCACCTTCCGGTACTGGAGCGCCACGGGGCGTGGAAGCGCGTGGAAGAGCACGTGGGACCCGTCCAGGGGCGGGATGGGGATCAGGTTGAAGACCGCCAGGATCAGGTTGATGACGATCCCGTAGGACGCCGCCTGCATCAGGAGCTCGGTGGCGCCCCCCAAGGGCCCGGCCAGGGCCTCCAACTTGAGGACCACCACCGTGGCCAGCGTGGCGACGACGGCCAGGATCAGGTTGGACACGATCCCCGCCAGGGAGACCCGGATGTCGCCCCACACGGCTTCGCGGTAGTTGGCGGGGTTCACCGGGACGGGCCTGGCCCACCCGAAAAGGAAGCCGCTCCCGCTGAAGTGCAGCGCCAGCGGGACCAGCACCGAACCGATGGGGTCCAGGTGCGGCAGAGGGTTGAGCGTGATCCGCCCCAGCTTCTCTGCGGTGTGGTCGCCCTCGCGCCGGGCCTGCCAGGCGTGGGCGACTTCGTGGACGACGACCGAGAAGATGAGGACGACGGTGAGCAGGATTGCGTCCATAGGCGGCGAAAACTACCGCACGGAGGGTGGGAGGGTCTAGGGCGCGCCGGCGACGTTAGATTGGGGCGACCGTCGACACCCACCCCGCTCCGTCATGCGCTCCCGCCCCGCCTTCCTCGTCGCCGCGGCCCTCCTCGCCGCCGCGTGCGCGCCCGCCGCCGAGGCGCCCACCGACCCCGACGCCCTGCCCCTGAAGGGCACGGCTCCCTTCTCCCCGCTGGAGAAGGTGGACTTCGTGCTCCCCGACACCCGCGGGGACGCCTACGACTTCCGCCGGGAGACGGAGGGCCGTATCGCGCTCCTCTTCTTCGGGTACACCTACTGCCCCGACATCTGCCCCATCCACATGGCGACGCTGGCCTCGGCGCTCCGGGACCTCCCCGAGGAGGTCCGGGGACGGGTGGTCACCGTCTTCGCCACCGTGGACCCTGCGCGGGACACGCCCGAGCGCCTCGGGAGCTGGCTCGCGGCCTTCGATTCGTCCTTCGTGGGGGTGCGCGGCACGCTGGAGGAGGTGACGGAGGCGCTGGCCTTCTACGGGTATCACGCCCCGGAGACCAGCGGAGAGGAGGTGGGCTACACGGTGGGCCACCCGGCGCTCATCTACGCCTTCACCCCCGACGGCCTGGGGAGGGCCATGTACGGCCCGGAGACCCCCAAGGCGACGTGGGTCCACGACCTCACGCTCATGGCGGGCCACGACTGGAGCGGCACGACGGCCCCCGCCGCCCCGGCGTCCGCCGACGGGGCCCTGGCCCTGGAAGCCGGGGGCATCCAGATCCTGGACCCGGTGGTGCCCCGTCCCCCCACGGCGACCACGACGGCGTTCTACTTCACCCTGCGCAACGTGGGCCCGGAGGCCGACACCCTCCTGGGCATCTCCAGCGCCGTGGCCGAGCACGCCTCCCTCCACGACATGGTCCTGGAGGGGAACGTGATGCGCATGGCGCCCCTCGAGGGGGGGATCACCCTGGAGCCCGGGGCCACGGTGCGGCTGGAGCCCGGGGCCCGCCACGGCATGCTCGAGGGCCTCGGGGAGCTCCCCGAGGCCGGCGGGACGGTGACGGTGGTTCTGCGCTTCGCCCGGGCCGGCGAGGTCGCCGTCCCCGCCAGGGTGGTCCGGTACGAGGACGTGGGGCGGCGCGGACCCCGGTAGCGGCGTGCTCTCCGGGGTCCGGCCGGCTGGGGGATTGATCGCCGAGCCATCCGTTTCTAGTTTTGTTGGCTCTGTAGACCGCAGTCGAGCCCTACCGTGCCCGAGTGAAGCATGCCGAACATCAAGAGTGCCCAGAAGCGCATGGAGCTGAGCCGTGCGGCCCGCCTGAAGAACCGGGCCGAGCGCTCCAGGATCCGCACCGCCATGAAGCGCGTCCGCCAGGCCGCCACCGCCGAGGAGGGCCAGGCCCGCCTCGTGGAGGCCCAGGCCGTGCTGGACCGGGCTGCCAACCGCCGCCTCTACCACCCCAACGCGGTGGCTCGCCTCAAGGGGCAGCTCATGAAGCACGTGCAGACGCTGTCGGCCTGACCCCCGACGCGGGCACCACGAAAAGAACCCGGCCGGGCTGAGGAGCCCGGCCGGGTTCTTCGTTCCACCCACCGGCGCGCGGTGGGCCGCCCTACCCCCCGAAGACCGTCCGCCCTCCCACCAGGGTGTAGCGCACCACCCCCTTCAGGTCCCAGCCGCCGAAGGGCGTGTTCCTGCTCCGGGAGAGGAACCGGCGGGGCTCCACCGTCCAGGCGGCCTCGGGGTCGAACACGGTGACGTCGGCCACCGAGCCCTTCGCCAGCGTCCCGCCGGGAAGGCCGAAGGCCCGGGCAGGCTGACAGCTCATGCGCTCCACCATGGTGGGAAGGTCGATGACCCCCTCCCCCACCACGTGGGTGAGGATCAGCCCCAGCGCCGTCTCCAGCCCCACGATGCCGTTCGGCGCGTCGGTGAAGGCCGCCTCCTTCTCGTCGTAGTGGTGCGGCGCGTGGTCGGTGGCGATGGTGTCCAGCGTGCCGTCGGCCAGGCCGGCCCGCACCGCGTCCCGGTCCTCCGCCGCCCGCAGGGGCGGGTTCATCTTGGCCTCGGTGCGGTACCCCTCCACCGCGTCCTCGGTGAGGATGAGGTGGTGGGGGCTGGCCTCGGCGGTGACGTGAACCCCCCGGGCCTTGGCCTGCCGGATGCTCTCCACGCCGAACCGGGTGGACACGTGCTGGAGGTGGATGTGCCCGCCGGTGAGCTCCGCCAGGAGGAGGTCCCGCACGATGTGGATGTCCTCGGCGGCGTTGGGCTTCCCGGGGAGCCCCAGCCGCGTGGAGATGAGGCCGGCGTTCATGTGCCCCTTGCCCGAGAGCGTCAGGTCCTCGGGGTGGTCCGCCACAGGGATCCCGAAGGACTGGGCGTAGAGCAGCGCCAGGCGCATGAGCCCCGAGTCCATGACCGGGCTGCCGTCGTCGGTGACGGCCACGGCCCCCGCCTCCACCATCTCGCCGATGAGGGCCAATCGCTCTCCCTGCCGGCCCGCGGAGATGCACCCCACGGGGTACACGCGCGCCGCCCCGGCCCGGCGCCCCTCCGCGGCCACGAAGCCGACCGTGGCCGGATCGTCGATGGGGGGATCGGTGTTGGGCATGGCGCAGATGGCGGTGAAGCCTCCCGCAGCCGCGGCGCGGGCGCCGGACGCTATGGTCTCCTTGTGCTCGTTCCCGGGCTCGCGGAGGTGGACGTGGACGTCGATGAGCCCCGGTGTCACGACGAGCCCGGCGCACTCGAGGACCCGGGCGTCCTCGGCGGCGGCGAGGCCCTCGCCCACCTCGGCCACGCTCCCGTCCACCAGGAGCACGTCCAACGCGCGGTCCAGGGCCTGGGAGGGGTCCACCACCCGCCCGCCCCTGAGGAGGACCTTGGCGCTCATGCCTCACCTCCCTGCTTGGCCGCCTCGGCCTTCTCGGGCTGGCCACCCGCCAGCAGGTAGAGGACCGCCATGCGCACGGCGACGCCGTTGGTGACCTGGTTGAGGATCACCGAGTGCTCGCCGTCGGCCACGTCCGAGTCGATCTCCACGCCCCGGTTCATGGGGCCCGGGTGGAGGATGAGGAGGTCCTTGGGCGCTCGGGAGAGGCGCTCGGTGGTCACGCCCCAGACGCGGTTGTACTCGCGCAGGGAGGGCACGTAGCCCGCCTGCATCCGCTCGAGCTGGAGGCGGAGCACGTTGAGGACGTCCGCCCACTGGATGGCGTCCTCCACGTGGGTGAAGACCTCCACGCCCAGGTCCCGGAAGCCCCGGGGCACCAGCGTGGGAGGGCCGCACACCGCCACCTCGGCGCCGAGCTTGAGGAGCCCGTAGATGTTGGAGCGGGCCACGCGGGAGTGGAGCACGTCGCCCACGATGCACACCTTGAGCCCCTCGATGCGCCCCCTGTGGTCCCGGATGGTGAGCATGTCCAGGAGCCCCTGCGTAGGGTGCTCGTGGGAGCCGTCGCCGGCGTTGATGACGTTGGACGGGATGCGCTCGGCCAGGAACCGGGCCGCTCCCGACGCGCCGTGGCGCATGACGACCATGTCGATGCGCATGGCCTCCAGGTTCCTCGCCGTGTCCACCAGCGTCTCCCCCTTGGACACCGACGACTGGGCCGCGGCGATGTTCACCGTGTCGGCGGAGAGCCGCTTCTCGGCGAACTCGAAGGACACCCGGGTCCGGGTGGACGCTTCGAAGAAGAGGTTGACGATGGTCTTTCCCCGCAACACGGGGACCTTCTTGATCCGACGCTCCGAGATCTCCTTGAAGGGCTCGGCCGTGTCGAGGATGGCGACGATCTGCTGGCGGGAGAGGGGTTCGAGGCCGACGAGGTCTTTGCCGAGGGCAGACGCCGTCTGGTTCACTCAAGCCTCCGGATGTGTGAAGACGAGATCCACGGCGAGGCGCCCGTCCAGCTCCGGGACGAGGACCTCGACGCTCTGATGCTCTTCCAGGACGTCCAGGTGGCGTCCCACGATGTCGGGCTGGATGGGGAGCTCGCGCCCGCCCCGGTCCACCAGGACGCACAGGAGGATCCGGCCCGGACGGCCCCAGTCCATGAGCTCGTTGATGGCGGCCCGGGCGGTACGCCCCGTGTGCTGGACGTCGTCCACGAGCACGATGGTCTTCCCGTCGATGCCCGTGTGGGGGAGCTCGGACCCGCCGATGATGGGGCGGGGGCCGATGGCCTCCAGGTCGTCCCGGTAGAGGGAGATGTCGATGGAGCCCTCGGGCACCGGGGCTCCCTCCGCCGCCTCGATCTCCCCGCGGAGGAGCTCGGCGATCTGCACCCCCCTGCGGTGGATGCCCATGACGGCCAGGTTCGCCGTCCCTCCGTTCCTCTCGACGATCTCCCGCGCCATGCGCGCCACGGCCCTCCGGACCGCGGTCTCGTCCATCACGGGGATGCGTTCGGCGCTCATGCGGAGGCTGGTTGGGAAGGCGAAGGTCGCCCGAACGTAGCGGCGCCTCCGGGAAGGGTCAACGACCGGCGCCAGGGTTGTCACGGCCCCGTGTGGCGGGCCATGATGTCGGGTCCCCAGCCACCGTCCAACACCCCCCGGAGCGTCATGCGCACCCCCCTCCTCCGCCTCGCGGCCCTGGCCCTCCTCCTCGGCGCGGCGCCCCTTCCCGGCGCCGCCCAGGAGTTGAAAAAGGCCCCCACGGTGGTCCTGGACGGCGTCCCCTTCCGGGTGGAGGCCACCGCCGGGATCGACCCGGTGCAGCTGGAGGTGCGGGACGCCGCCGGGCAGCTGCTGGGACGGGCCTCCGCGGGCCCGCTGGGCACCGCCGCCGCCGAGGGGCTCCGGGTCACGGAGAAGAGCCAGCTCCCCCTCCAGGTCCTGGTGAACGGCGAGGCCACGGAGGTGGCGCCCACCTTCGCCCCGGGGTGGTTCTCCCTCCTGCCCCCGCTCCTCGCCATCATCCTGGCCCTGGTGTTCAGGGAGGTGGTCACCGCCCTCTTCGCCGGCGTCTGGCTGGGGGCGCTGGCGGTGGCCGGCTTCAACCCCATCTCGGCCACCTGGCGCTTCATCGACACCTTCGCCGTCCCCGCGCTGGGCGACGTGGACGGCGGGCACACGCAGATCGTGGTGTTCTCCCTCCTCCTGGGCGGCATGGTGGGGATCATCGCCCGCAACGGCGGCACCATGGGCATCGTGGAGGCGGTGGCCCCCTTCGCCCGAAGCCCCCGCCGCGGGAAGCTCGCCACCTGGCTGGCGGGCATGGCCATCTTCTTCGACGATTACGCCAACACGCTCATCGTCGGCAACACCATGCGGCCCATCACGGACCGCCTGAAGGTGTCCAGGGAGAAGCTGGCGTACCTGGTGGACTCCACGGCGGCGCCGGTGGCCGCGCTGGTGCCCATCTCCACCTGGGTGGGCTACGAGATCAGCCTCATCTCCGACGGGCTCCGCATCGCCGCCGAGCAGAACCCGGACCACGCCGCCGCCCTCGTCTCGGCGAGCCCCTTCACCATCTTCCTCCACACCATCCCCTACCTCTTCTACCCCCTCCTGGCGCTCCTCTTCGTCTTCCTCACGTCGTTCATGGACCGGGACTTCGGCCCCATGGCCGGCGCCGAACTCCGGGCGCTCTCGGGCAAGGGCCTCCACAGGGAGGGGGCCCAGCTCGCCACCGACACGTCGGGGCACATCATGGACCCGAAGGAGGGGGTACGGCACCGCTGGTGGAACGCCGCGGTGCCGGTGCTCACGGTGATCTTCGTCGTGCTCGTCGGGCTCTACACCACGGGCCGCGCGGGCGCGGGTCCCGAGGCCTCCCTCATGGACGTCTTCGGGGAGGCCGACCCCTTCGCCACGCTCCTCTGGGGCTCGCTGGCCGGGTGCCTGATGGCCATCGTCATGTCGGCGGCCCAGGGAATCCTCACCGTCACGGAAGGCATCGATGCCTGGCTGGGGGGGCTCCGGGCCATGGTGGTGGCCATGGTCATCCTGGTCCTGGCCTGGTCGCTGGGCTCGGTGACCGAGGAGATCGGGACGGCGCAGTATCTCGCCACCATTCTGACCGGCCGGGTGACCCTCCACCTGATCCCGGTCATCGTGTTCATCACGGCGGCGGCCATGTCCTTCGCCACGGGGACGTCGTGGGGCACCATGGCCATCCTCCTGCCGCTGGTCATCCCCCTCACCGTCTCCCTGGGCGGCGACGCCGGCTTCGACGGCGGCACCCACTACTCCATCCTGCTGGGCGCCATCAGCTCGGTGCTGGCGGGGGCCATCTTCGGCGACCACTGCTCGCCCATCTCCGACACCACCGTGCTCTCGTCCACGGCGTCGGGGTGCGACCACGTGGACCACGTGAGGACCCAGCTCCCCTACGCCTTCCTGGTCGCCGGCGTGGGGATGCTCCTGGGCGACATCGGCACCGCCTACGGGCTCCCCAACTGGGCGGCGCTGCTGGGAGGCGGCGTGCTGCTCTTCCTCTTCCTCCGGTTCTTCGGGACGAAGGTGCGCGAGGAGGTGGCCGAGACGGCCTGACATGAGCACCGGTGCGAGGATGGACGGCATCCTCGAGGCTGCTCCCGCATGGGCCGTAGGAGCCGCCTCTGCGATCTTGGTGGCCGTGGTCGGCCTCATCGACATGGCTACCGGGAGCGAGGTGTCCTCCTCGGTGTTCTACGCCCTCCCGGTAGGACTGGCGGCGTGGTACGCCGGGTGGAGGTGGGGCGTGGGGATGGGCCTCCTGGCCGCCGCCAGCTGGTACCAGGCGGACCTGTGGGCGGGGGCAGCCTACTCGGCGTCCTGGATTCCCATCTGGAACGCCGGCGTGCGCCTGGCGTTCTTCCTCATCATCGCGCGCCTGCTCGTGCGGCTGCGCGTCGCCCTGTCGGCCCAGCGGGCGCTGGCCGAGGTGGACCCCCTCACCGGCCTGGCGAACCACCGCCGGTTCTTCGCCGCCGTCCACGAGGAGGTCGCGCGCGCGGCCCGCTACAGGCGGGCGCTGAGCCTGGCGTACCTGGACCTGGACGGCTTCAAGGCGGTGAACGACCGGTGGGGACACGCCGTCGGCGACGACGTGCTGGAGGCCGTGGGACGCACCCTCCGCGACCAGCTCCGTGTCACCGATCTGCCCGCGCGGCTCGGCGGGGACGAGTTCGCCGTGCTCTTCCCCGAGACCGATGCCCAGGCGGCGCGGGAGGCCGCCGTGAAGCTCCGGGGCGTCCTGGAGACCGCGATGGCGGCAAAGGGCTGGCCCGTCGGCTTCAGCATGGGCGTGGTCACCTCCGGAGGGGACGTCTCCGACCCCGAGGAGCTCGTGCGCCGGGCCGACGGGCTCATGTACGAGGTGAAGGGCTCGGGCAAGGGACGGACGACGTTCCTGGCCATCCCCGCGGTATCGGACGGAGGCTAGTCGCGCCCTCCGTCGACGGCCACGGCTCCGCCTTCGAAGCGGGCCCGGCCCACGTTCCGTAGGAACGGCACGCCTCCGACCCGTCCCCCCTCGGTGACGGCCCAGTCGTAGGAGAAGAGCACCATGCCTCCGACGCCCTCCTTCCGGGCGATGTCGATCTTGTCCAGCGTGCCGTCCAGGCCGTTCTGGTAGGCGCCGATCCCCGCCCACACCCGGTCCCGTTTGCCGGCGGAGACGGTGGCCTCCCGGACCTGCCGCGTGAAGATCCCGTTCACCGGCGTGTAGGCCATGGGAACCACCACGTCCAGGATCCCCTCGTCCAGCCATCGCCGCCAGTCCTGGAAGCGGGCTCCGTACGCGTCCTCGGCGTTGGAGAACACCGCGGCGGAGACCACCAGGTCGGGGCGCCGCTCCTTGACCCCCCGGTAGACGCGCTCCACAAGCCCGGTGATCTGCTCCCGCCGGAACTCGCTCCACGCATCCGGGAGCGCGTCGGTGAAGGCGAACGGGTCGTTGCGGTACTGGTCGTCCAGGAGCGCGAAGCGCTCCGCCGGGACACGGGGACGCACCCAGCTCCGGAACCGCTCCAACGACCCCGCCGAATAGTCGAAGTCCCCGGAGGGGTAGCGGACGTAGTCGAAGTGGATGCCGTCGAGCTCGTAGCGCTCCGCCAGGTCCATCCACACCGCGAAGACGCGCTCCTGCACGCCAGGGTGGGAGGGGCTGGAGTACATGCCCTCCACCGTCGCGGGGTTCTGGAGCGCGTACCGCTGCAGCGCCTTGGCGTAGGAGGGGTCCCACGGATCGACCTGCCGGAGCCTGCGCGCCAGCGAGCGGGGCACCGCCAGCCAGTCGGGGCGCTCGTTCACCAGATGGAGCGGGCTCGCCGGGAGCGTCGGGCCGCTCCAGACCAGATGGGTGTTCACCCAGGCGTGGACCGCGATCCCCCGGGCATGGGCCTCGCGGATCACCAGATCCAGCGGGTCCAGGTCCGGGTCGCCGATGAGCTCGGCCCGGGGCTCCCACCGGGACCGGTAGTACGCGTCACCCCGCCCGCGCACCTGCACGAGCAGCGTGTTGATGCCCCCCGCCTCGGCGTCCGCGACCATGGCGCGTATGCCCCTCTCGCTGGTGAGGGTCGAGCGCACCACCCACAGCCCCCGCACCTCCTCGAAGCGTCGCGTGGGGCCGGCTTCCGCCCCCACCCTCCGGGGGGCGGGCGCCCCCGCCGCTTCCGCCGGCGGCACGCCTCCCGTTCTGGTCCGCGCACCCACGGGGCCTTCCGGCGCGGCCACCACCGAGCATCCTGCCATGGCGAAGGCGGCCAGCACACGGACGAGTCGGGCATGCATTCAGCGGCGCTCCTGGAAGAAGGTCCGAAGCAGGTCTCCCGCCGTCTCGGCCAGGATTCCGGGTGTCACCGCGCAGCGGTGGTTGAGGCGCGGGTCCTGGAGGAGGTTCCCCAGACTCCCCGCCATGCCGGCCTTGGGATCGGAGGCACCGTAGACCACCCTCGGGACGCGGCCCAGGACCAGCGCACCGCAGCACATCGTGCACGGCTCGAGGGTGACGTAGAGCGTGGCCCCCTCCAGGCGGAAATCGCCCTGCGCACGGGCCGCGGCCCGAAGGGTCACCACCTCGGCGTGGGCGGTGGGGTCCGCCTGGGTGAGGGTGCGGTTGTGCCCCTCCGACACCACCCGTCCCTCTCGCACCAGCACCGCCCCCACGGGGACCTCGCCCCGGGCCCAGGCCGCCCGCGCCAGCTCGAGGGCGCGCGCCATGAAGAGCCGGTCGTGGGGCTCTTCGGGTGATGCGTGAAGCTGAGGGTGCTGAGGGTCGGCGTCGGGGGCGGCGGTTCGAGGCCCCGGCGCCATCAGTGGTGGGTGAGGTTCAATGCCCCGGTGCTCTCATCCATGCGCCGGTAGAACGCCGTGACCCGCCCCACGAGCTGAAGCCGGGCCTCGTCGTCCACCAACGTCCGCTCGCCCCCGGGCTTGAGGGATTCGAGCTGGATTCCCGAACCATTGCGGCTGAAGCGGTGGAACCATGATCCGGTCCCCACCGAAGCCACCACCACGGAGCCTTCCTCCACCTCGGAGGCGTCCACGGGCTCGACGAGCACGTAGTCGCCTTCCTGGATGCCCAGCACGGCCAGGTCGGAGGACCCGGCGCGCACGAAGAAGCCTCCCTTGTCGCCGCCGAGCCGGCGGTCGATGGAGAGATGCAGCTCCGGCTTCTCGCTCCGGCCCTGGGGCACCTCGCGGTAACAGGGGAGCGACACCGTGTGCGTGGAGAGGTCCACGCCCAGGATCTTCACGCCCCGCGAGCGCGACGGGTCCCGCTCCAGGCAACCCTTGTCCGCCAGGGATTGGAGGTGCTCCGAGACGGTCTTCGTGCTCTTGATGCCGAACCGCTCCCCGATCTCGCGGATGGACGGCTGGTACGTGTTCGCGCGCAGATACTGGACCATGAAGTCCAGGATCTTCCGCTCGATCTCCGTGAGGGGGTGCGTCCCGGCCTCCGGGGCGCGCCGACCCTGCGGGGCCGCGGCGTCGCGAAGCGCTGTAGGTTCGGAACGGGGCAACGTGTTGCCTTTGAGAGCAGTGGAGCCGCCGGTAAACATGTGGCGGCAGGCTATCCTAATGTGCGCCGGGAACCAGTGTCAAGAAAGGGTCTTCTCACGGCGCACCCACCCTGTCCAGCGCCATCTCGATCCGGGACAGCGACCTCTCCCTCCCCAGCAGCGCCAGCACCTCGAAGATGCCCGGGCTGGACGCCTGCCCGGTGAGGGCGACGCGGAGCGGATGGATGAGCTTCCCCGCTCCCACGCCCAGCTCCTCGGCCAGCCCCCGCAGCCTCTCCTCCAGGGGCGCCTCGGCCCACTCGGCGTCGCGCAGCGCCCTCGCGACCGCCTCCAGGCGCGCGGCCGCCTCGGACGGCTCCCGGGACCAGTGCCTGGCCACGGCCTGCTCGTCGTACGCCAGCGCGTCCGACACGTAAGGGAGCGCCTGCTCGCCGATCTCGTCCACGGTGCGCGCCCGCACCTTGAGCAGGTCCACCAGGCGGGCCATCCACGCGTCGTCGGAGAGGCGCTGAGCGTCCACGCCCTCCACGGACCCCAGGCGGGACCGGGCCCGGGCGAGGAGCTCCGCGGAGGGCGTCTCGGCCAGGTGCCGGCCGTTGAGCCAGGACAGCTTCTCCAGGTCGAACACGGAGCTCTTCTTCAGGATCCGCTCGGCTGTGAACGCCTCCACCAGCTCGGTCCGGGACATCACCTCCCGCTCGTCTCCCGGGTTCCAGCCCAGCAGCGCCAGGAAGTTGACCATGGCCTCGGGGAGGATCCCCTGGGCCTCGTAGTCACCCACCGCGGTGGCGCCGTGGCGCTTCGACAGGCGCTTGCCGTCGGAGCCCAGGATGAGGGGAACGTGCCCGAAGGTCGGTTCGGCGTAGCCCAACGCCCGGTACAGCAGCGCCTGCTTCGGCGTGTTCGACAGGTGGTCGTCGCCGCGGACGACGTGGGTGATGCCCATGGCGTGGTCGTCGGAGACCACCGCCAGGTTGTACACCGGCGTTCCGTCGCTGCGCAGGATGACCAGGTCGTCGATGTCGTCGTTGCCGAAGCGCATCTCCCCGTGGACCATGTCGACGAAGCGCGTCTCGCCGTCGGGCACGCGGAAGCGGATGGCGAAGCGCTCCCCCGCCGCCGCGCGCCGCTCGGCCTCGCCGGGGCCCAGGGCCTCGGCCTTCTCGCGGGCGACGCGGCTCGGGTGCATACCGCGAGCCTCCGCCTCCGCCTTCACCTGCTCCGGGTCGGAGAAGTCGCGGTACGCCTTCCCCTCCACCAGGAGCCTGAGCGCCTCCTCGGCGTGGCGCGCCACGCCCTCGCTCTGGAACACGGGGCCCTCGTCCCAGTCGATGCCCAGCCACGTGAGGCCGTGGAGGATGGCCTCGGTGTGCTCGTCCCGGTTGCGCTGCTGGTCCGTGTCCTCGATGCGCAGCACGAAGACGCCGCCGTGTTTGCGGGCCAGGAGCCAGTTGAACAGGGCGGTGCGCGCACCGCCCACGTGCAGGTACCCGGTGGGCGACGGCGCGAAGCGTACCCGCATGGTCATGCCCCGCCCCCAAGCCTGCGCGCCAGGAGGTCCTTCACCGCCTTCGGGTCTGCGGCGCCCTTCGTGGCCTTCATGACCTCGCCCACGAAGAGGCCCATGAGGTTGGCGCGGCCGCCCCGGTACTCCTCCACCTTGTCGGGGAAGCGGGCGAGGGCGGCGTCCACGGCGGCCTCCAGGGCCCCGTGGTCGTCGATCTTCTCCAGCCCGAGGCGCCGGGTGATCTCCTCGGGGTTCCCCCCCTTCTCCGCCATCTCGGCGAGGACGTCCTTGGCGGCCCGGCGCGACAACGCGCCCCCGGCCACCATTTCGGCCAGGCGTCCCAGCTCCCGCCCGCGGAAGGGAAGCTGGGCGACGGTCCTCCCGGCCAGGACGCCGCGCAGGTCGTTCACCATCCACGACGCCACGGTGAGGGCGTCTCCGTGGGCCTCCAGCGCCTCCTCGAAGAAGTCGGAGGACTCCCGGGACCCGGTGAGGACGTCGGCGTCCTCCAGCGCCATGTCGAAGTCGCGGACGTACCGCTCCATCCGCACCGCCAGCTCGGGGTCTGCGCGGCGCTTCCCCTCCCGCTCGGCGCTCACCCTCGGCCCCCGCTGCGGCCCGGGCACCGGCTCCGGAGGGGGAGCGGCCGCCTTCGCTCCGGGGGGAGCGGCTTCCGCCGCCATCTGCTTCGCCCAGGTGTCCTTCAGCGTCACGATGCGGTTGAACACAAGGCCGTCCCCCGCCCCGTCCACCGGGTCGCGCCAGAAGTACCCCACGCGCTCGAACTGGTAGCGCGTGTCCGGGGCGTCCAGGGCCACCGAGGGCTCGACCTTGCCCCGGGCCACGCGGAGGGAATCGGGGTTGAGGTGATCGGTGAAGTCGCCGCCCTCGGGCACCTCATCGGGGTCCGGGGCGTCGAAGAGACGGTCGTAGAGCCTGAGCTCGGCGTCGAGTGCGTGGGCGGCCGAGACCCAGTGGATGGTGCCCAGCCCCTTCCGCCCCCCGGACTCGCCCCCGCGGGTGGCGGGATCGTAGCTGCAGCGCAGCTCCACCACGTTCCCGCCGGCGTCCTTCACCACCTCCTCACAACGGACGACGTATGCGTACCTGAGCCGGACATCGCCCCCCGGGACCAGGCGCTTGAACCCCTTGGGCGGCGTCTCCTCGAAGTCGGAGCGCTCGATCCACAGCTCCCGGCCGAAGGGGACGGGGCGGGAGCCCTCCTTCGGCACGTCGTGGGGGTAGTAGGGGGCGTCCAGCTCCTCCTCCGTTCCCTCGGGGTAGTCGGTGATCACGACCTTGAGGGGCTCCACCACCGCCATCACCCGGGGCGCCACCGCGTTCAGGGTGTCGCGGATGGCGTACTCCAGCTTGGCGATGTCCACCCGGGAGTTGCTCTTCACCACGCCCGCGGCGAAGGCGAAGGCCCGGAGCGCCTCGGGAGGCACACCCCGTCGCCGGATGCCCGCGATGGTGGGCATGCGCGGGTCGTCCCACCCCGCCACGTGCCCCTCCTCCACCAGGCGGATGAGCCTCCGCTTGGAGAGGACCGTGTACTCCACGTTCAGCCGGTTGAACTCGTACTGGTGGGTCCGGGGCTCCTCGAAGCCCACGTTGTCCAGGATCCAGTCGTAGATCTCCCGGTTGTTCTCGAACTCGAGGGTGCAAAGCGAGTGGCTCACGCCCTCGAAGGCGTCCTCGAGGCAGTGGGCGTAGTCGTACAGCGGGTAGACGCACCAGTCGTCGCCCGTGCGGTAGTGGCTGGCGTGGCGGATGCGGTAGAACACCGGGTCGCGCATGATCATGTTGGGCGAAGCCAGGTCGATCTTCCCCCGGAGCACGTGGGCGCCGTTGGGGAACTCGCCGGCGCGCATGCGGCGGAACAGGTCCAGGTTCTCCT
Source organism: Gemmatimonadota bacterium (assembly GCA_045863275.1). GTDB lineage: Bacteria > Gemmatimonadota > Gemmatimonadetes > Longimicrobiales > Gaopeijiaceae > SZUA-318. The sequence continues at coordinate 63,892 of BTVB01000017.1, forward strand.
CCACCGACCGGTCCCGGTACGCGGTGGGGCGCCCCGGCTCGGTCACCGACCCCCGGGCCTCCCGGATCTCCTCCTCGGTGGAGGAGTCCACGTACGCCAGGCCCTTCCCGATGAGCACCTCGGCGCACTCGACCATGCGCTCGAAGTAGTCCGACGCGAAGTACAGGTGTGGGCCCCAGTCGTAGCCCAGCCAGCGGACGTCGTTCTGGATGGACGCCACGTACTCCGTGCGCTCCGTCTCCGGGTTGGTGTCGTCGAAGCGGAGGTGGCAGCGCCCGCCGAACTCCTCGGCGATGCCGAAGTTCAGGCAGATGGACTTGGCGTGCCCCAGGTGGAGGTACCCGTTGGGCTCGGGGGGGAAGCGGGTGACGACCGCGTCGTACCGGCCCTCCTCGAGGTGGGCCGAGACGATCTGGCGGATGAAGTCTGTTCCCGGTGACCGGGGCGTGCTGGCTTCGCTCATGCGGGTGGCGCGGTTGGAGGCGGCCCCGGGGCGGCTTCCAGGGCTCGCCCCGTGGGTGCTGTAGCCGTGAAAGATAGTGGAAAGGGTTTCAGCGGGCCCCGTGCCGTGCCAACTCCCCCTCCACCTCGCACGGGAGCGCATGCGTGGCCTCCCGGAAGCGCACGATCTCGAGCTGCCGGACGACCGCCGCGTTGGGCTCCGGGTTCGGCGTGTCGAGAGGGCGCCCGCTCACGCGCCGGCCCCCGGTTGGGTCACGAGGCGTCCGTTCTCCACCCAGGGTACCCCGTCCACGGTGACGGTGGCGTCGGTGAAGAAGTTCCAGCGCACGTACCCGCCCCCCACGGCACCGCCCAGCTCGGTGTTGTCGCCCAGGGAGAGGCGGACCACGCCGGCGCCGTACCCGTAGTAAGGGATCCACGGGTCCGTCGCGGGGATGGCCAGCAGGGGGTTGAAGCCCAGGGCGAACTCCCGGAAGGCGCGTGCCGCCGGGCCCGCGCCGTCCATCTCGGCCCGGACCGCCTCCACCCCCGTCGCCGCCTCGACCTCCACGGCCACGCCCCTCGTGAACGTGAGCGTCAGCCCCTCCACGGTCGTAGCCCCCCAGGCCGAGGGCGGGAAGACCACCCGCCCCTCCACCGTCTCCTCCAGGGGTGCCACGCGGATGGCCCCCGCGGGGAGCTCCACCTCCCGGTCGATGAGGTTCCGCGCCAGGGCGGCCCGGGCGGCGGAGGCGTCGCCGTCCTGCTTCGTCACCGGCCGGTCGCCGACGCGGAACCGCAGGTCCGTGCCCGCCGGCGTGGTGACGCGCACCTCCGCGCCCCGCACGGCGTCCTCGAAGGCGCGCTGGGCGGCGGCGAGGGCCGCGTAGTCGGTGCTCAACAGGACGTCCCGGTACAGCGCGGCGCGGCCCGGGTCCATGTCCATGAGCGTCCCGTCCAGGGCGTACGCGCCCGCCCAGTGGAAGTGGACCGTCCGGCCACGACCGCCCCGGAGCACCGCCTGGAGCGCGGCATACACCGGGTGCGCGGGGACGGCGCCCGGAAGCATCACGGCGGCGTCCACGCCGGACAGGGCCGTCACCAACGCGTCCCCGTCCAGCCCCCCGAGCCCGCGCGTGAATTCGGTCTCCCACCCCGCGGGCGCCGAGCCCTCCACGGGCCACCCCCCCAGGTCCTCGGCACCCGCCGCCCGCACTCCCGCGCGGAGGCGCTCCACCATGGCGTCGAAGCGCCCGGGCTGGCCCACCAGGAGAACCCGCTCCCCGGGCCGGAGCGCGAGCCGTTGGAGGACGACGTCGGCGAGCGCGGCCATGTCCGGGGCCACCGGCGCGTCCTGGGGAATGGAGGGAGGGGCCTCGCCTCCGCAGGCGGCGAGGACGTTGACCGCCAGGAGCAGCGGCAGGACGGCGTGGCGCATGGAGGACTCCTTCGAGGGTGGGGCGGAAGTGTGGCCCGTGGACGTCACCGGAGCCGGCCCGCCGTGTAGAGGAGGATGCTGGGGCCGTAGACGATGCTCTCGTTGCTCCCCACGATGACGATGGTCTCCACCATGTCCAGCGGGAGGGTGTCCCAGAAGTGCGGCCCAAGGGGGACCCCGTTCAGGAAGACCCTCATGCACACCAGCCGGTACTCGAAGCACAGGTCCCGGCCGAAGCCCTTCACGACGATGGGCGCGTTGGTCCACCGCACCAGGTCGGGGAAGGAGTGCCCCTTGTCCAGGTGGTCCTCGATGACCCGCCGGGGAATGGGGGGCGTGCGGAGGGACCTGGGGTTCGTACCCACCACCAGGTTGATGGCCCGCTCCAGCTCCCGCTGGCGCTCCACCGAGACCTCCATCCCCCGGATGGGGATGGGCACCCTGCGGGTGGTGAGGTCCACCGCGTAGTCCCTGTCGGCGTCCTCGACCCTCAGGAGGGGCGTCTCCGCCGCGGCGTACCCCAGGCCCTCCGCCGCGAGGCGGTACGTCCCCGGCCCAGGGGCCTCCAGACGGTAGCGCCCCAGGGAGTCGGCCAGGGTGACGGCCACGTCCCGGCTCTCCCCGTCGAGGAGGCGCACCAGCGCCGTGCTCACCCCCTCGTCGGTCTCGGCGTCCAGGACACGGCCGTGGAACGCCTGCCCCGACACGCCGGCCGGGGGGGCCGCCAGGGCCAGCGCGAGGGCGGCGGCCTGGGCGAGGCGGATCGGGGCGGCGGTGTCGCGTACACCCATGTCGTCTTCCTCCGGTGGCCAGGTGCGCCCCCGGGGGGGCGAAGACGTTAACTTCGGTCCATCGCGACCGTCGCGCACCTACGGGGGTGTCCATGCGTGCCTCGAGGGGTCTCTTCGCCGCCGTCCTCCTCGCCTTGGGGTCGGTTCTCCCCGCCCGGGCCCAGGAGGCCGTGGTCAACGCGGTGCTCTTCTACTCCCCCTCGTGCCCCCACTGCCACGAGGTCATCAACCGCCACCTCCCGCCCCTCCGCGAGCGCTTCGGCGACGCCTTCGTGGTGGTGGGCGTCGACGTGACCACACGGGGCGGCCAGGAGCTCTACCAGGCCACGGTGGACCACTTCGCGATTCCCGAGGGCCGCCTGGGCGTCCCCACCCTCGTGGTGGGCCCCCACGTCCTCGTGGGCTCCCTGGAGATCCCCCAGCAGCTCCCGGGAATCGTCGAGCGCGGGCTGGCCGGCGGCGGCCTGGACTGGCCGCCCGTCGCCCGGCTCAGGGAGGTGCTGGCGGCGCAGGGGCTCCTGGACCGGCGCCCCGACGCCGACGCGGAGGCGGCCCCTGGCGAGGCCACCCCCCCGCCGGCCCCCTCCCGCGACGCCGCGACCCCGGCCGACGACACGGCCCGTCGGGGTGCCCGGACCTCGGACGCCCCCGCCCCGGGGCCGGAGAGGCCTCAGGACACCGCGTCGGCCCCGCCCCCCGCCACCCCGTCGGCGGACGACTCGGGGCTCAGCGCGGCGCTCCCCGACGAGGAGGTCTTCGAGACCACCTCCGCCACCCCCATGGACCGGTTCCTCAGGGACCCGGTGGCGAACGGCGTGGCGGTGGCCGTCCTGCTCCTCCTCCTGGGCGTCCTGGCCTGGTCCACGCGTCTCGTGCTTCGCCCCGGGTCCCCGGCCCCCGTGCTGCCCCGCCCCCTCTTCCCCCTCCTTGCGGCGGTGGGCATGGGCATCGCGGCCTACCTGAGCTTCGTGGAGGTCACCGGGACCCTCGCCGTGTGCGGTCCGGTTGGGGACTGCAACACCGTCCAGCAGAGCACCTGGGCCCACCTCTTCGGCATCCTCCCCGTGGGCGTGCTGGGGCTGGCGGGCTACGTGGCTCTCCTCGCGGCCTGGGTGGCTGCCCGAACGGCCGGGGAACCGCTGGCCGGAAGGGCCCGCGGCGCGCTCTGGGGCATGGCGTGGGTGGGGACGGCGTTCTCGGCCTGGCTCACCTTCCTCGAGCCCTTCGTCATCGGGGCGACGTGCGCCTGGTGCGTGTCGTCGGCCCTGGTCATGGCCGTCCTCCTGGTGGGGGCCACCGGGGAGCTCCACGCTCCCGCGGCGGCCTGAGGGCCCGCCTCACCCCGCCGGCGACGGCTCCGGCTCCGGCGCCCGCGGAGGCGCGGCGGACGTCGCGCTCCTCCGGGCCTTCCACCCCTCCAGCACGCCATACGCCGCCGGCGTGATGGTGAGGACGAAGAGCGTGGACGACAGGAGGCCCCCGATGAGGACGAAGGCCAGCGCGTCCCAGATGTTGGAGCCTGCCCCCTCCCCGAAGAGGACCAGCGGGAGGAGCCCCAGCACGGTGGTGGCGGTGGTCATGAGGATGGGCCTCACCCGCTCCAGCGTCCCCTTCACGATGGCGTCGTGGAAGGGGAGCCCGGGCTCCCTGCGGCGCACGCCGTTGACGTGGTCCACCAGCAGGATGGCGTTGTTGACCACGATGCCGAACATCATGATCACGCCGATGTACGCCTCCCGCGTGAAGGGCGCGCCGGTGAAGTAGAAGATGAGGAAGACGCCGATGAGGGCCATGGGCACGGTGAGGATCACAGCCAGCGGCTGGAGGAGCGACTCGAAGACCGCCGCAGTGACCATGTAGACCAGGAGGAGCGCCACGGCGATGACCATCCAGATCTGCCGCTGGTCCTCCGGGTTGATCCACCACCCCGTGTCCCCCTTTTCCACCGTGTAGCCCGGGGGCGCCTGGGTGGCCTCGATGACCCTCTCGTGGAAGAGGTCGCCCAGCTTCTGCGGCCCACGGAACTCGTAGGCCACCGTGCGCTCGTACTGCTGGTTCTCCCGCCGGATCCGCGCCAGGACCTCCCGGGGCTCCACGGTCACCACCTCGCCCAGGCGGATGCGCTGCCCGTCAGGGGTGTCCACCAGCGTCTCGGTGAGGGCCAGGACGTCCATGTCCTCGTTGGCCTCCAGCTTCACCTGGTACTGGACCTCCTCTCCGCCCAGCTTCAGGTAGCCGAGGCGCGCGTTGCCCGCCACGGCCGCCGCCAGGCGGTTCACCAGCCCCTCCACGGTCATGGCGTGGCGGGCAAGGCGGTCCCGGTGGATGGTGACCACGTACTCCGACGCCTTGTCCCGGCTGAAGCGCCGCGACGACGCGTTGGTGTCCACCTCCTGGACGCGGGACAGGCGAGACAGCCGGCGGCCGATGTCCTCCGCGATATCCCGGACGCGCTCGTAGTTGTAGCCCAGCACGGTGATGGCGTAGTTGGGCGGACTCGATCCGCCCCCGTAGAACGAGGGGCCGTAGCCGTAGACGCGCACCTCCGCCCCGGTGAAGGAGTGGGAGTAGGCGAACATCTGCTCCTTGATGGCCACCGGGACCTGCGTGTTCTCCAGCGAGTCGGGGAACGTGACCTCCATGTACCCCCGGTTCTCGTACACGTCGGCGGTGTACTGCTCCACCTCGGGCATCTGCGCGAGCTTCTCCTCGAAGAACGACACGAGCTGGTCGGTGCGCTCCAGGTTCGAGCCCCGGGGCAGTTCGATGAACACGCTGATGTACGTGCGCTCCCCGAAGCCCCCGCCGAAGATGGTCCACGTGGTGACGTACTTGTCGAACAGGTAGTACGAGCCTCCGAAGACCAGCGCCGTGAAGGCGCCGGCGAACCAGGGATGGCGCACGGTGAAGCCCACCACGTCGGCGTAGAAGCGCACGTAGAGGGGGCGGCGCGTCGCCGCCTCCCCCACGCCCTCCCCCGCGAGGGCGCCCGCGCGTCGCCGCCCCAGCGTGAGGATGCGCGCCCCCAGAGAGGGGATGAAGCTGAACGCCACGAAGAGCGAGGCCAACAGCGTGAGCCCCACGACCACCGCCAGCGGGACGTAGAACACGCGCAGCTCGCCCTGCAGGTACACGAAGGGGATGAAGACGATGAGCGTGGTGGCGGTGGACGCCAGGATGGGGAGCACCACCTCCCTGGCCCCCTCCTCCGCCGCGTGGCGGGGGTGGTCCCCCCGCTGCCACCGCCGGTACACGTTCTCCAGCACCACGATGGCGTTGTCCACGATGAGCCCGAAGCCCATGGCCAGGCCCATGAGGGTGAGGAGGTTGAGGGTGAGCCCCCCGAAGTAGATGAGGTTCAGCGCGATGAGGACGCTGAAGCCGATGGTGGCGAAGATGAGCGCGGCGGAGCGGAACGACCGGAGGAAGGCCAGCAGCACCACGAAGATCACGAGCGCGCTGAAGAGCGCCCGCGTCCTCAGGTCGGTGAGCTGCTCGCGGATCTCCTTGCTCTCGTCGTCGTCGAGGATGAAGCGCGCCCCGTAGGGGTTGAGGCGCTCCAGGCGCGCCATGCGCTCCTTGACCTCGTCGGCCACGCGTACCGTGTTGGCCCCGATGGCCTTGGTCACCACGAACGACACCGAGGGGCGCCCGTCGATGCGGCTGAAGGAGCGGGCCTCCTCGTAGGTGTCGTGGACGGTGGCGATGTCCGACACCCTCACCGGCGTTCCCGCCACCGCCGTGATGACGGCGCTCCGCACGTCCTCCGCGGACTCGGGCCGGTTGACGATGGTGATGGTGCGCTCCAGCACGTCCTCCCGGACCGCCCCGGCCTCGCGCACCAGGTCCAGCTCCTGCACGCGCTGGCGCACCGTCCAGGGGTCGAGCCCCAGCGCGGCGATCTTCTGGGGGTCGAGCTTGATCTCCAGGCGGCGCTCCCGGCCGCCCGCCACGCGCACCACGCCCACCCCTTCCACCTGGGCGATCTCCGGCACCACCACGTCGTCCACGTGGCGGCGGAGGGCCTCCAGGGTGTAGGGCCCGGTGAAGGTGTACCGGAGGAAGGGGCGGTTCTGCTCCTGGAACTCCTCGGGGACGTATTGCTCCACCACCACCCGGTCCGCCCCGGGGGGCAGTTCCTCCTCCAGCGCGGAGATGCGCTCCGAAAGGTCCAGGCGGGCGAAGTCCATGTCCGTGTCCCGAGCGAACTCCACCTGGATGTCGGCGGTGCCGATGCCGTTCTCCTCGTAGGACTCGGAGACGATCTCCTCCACGCCGTCCACCTGCTGGATGGCCGACTCCAGGGGCGACGTGAGGAAGGCCTCCACCGTTTCCGGGGAGGCACCCCGCCACGTCCCCCGCACCGAGAGACGGGGCAGACGCGTGTCGGGGAGGAGCTCGATGGGGATGTTCCGCCAGGCCGCGACGCCCAGGAGCGCCACCGACGTGTACGTCATGGCCACGGCCACGGGCCGCCGGAGGGAGAGGCGGATCACGTCAGTCTCCCGGTGCCGCCACGAGCTCGCCCACCGCCCTTCGCGCCCGATGGCGCGCCCGCTCCACGGTCTGGTAGACCACCGGGACAACCACCAGCGTGAGCGCGGTGGCCACCGCCAGTCCGCCGATGACCGTGATGGCCATGGGCGCCCGCAGGTCGGCCCCCTCCCCGAACCCCAGGGCCATGGGGAAGAGCCCCAGGATCGTCGTCACCGTGGTCATGACGATGGGCCGCAGACGCACGCGCCCGGCCTCCATGATGGCCTCCCGCAGCGCCAGCCCGCGTCGCTGGGCCTGGACGATGAAGTCCACCTTCACGATGGCGTCGTTGTCCACGATGCCCACGAGGATCACGAGGCCTATGAGGCTCATGGTGTTGATCCCCTGCCCCGTGAGCGCCAGCGCGAAGAGCGCCCCCACCAGGGCGAGGGGCACGGACATGAGGATGGTGAAGGGGTGGAGGAAGGACTCGAACTCGGCGGCGAGGATCATGTAGACCAGGATCACCGCCAGCGCGAAGGCCAGCGCCAGGTCCCTGAAGGCCCGCCGCATCTCCTCGTTCTCGCCCCCCACCTCCCAGCGAAGCTCACGGGAGACGGGGATGTCGGAGAGCACGGCCTCCACGTCCTGGATGGCCTGGTCCAGCCCTCCCCTCGCCACGTCGGCGTAGACCGCGATGACGCGCCCCTGATCCTCCCGGTGGACCTCGGCGGGGCCCAGGGCCTCCCGGACCGTCACCAGCTCCCGCAGGGGCACGCCGGAGACCTTCAGGCCCTCCAGCGTGGCCAGCGAGTACCGCAGCTCCTGCGGGTAGCGCACCACGATGTCGATCTTGCGGTCGAAGTCGAGGAACTCGGTGGCCCGGTCCCCCCGCATGGCCCGGTCGATGACCTCCGCCACGGCGCGGGGCTCGACGCCGAAGGTGGCGCACGCCACCCGGTCGATCTCCACCTGCACCTGGGGCTGCCCCCGTTCGGTGCCCAGGCGCACGTTCCCCAGCGACGCCACTTCGCGGAGGCGGCGCTCCACCTCCAGGGCCACGCCGTAGGTCTGATCCAGGTCCTCTCCGCGGACGCGCACCGAGATGTCGGCGTCGGTGCCCCCCAGGAGGGTCCCCAGCGCCGTCACCTGCCCCGTGCGCACCGACATGACGGCCTGGGGCACCTGGGGCGCCAGCTCACGGAGCCGGGCGGACACCTCCTCCGAGGCGCTCCCCTCCTCCAGCCGGACCCGGAGCGTAGCCGTGTGGAGTCCCGTGGCCTCCTCGCCGGTGGCGTAGGCCTGGACGTCGCGTCCCACGGTGCTGAACACCGTGCCCACGCCCTCGTCGGCCAGCGTGGCCCCCTCGACGGTGGAAGCGGCCTCCAGCGTCCCCTCCAGGGCGGTGCCCTCGGGGAGCTCGAGGTGGATCTCCAGCGCGCCCTGGTCCACCGCCGGGAGGAGGTCCCGGGGAAGGAAGGAGCCCACGCCCAGCGCCACGACCAGCGCGGCGAAGGCGCCGCCCAGGACGGGACGGGGGTGGTCCAGCGCCCACTCCAGGATCCCGTGGTACCACGTGGCGAAGCGCTCGAAGGCCCGGTCGAACCCATCGACGAGAGGGCGGAAGGCGCGCCCCACGGCCCGCCCCACCCCGCCCAGCCAGAAGCGGAGGAGCGCCGCGGCCCGCCAGCCGGTCCAGCGGGCTGCCCGTGCGGGGGCCCGTCCCACGCCGCCCGCCGCCCACAGGAGGGTCCCGACGAGCCCGGGCCTGCGCGTGCGCGGCGCCACCTCGGGCCCCGCCCCCCGGGCCTCCGGCCGGGCCCCGGCGAAGCGGGCCGCCAGCGAGGGGAGCAGCGTCACCGCCACCAGGAGGGACGCCAGGAGGGAGAAGGCCACCGAGAGGGAGAGGTCCTTGAAGAGCTCCCCCGCCACGCCCTTCACGTAGATGATGGGCCCGAAGACGGCGATGGTGGTGAGCGTCGACGAGGTGATGGCGCCCTGCACCTCCTCCGCCCCCCGTGCCGCCGCCTCCTCGGCGCCGGCGCCCAGCTCCTCCCGGTGCCGGAAGATGTTCTCCAGCACCACGATGGAGTTGTCCACGAGCATGCCCACGCCCAGCGCCAGGCCGCCCAGGCTCATGATGTTCAGGGAGACGCCCGCCGCGCCCATGAGGACGAAGGTGGCCACCACCGAGATGGGGATGGCCAGGGCGATGGCCACCGGGTAGCGGGGGTCGCGCAGGAAGAAGAAGAGCACGAGAAAGGCGAGGAAGCCTCCCGAGACCAGCGACTGGACCACGTTGGCGATGGCCGCGGCGATGAACCCCGCCTGGCTGTACGCCACGTCCAGGCGCACCGCCGGATACTCCTCCTCCAGCTCGTCCAGGACGCCGTCCACCGCCTGGGCCACCGTGACGGTGTTGGCCCCCGACTCCTTGAAGACCAGGAGGCCCACCGCCTCCCGGCCGTTGTAGCGCGCGATGGACTCCCGCTCGGCGAAGCCGTCCACCACCCGCCCCACGTCGCGGAGGCGCACGAGACGGACGCCGCCGCCGGGAGCCGCCCCCTGCTGGCGGGCCACCACCACGTCGGCGATCTCCTCGACGGTGCGGAACTCGCCCAGCGTCCTCAGCGGGTACCTGTACCGGCCCTGGAGGATCGTGCCCCCGGGGGCACTCACGTTGGCTTGCTCCAGCGCCGTCGAGATCCCCTCGATGGTGAGGCCGTAGGCGTCCAGCAGGCCTGGGTTCACCTCCACCTGGATCTCCCGGTCCAGGCCCCCCGTAACCGCCGCCTGGGCCACGCCGTCGAGCTGCTCCAGGCGCCGGCGGAAGACCGTCTCAGCCAGCTCCTTGGTCTGCCAGAGGTCCTCCCCGCCGGCGACGCTCAGGGCCATGATGGGCTCGGACTCGGGGTCCACCCGCAGGATGGCCGGGCGCGTCGCGCTCTCGGGCAGGGACTCGCGCACGTTGTCCAGGCGCTCCCGGACGTTGAGCATGGCGAAGTCCATGTCGGTGCCCCACGCGAAGCGGAGCGTCACCAGGCTCACGCCCTCCCGGGACACCGAGGTCACCCGCTCCACGCCGGGCACGGCGGCCGCCTCCGCCTCGATGCGCTCCGAGACGAGGCGCTCCACCTCCGCGGGGGCCACGTCGGGGTACGAGGTGTAGACCACCAGCCGCGGGTAGCTCACGTCGGGGAGGAGGTCGATGGGGAGCCGCTGGTAGCTGATGAGCCCCAGCAGGATCACCGCCAGGAAGAGCATCCAGACGGCGACGGGCCGCCGGGTCGAGGTTCCGGGGATGGACACGGGCTAGCGGGCCCCGCCCCCGGTGGGCGCGACGGGGACCCCGACGGCCTCTTCCAGGCTGAGGAGGGCATCCACGAAGGCGTAGCGCGCCTGGATCACCTGCCGGCGGGTGTCGGCCTCGGCGTCGATGGTCTGGCGCAGGTCCTCGAAGGTCCGCGTCCCGATGCGGTACTCCTCCTGGGCCAGGCTGAGGGCCTCGGCGGCGATCTCCGCCGAGCGCTCGGCGAGGCGCAGGCTCTCCGACTGGCTCGACAGCTCCAGGAGCGCCGTGCGCACCGACTCCTCCACCCCCAGGCGCGTCGCCCGCTCGGCCTCCCTGCGGTTGCTCAGCTCCACCGACGATTGGTGGATGCTCTGCTGGTTCTCGAAGAAGTTGTTGAACATCGGCACCTGGAGGCCGATGTAGAACTGCTGGTCCAGGTCCTCGTCGAAGGACATGTCGAAGAGGGCGTCCCGCTGATCGCCACGGGCCCTCCGGGCGAGGTTGAAGTTGAGGACGAGGGTGGGCCACCAGGACCGCTTGCTCTCCTTGAGGGCCACGCCCGCCGACCGGACGGCCACTTCGGCCTGGCGGAGCTCCGGGTTCGCGTCCAGCGCCTGCGCCACCAGGCGGTCCGCCTCGAGGGCGGCCGGATCGAAGATGGGCAGCGGCTCCTCGCCCAGGCGGAAGGGACCCAGGTCGTCGTCGCCCATCCGGGTGCGCAGCGCCAGCTTGGCCTTCTCGTAGGCGGCCTCCTGCCGGCGCAGCGCCAGCTCTTGCTGCTCGATGGCCAGCTCGGCGTTGAGCACGTCCACGCGGGTCCGCAGAGCCAGGGAGAACAGGCGCCGGGCCACCTCGTGGTCCAGGCGGCGGCCCTCCACCAGCTCGGCCTCCGCCCGCAGGAGCGCCCGCTGCTCCAGCGCGTCCCAGTACGCCCGACGCACCTCGACCCCCAGCTCGGTGCGGGCCCGCGTCTCGGCGATCTCCCGGTCCAGGTTGGTCAGGCTCTGGCGGTTCAGGGCGTTGAAGATGGACGCCCCTTGCACCACCCAGGTGAGGTCCAGGGACTGGTTCGTCTGGGAGAAGTACCGCCAGTCCGGGACGGGGTTCTCGATGGGATTGCCGAAGTTGTCGAAGGCCTGCCGGGTCAGGTTCCCCGTGAACTGGGTGTCGAAGAGGCGCACGCGGGCCTGGGGGAGCACCTGGTCGAACCAGGTGGTGCGCATCTCGGTTCCGTTGAGCTGGGCAGAGTTCACCGCCTGCCGGTACGCGGGGTTGGTGCCCCGGGCGATGTCGAGGGCCAGCTCCAGGGTGAGCGTCACCGTGTCCGGCTGTTGGGCGGCCGCCGACCCCGGCGCCGCCAGCCCCAGCACCATGGCCGCCGCCGCGGCCGCGGGCCGGCGCCTCATCGTCCCGGCCTCCCGCCCTCGGCGGCGACGCTCTCCACCAGGCGCACCGGGGTGTCGTGGGCCAGGTAGTGGTGGCCGTCCACCAGGACGATCTCGCCGGGCTCCACCATGCCCTCGTCCCCCGGGACGATCTCCACCACGGTCTCGTTCTCCCGGCCCGTGGTGACGTAGCGCCACTTGGCCAGCCCCCGGCTCCCGTCGGACTCGAAGACGAAGAGCATGGTGCGGCGCCGCCCCTCCCCCCGCTCCAGGATGGCGGCCCGGGGGACCAGGACCCGGTCGGGGAGGGCCTCGGCGTCCAGGGACACCTCCGCGTACATGCCCGGCTTGATGCGCTGGTCCCGGTTCTCCAGGAGGACCGTCACGCGCCCCGTGCTGGTCTCCGGGTCCACCACCGGGTTGATGGTCTCCACACGTCCGGTGAAGACCTCGCCGGGGTAGGCGGCGAAGCGCACCTCGGCGCGGCGCCCCTCCCGGAGGTACCCCAGCTCCGCCTCGAGGACCTGGACCTCCACCTTGATGGGATCCAGCGACACCACGGTGAGGAGCTGGGTCGAGACGGGGACGTTCTCGCCCACCACCACCTCCACGTTCGCCACCCGCCCGGCGAAGGGCGCGACGACGCGGGTCCGCTCCAGCCGAAGCTCGGCTTGGCGGAGCGCCACCTCCCGCTGGTCGAGCCCGCTCTTCGACCGCGCGATGCGCTCGCGCTCGGCGCGCACCGCCGGGTCGGAGATCCGGTCGTCGAAAAGGACGAGCTGACGGTACTCGGTGTCCGCGGCCAGGAGGTCGGCACGTGCCTGCGCCACCTGGAGTGCGTATTCGGTGGTGTCGACGCGGAGGAGGATCTCCCCGGCGGCAACGCGCTGGTTCTCCTGGACGGCGAGGGCGGTGACGACCCCCTCGACCTGAGCGCTCAAGGTGGCCCGGCGGTACGCCTCGGCCCGCCCCGACGCGGTGACGCGGATCCACAGGGTGTCGCGCACCACCTCGGCGCCCGTAACGGGTTGGGGGACGTCGGTGGAGAACTGCCCTGCGCCCGAGGTCTCGGGAAGCGCCTCGCCCTCGCTCGCGACGGCCGCGGGGTCGCTCCCGGCGGCGGCGTCGGCCTCCGCATCCTCGGGAAGGCGCAGCCAGACCGCCACGGCCACGGCGCCGAGGACGAGGACGACGGTGACCAGGCTCAGGGTTCGACGGGAGAAGTCCATGCGGCCGCTCGGGTGGGGTGGACGCCGTTGGGAGGCGGGGAGGTCGCCTGTGCGAGAAACACCGCTTCTGAGACGCGGACCGCCCGGCGAGCGTTGCTCCCGGACGCAAGCGTCCCTCTGCAAGGGGGGCCCGAGCAAGCTACCTTGCGCGGCATGCCGCCGCACGCCCCCGATCAGCCCCGCCGCAGGGGAGCCCTTCCCCTGGCCCTCCTCGTCGCCGCGTGCGCGGTGGGGCTCGGCGCCTGGTGGGCTTTGCGCGCGTCGGATGCTCGGGAGCTGGAGCGGGCCCTGACGCCCTGGGCCGAGGGCGCCCTTCCGGGGCCGGACACCCCCATCGACGAGGCGCTCGCCGACCTGGGAGCCCGGGTCTTCGACGCCCGCTGTCAGGCGTGCCATGCCGTCCACGGCGAGCCCCGGCTGGGGCCCAACCTGGAGGGCGTCACGCTGCGCAGGGACTACGCGTGGATCCGGGCCATGGTCATGGCCCCCGACTCCATGACCCGGGAGGACCCGGTGGCCCGGGCCCTCCTCCAAGGGTACCAGGTGCAGATGCTCGTGGCGGGCGGCATGGACGCTGCGCGCACCCGCGCCGTGCTGGAGTTCCTCCGCCGGGTGGACGCCGGGCCGGCGGGGGGGTAGCCGCGCGCCGGGAGCGCCGCTACGCCTCTCCCGCTCCCCCGTACGTGCGCCGCACGTAGTCCATCAGGATGCCCTTGAACTCCTCCACCAGGCCCTCCCCCTTCAGCGTGAGGGCGTGCTCCCCGTCGATGTACACGGGGGCCTTGGGCTCCTCGAAGGTCCCGGGAAGGCTGATGCCGATGTTGGCGTACTTCGACTCGCCGGGTCCGTTGACCACGCACCCCATGACCGCCACCTCCATGGCTTCCACGCCGGGGTACTCGCGACGCCAGGCGGGCATGTTGTCGCGGATGTAGCCGGTGATGTCCTCGGCCATCTCCTGGAAGAACGTGCTGGTCGTGCGCCCGCACCCGGGGCACGACGTCACCTGGGGCTCGAAGTGGCGGATCCCCAGGGACTGGAGGATCTGCTGGGCCACCCGCACCTCCTCGGCCCGGTCGCCCCCCGGCCTGGGCGTGAGGGACACGCGGATGGTGTCCCCGATGCCGTCCAGGAGGAGGGGCGCCAGGCCTGCCGTGGTGGCCACGATCCCCTTGGCCCCGAGCCCCGCCTCGGTGAGGCCCAGGTGGAGCGGGTAGCGGGACCGGTCCGCCAGCATCCGGTACACGTAGATGAGGTTCCGGACGGTGGAGACCTTGGTGGAGATGACGATGCGGTCGGCGGCGAGCCCCGTTTCCTCCGCCAGGGCGGCGGAGCGCACGGCGCTCTCCACCATGGCGTCCATGAGGACCTCCTCCGCTTCCTTGGGCCGCTCCGCCTTGGCGTTGGCGTCCATGAGCTCGGTGAGGAGCCTCTGGTCCAGCGAGCCCCAGTTCACGCCGATGCGCACCGGCTTGTCGTGATCGATGGCCACCTGGACGATCTGCTGGAAGTTGGCGTCCCGGTGCTTGGTGCCCACGTTCCCCGGGTTGATGCGCAGCTTCGCCAGCGCCTCCGCGCAGTCGGGGTACCGGGTGAGGAGCAGGTGTCCGTTGTAGTGGAAGTCGCCGATGATGGGCACGGCGTAGCCCTCGTCGCGGAGCTCGCGGACGATCTCGGGAACCGCCCGGGCCGCCTCGTCGTTGTTCACCGTCACCCGCACCAGCTCGCTCCCCGCGTCGGCGAGGAGCTTCACCTGCGCGACGGTGGACGCCACGTCGGCCGTGTCGGTGTTCGTCATGGACTGCACGACCACCGGCGCCCCGCCACCCACGGTCACGCCACCCACGTGGACGGGGACCGTATTCCTGCGCTCGACTCGAATCACGAAGCCGCCTCGTTGAACCCTGGAGAGCCGCACCCCCCCACCCCGGGGACGCCGGAGAATCTACCCCGCCGCGGGGGACGGATGAAGGCGTGGATGCGGGAACCCCTGGACCCCAGGGGGGTTGAGTCCCGCGCCTCACCAACCCCCCACGCAGTCCCGCGTTCCGGAGGAGTCGCTTGTCCGACGTCCGCATCACCGTCCGCCCCAACGGCTCCCTCAGGGTGGAGGGAGACGTGCCCCTCTTCGACGCCGACGGCAACCGCATCCCCACCCCCGAGGGCCGGCCCTACTCCCTGTGCCGGTGCGGCCACTCGAAGAACAAGCCCTTCTGCGACGCCACCCACAAGGAGATCGAGTGGGACGGCTCGCTGGGTCGCAGGGAATAGCCGGGGCCGTCCCTTGACCGGCCCCCTCCGCATCGCCGCCCACAACGGCGCCCGCGCGTACGGCGGGGGAGAGAAGTGGACGGTCCTCCTCCTGAAGGGACTCGCAGAGCGAGGCCACCAGGTCCACCTCTTCTGCAACGACGAGGGCGTGGCGGCCCGGGCCGCCGCCCATGGCGTGCCCGCCTCGCAGGGCGCCCTGGGCGGACACCTCATGCTCCCCCACGTCTGGACCTTCTCGCGCCGCCTCCGGGGTTTCCGTCCCGACGTCCTCCTCCTGTCCACGTTCAAGAAGGTCTGGCTGGGCGGTATGGCGGCGCGTCTGGCCGGCGTGCCCCGCGTCGTGTCCCGCATCGGCCTCGACACGGACCTTCCCGGCAAGCACTGGACGTACCGTCTGGCGTTTCGCCGCTGGGTAGACGCCGTCCTGGTGAACGCCGACGGCATCCGCCGCGACATCGTGGACGGCCTCCCCGGCTATCCTGCGGGGCGCGTGGCGACGGTGTACGACGGCATCCGCCTGCCGGGACCCGTCCCCGACCGCGCCGAGGCCCGCACCGCACTCGGCCTCCCCGCGGAGGGCCATGTGGTGGGCTCGGTGACCCGTCTCAGCCCCCAGAAGCGCCTCGACCGCTTCCTGGACGTGATGGCGCTGCTGCCCGGTGTGCAGGCCGTTCTCGCCGGCGAGGGCGAGTCCGAGGGGGCACTCCGGGCCCGCGCCGCGGAGCTCGGCCTGGTCGAGCGGGTCCACTTCCTGGGGTACCGGGAGGACGTGGGCACGGTCCTCGCCGCGCTGGACGTCTTCCTCCTCACGTCCGACGCCGAGGGGATGGCCAACGCCATGCTGGAGGCCATGGCGGCCGGGGTGCCCGTGGTGAGCACGCCGGTGTCCGGCGCCGACGAGGCGCTGGCCCCCGACGCCGAGGGGCGCGCCCCCGGCCTGGTGACGTCGGCGGTGCCCTCGGCCCTCGCCGACGCGGCGCGCGGCGTCCTCGAGCTGCCAGCGGTGCGCCTGTCCATGGGCCTCGAGGGGCGCCGGCGGGTGGAGGCCCGCTTCTCCTTCGACGCCATGCTCGACGCGTGGGAGGCGGTTCTGGCCGGCGCCTCTCCCACCGCCTGGCACCGGGGCCGATAGCGTCGGTAGGCCCCGATGAAGACGCTGGCTCGCCCGAGGCGGTGCGGGTACCTTGGAAGGGTGGCCGTTACCCGGCCCGAAGAGCCAGCAGCGACGCGCAACACTCCCCCGCCATGTCCGCACAGCCTTATCTCACCCTCCAGGTACTCGGTCCCCTGGGCTTCTCCGGCGAGGGGTCCGACAGGGCCCTTCCCCTCCTGCGCCAACCGAAGCGGGCCGCCATCTTCGCCTACCTGACGCTCACCGCGTCGGAGGGGTGGCTCTCCCGGGAGGACGTGCTGGCCTGCTTCTGGCCCGACGCCCCCGCCGACCGCGCCCGCAACGCGTTGCGCCAGAGCCTGGCCTTCATCCGCACCAGCCTGGGGCGCACCGTGCTCCGCGCCCGGGGGCGTGACGCCATCGGGGTGTCGCGGACGCGGGTCGCATGCGACGCGCCCCACTTTCGGGAGCTCCTGGCACGAGGGGCCCCGGAGGACGCCTTGGCGCTCTACCGCGGGGAGTTCCTGGCCGGATTGGACATCGCGGCGGGCGGGGCCTTCGACGCCTGGGTCACCCGTCAGCGGGAGGTGTTCCGCAGGGAGGCCACCGAGGCCGCGTGGAGCCTGGCCGAGAGCTCCGAGGGAAAGGGCCTGCGTCGGGACGCCGCGTTCTGGGGCAAGAAGGCGTTGGACCTCTCCCTCTTCAGCGAGGCCGACGCGCGCCGGCTCCTCCGCCTCCTGGACCGGGTGGGTGACTACGCCGAGGCGCTGCGCACGTACCGCGGCCTGGAGGCCTTGCTCCGGAGACGCGGCGGGGCCCAGCCCGAGAACGAGACCCGGGGCCTCATGGAGGCCGTCCGGGCTCGCGCCGCCGAGCGCGGCGACGCGCCACCCCCGCCCTGTCGCCGCCTCGGGCGCGACCGCAGGCGGACGGCGGACCGGCGCCGTGTCGTCATCGTGTGGCGCCTCCCCGACCGACGGCAGGACGGTCGCCGTCACGGTGAGCGGCGCTCGGGACGGGACCGAAGGGACGCGATCCGCCTCTGAGGGTCAGCCGCCGTCCACGGCGCTCCGTGCCAGGCGCACCGACATCTGGATGACGTAGCGCAGCGACTCAGGAACGCTGTCCGCCCCACGGCGCCCGCACTCCTCCGCCACCATGAGCGCCAGGTACGGCTTGGAGTGCGCGCGGATGGCCCGCTCCACCGCCTTCCTGGGCGGGATCCGGAGCTCCTCCCCGGACTCGGGATCGGGGATGGGAATCCCCGCCGCGCGCAGGTAGACGTCCGAGAACCCGTGGTGCCAGAGGAGCATCTCCATGTTCCGGCGCTCCAGGTGGGTCACATGCTCCTCCCGGGGCCTGTCCTCGAGCTGGCGGGCGGCGTCCTCGGCGAAGGCTACCCCCGTCTCGTCACCGTCGGAGAGGAGGTGCCATGCGATTCCCAGGTCGTTGGCGAGCCGCACCAGCGGCGCGACCCCGCATTGGGCGAACTCCACGCAGCGCACCCCCTCCGCCTCCAGGTCGTAGCCCAACACCTGCGCCAGCTCCCTGAGGAGCCAGTACTCCGTCTCGCCCTCGACCAGGAGCCAGCAGCGGGCGAACAGCGTGCCCCCCCGCTTCGCCCGCACGTGGTACTGGACGCGCCGGAGGGCGTCGGGTGAGAGCGTCCGCTCCCGGAGGCGGAACGCCTCGATGCGACCCTCCCTGCGGACGAGCCGACGGAGGTGGCGCAGCGGCACCTCGGAGAGGAACTCCCCCGAGTTCGTGGTGACCAGCGTCTGGGCCTGGAGGCTCTCGATGACGTCCCAGGTGGAGGAGAGCAGCATGGGGTGGAGGTGGACCTCCGGCTCCTCGATGGCGATGAGCGGCGTCGCCTCCTCGTCGAGGGGAGCCCGCCCACGGGCCTCCAGCAGCGAGCCCAGCACCATGAGGAGTCCGAGGGAGTGGCTCCCCGCCCCGGTGATCCGCGCGGGGCCTTCCCCCTCCGTGTCGGCGAGGAAGCGGGCGAGCATCCGCCGCATGGGGCTCTGCCACGTGCCCCCGCCGTCCTCGATGCGGAGCCGCAGCTCGCCCGCCGCCTGGAGACCGCGGCGCACCTCGGCGGTGGGGATGGCGCCCCGCGTCCGCGTGAGCCGGTGATAGACCTGGGTGATGGCGTCGAGCGGATCCTCGCCGTTGGACGCGTCGAAGTCCTCCCGTGCCTCCCGCGACACCCACTCCAACTCGTCTTCGGGGGGTGGCTGGTTCAGCCGCACGAGGAGCACCGGGTGGAGCTGGCGTATCCTCCGCACGACGGCGTCGGTACCGGCCACCTCCAGTGGGGCTCCGCGGGCATCCAGGAACCGGGTCTGCATGGCTCCCGTCCCCGGCTGGCCCGTGAGCTCGAGGCGCAGCAGGGGCTCCCCCGCGTCGTCAGGGGCCATGGCAGTGGCGAAGAGGCGCCGCGAGAGCGAGTCCCCGCGCAGCCCTCCCCCCCGGACGAAGCCCAGCACCACACGGATGGGACCCACCACCTCACCCCGGGCGTCGCGGCGGAAGTCGCGATACTCCCACCCCGAGCCGTCCTCCGCGCTGGCGCCGCCGAGGCAGCGCTCGAGGAGGTCGAAGAGGCTGGTCTTGCCGTGGTTGTTCTCCCCGATGACCACGGTGAGGCGGTCGAGCTCGAGGTCGAGGCGCGGAATGCCACGGAAGTTCTCGATGGATACCTGGGCGAGGCGCATGGGGGCATGGTCGCTCAACCCGCCCCCGGGGAAAAGGGGGGGTGAGGCGAAAACGCGCCCGGGGGGATAGGTTCTCGAAGCGTCGAGACCTTCGCACTGCCCCTTCCTCAACCCAGGTGCGACCCATGAGCCCCACGGTCCCCGCCCGTCTTCTCCTCGCCCTTCTCCTCGTCTCCGTCGCCGGGCCTCTCTCGGGACAGGCCACGGTCGACCCCGGCGTCGGAGAGGTGGACGCCGTCTTCGCCGCGTTCGACAACACCCGCTCCCCGGGGTGTGTCGTGGGGGTGAGCCGCGCCGGCACCCCCATCCTGCAGCGCGCCTATGGGATGGCGGACCTGGAGCACGACGTGCCCAACCGGCCGTGGACGGTCTTCGAGCCCGGCTCGGTGTCCAAGCAGTTCACCGCCACCGCCACGATTCTCCTGGCGTTGGACGGCAAGCTCTCCCTGGACGACGACGTCCGGAAGTACATCCCCGAGCTTCCAGAGTATCGGGAGCCCGTGACCGTGCGCCGGCTCCTCAACCACACCAGCGGGCTCCGCGACTGGGGCTCCGTGGCCGGCATCGAAGGGTGGCCCCGCACCCGCCGGGCCCACACCCACACCCACGTTCTGGACATCCTCAGCCGTCAGCAGGCCCTCAATTACCGCCCCGGCGACTTCTACTCCTACACCAACTCGGGCTACAACCTCCAGGCCATCCTGGTGGAGCGCGTGAGCGGGATGTCCTTCGCCGAGTTCAGCCGCGTGCGCGTCTTCGAGCCCCTGGGCATGACCCACACCCAGTGGCGCGACGACTTCAACCGCATCGTGAAGGACAGGGCCGTCGCCTACCGGCCCACGCAGAGCGGGTGGTCCATGCTCATGCCGTTCGAGGACGTCCACGGAAACGGCGGACTCCTCACCACCGTGGAGGACCTGCTGAAGTTCACGCAGAACCTCCAGACCGGCGCCCTCTGGGGACCCCGCTACCTGGAGGAGATGCACCGCCAGGGGGTGCTGAACTCGGGGGGGACCATCACCTACGCCAGCGGGCTGGTGGTGGACACCTACAAGGGGGTGCCTCAGGTGAGCCACAGCGGCTCCACCGCCGGGTACCGCGGCCACCTCGCCCGCTTCCCCGACCAGGACCTCGCCGTGGCGGTCATGTGCAACGCCGCCTCCGGCAACGCCGGCGCGTTGCTCTACCGCGTGGCCGACCTGTACCTGGGCTCGGCGCTGAAGGACGAGGCCCCCGCCCCACCCGCCGGCGCCACGCGCCTGGCGGCGGAGAGGCTTCAGGCCCTGGCCGGCCCGTACCGTGACACCCGGACCGGCTCCGTGGTCCGGGTCACCGTGGATGGGGGGAGCCTCAGGGTCGGTGGCGCGGCGCTCATGCCCGTGAGCGCGACGCGCTTCGTGACGGCGGGCGAGGGCGCCTCCCTCGAGTTCGAGGGCGCGCCCTTCGCCGACGGGCGCCCGGCCGCGATCCTGGACCGCAGGGACCAACCGGGCGTGCGCCTCGAGCCGGTGGTGATGGTGACGCCCACGGCCCAGGAGCTGGCGGCCTACCCCGGGACGTACCGGAGCGACGAGGCCGAGGCCACGTACCGCGTGGAGGTGCGCGAGGGGACCCTGACGCTCGTGGACCGTTGGGACACCGCGGAGCCGCTCCGGCCCCTGTATCGCGACGCCTTCGACACCCGGGGCCCGGAGATCTTCTTCCGCCGGGACGACGGCGGCGCGGTGGTGGGGTTCACCTGGAGCGAGAGCCGGGTCTGGGGTCTCGACTTCCGGCGCGTGGGAGGCTAGCCGCCGATTTCCCTTGGAGGTACGGCGAGGCGCGCCGTACCTTGGGCGCTGAGGCCGATGCGGGGTTCCTGCCCACCTGCGACGGAGGAAGCGCCATGCTCATCCGGGATGTCCTCGCCAAGAAGGGCTCGGACGTGGTGACCATCGAGCCCGCCGCCACCGTGCACGATGCCGTGCGTCTCATGGTGGAGCGCAACATCGGTGCGGTGGTCGTCACCCGCGACGGGGAGCCGGTAGGCATCCTCTCGGAGCGGGACGTGCTCCGGCTCATCGCCCGGGACCCCATCCCGCTGGACGAGGCCCGCGTGGCCGACCTCATGACCACCGACCTGGTGGTGGGGCTCGCGACCGACGAGGTCGGCTACGGCATGGCGGTGATGACGAACAACCGGGTGCGCCACCTCCCGGTCCTGGACGGCGGCACCCTCGTCGGGATCGTCTCCATCGGCGACCTGGTGAACGTCACCCTCACGAGCCTCGAGGCCGAGAACCGCTGGCTGCGGGATTACGTGCAGGGGGCCGGGTAACGGAGGGGGGGGCCCGCCGTCCCCGGGCGTGGCCGCCACGCTCGGCCCATCCGCCGCCGCGCATCGTCCAGATAGCCATGGCCGCCACCGTGGTGGGGCCGTCGAGCATGACGTGCCCCCTCCCTCACTCCGATGTCAGGGCGGTGCCTGGATCGATCCGGGCCGCCCGCCGGGCCACGGCCAGTGAGGTGCCGCACACCGCAAGAATCAACAGCGTGGCACCGCCCACCACCGTGCGCCAGTCCGTCGTGCTGATGCCCAGCGACCGCAGGGTACCCGGGAACACGACCCGATCCAGACCCGTGCGGACGAGCCAGTAGGCCGCGAAGCCGAAGAAGCCCCCCGCGGCTGCGGCGATCAGACCTTCCCTGCTGACGTGCAGGAGGATCTGGTGAGCACGCGCTCCCAGCGCACGCCGAATCCCGATCTCCCGCGTCCGCCGCGTCACCGATTCTCCGACCACGCCCATCACCCCGAGAAGTGAGAGGAGGAGGGCCGCGCTGGCAGAGAGGGTGGCCACGAGCCGGCTCAGCAAGAGGTTCGCACCGCCGAAGCTGTCCATCTGTCCATCGAGCATCGTGCCGATTTCGATCATACGTACCGAGGGCACGCGGCTCCGTATGGCGGTGTCGAGCAGCCTGACGACCTGACTGGTGCCGCCGCCTGCCCGTGCAGCCACGGTCACATTCTGGTTGAATTCGGTCCCCCGTCCGGGGTGCCACCCCTCCGGGCTGGGCAACATCTGATCGTAGGGTAGGTACACCTGGATGCGCATGGCATCGGGTCTCAGCGTCCAGAACCGGCCCAGGTCCCAGAGCTCGCCGGTGTTCGCGCAGATCCCGACCACGGTCCGCCAGGGTCCGTTCCGGCCGAGGCGGAACCGGCGTCCGAGCGCCTCCTCCCCTGGCCACCACGTACGCGCCGCGTCCTCGGTGATCACCGCCACCGCGGGATCGCCCTGCCCCTCGGTCGGTCCCAACGCACGCCCCCTAAGCAACGGTATCTCCAACGTCTCGAAGAAGTCCCTGCCCACGCCGTAGACGCGGTACACCGCGCCACGGGGACCCACGCCCGCGCCGGCCAGGTCCGGCGCGCGGTCCAACACCAACTGGTGTTCGTCCCGAGGAGGGAACTCGATGGAGTAGATCTGCCATCGCGTGGCCGCGGCGATGGCGGGCTCTTTCGACAGAGCATCACGAAGCTCCTCCGAGAGCACCCCCTGATGGTCTCGACCGATCCCCACGGATCCGTAGTCCGCTTCCGCCACGACCACACGGTCCGCCGAGTACCCGACGTCGATGGCCCGGTAGGCCCGCACGGCCATCGAGATGGTCGCGGAGGTGGTGACGAGGAACAGGGCCACGCCCACCTGAACGGCCAGCATGGCCGCGCGCACACGGCGCTGGCCCGGGCCGAGCGTGAGGGCCATGCTCCCCCCCTTCAGCGTGTCCTGGACGCGCAACCGGTACGAGCGGCGCATGGGTTCCAGTCCGACGGCAACCAGGGTGAGCGCCAGCAGCCCGCCGGCGAACGCCAGGACCCGCACGTCGAAGATCGGCATGGGGTTCCCCGGCCCCAAGCCGAGGGATCGGGTGACGAACCCCTGGCTCCACCGAGCCAGGAGCAGACCCCCGGCCGTACCCAGGACGCCGATGGCGCCCACCTCGGACATCACTTCACTCCCGAGATCCCAGCGCCCGGCGCCCAGGGCCGCACGGATCGCCATCGGGTGGGCCCGATCCGCGGCCCGGACCAGGAAGAGGCTGGTCAGGTTCGAGATCGCCAGCAGGAACACGGCCACCACCGCCCCGAGAACGAGCCACACGCTCGCCCGCGCCCTCCGTTGCGCCACCTGTCCCATCGGGACCAGGGTCGCGCCGCGTCCTCCGTACCGCACCGAGTCTGCCGCCACCTCTCCGGCAGCCACCCCACCCACCTCCAGCATCGCCTGCCCCAGCGTCGACCCTTCCCGAAGGCGCGCGATTGCCCGCCCTCCGGCCGGCGGCTCCGGCAGGCTGTTGCGGGCCACCCACACCCACCGACCGCCCTGGAAGGAGCGTGGCATGACGCCGACGAGGGTGTAGGGCCTCCCGGAGAGCCGTACCGTGCTCCCCAACGCCGAGCGACGCGGCGCGAAGTCGTGGGCCCAAAGCTCGTGGCTCACCACCACCGCCTCGGGTGCCCCCGGGAGATCGTCCTCCGGTCCCAGGGTGCGGCCGCGCTCGGCCCCCACCCCCAGGACCTCGAACCAGAGGCCCGACACCGCCGCGCCCATGAGGGGTGCGTGGCCGTCGGCGTCGGACCTCGCCGCCTCCATCTGGAACGACCGCTGCGACTCCGTCGCCAACGCCTCCAGCGAGCGGAACGCGAGCGCCGGCCACAGCCGGAAACGATCGCCCGCCAGCATGTCGGCGGGCTCCCGGGAGGTTGGGTCCGCCGTGGCGTACACCTCGACCAGCCGGTGGGGCGCTCGAAAGGGAAGCGGCCGGAGGAAGAGGGCGTTGATCACCGCGAATACCGCGGTACACGCGCCGATGCCGAGCGCCACCGACCCGAAGGCCGCGCCGAAGAACCAGGGACTGCGGGACAGGGCGCGGACGGTCCGGCGGCCCGTTCTCACCATGAGCGTCCCCGATCCGGGTGTCGTGTCGCCACGCGGCAGCCCCTTTTGTATCAGTGTTACGATACAGTGAAGCGCGACAACAAGGAATGCAAGGGCCCGAG
>BTVB01000018.1:0-3713 GCA_045863275.1 Gemmatimonadota bacterium
AGAACATGCTCCAGCCGGTAGACCCCTGGGCCGCCATCAACCACCCCCTGCAGCCGTGGGTCCTCAAGGCCCACATCCTCGTGGCCCCCGTCATGGTCTTCGCCGTGGGGCTCATCACGGCGGAGCACGTGTGGAAGCACTGGCGCCAGGGGGTGAAGGCGGGACGCCGCTCGGGGCTGGCCGCCATGTGGGTGTTCCTCCCCATGGTCGTCTCCGGATACCTCATCCAGGCGGTGACCCACGCGGGGTGGCTGAGCGCGCTGGTCTGGACGCATCTCGGCACCGGCGCTGTGTACCTGATCGGGCTGGGGGCGCACCACCGCGTGGTGCGGCAGATCCTGGCACGCCGGGCACGGAATGGCGGGTCCACGTCCGTGCCCACGCAGACCCCGGTGGGGCAGGAGCCGTAGGGCGCGCGCGTCCGCCGCTAGCGGACCTCCACCACCATCTCGATCTCCACCGCCTGGCCCCGGGGAAGCGAGGCCATCCCCACCGCGGCCCGGGCGTGCCGGCCCCGTTCTCTGAAGACCTCCACCATGAGGTCGGAGAAGCCGTTGATGACCGCGGGCTGCTCCACGAAGTCCGGCGCCGAATTCACCATGCCCAAGACCTTCACGATGCGCACGACCCGGTCCAGGCTTCCCAGAATCTCCTTGAGGACGGCGAGCTGGTTGATCGCCGTGAGGCGGGCCGCCTCGTACCCCTCCTCAATGGAGACGTCCGCCCCGAGCTTCCCGTGGATCTCGGTGCCGTCGGCGCGCCGCGGCCCCTTCCCGGCGAGGAAGATGAGGTTCCCGGTGCGGACGCCGTTCACGTAGTTGGCCACCGGCTCGGGGGCGGGAGGAAGGGTGATGCCCAGGGCCGCCAGGCGGCCCTCCGGGTCGTAGGCGGTGGCGTCCTGGGCCGCGGTGCTCCCGGTGAAGCCGAGAAGCACGCACGCCGCCACCGCGGTGGAGCGGAAGACGGAAGCACTCATGATTCCCCCTGGTTCTTGGAAGCGTCCCGGGACGACCGGGCCGGGACGTTGAGGAAGAGGCGGTTGTATCCGCCCGAGATGGCGAGCCCCACCTCGGGAAACCCGTCGCCCGTGAGGTCGCCCACCGCCACCCCGTACGCATCGGCGGCCTCGTCCCCCAGCCACAGCACGGTCCACCCCGTGCCGGTGCCGTCGTTGAGGTACACGGCGCTCCGGGCCCCCACGTTGGCCACCACCAGGTCCAGGTCCCCGTCCAGGTCCACGTCGGCCGCGGCCACGGCGTACGACTCCTCGTCGCCCCCGAAGGACACTCCCTCGCGGAAGGCCCCGCCGCCGGCCCCCAGGTACACCGCGTTGGGATCGCCGATGTTGGCGGCGACGATGTCGCGGACGCCGTCGCCGTTCAGGTCCGCCAGGGCCACGGCGCGGGTCTCGTCGTGCCCGGTGCCGAAGATGCGGGCCTCCCCGAAGCCCAGGCGCCCGTCGTTGAGCAGGATCTGGTTCGCCTGGCCGTCGCGGTTGGCCAGGACGAGGTCGGCGTCCCCGTCGCCGTCCACGTCCCCCACCGCCACCGCGATGGTGGACCCGTCGGGGTCGCCGAAGGGGCGCTTCGGCCCGAAGCGGCCGCTCCCGTCGTTGAGGTAGAAGCCGTTGGCGGTGCCGCGGTTGGTCACGAGCACGTCCAGGTCTCCGTCCCCGTCCAGGTCCTCGAGCTGGGCGCTCCTCGTGGGCTCAACCTCCGGCCCCACCGGCCAGGCGTAGGAGAAGTGGCCGGCTCCGTCGTTGAGGGACACCCAGCTCCCCGCCCGGTCGTTGCCCACGACCACGTCCAGGTCGCCGTCCCCGTCCAGGTCCCCGGCGGGGACCGCGTACGACGTGGCCTTCTCCGGCCCGAGGGCGTACCCCAGCGTGAACTGCCCGGCGCCGTTGTTCAGGTAGACCTCGTTGAGCTGCGCCCAGTGGCGCCCGTTGGCGTAGAGGATGTCCCCATCGCCGTCCCCGTCCACGTCGGCGAACACCACCGACGCCGTGAGGTCGTCGGGGGACCCGAGGATCAGGCGGTCGTTGGTGGTGAAGGCGCGGGTCTGGGCCCCGGCCAGGGCAGGCCACGTCCCCAGCGCCGCCGCGACGGCCGCGCCCACCCACGCCCGACAGGCCCCGCGTCTCATCGGCCGATCCCCGGCGGGCGCAGCTCGTTCCACCGCTCGATGAACGCGACGGCGGCGTCCACGAAGGCTCCCGTGGCCATGCGGCCACGCTCCAGGGAGGCCTCCCCCGGGTCCACCACGCCCCAGACGCCCGTGGTGGACATCTCCGCGGCGGACGTCCCCTTCCCGGTGGCCTGGTCCTTGAGTCCTTCCGCCAGGAAGACGGCCGTGGCGGTGGGGTCGCCGGCCACCACCAGCGGGAGCATGGCCCGCAGGTGCGGCGGCAGCGTCAGGGTCGCCGCCTCCACGCCCTCCAGGTCCACCAGCCCGGGGATCAGGTAGAGGGACTCGGCCGTCTCCCCCGTGCCGCCGTGACGGTCGAGGGCCGGCTCCATGTCGGGGTCGGTGCGCCTCGCCGTGCGATCCAGGAAGGGCCCGACCACGTCGTTGAGCTTCACGGCAATGCCTTCGGTCTCCTGGTTGATCCGGTCCACGACGAACGTGGAGATGGCGTTGTTCCCGCCGTGGGCGTTGAGGATCAGGAAGCGCTTGAACCCGTGGCGCATCAGGCTCCTGGCCGCCTCGACGTACACCTCCTGGATCAGGGTGGACGGGAGCGTGATGGTCCCGGGGAACTCCATGTGGTACGGCGACTGGCCGGGCAGGAGGACGGGCGCCACGAGCACGTCCGCGCGCTGGGCGATGAGCTTGGCGCGCTCCTCGCCGTTGAGGTAGTCGGTGCCCATGGGCAGGTGCGTGCCGTGCTGCTCGATGGAGCCCACGGGGATGATGACCATGTCCGAGCGGGCGAGGAGCCCCTCCACCTCCGGTCGGGTCATGTGGGGAAGGTAGTTCTTCACCTTCGCCGGCCCGCCCAGGGGATTGGTCTGTGCGGCGCCGGGAGCGAAGAGGGAGCCGACGAGGAGAACGACGAGGGCTGGGGCGCGGATCACGGACCACCTCCGGTCACGGGCGCAGTGGCTTGACCGGGACAAGGTGCAGGCGCGAGACCCGTACCGCGAGAGTCGACTACCCGCCCGGAGCCTCCTGGCGGGTGGCCTCGAACTGCTCGTCGCGGAAGCCCTGCTCGCGGAGCCGCGCCCGGATCCCGGCCAGCACGTCCTCCGGCAGGTGGCGCTCCCGGGCGAGGATCCACCCGTACTTCCGGTCGGGGGAGCACACCACCGCCCAGCCGTAGTCGTCGGCGAGGTCGATGATCCAATAGTCACCCCAGACTGGGCGCCATCCCAGGATACTGAAGAAGGAGACCTTCAGCAGGGAGTTGGTCTCCGGATCTTCCACCCGCGCGAGACCCTTGGCCTCGTCCAGTGAGCCGTCCCTCTCGAAACACCGATTGACGACGTCGATGCGGCCGTCGGGCCGCCGTTCGTACTCCGCCGTCACCCCCCACAGGCACTGGTCCTGGAAGCGGTTGGGGATCCGGGCGATCTCGTACCACAGCCCGACATATCGGTCCAGGTCGACGAGAGGAACGCGCGGCGGGGGGGGGGGGGCGGGCCGGGGGGGCGGGGCCCCCCCCCCCCCCCCCCCCCACCCAACCAGGCCGCCGAGTCGCCCGGAGAGCGGGC
>BTVB01000018.1:3723-86313 GCA_045863275.1 Gemmatimonadota bacterium
TTTTTGTGTGTTTTGCGGTGGGGCTCGGGGGGGGGGGGGTGTCCGGCGGGGGGCCGCCCCCCCCCCCCCCCGCCGCCAGCACCAGCAAGACGGCAGGAGCAAGACGACGCAGGTACGCGGCCTTCGTCGTCACATCCGGCTGCTGTCCTGTGACTTCCTCGTCGCCGGGCTGCACGCCGGCCACCCCGAGGACTGCCCGGTGTTGGGGTTCACCGGGAAGACCGTGCGCTTCGTCCGGCCGGTGCGCTCCGGGTCCTCCGAGGCCAGGTAGGCCAGCGAGGCCACCAGCACCGCGTTGTTCTTCAGGTCGTCGAAGACCAGCTTGTCGAAGGTGTCGCGGTGGGTGTGCCAGGTATGGTCGAAATACCCCCAGTTGAGGGCGCCCAGGCCGAAGCCGGGGGCGCCGGCGCACACGAACGACGCGTGGTCCGTGCCGCCTCCCGACGGCATGCCGGGCACGGAGAAGTCGATGTCCCGGGTCACCTCGGCGGGGACCTTGGAGAGCCACCGCGCCAGCGACGCGCCGGCGTCGGTGAAGCCCGACGCCGACATGCTCACCACGCGGCCCGTGCCGTTGTCCTGGTTGAAGAGGGCCTGGAGCCCCTGCACCACCTGGGGGTGGTCCTCCACGTAGGCGTGGGACCCGTTGAGCCCCTGCTCCTCCCCGTTCCACAGACCGATGACGATGGTCCGCTTCGGGTTCGGGTACACGGCCTTGAGGATCCGCATGGCCTCCAGCATGAGCACCGAGCCCGTGCCGTTGTCCGTGGCGCCCGAGCCTCCCTCCCACGAGTCGTAGTGGGCGGAGAGCATCACGTACTCGTCGGGAAGCTGGCTGCCCCGGATGGTGCCGACGACGTTGTGCACGGGCACCTCGCCCAGGTTCCTGGCCTCGGCGGTGACCCGCAGGCGGGGGCCCTGGCTATTGGCCGCCAGCCGGTACACCAGGCCGTAGTCCTCGCACCCCAGCTCGAAGGTGGGCACCTGGCGGGTGTAGGAGTTGAACACGCGGGTGGTACCGTACGCGCCGGTCCACATGCTGGTCACCACCCCGAGCGCGCCCGCCGCCTCGAGGCGCTTGGGCAGATCACGGTTGGAGACGCCCGTGGCCTGGAGGCTGGCGTTCCAGGCCCGCTCCGCGGCCTGGCGCGCCTGGTTCATCCGGTCGAAGGAGCCCTGGGCCCCGAATTCCTCCCACTGGGCGTTCGTGCGGCAGGTGGGCTGGGGGAAGGACACCAGGACGAACTTACCCCGCACCTGCGGAAGGAACGCCTCGAAGTCGGCGGGCCCGGCCATGGTGGGGATGGCCACCACGCCGCCCTCCACGGGCTTGCCGCCGGTGCCGGGGCTGAACGCCAGCGTGCGTCCCTCCAGGGAGCGTACCCGGGGCGCCACCAGGTCGATGTGGCTCACCCCCCGGTCCCACCCCTCCCAGGTGCCGTACTGCTCCCGCTCGGCCGGGATCCCCCAGCTCCCCAGCATCTTCACCGCCCACTCCTGTGCCCGCTCCGAGTGGGGCGAGCCGGTGAGGCGGGGGCCGATGGAGTCGAGGAGCGCCTGGGCCATGCTCTCGATCCGGGAGTTGTTCATGGCCTCGTCCCAGATGCGGCGGAGGACCGGGTCCTCGCTGGCCAGCGTCTGGGCCGAAACGGGGGCGACGGGGGCGGCCAGCGCCGCGCCCAGGGCCAGGGACAGAACGAGGGAACGTCTCATCACATACCTCCCATCTTCTTCACGCGGTCGAATTGGGACTTCGTCACGGATTGCACCGAGAGCCGCCCGTAGCGGACGAGCTCCATGTCCGCCAGCGCCGGCTCGGCCTTCACGTCGTCGAGGGTGACCGGGTGGGGCAGGTGGGCGGCGTACGCCACGTCCACCAGCGACCAGCGCGGGTCCTCCCGCTTCGACTTCTCGTCGAAGTACTCGCTCGTCCGGTCGAACTGGCTCGGGTCCGGGTACGCCTCCCGGCTCACCTTCGCGATACCAACGACACCGGGCGGCTTCGCGTTGCTGTGGTAGAAGAGGACCTCGTCGCCGACTTTCATGGCCCGCATGTTGTTCCGGGCTTTGTAGTTGCGGACGCCGTCCCAGAACGTGGATCCGTCGCGCTCCAGGTCGTCGATGGAGTACACGTCGGGCTCGGACTTCATGAGCCAGTACTGCTTCGCCATGGGTCTGCCTCGGGTTCGGGGTCCAGGGGGCAGGGGGACCGGACCCCGGGAAGATGCGCTGGTTCCCCGACGCCGTCACCCGAGGGCGAGGGGGAGGTCGACGACGAACGTGGTGCCGGCCAGCGTCGAGGTGAACGTCACATGGCCGCAGAGGTACCGTTCCGTGAAGAGCTTCACCGAGTAGGTTCCCAGCCCCCGGTCCGCACCCTTGGTCGAGAAGGACCGCTGGAACATCTGGAGCTCGGCTGCGCGGGGCATCGGCGTGGGATTGAACACGCGGAAGCGCACGCGCCCCTCCGCCACGTCGGCGCCCACGCGCACGGTCATGCCCTCCCGGCTGGCCTCCACGGCGTTCTTGACGAGGTTGCCCAGCACCCGGCCGAGCATGGTGTGGTCCGTCTCCAGCTGGGCGTCGGGCACGCCGGGCTCCATCTCGACGCGCACCGCCCGGAAGCGGGCCAGCGACATCTGCGTCGCGATGCCCTCCTCCATGGCCCGCGCCACGGGGGCCCGCGTCAGGTCCAGCGTGTAGTCCCGGCTTTCAGCCGCGGCCAGGAGCTTCTGCGCCTGGATCTCCGACAGGAGCTGGTCGGAGGCGTCCCGGAGCATCTCCACGATGGAGTGGCGCTGCTCCTCGGACACGTGCTCCAGGAGGTCGGCGAGGCCACGGACACCTCCCGCCGTGTTGAGCACGTCGTGGAAGAAGACGCGCTCCAGCACCCTGCGCCGCTTCTCGTCGGCGATGTCCTCCAGCGCCAGCACCGTGAGTGACTCGTCCCCCACGGTGATCCGCCTCGTGCGGGCCTTGAGGTCCAGCGACGCGCCGCTCATGAGCGTGAGCCGCGCCTCGCCTTCCGCCTCGTCGCCGGCCCCCGCGTCCAGGATGGCCCGGACCACGCCGCACACCGCACACGACTCGGTGGTGCCGCACCCGCCGGGGGTCTCGAAGGCGTGGGCGCACCCCAGGAGCTCCCCGGGTCGCATTCCCCTGATGTCGTCCTGGGTCTGGCTCACCAGCTCCAGCGCCGCCCGGTTGGCGAACACCACCTGGCGCTGGGGGTTCAGCACGAGGACCAGGTCGGGGAGGGTGGAGAGGACCTCTTCGAGGATGGCCAGACCCCGGGCCACGCGCGCCTGCTGGTCCAGCTCCTGGACGGACGCCCTCTCCGCGGGAGCGAAGCGGGTGGGCTGGGGCTTTTCGGCCGCCATCACGGCACCGGGGGTGGGGGACGAAGGGCGGCGGGAGGTCCTTCAAGTCTCCGGCGCGGGCGGAGGGGGGTCAAGGGTCGCGGCCTACCACCCCCGCCCCGACGCGAACCCCTCAGGTGCGCGCCGGCGCGATCTCCACCTCGATGTCC
Organism: Gemmatimonadota bacterium; assembly: GCA_045863275.1. Lineage (GTDB taxonomy): Bacteria > Gemmatimonadota > Gemmatimonadetes > Longimicrobiales > Gaopeijiaceae > SZUA-318. The sequence goes on from BTVB01000018.1 coordinate 7,253, forward strand.
CGCCACTTCCCCTGGCGGAAGCGAACCACGCTCAGGGCGCACCGGGTGGCGTGCCCCAGCACGATGGCCAGCCAGATGTCGCCGGGGTGGAGGCCCCGCACCATATCCACCACGAAGCAGATGCCCAGGGGCACCACGAGCTGCGAGACGATGGAGATGTAGAGCGGGCTCTTGGTGTCGCCCGTGCCCTGCAGCCCGCCGGTGTACGTGAGGGCCACGGTGATGAAGAGACCCGACACGCTCAGGTAGCGCAGGAGCTGCACGCCCAGGTCCACCACCACCGGGTCGTCCATGCCGAAGATGGACAGGAGCGCCCGGGGGAAGAGGACGAAGGAGGCGCCGAGGACCGCCGCCACCGTCAGGCCGATGCGCGAGGCGGTGCGCACCGCCGCGATGGACCGCTCGGGCTTGCCCGCCCCCAGGTTCTGCCCCGCCACCGCCGCGGTGGCGCCCATGAGCCCCACCGACGTCCACGTGATGAAGGAGAAGAGCTCCACGTAGCTCACCGCGTACGCGGCCTGCGCCTCGGCGCTCTGCTGAAGGGAGCCGATGAAGCGGAGGAGGAACACGCCCCCCACGTTCATGGCCACGCCCTGGATCCCCGTCGGGAGGCCGAAGCGGAAGAGCTCACGGATGATGACGAGGTCGGGGCGCCACGACGTGAGCCCCCGGAACGCCACCACCGCGCGCCCCGAAATCAGGAGCCCGAAGACGATGAGGCTCACCACGCCGCCGGCGATGACCGTCCCCATGGCGGCGCCCACGGTGCCGAAGGCGGGAATGGGTCCCATCCCGCGGATGAAGACGATGTTCAGCCCGATGTTCAGGACCGTCATGACGATGCCCAGGCGCAGGGGCGTCTGGGCGTCCCCCGCCGACCGGAAGGCCCCACCCGTCATGAAGAACATCATCATCCCGAAGCTGAACACGAACATGGTGCGCAGGTACGGGAGGGCCTCGGCCTGGACCTCGGGGGCCGCGTTCACCAGCCCCAGGAGCTTGGGCGCGAGGAAGTACCCGAGCGGCGCCATGACCCCGAGCGACAGGACGGCGGCCGTGATGAACGCCTGGTAGACCGTGCGATTCACCTTGTCGTGGTCGCCCTGCCCGGTGAAGCGGGCCACCAATACGCCCATGCCCGTGAAGACCGACGAGATGAAGACGATGACCACCAGGAAGATCTGCCACGACACGCCGATGGCGGCGTTCCCGGTGTACCCCACGTAGCGCCCCACCATGACGTGATCGATGACGCCCTGGAGCCCCCCGATGACGTTCTGGAGCATGGTGGGCCACGCCAGCCGCCAGACGGCCCCGGGGATGGGGCCCTCGACGATGCGCCGGTCGAAGGACCGGGTCTTGGGGGCGGGAGGCATGGACGGGAGGGTCCTTGACGGGTCAGGAAAAAGACGGAGGAAGATGACGTGTCCGGCGCGCCGGCGCCATCATCTACTGCCCGCCCGACCCGTCGTCCCCCCTGGTTGACCGGAAACGCGCGGCGCCCGTCTCACGTTCCTGGCTCCGTCGGCGATGGAGCCCGGACCTCACCACACCAGGTGGAAGCGCTCCTGGCGGCGGAACACCCAGTGGCGCTCGCCGCCCTCGTCCAGGTACGCCTCCTCCTCCTGGCGGCACGAGGCCGTCTTCCCGCCCCACTCGGGGACGGGCACCGTCGCCTGCAGCTCGATGGAGAACCAGGTGGAGGGGCGGATCCGGGCGTCGCCCCGGCCCGGCACGCCGTCCTGGCGATCCCAGAGGCCGATGAGGGGGCCGGCGCCGTGGCCGTGGTCGCCGATGGGGTGGGAGTAGAGGGACCCGGTGATGCCCTCCTGCCCCATGCGCGCCAGCGCCGCGGCCAGAGCCTCGTTTCCCGTGCGGCCCGGCGTCATCTCCTCGAGCTGGATGTCCTGCATGCGGTTCGAGGCGGCCAGGCACGCCTTCAGCCCGGCGGGGGCGTCCCTCTCCCCCTCCTTCAGGACGTAGCCCAGGTGCTGGGTGTCGGTCTTCAGGCGCATGCCGATGACGCCGAAGTCGGTCCAGAGCAGGTCGCCCCGCTGGATCACCGCCTCGGGGCCCTCCAGCTCCTCGCCGTTGCGCTGGATGGATACCGAGGGCTGGAACCAGGTGCCGAAGCCCAGGTCGACGACGCGCTGGCGGAGCCACCACACCACGTCCTCGGTGGTGGTGACGCCCGGCGTGATGACCGCGTTGGAGAAGGCCTCGGCGATGATGGCGTGCACGGTCTCCTCGATGCGGCGGTACCGGGGCATCATCTCCGGCACGCGCACCGCGATGTAGTCGGTGGCGAGCTGGGGGATCCGCTTCACCCGCCCCAGGTACTCGGCGCCCAGGGCCTTCTCCAGGGCCTCGCGCTCGCCGGCGCCCAGCCCGTCGGCGAAGGCCCAGGTGTCGTCGATGTTGAGGACGATGCTGCCGGGGTCCCGGTCGGTGACGATCTCCCGGAGGAGGCGCCACTGCTCGTCGCCCCAGAGCTCCGCCTCCTCTCCCGTGGGCGTCGGGTGAGGCGAGCGGTAGATCTGGAAGAGGCCGCCCTGGGAGGAGCCTCCAAGGGCCAGGCGCTCCACCGTGCCGTCCGCCTGCCGCGTGAACACGTAGATGGAGCGGCGGCGCGCGGCGAACGTGGTCTCGGAGATCATGGACCAGAACACCGGGTCCTCGCCGTACTCCCGCATGGAGAGGATCCACATGTCGGCGCCGTACTCCGCCATGAGGGTGGGGAGCACCCGGGTGAGGCGGGCCTCCACCCAGCTCTGCATCTCCTGGGCCTGCTGGCGCACCGGCGGCAGCGGGTGATACCGCGCCGGCACGCCGTCGGGCACGGAGGCGGGGGCCTGGGCGAGGACCGGCGCGTGGACGCCCAACAGGACGATGGCGAGGGCGGGGAAGAGGGACGGGCGCTTCATGGGTGGACTCGTCGGGTGGTTCGCGGGGCCATGCGGGGGGAGAGGGAAGGTACGCCGCTCAGCCCAGCACGACCATGACGCTGACGGCGAGCCACCCCGCGGCGATGAGGCCGAGGAGGACGTACTCGATGGCCGGCGCCCGCTGCCTGCCCCGTTCGCCGTGGAACCAGGCGACCACGGCGGATGCCACCACGGCGGCCACCACGAACACCACCGTGAGGAGCTTGGCCTCGGGCGGCAGGAGCTCCTCGAGCGCGTCGGAGAGCCCGATGAGCGTGACGCCCGCGCCGGCGGTGATGAGCACGATCTGCGGGACCCTCTTGTTGATGAGCGTCTGGAGGTCCGCCGCCTCCTGCTGCCGCGCCGGTGCCGCGTCGCCGGGTGCCGCCTCCCCCCCGCCCAGGATGCGCACCACGTCCCGGGCCGAGGGTCTGTGGTTCGGCTTCTTGGCCAGGCACCGGCGGAGCAGGTCCGCCACGTGGGCCGGAGCGTCGGGGCGCAGCTCCCGCAGGTCCCTCGGCTCCCTGTTGATATGGGCGGTGATCCACTCGGTGGGGGAGCGGGCGTCGTAGGGGCCGCGGCCCGAGAAGATCTCGTAGCCCATGACGCCGAACATGTAGATGTCGGCCAGCTCGGTGAGGTCTTGGTCCAGGAGCTGCTCGGGGCTCAGGTACCGGGGGTCGCCCAGGAGCTGGCCCGTCTTGGTGAGCCGCGTGGTTTCCGGCCCGGTGTGGCTCACCACCGCCGCGATGCCGAAATCGGTCAGGCGGCACACCGACCGCTCCTCGTCCCAGAGGACGTTGCCCGGCCGGACGTCGCGGTGGACGATCCCCTTGGCGTGGGCCGTCTCCAGGGCCGACGCCACCTCCGCCAGCGTCTGCGTGGCCTCCTCCACCGGGAGCTCGCCCTCCGCCTGGAGGCGCTCGGCCATGGTGCGCCCCTTCACGTACTGCATCACCAGCCAGGGCGTCCCGTCGGGGAGGCGCCCGAATCGGGTCACGGCCACCGTGTGCGGGTTGTCGGCCAGGCTCGCGGCTGCCCGCGCCTCGCGCTCGAAGCGACGCCGCGCCGTCTCGTCGGAGGCCTTGTCCGGGTGGAGCACCTTGATGGCCACCAGCACGCCCAGGGCCCGGTCCCGGGCAAGGAAGACCGACGCCACGCTCCCCTGCCCGAGGGGCCGGATGACCTCGAAGTCGGCGCCGAGGGCCACCCGCAGCTCGGCGACGTCCCGGTCTTCGAGGGGGTGGCGCGGCGTCGTGGGCTGGTCGGGCTTGGGGGCGTCCATGGCCGCAACGTTGGGCCACGGAGTGCCAAAAGGAAAGGACCACGCTCCCCCGCAGGACAGGAAACCCTTGCGCGCCGGGCCGGAAGTGTTCTAGTGTAATGGTTAACCGATACACTGATACACCCAGGTGGACGGGACGCATGTTCGACGAAATCGATCCACGAAGCCCGACGCCGCTCTACGAGCAGATCGCTGCCCGTGTGCGGGTGGCGGTGGCCGCCGGCGAGCTGGCGGTGGGAGAGAGCCTGCCCTCGGTCCGCGCGCTCTCGAGGGAGCTGCGCGTGAACCCGGCCACGGTGATGCAGGCATACCGGGACCTGTCGGCCGACGGCTTCGTGGAGCTGCGGCATGGCCAGGGCACGTTCGTGAGAGAGGTATCGACGCTGGCCCGCGCGGAAGAGCGCGCGGCGCAGGCCACCGAGATGGTGCGCAAGCTCCTCCAGGACGCGGCACGGGTGGGGATCGGGGTGGATGAGCTTGCGCACGCCTTCAGAACGGAAGCGGGGGTGGAGATCCGTGAATAACGCCATCGAGCTCACAGGCCTGAGCTGGAGAGCCAGCAAGTCCTTCGCGTTGAAGGAGCTGAGCATGAAGGTCCCCACCGGCTCCATCTACGGCTTCCTGGGCCCCAACGGCTCGGGGAAGACCACCACCATCCGGATGTTCATGGGGATGATGAAGCCCGACGCCGGGGAGATCCGAGTCCTGGGCCAGGAGGTCTCCGGGGAGCTGCCCCGGATCCTGGCCAAGATCGGATACGTCCCGGAGCGCCCCCACGTCTACCCCGCCCTGACCGTGGCCGAGACGCTCCGCTACCACGGGGCGTTCTTCCCCGGGTGGGACGCCACCTGGGCCGCCCAGCTCCTGGCCCGCCTCGACCTGGACGAGGAGCAGAAGGTCGCGCGCCTCTCCAAGGGACAGACGGGAAAGCTGCTCGTCCTCCTCGCCCTGGCCCAGCGCCCCGAGCTGCTGGTGCTGGACGAGCCCACCGACGGCCTGGACCCGGTGGTGCGCCGCGACGTGCTCACCGCCGTCCTGGACTACGTAGGAGAGGCCGGCGCCACCGTCTTCATCTCCAGCCACCTGGTGCACGAGCTGGAGCGGTTCTGCGACTGGGTGGGCGTGCTGGACAACGGTCGCCTGGTGGCCGAGCTGCCCATGCAGAGCTTCAAGAACGGCATCAAGCGCATTCGTGTGGCGGGGGCCCCGGCGTCGCCCGGCGACCTGCCCTTCGTCCTCCTCTCCCGCCAGGAGAGCACCGGCGTGGCCTCCCTGGAGACCTGGATCGTCCGGGGATGGCAGGACCCCATGCGCCAGTACTTCGACGGGGTGGGCGCGACCGTGCGCGACGTCATCGACCTGGACCTGGAGGAAGGCTTCGTGGAGCTCCTCCGCTCGGCCCGGCCCAACGACCCACAGAGGAGCTGACCCATGTTCCGGCCCATGCTCTTCGTCCATTGGAAGCAGATCCGGTGGGGCCTGCTCCCCTTCGTCGTGGCGGCGTTCGCCCTCCCCCTCCTCTCCGTGCAGGGGCTGGGTGCCATGGGCTCGACCCGGGAGGCGTACCGGGCCATGGCCGCCGCCGAGGTCTGGCTTCCCCTGTTCCCCGTCCTGGCGGCGGCCGTGGGGGTCACCCTGGCCCTGAGCGCCTGGAACTGGGACCACCAGCTCAAGCACGTGTACGCGCTCTCGCTGCCTCTGGCCCGGTGGGAGTACGTCCTCCTGAAGATGGGTGCGGGCGCCGCGCTGGCGCTGGTGCCCACGGTGGCGTTCTGGCTGGGAGCCCACTTCGCCGCCAGCTCGGTGTCGCTGCCCGTGGGGCTCCACGTCTACCCCAACCAGCTCGCCATGCGCTTCCTCCTGGCCGTGCTGGTGAGCTACGCGGCGCTGTTCGCCGCCGGCGCGGGCACGGTGCGCACCACCGTCGTGGTGGTCACCGGCCTCTTCGCCCTCCTCATCCTCGCCGGCCTCCTGGGCGACGTGGCCCTGGGGATCTTCCCCGCCCTGGCCCACTGGGACCCGTCGGGTTGGATCCTGACCCACATGGTGGAGAAGCCCGGCCCGTTCTCGGTCTTCACGGGCAACTGGAGCCTCATCGATGTCTAGCCGAAGAGCCGCGGCCTTCCTGGCCCTGGCGGCCGCCCTGACCTGGGCCGCGCCGCCCTGCGCGGCACAGGAGCCCTCGCTTCGTGAGCGGCTCGTCCAGCGGCTGGACAGCCTCCACCCCCTGGTTCAGGAGGCCATGGCGGACCGGGACCGGGCCGTGTTGAGAGCGGACTCGATGGCACGCCTGCAGCCCGCCCAGCCTCAGGACACGGTCCGGGTGGGGCCCCTGCTCGTGGTCACCTACCCCAGCCAGGCCTCCCTCGCCCGGGAGGTGGTGCAGGGCGTGTGGGACGAGCTGGGAGGGGGGGTGACGAGGAGCCCCGGACTGGAGGAGCTGACCTTCTTCTTCAACTGGTCGACGGAGACGACGCCGCTGAACCTCCAGGGCAAGGTCTACGAGATCAGCGCGCCGGTATGGCTACCCAGGAGCCTGCTGGAGAGCAACGCCCGGGAAGCCATAGGCTCGGCCATCGCCCAGGACGTGAAGGGACCCCTCCTCGCGTGGACGGGCCAGTTCAACGTGCGCCCCCCTCGGCATCCCGACTGGGTGTACCGGGAGCTGGTCTCCACGGCCAGCCGCGCCAACCGGGACTGCGCCGAGGGCGACGCCGGCGCGTGTTGGGATGCGCTGGGTCTGGGAGACGGACCGGTCCTGGACCTCTACACCGTCGAGGAGGCAGCCGACCTCGCGGCCAAGATCTGGTCCGGGGATCGTCTCTGGTTCCGGTACGTGGGGTACAAGGGCACGGAGGGAGAGCGCTGCGTGGACGAGCGGACGCAAGGCCGCTACGACAACTGCCTGGCGTTCCTGGCCAAGCACAGCCGCAGCATCCCCACTCCCCTGGGGTACGCCGCCCGGCAGTCCATGGTGTGGATCGCCCTCGAGCGGGGCGGGGCTGGCGCTTTCGACCGCCTGGTGGCCGACACCACGGCCTCGCCCGCCCACGCGCTGCGGGCGGCGAGCGGCCTCTCCGACGACGAGCTGGCCCGAGCCTGGCTGGAGTGGGTCCTGGCCAACCGCCCGGCGGTCTACTCGGACATGGGGTCCACGGGGTGGGTGGCCCTTCTCTGGTTCCTCTTCTTCGGGGCGTTGGGCCTCAGGAGCACGAGATGGCGCTCGGTCTGAAGAGATGGACTGCCGTGGCCGCGGTGGCGTGTGCCGCCGTGGCGGTATGGCAGCTCCCGCCGGCTCCCTTCACGAGCCGGGTGACGGAGCAGACCCTCCCGCCGCTCCAGGAGCAGGCCCGCTTCAACGCCCTGGCCGGGGAAGCCGTACGGGCCCGCGCGCTCCTCCGGCAGCTCGCCTGGTCCGACTCACTGTCGGCCCACCTGGTGGAGCACGCCGAGGACGGCTGGGCCGTGGAGATCCAGTGGCCCGATGCGGAGCTGGCCGTCGCCGCGGATTCCCTGCGCACGGTGTTCCGAGGAGAGTTGGGGGCCCTTCCCAACCGCCGGAGCGACGTGGTGCTGGGGGCCTTCGTCCAGGACCGGAGGTTGGGGGACCACGCCGCCGACTGGGGAGCGCTCACCGGCAGATACGTGGGCCGAACGGCCTTCTTCGGACGGCGCGGTGATCGCGTCTACTGCTTCCAGGTCGATCCCGCCGCCTCCAAGCCCGCCGCCCCGGCGCTCCTCGCGTCCTTCTCCACCGCCCGGTGGGACGAGGTCCGCCGGTACAACATGCTGGGGATCTGCCGCTGGGTGGCGGAGCTGGGCCTTCCCGGGGAGGGCATCCTGCGATGGCTGCAGCTCGGCGCCGCTTCCATGGCCGTGGAGGGATCGTCCCTCTCCCCCGACGCCCGGGAGGCGGAAGCGGGTGGCCGCTTGTTCTACTACGAGATGCCCTGGCGACGGGGACCCTTCGGCGTGGGAGGCGACCCCTCCGACTTCGGCGCCTGCCGCGCCGGCCGCGTGACGGCGTGCGAGCGCCTCTTCTCCGATCCCGCCAGGGCGACGACGCCCTGGGGCTTCGTGCTCCCCCGCTCGTGGGGGGTGCTCGACACGGAGATGGCGCTGACCTCCCCAGGGCAGGCATGGATCCCCTGGCGGACCTTCGGCTTCAGGCGGAGCGAGTGGCAGTGGCTCCTCGCCGACCTCTATCGGGAGTTCGGGCCTGAGCGCATGGAGGCCTTCTGGTCCTCGGACGCCGACCCCGTGACGGCGTTCCGCGACGCCTTCGGGTTGGAGGCGGGTGCCTGGGTCACCCGGTGGGCCCGTGGGCAGCGGGCGTACAGCCCTCCCGGCCCCGTGCCCCGCGTCCCGGATCTGATGTGGGCATTGGCGGTCATCGCGGCCGGCGCCGGCCTCGCCGCGCTGGCGGGTCGGCGGCGAACGGTGAGCTCCTAGCCCGCTGGCCGTCCGCATCGCATGGGCATCGGGACGGCGGGGGGGATGTGCGACCGCGTCGGCGGCGTAGGAGTGATCATCGCGGCCGCCCTCGCGGGAGCCGCCGCGGCATGCGGCGGCGGGCAGACGAACTCGGCGCCGGTGGTCAACGTGGGGGATTCGGCCGGCGTGCGCCTCGTCCGTGTCCCGCCGCTGGGGTCCTTCTCCATGCCGGAGCTCGACGTCGTCCGGCTCTACTCCACCGCGGACGTCGGCGGCGCTCCCCTGGAGCTGTTCCGGGTCAGGGACGCCCTCTTCCTCGCGGACGGCACCCTCGTCCTCGCCAACGGTGGCACCGAGGAGATCGTCTTCGTCGATCCCGCGGGCCGTTCGCACCGGCGATTCGGCGGCAAGGGACAGGGACCGGGGGAGTTCAACGGCCTGTCGCGGCTCCTCGCGCGGCCCGGTGGCGGCTTCCTCGCCTGGGATTACCGCCTCTCGCGTTTCGACCACGAGGGTGCGTTCATCGCCACCCTGCGCCTCGATCCGTCGAGCCGTGTGGTGTCCGTCGCCCCCCTGGCCGTCCACGACGACGGCCGGATCGTGGCCGTGCTGGGAGAGCAGCGCTACTTCCAGAGATCCGGTGAGCGGCGGGACACCGTCCCGCTCATGGTCTACACACCCGACCGAGCCCAACCGGACACGGTGGGCACATGGCCAGGCCTGGAGCGTGCCTTCGGGGAGTTGCGCGGGAGCGCGACGTTCATCGTCCCCATCGGCTTCGCGCGTACCGCCTTCTCCGCCTCCAACGGGGGCCGCGTCGCCATCGGGTCGTCCGACTCCCTCGACGTGACCGTCTTCGACGCGGACCTGAAGGCCGTCCTCCGGCTGGTCGCGCCCGCGGCGGGCCGCGCGCCGACGCCGGCCCAGCAGAAGGCGTGGAGGGAGTTCGCCCTGGCGCGTCTTCCCATGGACGACGAACAGGTGCGTACGGCGTGGTCCGAGGCGCCCATCCGGGGGACGTTCCCGGGGTTCGATGGCCTCGACGTGGACCCGGAGGGCCGGCTGTGGCTCTCGGAGGCGACGGTGCCGGGAAGCGCGCGGCGCCGCTGGGTCGTGTTCGCGGCGGACGGCACCCCCCTCGCCGAGTGGGAGCCCCTTGCCCTCTGGCCCAGCTACCTCCCCGGCCGGACGGAGCTCCTCGCCCTGGGCGGGGACCGGGTGGCCCTGCTCCGGCGCGACCAGCTCGACGAGGAGTCGGTCGAGGTCTGGAGGATCAACTGGTAGGGCCGGGCGCGGTGGCCGCCCGCCCTACCGCGGCCCCGCCGCCTTCACCTCCGCCGGCACCTGCGCCGCGAACTTCTCGAAGTTCTCCTTGAACATGCCCGCCAGCTTCGCCGCCTGGGCGTCGTAGGCGTCCTTGTCCGCCCACGTGCTGCGGGGCGTGAGGACCTCGGAGGGCACGCCGGGCACCGCCCTGGGAACGTGCAGCCCGAAGACCGGGTCGGTCTCCGTCTCCACGTGGTCCAGCTCGCCGGCCAGCGCCGCCTTGATCATGGAACGGGTGTAGCCCAGCGACATGCGGCTCCCCACGCCGTAGGGCCCCCCCGACCAACCGGTGTTCACCAGCCACACGTGGGCGTTGTGGGTGCGGAGCTTCTCGCCCAGCATCTCGGCGTACACGCCGGGGTGGCGGGGGAGGAAGGGGGCGCCGAAGCACGCGCTGAACGCCGCCTTGGGCTCGGTGACCCCGCGCTCCGTGCCCGCCAGCTTCGCCGTGTACCCCGACAGGAAGTGGAACATGGCCTGCTCGGGGGTGAGCTTGGCGATGGGCGGGAGCACGCCGTAGGCGTCCGCCGCCAGGAACACCACGTTCTTGGGCTGGCCGCCCTGCCCCGTGGGCACCGCGTTGGGGATGTAGTGGATGGGGTAGGAGGCCCGGGTGTTCTCGGTGATGGAGCCGTCGCCGAAGTCGATGGTCCGGGTGCCGTGGTGGAGGACCACGTTCTCCAGGATCGTCCCGAACATCTGGGTGGCGCGGAAGATCTCGGGCTCGCCCGCCGGCGACAGGTGGATGGTCTTGGCGTAGCAGCCGCCCTCGAAGTTGAAGACGCCGTGGCGGCTCCAGCCGTGCTCGTCGTCGCCGATGAGCCCGCGGTCCGGGTCGGCGGACAGCGTCGTCTTGCCCGTGCCGGAGAGGCCGAAGAAGAGCGCGACGTCGCCGTCGCGCCCCACGTTGGCCGAGCAGTGCATGGGGAACACGCCCTGCTCCGGCAGGATGTAGTTCATCACCGAGAAGATGGACTTCTTGATCTCGCCGGCGTACCGCGTCCCTCCGACGATGACCTCCTTCGCGGTGAAGTTCAGGACGATGGCCACCTCCGACCGGGTGCCGTGCTTCGCGGGCGTGGCCTTGAAGTGGGGCGCGTGGAGCACCGTCCAGTCGGGGACCATGTTCTCCAGCTCTTCGGGGGTCGGCCGGAGGAACATGTTGTAGGCGAACAGCGAGTGCCACGGGCTTTCGCTCACCACCCGGACGCTGATCCCGTATGCCTCGTCGGCGCCGGCCCGGGCGTCGCGGACGTACAGCTCCTGTCCGTTGAGGTACTTCACCACGTCGGCCCGGAGGGCGGCGTAGTGCTCGGGAGACATGGGCACGTTCACCTTGCCCCAGTCCACCGTGGTCTCGGTGGTGGCGTCCCGGACCACGAACTTGTCGTTGGCCGACCGGCCGGTGTACGGCGCCGTGGAGGTGGACAGCGCGCCCATGTGCGCGAGGACGCCGTCGTTGCGGCTGAACGACTCCTCGTAGAGGCGCGCCGGCGACAGGTTCCAGTGTACGCGGGACGGCTTCAGGCCGTGGTTCTCGAGGCCGTAGCTCCCTGCCTGGGAGGCGGCTGCGACGTTGCCCCCGTGGCTCTCGTTGCTCATGCGACTGAATCTCCGGAAAGAAACGGACGGCCCTCGACCCGCGCCCCCGACCCCGACCGACCCGCTGGAAGTCCACTGAAGCCCCGGAACCCGTTTCCGGGGCAGACCTCAAATTTGTTTGGTTCGCGCCTGCCAGTCCACGGACGCCACCGTGGCCAGGTTCAGGACGTCCTGCACCGAGCACCCCCTCTGGAGGATGTGCACCGGCTTGTCCATGCCCAGCAGCACCGGGCCGATGGCGTCCGCCCCTCCCAGCTCGCTCAGGAGCTTGTAGACGGCGTTCGCCGCCGACAGGCGGGAGAACACGAGCACGTTGGCCGGGCTCTTGAGGTGGCTGAAGGGGAAGACGCGGAGCTTGGCCGCGTTCACCGCCGTGTCCGCCTGCATCTCGCCGTCCACCTCCAACTCCGCATCCTCGGACTGGAGGATGCGGACGGCCTCGGCCACCCTGCGCGACTCGTCGTGCTCCGCCGAGCCGAAGTTGGAGAAGCTGATCATGGCCACCCGGGGCCGGATCCCCAGGTCCCGCACGAAGCACGCCGTCTGGAGGGCGATGTCGGCCAGGGTGCGGGCGTCGGGCTCGATGTTCACGGTGGTGTCGGCCAGGAAGAGCAGCTCCCGGTTGGGGAAGGCCAGCATGTACAGGCCGGCCAGCTTCCTGGCGCCCCCGGCCACCCCCACGACCTCCAGGGCGGGCCGGAGGATCTCCGGGTAGTTGGCCTCGATGCCCGCCACCATGGCGTCCACCTCGCCGCCCTGGAGCATGGACGCGGCGAAGTAGATGGGCTTGTACATGTGCCAGTTGGCCTGGGCCAGCGTGAGGCCCTTCCTGGCCCGCTTCTCGTGGAGGACGTCGGCGAAGGCGTGGCGCTCCTCCTCCATGTCGGCGGCGTAGACGATCTCCACGCCGTCGAGCCGCACGCCCATGAGCCGGGCCTTCTCCAGGACGCGGGCCTCGCGGCCCATGAGGACCGGGCGGGCCACCCCCTCCTCCACCATCTGGGCGGCGGCGCGGATGATGTTGTCGTTGTGCCCCTCGGGGAAGACGACGCGCGCAGGCTTCCGCCGGGCACGGTTCGTCATCCAGCGCATGACCTCGCGCCCCGGCCCCAGGCTCGCCCGCAGCCGGTCCCGGTACTCGTCCATGTCGAGCTGGAAGCGGGCCATGCCCGTGTCCATGGCGGCCTGGGCCACCGCGGGGGCCACGTAGAAGAGCACCCGGTGGTCGAAGGGCTTGGGGATGAGGTACTCGCGCCCGAACGTGATGTCCGACCCGTCGTAGGCGCCGCGCACCGTGTCGGGCACGTCCTCCCGGGCCAGCTCGGCCAGGGCGCGCGTGGCCGCGAGCATCATCTCGGCGTTCACGCCCCGGGCCCGTACGTCCAGCGCGCCCCGGAAGATGAACGGGAAGCCCAGGACGTTGTTCACCTGGTTGGGGTAGTCGGAGCGCCCCGTGGCCATGATGGCGTCGTCCCGCACCTCGGCGACCTCCTCGGGGAGGATCTCCGGGTCGGGGTTGGCCAGCGCGAAGATGATGGGGTTGTCCGCCATGGACGCCACCATCTCCTTGCTCACCACCCCCTTCATGGAGAGCCCCACGAAGACGTCGGCGCCCTTCATGGCGTCGGTCAGCGTGCGGTCCTCGGTCTTCACGGCGTACGGGGCCTTGTACTCGTTCATCCCCTCGGTGCGGCCCTCGTACAGGACGCCCTTGGAGTCCACGATGAGGATGTTCCCGCGCGGTACGCCGAGCCGCTGGAAGTGGTCGGCGGTGGAGAGCGCGGAGGCGCCCGCGCCGCTGAAGACCACCTTCACCTCGTCGATCTTCTTGCCGATGAGGTCCAGCGCGTTGAGGAGCGCGGCGGCGGCGATGATGGCGGTGCCGTGCTGGTCGTCGTGGAAGACCGGGATGTCCATGGTCTCCTTGAGCGTCCGCTCGATGACGAAGCACGCCGGCGCGCTGATGTCCTCGAGGTTGATGCCGCCCACGGTGGGCTCGAGGAGCTGGCAGAACTTGATGATGTCTTCCGGCTCCTCCGACCCCACCTCGATGTCGAACACGTCGATGCCAGCGAAGCGCTTGAAGAGGACGCCCTTGCCCTCCATCACCGGCTTGGACGCCAGCGCCCCCAGGTTGCCCAGGCCCAGCACCGCGGTCCCGTTGGAGACCACCGCCACCAGGTTCCCCCGCGCGGTGTACTTGTACGCGTCGTCGGGGTTGGCGTGGATCTCGCGGCACGGCTCGGCCACGCCGGGAGAATAGGCCAGCGAGAGATCCCTCGCGGTGGCGACGGCCTTGGTCGGCACGACCTCGATCTTCCCGGGACGTCCCTGGGCGTGGTAGTCGAGGGCTTCTTTTCGTTTGTCCGCCATGGCGGAGATCTCCGGAATCGGGGGGTAAGACATGGACGTTGTACGGTCGAAGGGGTCATGTCAAACCACCCCCTGCCGCCTAGATTAGGCGTCCCGTTCCGCCACCGCCGCGCCCAGGAGGCCGCCATCTCCCCCCGCCGCCGCACCCCCGTCTGCAGGCGCCTCACGCGGGCGTGGGCCTTCGCGGCTCAGGGCCTCCTCCTTGCCGCCCCCGCCGTGGCGCAGGAGCGGCCTCCGGTCGCGGCGTGCGCCGACGGCCGGATCACCAGCGTCTTCGTGGACAACCACTCCATCTTCGACCTCGACGAGCTGGGGGGAGGGCCGGCCATGCGGGGCCTCTACCGCCTGGCCAATGCCCTCCACGTGAAGACGCGGGAGCAGTTCATCCGGGGTGAGCTCCTCTTCCGGGAGGGAGACTGCCACGATCCCTTCCTCCTGGAGGAGTCGGGACGCATCCTCCGGGAGTATGCGTTCATCGCCCGGGCGGACGTCTTCTCGGTCCGTCAGCCCGACGGCAGCCACCACGTGGTGGTGGACACCCAGGACGAGTGGACGACGCGCATGAACCTGGGCGTCTCCTTCGAGGACGGCCTCCAGCTCGAGTCCGTGGACCTCTCCGAGCTGAACCTGGGCGGCGTGGGCATCCACGCGGGGGTCTTCCTGCGGCAGCGCAAGGAGCGCAAGGACCTGGGGGCGAGGGTCTTCTTCCCGCGCATCCTCGGCACCCGCACCGACGCGGGCCTCTCGGCGGGACGCACCCGGGCCGGCTCGTTCGTGACGGAACAGGCCGCCTACCCCTTCGTCGGCGAGGTGGGGCGCTTCGCCGTGCGCCAGTCCTTTCACCGCCGAGACGAGCTCTTTCCCTACGCGACCGAGGGAAGCGGTCTGGACTTCAGCCATCTCCTCCTCCCCTTCGTGGACGAGCGCGTGGAGCTGTCCGTGGCCGGGCGCCTGGGGGAGCCGGGGAGCCTGACCCTCCTGGGGTTCGGCCTCTCCCGGGAGACGCTGCGCTTCGACGACTTCCCCGGTAGCCTCGAGACCGCCCGCGACAACGACTTCGGAAACGCCGAGCCCGCCCCCGCGGGTTCGGACTCGCTGGTGGCGGGGCAGGCCCACGCCGCCTCGACCACCCGCCTCAACCTCTTCGTGGGACAGCGCAACGTGCGGTTCGCCCGGGTGCGGGGCCTCGACCCGCTCGCCGGCGTCCAGGACATCCAGCTCGGCACCGACGTGGGCCTCACGCTGGGAAGGAGCATCGGGGCGCTGTCCGCCGGGGGGCTCCCCTCCGCCGACGACCTCTACGGGCGCCTGAGCTTCTTCGCCGGGCACGACCCCGGCACGTCCTACCTGTTCTTCGCGGCGGGAGTCGAGGGCCGCCAGGTCTTCTCGCGGGGCGCCGGCGGCGACGGCTGGAGGGACGTTCTCGGCGAAGCGGACCTCTACGGGTACCTGCGGTCGCGGAAGACCCCCGGGCACACGTTCTTCGCCAGGATCTCCGCCGCGGGAGGGTGGTCCATGGACTCCCCGTTCCAGCTCTCCCTGGGAGGGCGGAGCGCCGTGCGCGGCCTCGACGAGGAGGACTTCCCCGGGGGGCGGCGGGTCCTCCTCACGCTGGAGGACCGGTTCTTCGTCCGATGGCCCGCCCCCGACCTCCTGGACCTGGGCTTCACGCTCTTCGCCGACGCCGGCCGCGTCTGGGCCGGCCACGTGCCCTTCGGCACGGACTCGGGGTGGAAGGGGGCCGTCGGTGGGGGGATCCGCTTCGGCTTCCCCGCCGGCACCCGGGGCCTGGTCCGCATGGACCTGGCCTTCCCCCTGGGCGTGGACGGCGGCCGCGGCCCTATCTTCAGGGTGACGCTGTACGAGCTCCTCGGGCTGGCCACCGGCTTTCAGGACCCCGACATGGCCCGGAGCCGGCGCATCACCGTGGGACCCGACTACTTCACCACCGACCGCCGATGACGTCCCCCCGCCCGGACCCCTCCGCCCGCGCCCGCGAAGTCCGCCGGGTCCTGCACCTGGTACTGTGGCTGAACGTCACGGTCGTGGTCGTCAAGGTGGTGGTCTGGGCGCTGTCCGGAGCCCTCTCGGTGATGGCCGAGGTGTTCCACTCGTCCCTGGACGCCACGAACAACCTCTTCGCCCTGGCGCTGGCGCGGGTGGCGGCCCAGGCCCCCGACGAGGACCATCCCTACGGCCACCAGAAGTTCGAGACGCTGGGCGCCCTCGCGCTGGTGGGGATCCTCTCCATCACCGTCTTCGAGCTTGTGCAGCACGCCATCCTCCGGGCCATGGCCGGGGTCTACCCGGCCGCCGACGTGAGCCCGTGGGCGCTGGGGCTCATGGCCCTCTCCCTGGTGGCCGGCGTGGCCATCACCCGCTACGAGTACGCGGCGGCCAGGCGTCTGGGGAGCGACCTGCTCATGGCCGACGCGGCCCACACCCGCTCCGACGTGCTCACCACCCTGGCGGTGCTGGTGGGCTTGGGCGCCATCCGGGCCGGGTACCCCCTGGCCGACCCCGTGGCCACCATCCTGGTGGCCCTCCTCATCGCCCACACCGGGTGGGGGATCGTCCGGGAGACGGTCCCGGTGCTGGTGGACTCACGGGCGGTGGAGCCGGACCGGATCGAGGGGCTCGCCCGCGACGTGAAGGGCGTCCGTGCGGCCTACGGGATCCGCTCACGGGGGCGCCGCGGCGAACGGTTCGCCGAGCTCACCATCGCCGTGGACCGTTCCCTGGACGTGGCCAGCTCCCACGCCATCGCCGACGAAGTGGAACGGCAGGTGGCCCGGGCGGTGGGGGCCCGGGAGGTCGTGGTCCACGTGGAGCCGTTCGCCCCCTAGAACACCCTCAGCTGGAGCCGCAACAGCCGCCCCGGCCGGGGCAGCCCGCACTGATCGTAGAGCGCCCTGTCGGTGAGGTTGTCCACCGAGAGGCGCGTCTCCAGGCGTGAGAAGATCCCTCCACGGGAGGGGGTGAGGCCCCACGTCCGGGCCACGTCCGCGTTGAGCAACGCCCCCCCGTCCAGGCGCACGTCGGCCCCGGTGTCCACGTCCTGGCAGAACTGGCTCCCCGTGTAGCGGGCCTCGGCGGTGGCCGAGAGCCCCGACCCCATGGGGAAGCGGAGGTACACGCTGCCGCTGGCGCCCGGGAGGTTCTCGGGCTCCGACGAGACGGCGTTGGCCGGATCCACCAGCTTCACCGACTGGAGGGTCAGGTCGCCGCCGTACTGGAAGCGCCCGGAGATCTGGGTGAGGAGGACCTCCACGCCGGTGGAGTTGAGCTCGTCGGAGTTCACCCGCATGCGCTTGCGGTTGGGGAGGGTGATGCGCCGGATGGCGCCGTCCATCTGGTGCCGGAAGCCCACGAGCTGGAGCTCGCCCCGCCCGAGCTTGGTGGTGACGCCCCCCTCGAAGGCCACGAGGCGCTCGGCGCGGAGGTCGGGGTTGGGCTCGAAGCGGTCGAGCGCCTCGGAGTAGGCTTCGCGCAGCGAGGGAAAGCGGCCACGGCGGCTCACGCCCGCGTGGAGGAGCGTGTTCCCGTCGCCCAGGAGCGCGGTGAGCCCCAGGCGTGCGCCCCAGTCGTCCAGGGTTCCCAGGGACGCCCTTCCGCCGCTCTTGGGCGTCTCGCCCCGGTCCAGCGCGCCGCCCAGGCTCAGGCGCACCGCCTCCACGGGCGCGTCGTGGCTCTCCCAGAGGCGCCACACCGTCTCCATGCCGGCGCTGGCGAGCCGCTGCTGGAACTCCTCGGCCTCGCCGTCGGTGACCTGGTCCTGGTGGATGTCCGACCAGGTGAGGGCCATGCGGAGGTCGCCCCGCGAGCCCAGCGTGTGGTCGGCCAGCAGGCGGACGGTGGTGGTGCGCGCGTCGCCCACCTCGGTGCCGTCCACGTCGGCGTAGGCCCGAGAGGAATAGGAGTTGATCTCGGTGCGCCCCAGGTCGAGGCCGACGCTGGCCTCCACGTCGCCCCGCCCGAAGGGCGTGCCCCGGTCGCCGCTCCCCATGGAGGCCACGGCGATGGTCCGCGTGATGTCGGGATACCGCCACAGGCGCGGCTCCTCGGCGCCCAGCTCGGCGGCGATCCCCCGCTCGGCCCTGAACGTGGAGGCCGACAGGGTCAGCCACCCCCCCGCGTCCCGTGCGTACCGGGCGGCGAAGAACCCGTCCATGCTGTGGGTGTCGGTGTTGAGGCGCAGGCCCTCCTCGCCGGGCACCGGCTCCGCCACGTCGGCGGCCAGCGGGGCCCCCGGGGAGTCACGTAGCCCCGCCCCGGCCCGCAACAGCCATCGCCCCGACGTTGTCTCCCACGGGATGGACGCCGACGCCGTGGTGGCGTACCCCCCCACCCCGTCGTACCCGGCGGAGACCTGAGCCGAGGAGGCGGACGGGAAGCTGAAGCCCCGAGCCACGCTCATCTCCACCACGCCCCCCAGCACGTTGGGCCCGTGGAGGATGGAGGAGAGCCCCCGGACCAGGTTGATCTCGTGAGGCGCGGCGGCGGGGAGCACCGAGACGTCGGTGCGGGCATCCCAGCCGAGGCTGATGGGCACCCCGTCCACCAGCACGGCCACCTGGCGGGACTCGGAGCCCCGCACGGAGATCTCGGCCTCACCCCGGGAGTTGGTGCGGACGTGCACCGAGGGGAGCTCCCGGAGGACCTCCTCCACCGTGGGCGCCGCCGGCAGCCCAAGGGAGTCCACCGTCACCTCGATGGCGCTGGCGCCCCCCACCGTGGTGACGGGCCTGCGCGCCTGCACCCGGATCTCCTCGATGCGGAAGACCATGGTGTCCGTGCGAAGGGTGTCGCGCTGTTGGGCCTCCGCGCCGGACGGGCCAAGCGCGGGGAGGGCGACGGCGAGGAAGATGGCTGGACCCGGCCTCCGCATCGTGACACCTCTTCTTCTGGACAGGACGGCGCGCTGGCGCCGCTGGCTTGCTCGGGGAACGAGGCCTCTCTACCCTCCTCGGGTCGAAAAGGCTCCCCTGACCGGCGCGATCGGCACCCAGAATGGACCCCTTGGTACGCTCCATCGTTGAGGCGGGTCGAGGCGGGGCACCCCGGCCGTGAGCTGGCCCCTCGCGGTCCCCGCCGTCCTCCTGGCTCTACCCCCGCTCGCCCTGGCGGCGGGGGTGGACCTCTACCTGACCCTCCTCTTCCTGGGCGCCGCGCCGGCCCTTGGATGGTGGGACGCCCTCCCGGGCGCCCTGGGGGACCTCAACTCCCCCGGCGTCCTGGTCATGGTGGGGACGTTCTACCTCCTGGAGCTGCTGTCCGAGCTCTTCCCCTCCGCCGCGCTCTTCTGGAACGCCTTCCACGCCATCATCCGCCCTCTGGCGGGGGCCCTCCTGGCGCTCCTCCTCCTGGACGGGTACACACTCCCCGTGACCCTCCCGGGCGCCCTGGTGGCGGGCACCCTCGCTTCCGTCGCCCACGCCACCCGCACCGGGGGCGGCGTGCTGTTCTGGCTCGACTCGGTCCGGGTCCCCAACCGCCTGCTGGTCGCCCTCCTGGAGGACGCGTGCGTTCTCGGCATGGTCGTGCTCCTGCTGGACACCCCGGCGTGGGCCCTGGGAGTGGCGGCGGCGGTCACCCTCGCCGCCCTGCGCATCGTGGGATCGCAGGTGAGGGCCTTCGCCTTCGCCGTGGAGCTGGTCTGGGCGCGCGTCTGGCTGACGCTGGGACAGCCGCGGTGGACCGACCCGGAGGACTTCCCGGGCTGGGTGCGCGCGGCCCTCAGAGGGGACGTGATGGCCCCTGGCGGCGGCCTCCGCGGCAGCCCCGCAGCCGGCCATCGCCTCCCCGGGGCGCCCCGCTTCAGCACGGGGTGGGTGGTGGTGCGGGGGGACACCCCCCTCTTCGTGTACCGGCGGCGGGCGCGCACGGCGCGGGTGGCGCTGGGAAGCCTGGCCGCCCAGGCGGTGGCGGAGAGCGCCTTCTTCCGCCGGGTGGAGCTGGGGGGCGCCGCGTCCTCCAACCTCTACTTCCGCCTGGACGGCCCCACCCCCGAGGGGCTCCGGGCCGAGTTCCTCACCCCCTGACCCGGCCGGAAAGGCGGCTTCCGGGGCGCCGGAACCCGTGGGGGACCCCAGGGTACCGCGTGGGCCCCGAGAGGGCCCCAGACGCGTGACATATCTGTTTCCGGCCGGACAAAACCTTTGACCACGGAAACAGGCTTTTATAACTTCTCATTCACTCTGAAGGCCATTCGGTTCGACCATCCGGAACAGGGTCCCTAGCTCCAGGGCCCCTTGTTTTTCGTCGGCAGCCGCCGCATTCGGTCCTACCCTCATACCGTCGGGGATCAGACAAACGGATGTTTTCTTCCTCTCGTGGCCTGGACTCCTTCGACCAGTACCTGCAGGACGTCGAGAAGTACCCCCTCATCCAGGACCCCCGGGAAGAGCGCGAGCTCGCCCGCCGGGCCCGGCAGGGGGACAAGGAGGCCGCAGAGCGGCTGGTGACGGCCAACCTCCGCTTCGTCATCTCGTACGTGAAGAAGTACCAGGGGCGCGGCCTCGGCCTGGCCGAGCTGGTGTGCATCGGGAACGAGGGCCTCTTGAAGGCCGTGAAGAAGTTCGATCCCGACAAGGGCGTGAAGTTCATCTCCTACGCCGTCTGGTGGATCCGCCAGACCGTCCTCCAGGCCCTGGCGGAGCAGACCCGCTCCGTGCGGATCCCCCTGAACCAGAACTCCAACCTGGCCCGTCTGGCCCGCACCGACACCCAGCTCACCCAGCAGCTCGGCCGGTCGCCCACCGACCAGGAGATCGCCGACGAGATGGGCGAGCCCCTTGAGACCATCCGGGCGCTCCGCCGGGTGGCGGCTTCGGAGCTCAGCCTCGACGCCCCCATCGACCGGAGCGACCGCGACAGCTCCAGCTTCGGCGAGCGCTTCGCCGGCGCCGAGGGCACGGACATCGAGGAGGACGTGGAGGCCATGGCCCGCCGCGACTTCCTGGAGCAGATGTTCGAGACGTACCTCACCGAGCGCGAGCGGAAGATCCTCTACCTCTACTACGGCCTGGACGACGGCGAGGAGCGCACGCTGGAGGAGATCGGCTCCCTCCTGGGAGTCACCCGCGAGCGGATCCGCCAGATCCGGAACCGGGCGTTCGAGAAGCTGAGGGAGAGCCCCCACGGCGAGTCTCTCTCCGGGTTCTGGACCGCCAACTGACGGCTCCCCGCCCATGGCTTCCGAGGAGGTCCCGTCCGGCCGGGCGGGGCCTCCTTTCGTAGCCGGGCCGCCCAGCCCCGCGCGGGGCGGTGCGTCGGAGGAACCGGGCCCTCGGGGAGGGCGTACCAACCGGCGGACCTCGAAGCCCCCCGCGCTCCTCTTCCGCCGGCACGACCGTCCCTTGCCCCTCCGCCCATCCCTCGCCCGCGCAGCCCTCTGCGCCCTCGGCGTCCTCGGCGCGGCGACGGCACCCGCCGGCGTGGAAGCGCAGACCCCGGACGCGTGGAACGACGCCCGCGTCCTGGACCTGGTGCGCCAGGCGCGGCTCGAGCGGCGCTCCACGCTGGTGGACACGTCGTTCCACGCCTATCAGGCCCAGGCG
Source organism: Gemmatimonadota bacterium (assembly GCA_045863275.1). GTDB lineage: Bacteria > Gemmatimonadota > Gemmatimonadetes > Longimicrobiales > Gaopeijiaceae > SZUA-318. Next base: position 28,756 of record BTVB01000018.1, read on the forward strand.
CGGGGGTACGTGTACTTCTTCATCGACCGCCCCGACAGCGACGAGCGGACGCTGGTGAAGGCGGACCAGATCGCCCTCGAGGTGTTCTGGCGCGCGCCCTCGGAGACGCAGCAGCGCATCGTGGGGCTCCGGGACGAGAAGGTCCTCCCCACCAACATCCGCTACCACCTGGACCACCTCACCGTCGTCCAGGACGACTTCGGGGACCGCATCCGCCTGGGCGATGGCGACGAGGTGGCCGCGGTGCTCCACCCCATGGGTCCCGGCTCCTCGGAGATCTACGACTTCCTCCTCGCCGACTCCCTCACGCTGCGCTATGGGGGCGACGGCGACGTGGTGCGCGTCTACGAGATCCGCGTGCGCCCGAAGGACCCCGACGGCCCGGGCTTCATCGGCTCCGTGTTCGTGGACCGGGCCGCCGCGGCCATCGTGAGGATGAGCTTCACGTTCACCCCCGCCTCGTACGTGGACCCGTACCTGGACTACATCCGGATCTCGCTGGACAACGCGCTCTGGATGGGGAAGTACTGGCTCCCCTACCGGCAGGAGGCCGAGCTGCGCAGGGAGCTTCCCCAGCTCGACTTCCTCGCCGGGAGCATCATCAGGGGGCGCTTCGAGATCGGGGGCTACGAGTTCAACCCCCTGCTGCCCCCACTGCTCTTCACCGGACGCGGCGTCACCGCGGTACCCGAGGCGCAGCGGGAGGCCTTCCCCTTCGAGCGTGGCCTCTACGACGACCTGGCCCAGGAAGGGCTGGGCCCGCGCCCCACGCTCGAGGAGGTGCGGGCCCAGGCGCAGCAGGTGCTGATGGGAAGGGCCCTCACCGGACTATCTCCCTTCCGCCTCCACCTCCGGTCCTTCTCCGACGCCCTCCGGTACAACCGGGCGGAGGGGCTGTACCTGGGAGCCGGCCTGCACCTCCGGCCCCGCGCCGACGCCCTCGTGCGCCTCTCCGCCGGGTACGCGGTGGGCCGGGAGCGGGCCTACGCCGCGGTGGCCGCCACCACCCCCCCCGACCGCGTGGTGCCGGTGTTCGAGGCCTACTGGGACGAGGTGCGCGACATGGGCTTGGAGGCGGGCGCCGTGCCGGTGCTCCGGAGCCTGGGCGCCCTGGTGGCCCAGGAGGACTACCTGGACCCGTACTTCGCCCGGGGCATCCGCCTCGCCCTCCGAGGGCCCGCCCCCGGCTCGGGGCCCGAGCTGACGCTCTCGTGGGAGCGCCACGCCTCGGCCTCCAACGTGTTGTCCGGGGACTTCCGCGCCGTCCGCCCCGTGGAGGACGGCTTCGTCGGAACCGTGCGGGGCCGCGTCCCCTTCGGCCTGCCGGCGGGGGGCCGGGGCGCCGTGACGGGCACGTTCGGACGCATGGGCAGCCACCCCTTCGGGACCGCCGTGGCGGAAGGGAGCTGGCGCCTGGACGCGCCCGAGCGCGCCTGGCGAATGCGCACCGACGTCGCCGCCGGGATGGCGTCCCTGCACACCCCTCCCCAGATGCTCTTCCTCCTGGGCGGTCACGGTACGCTGCCCGGGCATGCGTTCCGCTCGTTCGTGGGGCGGCGCTTCTGGATGGCGCGGGTGGAGGGTACCCACCCCCTCCGTCCTCCGTGGGTGGGAATCCGTGCCTTCGCCGCCCTCGGCTCCACCTCCCTCGCCGGTGCCCAGCCTCCCGCCGCCTGGCACGCGCACGGCTCCGACGGCCTGCGCGCCTCCGTGGGCGCGGGCCTCTCCCTGGGGTGGGACGTGCTCCGCCTGGACGTGGCCCGCGGCCTTCGCGACGGCCGCTGGGACGTCATCTTCTCCGTGGACCCCCGCTTCGACCCCTGGCTCTAGCCCCGGCGCCGAATCGGGCGGGGGCGGCCGGCGGCCGCCCCCGCCTGCCCCGGGTCCCGCTCCGGGGCGGAGGGCAGCCCCTCACGCCGCCTCTTCCATCTCCTCGTCGTCGGTCCCGGCCCGCGAGGACAGCATCACCACCTCCTTCACGTTGATGTCGGCGGTGGGGATGACGATGCCGTCCCGCTCGTAGGAGTCGTACTCCAGCCGCCCCTCGATGTAGATGCGGTCGCCGGTGCGGATGTAGTCCTCGGCGAACTGGGCCAGCCGGTTCCAGAGCGTGAGGCGATGCCAGTCGGTGCGCTCGGGGGCTTCGCTGCCGGCGGGCCCGCGCCGGTTGGTGGCCAGGGACAGGTGGGCCACCTTGGTCCCGTTCTTGGTCTGCTGGATGTCGGGGTCGCGACCCACGTTGCCCACCAGGGTCACTCGGTTCACGGACCGGCTCATGGCTGCTCCCTCCCGTAGGTTGTTGGCGGGGGACCTTTCCCCACGCGTCTCGGGAAGGATGCGCCGCCCGCCGGGGCGGGTGGATGCCTGGAGCGGACTACGTGGATGGGCGGAGCGGGCCCCTCACGCCTTGCACTCGTACCAGTTGGGCCCCACTCCCCACTCGGCCACGAGGGGCACGTCGAGGTGCAGCGCGCCCTCCATGCGGAACACCACCAGAGAGCGCACCGCGTCGACCTCGTCGTGGGGCACCTCCAGCAGGAGCTCGTCGTGGACCTGCAGGAGGATCCGCGCCCGGCTCTCCGCCTCGTCGAGGGCGTCCTGCACCTCGATCATGGCCTTCTTCATCAGGTCCGCCGCCGTCCCCTGGATGGGCGTGTTCTGGGCCACGCGCTCTCCGAACTGGCGGATGTTCCAGTTCCTGGACTGGAGCTCGGGGACGTACCGGCGCCGCCCCAGGAGCGTCTCCACGTACCCCTGCGAGCGCGCCTTCTCCACTTGCTCGTCCAGGTAGCGGCGCACGCCGGCGAAGCGCTCGAAGTAGGTGTCTATGAACCGGCGTGCCTCGTCCCGGCCGATCCCGAGCTGTCGCGCCAGCCCGAAGGCGCCCTGTCCGTAGAGCGTGGCGAAGTTCACCGTCTTCGCCTGTCCCCGCATGTCCGGGGTGACCTGGTCCACCGGCACGTCGAAGATCACCGAGGCGGTCTGCCTGTGGACGTCCACGCCCTCGGTGAAGGCGGTGACGAAGGCCGCGTCTCCGGAGAAGTGGGCCAGGATGCGCAGCTCGATCTGCGAGTAGTCCACCCCCAGGAACATGGTGCCCGGCGCCGCCACGAATCCCTTGCGGATCTCCCGGCCCAGGGGCGTGCGGATGGGGATGTTCTGGAGGTTGGGGTTGCTGGACGAGAGCCGCCCCGTGGCCGCCACGGTCTGGTTGAAGGACGTGTGGATCCGCCCGGTGCGGGGGTTCACGAGCTGGGGCAAGGCGTCCACGTACGTGCTGCGCAGCTTCTCCAGCTCGCGGTACTCCATGAGGAGCCGGGGGAGCTCGTGTCCGTCGGCGGCCAGCTCCTCCAGCACCGACGCGTCGGTGGAGGGCCCGGTCTTGGTCTTCTTCAGCACGGGCAGCCCCATCCTGTCGAAGAGCACCTCCCGGAGCTGGGGGGTGGAGTTCAGGTTGAACTCGGTGCCCGCCACCTTCCAGATCTCCTCCTGCACCAGGTCCAGCTCCCGCTTCAGACGGGCGCGCATGGCCTTGAAGAAGTCCGCGTCGATGGCGATGCCCGCCAGCTCCATCCGCGTGAGGACGCGGAGCAGCGGGATCTCCAGCGTGGCGTCCAGTCCCGCCAGGCCCCCCCCGCTCAACTCCGGCGCCATGCGCCGCTCCAGCAGAAGCGCCAACTCCACGCGTTCGCACAGGTAGTCCCGCGCCGCCTCCGCCGACACCTCGGGGAAGCGCACCTTGGCGCGGCCGCTCCCCACCACGTCGCCGTACGCCGCGGCCTTCCGTGAGAGGAACTCCAGCGCCAGCACGTCCAGCCCGTGGCCGCGGCGGCCCGGATCCAGGACGTAGCTCCCGATCATGGCGTCGAAGACCTCCCCTCGGAGCGTCACGCCCGTCCTGGAGAGGGCCAACGCGGTCTGCTTCAGGTCGTGGCCGACCTTGGCCACGTTGGGGTCCTGCAGGACGCCGCGGAGCGCCTTCATGGCCGGCCCACCGAGGGGAGGGAGATTCCTCGCTTCGCCCTGCGCCTCCCCCTCGAACGTCAGCGTGAAGGGAGTCTCGTGGCCGAAGGGGAGGTACCAGGCCTCGCCGGGCTCCAGGGCCACGGCCACCCCCACCAGCTCGCCGCGGAGAGGGTCGGGGTCGGAGGCCTCGGCGGTCACCGCCATGCGGCCCTTCCGGACCAGGCGCGCCGCCAGGGCTTCCGCCTCCGCCGCGCTCTCCACCACCCCGTACGAGGCCTTCCCGGCCGCGCCGTCGGGCGCCGTCTCCACCCCGGGTGCCCCGCCCCCTCCCGCCCCGGCGCGCTCGGCCTCGGCGGCGTACCGCTCCGCCAGCCGCTTGAACTCCAGCTCGACGAAGACGTCCCGCAGCGCCACGGCGTCCGGCTCCTGCACCCGGAGCTGGTCCAGGTCCAGCTCCACGGGCAGGTCGGTCATGATGGTGACCAGCCGCCGGGACAGGCGTACCTGCTCCTCGTTCTCGCGCAGGGACGACTGCGCCCGGGGAGGCGCCACTTCGTCCACCCGCTCCAGCATCGCCTCCAGGGACCCGAAGTCCCCAAGGAGCTTCACCGCGGTCTTGGGGCCGATGCCCGGCGCGCCCGGGACGTTGTCCGACGAGTCGCCGATGAGGGCCAGGTAGTCCGCCACCTGCGACGGGGGAATGCCGAACTTCTCCGACGCGTTCTCCTCGGTGACCCACTCGGCGGCGACGCCGGTGGGGCCGCCCCGTCCCGGGTTCATGAGGTGGATGCCCGGCCCCACCAGCTGGTAGAAGTCCTTGTCCCCGGACACGATCACCGCCTCGAGCCCGGCGTCCCGCGCCTTCACCGCCAGCGTGCCTATGACGTCGTCGGCCTCGTAGCCGTCCAGCTCCACCACCGCGTCGTGGAATCCCGCCACGATGTCGCGGATGCGGCCGATGCTCGCGTAGAGGTCGTCGGGCATCTTCTCGCGGGTGGCCTTGTAGTCCGGAAAGACCTCCTCGCGGAAGGAGTCCCCCGCGTCGAAGACGACGGCCAGGTAGTCGGGCGCCAGCTTCTCACGGATGTCCAGCAGGAAGTTGGTGAAGCCGAAGGGGGCCGACGTGTTCTCGCCCTGGGCGTTGGTGAGGGGGCGGTTGATGAACGCGAAGTACGAACGGTAGATCAGCGCGTACGCATCCACGAGGAAGATGCGGGGCGCGGACTTGGGAGGAATCTCCAACGGACCGGGGAGTCAGAGGCTTTGGGGCGGGGTTCCGCGTCGAGAGTGCAAGATAGGACGACGCGGAAGCCGGGGCGACGGCAGCGCTGGGCGCCCCTCCCGAAAACGAAAAGCGCCCCGGGGCCGGGAGGCCGCGGGGCGCCAGCACTGGAAGGGCCGCGGTCAGGCGCGGATCACGTTCGTGGCCTGTCGGCCCTGCTCACCGTCGCGGAGCTCGAACTCGACCTGATCTCCCTCGGCAAGGGTGCGGTACCCGTCACCGACGATGGCGGAGAAGTGGACGAACACGTCGTCACCGGTAGGCTGCTGGATGAAGCCGTATCCTTTCGAGTCGTTGAACCACTTGACGGTCCCTTTCATGCCCTCACCTCCGGCTGAGTCGAAACGACCCCACCCGGCTCGGGCGAGGCCAACCCAACTGTGAAACGAGACCCCCGGTGACGCAAGGAGGTCACCGGAGAAGCGCCCAACCATGCCGCCGCCCCGGCCCACCCGGCGACGAAGGCTCTCAGTCGGCGCCGTAGAGGACCCGGTAGAGGCCCAGGTTCCGGCGGACGTTCTTCACGTACCCCCTCGTCTCCTCGAAGGGGATCCGCTCGGTGAACCGGAGGGGGTCGGATGCCTCCGGGTAGCCCCGCCAGCGCGTGGCGCGGGTGGGGCCCGCGTTGTAGGCCGACAGGACCAGGGGGAGGTCGTGGTCGTAGCGGCGGCTCATGTCCCTGAAGAACGCGGCCCCCAGGTGGAGGTTCACCTCGGGCGCCTCCAGGCTCGCCGCCTCGAATCCCTCGGGCCCGTGGCGACGCGCCAGCTCCCTCCCCGTGGGCGGCATGACCTGCATGAGGCCCACCGCCCCGGCATGGCTGTGGATGTCCGCCTTGAACGCCGACTCCTGGCGGATGAGCGCCGCCAGCATGATGGGGTCCAGGCCCCACTCCCGGGCCTCGCGAACCACCATCTCCCGGTAGGGGAACGGATAGACCACCCTGAGCAGCCGCCCCTCCCAGGGAGCGCCCTCGCGGCGGAGGTCCCACCCCAGGTTGATCCCCGTCACCGTCCGCCCCCGCTCGATGAGCTCCTCCGCGAGAGCGAGCAGCACGGATCCGTCGCCCCGGGCCTGCGCCACGAGGGCCGCCTCCTCGGCGTCGGCCCCGGCCATGAGGCCCGCCTCCTCCAGCAGGTCCATCCGCGCCAGACCCTCCATCATCGGCGCCGGCCGAACCTTGGACGCGTCCTCCCAGGCCGGCACGCCGTACGCGTCCCCCAGCAGGTCGGCGCCCATGACAGCGTAGTACGACACCGGCTCCTCCTGGCGTACGCGCGCCACCAGGCGCCGGGCGGCGGCGGTGTCGCCCAGCTCCAGGCGGGCCCGGGCCGCCCAGTAAGAGGCCTCCTCCCAGCGGCGGCCCCCCGGGAAGTCGGCCAGGTAGGCCTCGTAGACCTCCGCCGCCTCCTTCACGCGGTGCCTGCCCAGGTGGATCTGCCCGGTGCGCATGCGCGCCTCGCCCGCCCGCGCGTGATCGGGCGCGCTCTTCGCCAGGAGCGCGTATTGGGCGAGGGCCTCCGCGGGGTCGCCCCGGCTCTCCGCCGAGCTCCCCCGCTCCCAGAGGACCTCCGCCGCCTGGGCGCTCCCCGGGTGTTCCTCCAGCAGCCATCGGCGGAGCGTGTTCACCTCGGCCGTGCGCCCCTGCCGCCGACGGAGGGCGGCCCACGCCTCCAGGTTCGCCGCGCCGATGCGCGGGTCCTTGGTGGTGGCGCGGATGGCCCGGTGCTCCTCCAGCGCCTCGTCGGGGCGGGCCCCCACGGTGCCCATGAGGCGGGCGCGGGCGAGACGGGCGCTCTCGGCCAGGGACGCCGCGCCCCCCGCCTGCCGCGCCGCCCGGTCGTAGGCGCGGAGCGCCGGGCCCGTGTCGCCTACCCGCTCCAGGACGTCGGCGAGTCGGAGCGTGAGGGCCGGATCGGTGTCGGTGAAGGAGAGGAGCGCGGCCGCGGCGCGTCCCCGGCTCCGTAGGGGCCCCCCCTCGAGGCCCTCGACGAGGAGGGGCCGCGCCGCCGCGCTGTCCCGCCGCGCCAGGGCAAGGCGTCCCGCCTCGGTGGCCGCCTCGGCGCGCCGCCCCTCCGGCGCTCCCTGCCGGGTGGCCAACCACGCCCGTTGGGCGCCCGCCGTGTCGCGGGCCGCCAGGCGCGCCCGGGGGAGGACCTTCCAGGCGGCATCGCGGGCCGCTGCGTCCACCACTCGTGCGAGGAACGCCACCACCGCAGCCGTGTCCCCCGCTTCGACGCGGCTCTCGGCGGCCTCCAGCGCCGCCCAGCTCTTCAGGGAGGACGCCGCCGGGGGGATGCGGTCCAGCGCGGCGAGGGCATCCTTCGCGTCCCCACCGGCCAGCGCCACCCGCGCGAGGCGGGCCAACGTGGGCCCCCTCTGGCGGGCGTCGGTGCCGGGAGCGTCGAGCCAGGCCCGGTAGGCCGCGCCCGCGGCGGCCCATCGCTCACGGTCCTCCAGGGCACGGCCCAGGAGGCGGAGCCCCTCCGCCCCTTCTCGCCGACCGAGCCAGTCCCGCCCTTCCAGAAGGACGGCCACCTCGCCCCAGTTCTTCCACCCCGCCTCCGCGCGGGCCAGGAGGAGGACCTGCTCCGGATCCCCGGAAACGTGGGCACCCAGGTCCCGGAGGATGCGGGTGGCGTGCCAATGGCGCCCCACGCGCATCTCGTCCCGGGCCGAGTCGATCGAGGGGGCGGCGGCAACGGGCACACTCACCCCGGCCGGCCCGGCCCGCCCTTGCAGCGGTGCGGTCGGGAGGAGGAGTGCGGCGGCGAGGAGGGTGAGGCGGAAGCGGGTCATGGCGTCGAAGCTTACCTAACCGCCAGCCCGCGCCGGGTTCCCCCTCCTGAGCCCGAGAACAGCGAAGAGGCCGCCCCCCGAGGGGAGCGGCCTCTCGCGTGACCTCTTGGCTCGAGCCCGGCTCAGCCGATCTTGCCCGCCTCGATGGCGTGAAGCGTGTCCACCATCTTCTGCGCCGACTCCTCCATGTCGATGACCAGAGCGTCGATCTTCGACACGAAGTAGTTGTGCCCGATGGAGACCGGGATGGCGATGATGAGGCCGATGGCCGTGGTCAGAAGAGCGACCTTGATGCCGCCGGCCACCAGGGTGGCCTCCACCTCGCCCGCCGCCTCGATGGACTGGAAGGCGATGATCATGCCGATCACGGTTCCGAGGAAGCCCAGGAGGGGAGCGACGTTGGTGAGGGTGGCGAGGATCACCAGGCCCCTCTCGAGCTTGCTCATCTCGATGAGACCCTGATTCTCGATGGCCTTCATGACGCGCTCGGTGCCCTCCTCGTAACGCTCCAGCCCGGCGTAGAGGATCTTCGCCGCCGGGGCGTTGGTGTCACGGGTGAGCTCGAGGGCTTCCTTGATCCGCTTCTGCGTCAGGAGCTCGTCGACCTCCTTGAGGATCCGCTTGGTGCGGGCGCTCTTGGTGGACAGGTCGAGGAACTTCCAGATGATGACGATGATGCCGAGGACAAGGCAAAGAGCCAGGGGCCACACCATGAAGCCGGTATCATTCCAGAGCTTGACGGCCTGCTCCTGCAATGTGAGTTCCGGGGCATCCATCCCGGGGATCTGGAGCAGCGCGCCGTACAGTCGCATCGCCAGCAAGGGGACCTCCAGCTAGGGTGTTCTAACGGTCTGGTGTTCAACTTGCCCGAAGGCCCGCCAGACCGGGCCTGGAGCCGAAATCCAAAGAGGGACGGATAATGGGCACCCCCTGAGGGGGTGTCAAGGGCGATTCCCGGGGGGGTGCCGCCGTCTGTTTCCGCACCTCGGACGTACCAGTTTAGCGGCGGGAGCGGGGCACCCACCAGTCCCTGACGCTCACCCACTCACCCCGGGCATCCAGGCTGAACCCGCCCACGTCGTCCCGGATCCCCATGAGCCGGTCCAGGAAGTAGAAGAAGGTGTAGGGCTGCTCGTCGGTGAGCACCTCCTCGTACCGCGCCCACACCGGTCGCGCAGCCTCCCGGTCCACGATGACGGCCAGCGTATCCATGAGGTGGTCGAGCTCGGGGTTGTGCGTCCCGGTGAAGCCGAACGGCTCGTCGGCCTGACTGGAGTGGAAGAGGCCCGTGTCGTCCACGCGGAACTCCCCCACCCAGGCGATGGCCACCCCGTCGAAGTCCCGATCCGCGGGGTTGGAGACGATGTCCCAGAGCGCCCCCATCTCCAGGACCCGGGGGGTCACCTCGATGCCCACCTCGCGGAGCTGCACCTGCATGATCTCCGCGATGCGCTTCCGGGCCTGGTTGCCCTGGTTGTACAGGATCTCGATGGAGAGGCGGACGCCGTCCCCGTTCTCCCGGACGCCGTCGCCGTCCCGGTCCGTCCACCCGGCCTCGTCGAGGAGAGCCCGGGCGGTGGCGGGATCGTAGGAGAGGGCGAAACGCTGCTCCGGGTCGTACGCCCAATGCACCGGCATGAGCGTGGAGTTGGCAACCCGTCCGTACCCGAGGAGGATGGCCTCGGCCACCTGGTGCCGGTCGGTGGCCATGGTGATGGCGCGCCGCACCCTGGCGTCGGCGAGCTGGGGCCTCCGGGCGTTCCATCCCACGAACACGAAGTCACGGAACGGCGCGCTCACGAGCCGGGTCCCGGGAGCGTCGAGGATCTGCTGCGCCTGGTCGGGGCGCGGGGCGACGTAGACGTCGACGCTCCCCGCCAGCAGCTCGTTGAGGAGCGTGCTCTGGTCGGGGACGACGCGGTAGACGTAGGTCTCGAGGTAGGGCCGGCCGCCCAGCCCCTCGGGAAACGCCGGGTTCCCCGTGAACGTCCAGCGGTCCTGGTCGCGGTGCTCGCGGAACACGAAGGGCCCGTTGCCGACGGGACAGCGGAGGCCGTAGGGGTGCTCGCGCAGCAGCTCCGGCGCCACCTCGCCGAGGAGGTGCTCGGGGAGGATGGCCAGCGTGCGCCATGGGTCCAGGTAGTCGGCGTGGGGGTGGAGGCGGACCTTCACGGTCCTGTCGTCCACCACCTCCACGCCCTCGGGGCCGGGGACGTAGTGCGTCCAGTAGGGGGCGTTGGGGAAACCGGTACGCGGGTCGGTGGCCCGGAGGTACGTGAATGCCACGTCCCGTGCGGTGGTGGGCGTACCATCATGCCACAGAACATCGCCGCGGAGGTGGAACGTGAGCTCGGTGAGGTCGTCGTTCACCTCCCACGACTCGGCCAGGTAGGGCCGGGGCTGGAAAGCCTCGTCGTAGTCCAGCAGCGTCATGAGGTTCACGAACTGCTGGTGCTGCGTGGCGCCGTGGTCGGCGGTGGTCAGCACCATCATGCCCTGGGTCAGCTCGCCGATGGTGGCCGTCACCAGGGTCCCCCCGTAGCGCTCGTCGTCGGGGAGGGGATGCTCGGCCCGCGCTCCCTCGAGGAAGGCCTCCACGCGGGGCATGACCTCCTGGCAGAACGGGTCGTTGGCGACCACGGGAGGAGCCCCACGCTCACCTCCCACGCACGCGGTGAGAAGGACAGGCAGCAGCGGGAACCAGGCCTTCTTCATCACGTGCTCCTTCAACGCCGCCACGTCCAGTCGTCCGTGGCGTACCGTTCGGTTTCAAGGGTCCGCGCCCTGGAATTCTCTTCGGGAGTGACTTCACCCTGCCGCCACCCTCCACCCAGCGCAAGGGCGACTCCTTCGGAAAGCGCCCGGGCCACGTCCTCCCACGATCTGGGGCCCACGGTGCCCTCCAACGTCGCGGGAGGGGTGGCGCCTTCCCCCGCGCCTCCGAGGCGGCCGAGCGCCGACTGGTCGCCGGCGAGGATCACGGACCCGTGCTGCAGGATGTTCCGGCCCACGCGCACCTGCGCGCTCCCCACGAGCTTGCGTCCCCCCAGCACCACCTCGCCGGGAGCGGGCGCCTGGAAGCAGGGGCCGGCGCTGGGCGGGAGCGCGCTCCCCTCCTGCGAGACCTCGGCCGGGCACCCGAGGCGGCGCAGTCCCTCCACCAGCCCCTCGTTGATGCGCACGTACGCCCGCCGGAGCCCCCCGAGGGCACCCACGGGCAGCACGGCGCAGTACGTCACCTCACGGGCGTGGAGGACGGCGCGTCCGCCGGTGGGACGGCGCACGAGCCCGAGCCCCTCTCGCCGCGCCTCCTCCACGTCGTAGACGCCACGGGTGGGCTCGTTCCGCCCGAAGGAGATGGTGTGGGGCTCCCACCGGTACAGGCGGAGCGCTCCCTCTCCGGCGGGCGTCAGCTCGGCCAGCGCGTGGTCCAGGGCCATGTTCCAGGGCCCGGTTCCCGGCTCGGGCTGGAGGAGGACCCTCCAGCGCAGGGCGTCAGAACTCGTAGCTGCCACCCGGCGGCACGATCTCCACCGCGGCCTTGCCGCCCACCCGGGCCTTGAACGCCTCCGGGTCCTGGGCGATGACGGGCCAGGTGTCGTAGTGGATGGGAATGACCACCCCGGGCTCGATCATCTCCACCGCGCGGGCGGCGTCCTCGGGCCCCATGGTGTAGTTGTCGCCGATGGGGAGGAGCGCCACGTCCACCCTGCCCTTGAGCAGGTGGAAGTCCATGATGAGCCCGGTGTCGCCGGCGTGGTAGAATCGCTTCCCGTTGAACTCGACGAGGAAGCCGGCGCAGTGGGTGGTGTGGGTGCCGTCGGTGTCGCCGGCCACCGACCCGGTGTGGAGCGCGGGCGTGAGCTTCACCCGGCCGAAGGGGAAGTCGTGCCCTCCGCCGATGTTCATGCCGTGGCCGTTCTCCACGCCGTTCTCGCCGCAGAAGCTCACCAGCTCGAATGTGCCGATGACCGTGGCTCCCGTCCGCTTCGCCAGGGGGATGCAGTCGGCGAAGTGGTCGAAGTGGCCGTGGCTGACCAGGACGTAGTCCGCCTCCACGTCGGCGACCGAAACCCGGCAGGCCGGGTTGTCGTCGAAGAACGGGTCGAAGACCAGCCGGGTCCCGTCGTCGGTGACCAGCGTGCAGGTCGCGTGTCCGTGGTACGTCAGCTTCGCCATGCGTCCTCCTCCGCGGAGGCGAGGCACCTAGTCTCCGGCGGCCTCCGCGTACTCTTCGATAGGCGGGCAGGCGCAGATGAGGTTCCGGTCGCCGTGGGCGTTGTCCACGCGCCGCACCGACGGCCAGAACTTGTGCTCACGGGTCCACGGCGCCGGCCAGGCCGCCTGGGCCCGCGTGTACTTGTGGTCCCAGGCGTCGGCGGTGACCATCGCCGCCGTGTGGGGGGCGTTCTTCAGGGCGTTGTCCTCGGCGTCGCCGATGCCAAGCTCCACCTGCTGGATCTCCGCCCGGATGGAGATGAGCGCGTCGCAGAGGCGGTCCAGCTCCTCCCTGGGCTCCGACTCGGTGGGCTCGATCATGAGCGTGCCCGCCACCGGGAACGACACGGTGGGCGCGTGGAAGCCGTAGTCGATGAGCCGCTTGGCAACGTCCTCCTCGGTGATCCCCGTGGCCTTCTTCAGGGGCCGGAGGTCGACGATGAACTCGTGGGCCACCAGCCCGTGGTCGCCGCGGAAGAGCACGTCGTAGTGGGGCTCCAACCGCTTCGCCATGTAGTTGGCGTTGAGGATGGCCAGCTCCGAGGCGCGACGCACACCCTTGGGGCCCAGCATGGCGATATACGCCCAGGAGATGATGAGGATGCTGGCACTCCCCCAGGGCGCGGAAGAGACCGCGCCGATGGCCTTCTCCCCGCCGGTGGAGTGGACAACGTGCCCGGGCAGGAAGGGCGCCAGCTTCTCGTTCACGCAGATGGGCCCCATGCCCGGGCCGCCTCCGCCGTGGGGAATGGCGAACGTCTTGTGCAGGTTGATGTGGCACACGTCGGCGCCGTAGTCGCCGGGGCGCGCCAGGCCCACCTGCGCGTTGAGGTTCGCACCGTCGAGGTACACCAGGCCGCCGTTCTCGTGGACGATCTCGCAGACCCGGCGGATCCCCTTCTCGAAGACGCCGTGGGTGGACGGGTACGTCACCATGAGGGCGGCCAGGCTGTCCCGGTGCTGGACGGCCTTCGCCTCCAGGTCCGCCAGGTCCACCTTGCCCTCCGCGTCGCTCTTCACCACCACCACCTTCATGCCCGCCATGACCGCGCTGGCCGGGTTGGTGCCGTGGGCGGAGGCGGGGATGAGGCACACGTCCCGGTGATGGTCGCCCCGGTCCTCGTGGTAGGCCTTGATGACCAGCAGCCCGGTGTACTCGCCCTGGGCACCCGAGTTGGGCTGGAGGGAGCACGCCGTGAAGCCGGTGATCTCGGTGAGCCACGTCTCCAGGTCGCGGAAGATCTCCCGGTAGCCCTCGGCCTGGTCCATGGGCGCGAAGGGGTGCATCCCGCCGAACTCGGGCCACGTCACCCCCTCCATCTCGGAGGTGGCGTTGAGCTTCATGGTGCACGAGCCCAGCGGGATCATGCTGGTGTTCAGCGACAGGTCCTTGGACTCGAGACGGTGCAGGTACCGCAGCATCTCCGTCTCCGAGTGGTACCGGTTGAACACCGGGTGGGTGAGGTACGCCGACGTGCGCCGAAACGCCACGGGAATGGCCGAGGCGTCGAGGTGGTCGGCCAGGTCCCGGGCCTCGAATGGCGCGGGCTTGCCGCCGTTGAACGCCTCGAAGAGGTCGTCCAGGTCCTCGGGGATCACCGTCTCGTCCAGGGCGACGCCCACGGTCCCGTCGCCGAAGTCCCGGAGGTTGATGCCCAGCTTCTTCGCCTCCTTCAGCACGCCGGCGCTCCCGCCCCCGGGCCGGACGCGCAGCGTGTCGAAGAACGCCTCGTTGAGCACCGTGTGCCCCAGCTTCTCCACGCCGGCCTTGAGCGTGGCCGTGAGGTCGTGGACGCGCCGGGCGATGGCGCGGACCCCCCTGGGCCCGTGGTACACCGCGTATGCCCCGGCCATGATGGCCAGCAGCACCTGGGCGGTGCAGATGTTGGAGGTGGCCTTCTCCCGGCGGATGTGCTGCTCCCGCGTCTGGAGCGCCATGCGCAGTGCCGGCCTGCCGTCCGCGTCCACCGAGACGCCGATGATGCGCCCCGGGATCTTCCGCTTGAAGGCGTCCTTGCACGCCATGAACGCGGCGTGGGGGCCGCCGAAGCCCATGGGCACGCCGAAGCGCTGGCTGTTGCCCACGGCGATGTCCGCGCCCCACTCACCCGGGGGCACGAGGAGCGCCAGGGCCAGCAGGTCCGTGGCCGCCACCACCACCGCTCCGCCCTCGTGGGCCTTGGCCGCGAAGGAGCGGTAGTCCAGCACGGAGCCGTCGGTGGCCGGGTACTGGAGGAGGACGCCGAAGACCCCGGTGAGGTCGGCGGTCCGGTGGTCCCCCACCACCACCTCGATCCCCAGGGGCCACGCGCGGGTCTTCACCACGTCGACGGTCTGGGGATGGCACAGCTCGGAGACGAAGAACCGGTTGGCCCCGTCCTTCGCCTCCTGGTGGGCGAGGTGCATGGCCTCCGCGGCGGCCGTCCCCTCGTCGAGGAGGGACGCGTTGGCGATCTCCAGCCCGGTGAGGTCCATCACCATGGTCTGGTAGTTGAGGAGCGCCTCCAGGCGGCCCTGGGCGATCTCGGCCTGGTAGGGCGTGTACTGGGTGTACCAGCCCGGGTTCTCCATCACGTTGCGGAGGATGACCCCGGGCGTGAGGGTCCCGTGGTACCCCATGCCCACGTACGAGCGGAACGAGGCGTTGTGCCCCGCCCGCTCACGGAGCCACTCCAGCAGCTCCGACTCGGGGAGGGCGGTGGGGAGGTCCAGGTCGCCCCGGAACCGGATCGCCTCCGGCACCACGGCATCGATGAGGGCGTCCAGGGAGGCGTAGCCCACCGCCTCCAGCATGGCCTTCACGTCGGCGTTGTCGGGGCCCATGTGCCGGTCCTGGAAGCCGGCGGGAAGATCGATGCGCGTCGCCATGTTCGTCTCGATAATGAAAGAGGGCCGCGCCGCCGTGGGGCGAGGACGCGGCCCTGTGCCAGCCAGTGATCCGGGGTGCTTCGGGTCAGTCGCCCACGTGCTCCGCGTAGCCCGCCGCGTCCATGAGCCCCTTCAGGTCGCCCTCGTCGGCGACGCGGAGCTTGATCATCCACCCGGCGCCGTAGGGCTCGCTGTTCACGAGGGAGGGGTCGTCGGCCAGCGCCGCGTTCGCCTCCACCACCTCGCCCGCGACGGGGCAGTAGAGGTCGCTCACCGCCTTGACGGCCTCGATGGTCCCGAAGGTGTCCATCTTGCCGAAGGAGCCCCCCGCGTCGGGGAGCTCCACGAAGACCACGTCCCCGAGCTCGCCCTGGGCATAGTCCGTGATCCCGACGATGTAGACGCCGTCCTCGTCGGTTGCCTTGAGATACTCGTGCTCCTCTGTATACAGGAGATCGCTGGGGATGTCGGACATGGGGATGTTCTCCGCGGGGGATGGGCCTCGGGCCCTGACGATGACGGGCTTTTGACCGTGCGTCAACCCTCGTAATTTGCCGTATTCGGACGCGTTTTGGAGCCCCCGTCACCCCGCTCCACCATGGACCCCTCGCCCCGCCTCGACGCGCTGGTCGCCCCCCTCCGGGCCGACGTGGTCTCGGGCGCCGCCGTGGTGGCCAGCATGGCCTGCGAGGTGGTGCGCCGGGCCACGGGCCGCATCGACGCGGAAAGCGTCGCCGAGGTGCGCCGGGCCATGGCCCACCTGGGGGTCCTCATCCTCGACGCCCAGCCGGCCATGGCGCCCCTGGTGGCCCTGGTGCGGGACGTCCTGGACGCCGTGGAGGCCGCGGGGGAGCCTCGGGAGGCACTGGAGGCCGCCCGGTCCGCGGCGGAGGCCTTCCGCGCCGGCCAGGAGACCCGCTCACGGGACGTGGCGGCTCGGGTTTCGGCCCTCCTCCCCGCGGACGGCGCCATCCTCACGCTGTCCTCGTCGTCCACGGTGCGGAGCGCCCTCCTCCACGACGCCCACCTCCGCTCCGGGCGCGTCGTGGTGCTGGAGAGCCGCCCCATGCAGGAGGGGCACCTCACGGCGGCCGCCCTGGGAAGGGCGGGGCTCCAGGTCACCGTGGCCGTGGACGCGGCGGCGGCCACGCTGGTCCCGCGCTGCGCCGCCGTCCTCCTGGGCGCAGACTCGGTGGGGGACCTGGGGGTCGTGAACAAGCTGGGAAGCCTGGCCGTGGCCGAGGCGGCGCGCCGGTCGGGGATCCCGGTGCTGGTGGCCACCGACGAGACCAAGATCCTCCCCCCGGGCTTTCCCCAGCCCCTGGCCGACGACCGGCCGGCGGAGGAGGTCTTCCGGCCCCAGGCGGGCGTGAAGGTGTGGAACCGGTACTTCGAGGCCGTCCCCCTGGAGGCGGTCACCTCCCTGGTGACGGAGCGCGCCGTGCTGGCCCCCGGCGACGTGGAGCGGTTCCGCACCGGGATCGGCGTTCCCGACGCGGTGCGGGCCTGGGCCGATCGGTGGCGCGCCGGGCCGCCCGACGAGGGGTTCTGACGGCCCCCCTCGCCGGCCCGGCGGGCGCCGAACCGCTAGATTGGCATGGGCGGGAGAGGCGTCTCGTGGAGGAGCCATGAAGCTCGCCGAAACCAGCTACGACAACCGGGAGACCGGCTGCTGCGCCCCCGTGGACCCCGCCGTCTGGGACGGCCGGACACTGACCTGGGAGGCCCACCCGTTCCTGAAGGCCCATGTCCGGGCGCTCTTCCACGTCCCCCTGAACTTCGGGTCGGTGGTGGCCCGGGCCCACGCGGCGGTGGAGGGAGCGGAGGCCTACCCGGACCAGCCCTTCTGGCTCAGCGACGAGGCGTCCCCGTGGGGGTCCGACCTCTACGTGGCCCTCGACAGGGACCTGACGGGGGCGGACGTAGCGCACCTTTCCGGCACCTTCGAGACCAAGGTGTTCGAGGGCCCCTACCGGGACGCCGGCAAGTGGGTGCGCGCCATGGAGGCCCACGTCCGGGCGCAGGGCAAGGAGCCGAAGAGGATCTACCACTTCTACGCCACGTGCCCCCGGTGCGCCAAGCGCTTCGGGAAGAACCAGGTCGTCCTGTTCGCGCAGGTGGCCTGAGCGCGTAGATTTCCGGGGCGAAGCGGCCGCCCCCGGGCGGGGTACGGCCCTGGCCCACGATCCGCCCACGACGGACTCCGAACCGCCATGCCCACCATCCTCTCCGAAGCCCGGCCCGCCCTGACCATGCTCACCGAGCAGGAGCAGATGTTCCAGGAGGCCGTCCGCGACTTCGCCACCGCCGAGATCGCTCCCCGGTCCATGGCCATGGACGAGGCCCAGAAGATGGACGCGGGCATCATCGGGCAGCTCTTCGAACTGGGCCTCATGGGCATCGAGATCCCCGAGACCCACGGCGGCACCGGCGCCGACTTCTTCACCTCCGTGCTGGTGGTGGAGGAGCTCTCCAAGGTGGACCCGGCCATCGGGGTGCTGGTGGACGTGCAGAACACGCTCGTGATCAACGCCGTCCTCCGCTGGGGCAGCGAGGAGCAGAAGGCCCGCTTCTTCCCCCGCCTCGCCTCGGACACGGTGGGCGCCTACGCCCTCTCGGAGGCGGGCAGCGGCTCCGACGCCTTCGCGCTGTCGTGCCGAGCCACCGCGGACGGCGACGGCTGGCTCCTCAACGGGCAGAAGCTCTGGATCACCAACGGGAACGAGGCAGGCATCTTCATCGTCTTCGCCAACGTGGACCCCGACCAGGGCTACCGGGGCATCACCGCCTTCCTGGTAGAGAAGGGCGCCGACGGCTTCACGGTGGGGAAGAAGGAGGACAAGCTGGGCATCCGGGCCTCCTCCACCACGGAGCTGGTCTTCGAGAACGTCCGGATTCCCGCGGAGGACGTCCTGGGCGAGGTGGGCAAGGGGTACAAGGTGGCCATCGAGACCCTGAACGAGGGCCGCATCGGCATCGGCGCCCAGATGATCGGGCTGGCCCAGGGAGCTCTGGACCACACGGTGCGCTACGTGCAGGAGCGGGAGCAGTTCGGGCGCACCATCGGGTCCTTCCAGGGCGTCCAGTTCCAGCTCGCGGA
Source organism: Gemmatimonadota bacterium (assembly GCA_045863275.1). GTDB lineage: Bacteria > Gemmatimonadota > Gemmatimonadetes > Longimicrobiales > Gaopeijiaceae > SZUA-318. Next base: position 46,989 of record BTVB01000018.1, read on the forward strand.
GATGGCCACCGAGATCGAGGCCTCTCGCCTGCTGGTCTACAACGCCGCCCGCCTGAAGGACGCGGGCCAGCCCTTCCTGGGCCAGGCGGCCATGGCAAAGCTCTACTCTTCGGAGGTGGCGCAGCGCGTGGCCTCCCGGTGCATCGATCTCTTCGGCGGATACGGCTTCACCAAGGAGTACCCCGTGGAGAAGCTCTATCGCGACGCGAAGATCGGCACCATCTATGAGGGGACGTCCAACATGCAGAAGCAGACCATCGCCAAGATGCTGGTGAAGTGACCACCTCCCCCAGCCGTCCCCTCGCCGGAGCGCCCCCGTGCAGATCCTGATCTCGTCCCTGGCTCTCGTGACCTTCGGGTTCGGGGAGATGCTCCTGCTCTTCGGGGTCGTGATCCTCCTCTTCGGCGCCAAGAAGCTCCCCGGGCTCGCCCGCGGCCTGGGCGAGGGGATCCGCAACTTCAAGGGGGAGCTCAAGGCGCCGCCCAAGGACGAACGCCGGGACGAGGAGTAGGTGGCCGCGAAGTCCAGGGAGAGCCCCCTCTCCAACGTCGTCCTCGTCCTGGATCACCCCCAGGACATCGTCAACATCGCCGGCGTCATCCGGGTGATGATGAACTTCGGGATCTCCCGCCTCAGGCTGGTGAACCCCGACGATTTCGACGCCTACCGCATCGAGGGCATCGCCCACCGGAGCATGCCCCTCATCGAGGCGACGACGCTCCACGACTCACTCCTGGACGCCGTGGCCGACTGCGCCTTCGTGGTGGGGACCACGGCCCGGCCCCGCACCGCCGGGCGCAACTACCTCCGGCCCAGGGAGGCCGGCGCCCGCATCGTGGAGCGCGCCGCGGACGGTCCGGTGGCCATCCTCTTCGGACGGGAGGACAAGGGGCTCTTCAACGAGGGGCTCGACCTCTGCCACGAGGTGGCCATCATCCCCACCGACCCGGACTACTCGTCCCTGAACCTCGCCCAGGCCTGCCTCGTGCTGGCCTACGAGACGTTCCTGGCCGCCGAAGACGCCCCCACCGACCTGCCCAGAGGGAGGCGGGCCACCCGCCCTCCCACGCACGAGGAGCTCGAGGTCACCTTCCGCGGCCTGGAGGAAGGCCTCACGGCCATCGAGTTCTTCAAGGCCCGCAAACCCTCGGCCATCATGCGCACGCTGCGCACCCTGGTCGCCAGGGCGCAGCCCGACCTGCGGGAGGCCAAGCTCCTGGCCGCCATGGGATTCGAGGTGGGCCACTACATCGCGCGCATGCGCGGCCCGGCATCGGGCGAGAGCGGGCCCGACTCCGGGGACCGCTGAGCCGCTCGGCACACCCCCCGCGGGTGCCACCGGCCCGCATTTCGGATAGGCAATACTTGTTGTACCCGCCGCCGGGCGCCCGTATTATGGGGCAGACGAAGACTGGCCTTCAGCTCCCGCCCCAGGGCGCGGGCATCGGTAGAGTGCGCTCCATGCCGGCACGGGATGCTCGCAGCGCTCCCTCCGACGTCGCGGACCGTTACCGGGTTCTCCTCGACATCGGGCGGACGCTCGCTGGCACATTGAGCTCCGACGAGCTGTACGCGGCGATCCATCGCGAGACCGCCCGCGTGCTGGAGGCGTCGGGCTTCTACGTGTCGCTGTACGACCCCTCCCGTGACCTGGCCACCATCGTCTACTACGCGGACCGCGGCGAGCGGCAGCGCGTGGAGATCGACTACCGGGGCTCGGAGTCGGGCGTGCTCCGCACGGGCAAGCCGGTGCTGGTGAAGGATCGCCTCGACGACCTCTCCCTGATGCACCTGGGCCAGGACGACACGGAGGTGACCCGCTCCGCCATCTCCGCGCCGATGGTCCACAAGGGGCGCGTCCTGGGCGCCATCAGCGCCCAGAGTTACTCGCCCAACGCCTACGAGGAGGAAGACCTCAACCTCCTCCAGGGCATCGCAGACGTCGCGGCCGTGGCCGTGGACAACGCCGTCCATGTCGCCGAGCTGGACCGGAGGCGCCTGGAGGCGGAGCAGATCGAGGAGATCGGCCGCGCCCTCACGGCCTCTCTCGACCCGAAGGTGGTGCTGGGCAAGGTCATCGAGGCGGTCACCCAGGTCCTGAGCGTGGACGGCGCCTCGGTCTGGCTCTGCGAGGGCCCCACGGGCCGGGTCTTCAAGGTCGCCGAATCCGGGGGCGAGATCGCCCTCCCCGTCGGGCTCTCCTGGGAGCTGGCCGGCCTCCTGGCCGACAGGCTCGCCAAGGAGAAGGTCACGGTGGTGCTGGAGGACCTGGGCAGCAGCATCCTGGTGCCCAAGCCGGTCAAGGAGCACCTGAAGGCCGGCTCGGGCATGGGGGCTCCCCTCTTCGTGGGGGGGAACCTGGCCGGCGTCCTCACCGCGGGCAGCCGGAAGGCGCGCCATTTCAGCCCCGACGACACCGCCGTCCTGTCCCGCCTGGCCAGCCAGGCGTCGGTGGCCCTCGAGAACGCACGCCTCCACGCCAACCTCCAGGCGCTGTCCCTCACGGACCCCCTCACGGGCCTCCCCAACCGCAGGCGCCTGCAGATCCACCTGGACAAGGAAGTCGCCGCCGCACGCCGGGGCCGGTCGCTGGTGGTCGTGGTCTTCGACCTGGACGACTTCAAGCTCGTCAACGACACCCACGGCCACCTGGTGGGGGACGACATCCTGCGCGCCTTCGCCCAGATCCTGGACGAGGAGAACCGGGCGATGAACCTCGTGGCCCGGTACGGCGGCGACGAGTTCGTCTCCATCCTGTCCGACGCCGACCTGGACGGCGCGCGGCTCTATATCAAGCGCGTCACCGATCGAGTGGCCACGGACGAGGTCATGAGCCCCATGGACGTCACGGTGAGCGTGGGCCTGGCCGAGTTCGACCGGGCGAGCATGAAGACCATGGACGACGTGGTCTCCGCCGCCGATTCCGACATGTACAGGGTCAAGGAGCTCCGCCGCAAAGGGCGGCGCACCGCCTCCAACTGACCCGTTCCCCACAGCGACGGCGCATGACCCCCGACACCTCCCAGGAAGAGGTCCGCGAGCTGCTGGACTTCGCCGTGGAGCTGGCCCTCGCGGCGGGCCAGCACACGCTCGGGTACTACGGCCACCGGGTGGACCACGACGCCAAGGGCGACGGCTCGCCCGTGACCGTCGCCGACAGGGAGGCGGAGGCCCTCATCCGTGACCGCATAGGCCGTCGCCATCCCGACCACGGCATCCTGGGGGAGGAATTCGGGGTGACCAACGAGGGCGCCCGCGTCCGGTGGATCCTGGACCCCATCGATGCCACGCGCTCCTTCATGCGGGGGGTCCCCCTCTATGGCGTGCTCATCGGCGTGGAGGTGGAGGGCGTGGCCACCGTGGGCGTGTGCCACTTCCCGCCCCTGAAGGAGACGGTGTCGGCGGGCACGGGGCTGGGATGCGCCTGGAACGGAGTGCCGTGCCGCGTGTCCGGCGTGGCCCGCCTGGAAGACGCGCTGGTCCTCACGACCGATCCCGTGTCCATGGAAACCGTGGGCAAGGACCCGGGGTGGCCCGTGCTGCAGCGACGCGCCGGCCTGGTGCGCACCTGGGGCGACTGCTACGGCCACGCGCTGGTGGCCACCGGGCGCGCCGAGGCCATGGTGGACCCCATCATGCACCTGTGGGACTGCGCCCCCTTCCTGCCCATCCTCACCGAGGCGGGAGGACGCTTCACCGACCGGGAAGGCGTGGCCACCATCCACGGCGATTCGGCGATCTCGAGCAACGGTGCCCTCCACGACGAGGTGCTGGCCCTGCTCCGGGGGGAGTCCCATGGCTGACGGCCCGACGCTCCGTTACCTGTCGCGCCGGGACGTGGAGTCCCTGGCCCTCCCCATGGCCGACGTCATCGACGCGGTGGAAGGCGCCCTCCGGGAGAAAGGCAATGGGACGGCGGAAATGCCCCCCAAGCCCGGGGTCCACCCCCTCCCCGACGCGTTCATCCACGCCATGCCCGCCTACCTGAAGGAGCAGAGGGCCGCCGGGCTCAAGTGGGTGTCGGGCTTTCCCGAGAACGCCAAGCGCGGGCTCCCGTACATCGCCGGGCTCTTCGTGCTCAACGACGTGGAGACCGGCTTGCCGCTGGCGGTGATGGACTGCACCTGGATCACCGGTGCGAGGACGGGGGCGGCGACCGCCGTGGCGGCCAAGCACCTGGCCCGACCCGACGCCCGCACGGCGGGCATCCTGGCATGCGGGGTCCAGGGGCGCACGAACCTGGAGGCCCTCTCCTGCGTCTTCCGCCTGGAGCGCGTGCACTGCTACGACATCCACGCCGAGCGGGCCCGGGCGTACGCCGCCGAGATGCACGAGCGCCTCGGGCTCGACGTGCGGCCCGTGGCCACCGCCGAGCAGGCCGTGCGGGAGATGGACCTGGTGGTGACCAGCGGCCCCATCCTCAAGCACCCCACGCCCGCCATCCCGTCCGGGTGGCTGGCGCCGGGGGCCTTCGCCAGCCCGGTGGACTTCGATTCCTACTGGACGCCGGAGGCGCTGGAGGAGGTGGACCTGCTGGGCACCGACGACACCGCGCAGATGGAGTACTACCGCACCGTGGGGTACTTCGCCCGCACGCCGGCGCCCTACGCCGACCTGGGGGAGATCGTCACCGGGCGGAAGCCCGGGCGCACCTCCGAAGGGCAGCGGACCATGAGCATGAACCTGGGGCTGGCCATCGAGGACGTGGCTACGGCGCGGATCCTGTACGCGCGCGCCCTGGCGTCGGGCATCGGGGTGTCGCTGCCTCTTTGACGTCTGGGTATGGGGGAGGGCGAGGGGTCTCCCCGCGGCGCGCCTTCGCCTGAATCGTGGTCGTCCTGGGGCTGCGTTCGTCGTTTCTTGCCGGTCCCCGGGCGTCCAAGCCGCACTCCGCTCGCTTTGGCGGCTGCGCCGCCGTGGGGGCGTGGGGCGCTGGGTCAGCCTCCTTGGTTGGCCAGGCCGAGGACCCCGTACGCGGCGCAGTCCACACGGACCACCTGGCCGGGGGTCATGCCGTAGGTGGCCAGGTCCCCGGGGATGTAGTCGCCGATGGTGGTGTGGCGGACGTAGGTGGTGTCGCCCATCGTCTCCGGCTCCTCCCACGTCTGGGCGGCGTCGATGAACCAGTCCACCAGGTTCACGGGGTCGCGGAGGCGCACGGCGCATTGGCCCAGCTCGGGGCCCGCGCCTTCCTCCAGGCCGTAGGCCACCACCTGGAGCCGCAGGGGGGCGTTGGGCACGGGGGGGAGCTGGAGGGTGGCGGCGGCGGCGGAGTGGACCGTGACGGGTGCGGCGCCGGGGGCCTCACAGGTGGCGAGGGCGGCGGCGAGGAGGGCGACGGCGGCAAGGGGCGGGATGGCGGCACCGCGCCGGGTTCGGGGCCGCGCGTTCACCGCGGGCCCACCCGGGCCTGCACGAACACCGGCTTGCCAGGCTCCTCGCCCTTCCCCGTGGCGACGGTCCTGCCGTTCACCCCGATGCGTGCGTCCAGCACCATGGCCCCTCCCAGGGGTTGCACGCGGAGCACCACCCGGACCTGCTGACCGCTCTGGAGCGACCCGAGGTAGGCGGAGCCGGTCCACCCGCCGCCGTGGGTGACTTCTCTGGAGGTGGATCCCTCGCGGCCATACTCCACCCGGCAACTGTCGCACCCGACGGAGAAGTCCACCGTGTACATGCCGACGACGCCGATCTCCTCCGGCCCCCGCTCCGCGGCTCGGGGTTGGACGCTGAAGCCCGTGCAGGAGGCCCCTGCCGCCAGCGCCGGAAGGAGGAGCAGGCGCAGGAGGCGTCGGGGGCGTGGGGGCAGGCGGCGGGTCATGGCGGGCTCCTCACTCCGGCTTCCGATACTTGTGATGGTACTTCATTGTCTTGAGGGCCGCCTTGTGTTCCGACAGCGCCGCCTGCCGAGCCAGCGCGTCCGTCTTCCGGGCCTGGTACGCGGCCTCGGCGCGGAGCTTCCGGAAGCTGGTCAGGCGCTCCGGGTCGAGGAGTCCCTCCGCTTCGGCCTCCAGGACCGCGCAGCCCGGCTCCGCCTCGTGACGGCAGTCGCCGAACCGGCACCGCCCCGCCAGCTCCTCGATCTCCGGAAAGGCGTGGCCCAGTCCGTCGTCCAGCGACCACACGCGGAGCTCGCGGATACCCGGGGTGTCCAGGAGGAGCGCGCCCCCGGGGATCCGGTACAGCTCCCGCCGCGTAGTGGTGTGACGGCCCTTGCGGTCCGCCTCCCGCACCGGCGCCGTCGCCGCGCGTTCCCCCTGGGAGAGCAGGTTCACCAGCGTGGACTTACCCACCCCCGAGGGGCCGAGAAGGACCACCGTCGCCCCGGGCCGGAGGGCGGCGCGGAGGACGGCCACGGAGTCGGGGTCGGAAGTGCTCACCAGGCGCACCTCCACGCCCACCGCCAGCGCACGGGCCTCGGCCACGACGGCCCCGGGGTCGGCGGCCAGGTCGGCCTTGGTGAGGACCACCTCCGGGAGGGCGCCGCTCTCCCACGCCACCGCCAGGTACCGCTCCAGGCGGCGGGGGTTGAGGGGCGCGTCGAGGCCGTGGACGATCCATGCCACGTCCACGTTGGCGGCCAGGACCTGCTCGGAGCCGCCCGTGCCCGCCGCTCCCCTCGAGAAGCTCGAACGTCGGGGAACCAGAGCCAGGACGGACCACGGGTCCGAGGGCATGGGCCCCGGCACGGCCAGGACCCAGTCGCCCACCACCGGAAGCCCGACCAGGCGCGCGCCGGGCCCGATCCGGGCCACCGTCGGGCCCTCGGAGGTCTGGATGGACCACCGGTCCCGCTCCTGCCCCACCACCCGCGCCGGCGCCCCGCCGGCCGCCGCCGCCGCCTCGGCCCGCGCGGCCCAGGCGTCGTCCCAACCCCAGCTCTGCAGCGACACCTAGGGGCCCCCCGGGGCCCTGCCCATGACGGACAGGTAGGCCGTCCAGGGGCCCACGGCGTCGCGGTACTGCCGGGCCATGACCCGGGCCGCCTGGACGATGTGGCCCAGGTCGTGGGCGACCCACGTGGCCAGGTGCTGCTCCAGGCGCACCGTGCCGAACGCCGGGTGCACGCCCGTCCGCTGGAGGTCCTGCGGGCCGAGCCTCAGGGCGCGCAGCTCCGCGAGGTTGCGGGTCCGCAGCTCGGCGAACCGGTCGAGCCGTCCCGCCAGCGTCTCCCGCTCCCTCCGTTGGAGGTGGCCGGAGCGCTCGAAGGGCGTGAAGCGCCGGTCCTGGCTCTCGGAGAGGATGATGCGAACCCTCGCCATCCAGTCCGCCTCCTCGCCGTCGATGAGGTGGCCCACCACGTCGAAGGGGCTCCAGGTATCGGGCCCCTCGTCCCGGTGGGTCCATTCCTCCGGGAGGCCGGCGAGGAGCGCGCGCAGGACGGACGGGGTGCGCTCCAGGACGGCCATGCCCTTCGCCAGGTCGAATTCCACGGCGGCGCCTCGCTGGAAGGTGACGTCAGGTGTCCGGCTCGCGGGCCGGATCACGCTCCGGCAAGGCGTCGGCCGCCCACGCCGACCGCTTCCAGTCGGGCACGGGTGTTGGCGTCTCCGCTCTCGGGACGAAGCGCGAGCGCTCCACGAGCTGGTAGCGATGAATGTAGCGCGAGCAGTTCGGATAGATGCTCCCCGCCTTCACCACCACCATGAACTGGGCCGCCGGGTGGCGCTCGAGCAAGGGGTGCTCGGGCTCGAGGCGCGCGAGGCCGTCCACCCGGATGCGGCGTTGGGCTTCGAAGTCGATGAAGAGGAGGCCGACGGCCCCCTGGTCCGCGATGTTGCCCGCCGTCAGGAACATCCCGTTCCCGTCGTAGCACGGGAACGCCAGCCGTCGGCCGTCCAGGACGGTGACGAAGCCCGGGTCGCCTCCCTTGTACGAACAGGTGGGCTGGCCAAGGGCGTCCACCGACGCCAGGAAGAACATGTCCCGGCTCTCGATGAAGGTCCTGTCGTCGTCGGTGAAGCGGTCGTGCACCTTCACCTCGGCGAGGCGGTCGGCGAGGCGGCGCGAATCGTAGCGATCCTGGAGGGCGCGGCTACCCGAAGAGTACACGAACGGCATGGCACCTCCTTTGGCGGCGGGCACGGCCCCGGATCACCCCGTGGAATACAGGTCGGTGGAGAGGTACTTGAGGCCCGAGTCGCAGAGGAGCGTGACCACCGTGGCGCCGGCCCCAAGCCGCTCCGCGACGCGTAACGCCGCCACCACGTTGGCTCCCGACGACGTGCCGCCGAAAAGCGCTTCCTCTCGCGCCAGGCGACGGCACATGGCCTTGGCGTCGGCGGTGGAGACCGCCGTCACCTCGTTGGCCAGGCCCGGGTCCCACATGGGCGCGACGAAGCCCGGGCCCACGCCCTCGATGTTGTGTGCTCCCGGCGCGCCTCCCGACAGCACCGGGGATTCCGCCGGCTCGACGGCCACGATCTCCACTCCCGGGCTCCGGGCGCGGAGCGCCCGGGCCACACCCGTGATGCACTGGGCCGTCCCCACGGACTGCACGAAGGCGTCCACGCCGCCCCTCGCCTGCTCCCAGAGCTCGTCCGCCAATGGCGTATACCCTGCGGCGGCGTCGGGATTGTTGAACTGATCAGCCCAGAAGACCCCGGGGCGCGCGGCGAGCTCGGCCGCCCGCGCGATCATCCGTTGGATGAGCTCCTTGGTGGTCTTGCCGCCGTCGCTCTCCAGCTCCACCACCTCGGCGCCCAGGGCCCGCATATGGTCCCGCTTCTCCTGGCTGAAGGCGTCGGCGGTCACCACCGTGATGGGGATCTCCCGGGCGGCGCACACGAAGGCCAGCGACGTCCCCGTGCTGCCTCCGGTGTACTCCACCACCCTGCCCCCCTGAGTCAGCCGCCCGTCCGCCAGGGCGCGGTCCACCACCGACAGGGCCATGCGGTCCTTCATGCTCCCCGTGGGGTTGTGGCTCTCCACCTTCACCAGCACGCGGGCGTGCCCCGGGGGGACGACGCGTGTCAGCTCCACAAGGGGGGTCCCCCCCACGGCTGCCAGGATGCTCGCCTTCATGCTCACGTCCCCGATCGGCGTTGATCTGCCACCACGTGCCCAAGGGTGCAGCGGCGGAGGTCGTTCCCGAAAGCCGGACGACGCCCTGGGAGTTCCCGCCGTGCTCGCCTTACCTTGGAGGGTCCCCCCACTCGCCCTACCCTCGTACGGAGGTCGCCTTGGCCTCGGATCCCGGATTCGTGGAGTACGTCGTGGACCAGATCCACCACGACTGCGCCATCACCTACCGGAAGATGTTCGGCGAATACGGCGTCTACAGCGCCGGGAAGATCGTCGCCCTCATCTGCGACGACCGCCTCTTCGTGAAGCCCACGGAACAAGGACGCGCGTTCATGGGGAGCGTCACCGAGGCCCCCGCCTACCCCGGAGCCAAGCCCAGCTTCCTCGTGGACGAGCGCATCGAGGACGGCGACTGGCTCAGCGAGTTGATCCGCATCACCGCCGCCGCGCTGCCGGAGCCCAAGCCGAAGAGGAAGCGGAAGAAGTAGGGCAGGCAGGCCGCCCGCCCGGGCCGTCCGCACGGGCGCCCACGGGCCCGTCTACCCCTCCGCTCCTCCCAGCACGTAGATGGCCCAGGGCGAGACGGACGTCTCCGTGACCCAGGGGAAGGGGTCCATCGGCGTGCCCAGGGGCCGGTGCGTCTCCAGGAGGGTCAGGCCCGCCTCCCGGTAGGCCGCGCGGTAGTCCCGGTCCAGCCAAAGGACGTCCTCCACCGGTCGGCGGTCCGGCACGTCGAGCATGACGATGTGGACCCGGTCTCCCGATCCCGCCTCCCGGTTCCCGGAGAAGTCGCGGGTGGAGAAGGACGTCCACTCGTTGAGGTAGATGTCCGGTGCCGAAACCAGGTTCACGACGCGCCCTCCCGGCTCCAGGAGGGCCCCCAGGGCCCGGAAGAGGGCCACGCGCTTCCCGTGGTCCGGGATGTTGTCGAAGGTGAACGCGCACAGCGCCAGGTCGAATCGCCGCGACGTCAGCGGGCCCAGGTCCCCGTCGGGCACCAACAGGTAGTCGCCGCCCGGGTCCCGCTCCCGGGCGAGGGCGAGCATGGGCTCGGAGATGTCCACGCCCACGGTCCGGAACCCGAGACCCTGGAGGAAGCGCGTCGAGCGCCCCGCGCCACACCCGAAGTCGAGTGCCGCGCCTCCCTCCACGCCGTGCCGCCGGACGAGGTCGGGGATGTCCCGGAAGGCCAGCCAGTAGGTGCCCGGGAAGTCCAGGCCCGCGTAGGCGCTGGCCCGCTGGGGGTCCTCGTAGACGTTGCTGAAGGGGTGGTCCATGAACGGTGCTGGCCGGTGGGCTCCGACGGGGACGGCGGCTGAGCCACCCCGCCCGGAGGAGCGTGACGACGATCTACGCCAGGATCACCGTTACGATGAGCGTCGGGCGCCCCGCCAGGAAGGCCCCCGTCGCCGGAAGCGTCGAGGAGAGCCCGAGCAGCAGAGCCACCCCTGGTCCCCGCGGAGTCAGGGAGGGGGCCCGTCCGCGGGGGCCTGCGCCACCCCCTCCGCCCTGCCCACCCGCCACACGCGCCCCCCGTCATAGCCCAGCACGTACAGCGTCCCGCCGACGTTCTTCAGGCCGGATAGGCGCCCCGGGAGGTCGAAGCGGTGCGTCACGCGCCCGTCGCGGTCCAGGGTACGGATCCACCCCTCGCAGAAGTCGGCGAACCAGTACCGCCCGTCCCAGACGGCGCCACCCACCACGGCGGAGCACCCGAAGGCCGCCGTGGGATAGGTGTACCAGGGCGGCGTTCGCGGCGGGCACCGCCCGGCCAGGTGGCACACCGGCCCCTCCCAGGCCGGATAGCCGAAGTCCGCCACGTCCGGGGCGCCGAGGAGGAAGGCGTAGATACCCTCGTGGAGGAACTCCCCGGAGGACGACACGACGAGCGTGTCCCCCCAGGCGGCGAGCTTGAAGGGGTTCCGGAGCCCCACGGCCAGGGTGTCAACGTGGAGCGTCACCGGGTCGATGGCCACCACGCCGCCGTGGCGGGGGTCGCCGGGCCCTGTGTAGTCCACCCCGTTGCCGTACCCGAGGAGCAGCTTCCCGCCGTGGGTGGCGAGGCCACCCCCGAAGTGCTGGATGGCGTAGGGCCCGGACCGGTAGACGACCCGCCCCGACCGGTCGCTCACGGTGAGGCGCTTCAGGCTGTCGGAGTAGGCCGCGTACAGCGCGCCCTCCAACTCGGCGAGGCCCAGGAGGCCGCCGAACTCCGACGCCGGAACGGGGAGCCGCCACACCTCCCCCCCGTCCATGGACTGCACGACGCCGCGCTGCTCGCCCACCACCGGACCCGTCGCTGTCATGGCGGCGTCGGTGAGGTGGCCCGAGATCGGCCCCAGGCCTTCGGCCACCAGTACCACCTCGTAGGGGGACGGTCCTTCGCGGACCGTGTCCACCACCACCACCGTGTCCGACACCCGCAGCGTGTCCACCCGTTCGACGATCTCGGTCTCGACGAGGGTGCGGGTGCAGCCCGTCCATGCGCCCGGCGAAAGCGCGGCGAGGAGAAGGGCAAGCCGGCGCGTCCCGGCGCTGTGCGTCATCGTGCGACTCCCTGAAGGGCGGGCCGCAACCCCCGTCGCGGCGCTCCGACTCTAACGAAAAGGGGCCGTCGGGGGTCCAATGCCAAGGGGTTGGAGACACGCGTCACCGGGAGGACGGGATGCTCCGAAGGTTGGTCTTGGGCCTGCTGCTCATGGCCCCCGCGACGCTCTCCGCCCAGGAGGGGACCGTCGCCTACACCCACTCGGTGAAGCTGGACGTCCAGATCCCTCCGGAGCTGCGCGCGCGCCTCGAGGCCCGTGGGGGCCGCGAGGGCGGTCCGGGCATGTTCCCCACCGAGCGGGTGAGCGAGGTCGTCCTCCTGTTCAACGCCTCCGAGTCCCTCATGAAGCCCCTTCCGCCCTCGGACCAGGTCGCTCGGCCCGCCCAGGGCAACCAGGTCCTGCGCGAGGGCGGTCCGCCCCCGGGGGCGATGGGCCCCCGCGGCGACGTCATGATGCGCATGCGCGGCGGCTCCGCCTCGCGCCGCGACCGGGAGACCATCGTCGAGGCGTACGTGCAGCACGACGAGGGCACCATCGTCGAGTCCCGGGAATTCCTCGGGCGCAGGTTCCTCATCGAAGACGAGCGCCCGTCCCTCCAGTGGAAGCTCGCCGGCGAGCAGGCCGAGTTCCTGGGCTACCTGGTGCAGAAGGCCACGGCCCAGCAGGACAGTACGACCATCGAGGCCTGGTTCACGCCCCAGATCCCCATCCCCGCCGGCCCGGCCATCTACGGAGGGCTCCCGGGGATGATCCTGGTGGTGTCGGTGGACCAGGGGAAGGAGCAATACAGCGCCACCGCCGTCGCCCTCGCGCACGTGGCGGACGGCGTCATCGTCAGGCCCACCGAGGGCGAGAAGGTGAGCAGGGAGCGGTACGAGCAGATCGTGGCCGAGAAGCTCGAAGAACTCAGGACCATGGGACCCATCCGGCAATGAACGCCACCCGACATCGCGCCCCCGGGGCCCGGGGGGCCTCCCGCGCCTTCCGCCTCCGCCTCCTGGCGATCCTCTTCCTGGTCGCCGCCGGCGCCGCGCCGCGCGCCCTCCCCGCCCAGGCGACCCACGACGTCCGCGGCACCGTCGTCGACTCGGCGGGAGCCGTCATCGAGGGCGCGATGGTGGTGGCCCTCGCGCTGCCCGACACCATCCTCACCCGGTTCGCCCTCACCGACGGCAGCGGCCGCTTCCTCCTGAAGCGCGTGCCTCAGGGGCCGTACCTCCTCCAGGTGACCATGGTGGGCCGCCAGACCGTGCGCGAGCCGCTGACGGTGACGGCCCCCTCGGCCGGCGCCACCGCCGTGGATGCGGGACGGATCCGCCTCCAGGTGCTGGCGGTGGAGATGGAGGCGCTGGTGGTGAGCGTGGACCACGTGCCCTTCGTGAGCCGTCGAGACACGCTGGACTACAACGCGCTGGCCTTCGAGGTGCGTCCCAACGCCACCGTGGAGGAGCTGCTGGCGCGCCTCCCCGGCATCGAGGTGGACACCGACGGCACGATCCGGGCCCAGGGCGAGACGGTGCGGAAGGTCCTGGTGGACGGGAAGGAGTTCTTCGGCACCGACCCCACGGTCGCCACCCGGAACCTCCCCGCCGCCGCGGTGGAGCGCATCCAGGTGTACGACAAGGAATCGGACATGGCCGAGTTCACCGGCATCGCCGACGGCCAGGAGGAGCGCACCATCAACCTCGAGCTGCGCCCCGACGCCCGCCGTGGCGTCTTCGGCCAGGTGACCAGCGGCGTGGGCGGCGGCCTCCAGCCTTCTGCGGTCATCGAGGCCCAGCCCGACGGCCGCACCCGCTACCACCAAGCCGTGAACATCAATCGGTTCTCCCCCACGACGCAGCTCGCTCTCCTGGGGGGCGCCAACAACGTCAACGAGGCCGGCTTCGCCTGGGGCGATTTCGTGAACTTCAGCGGCGGCGCGCAGGGAATGCGGGGCGCCCAGGGGCGGGGCGCCATCCAGCTCGGCGGCGGCCGCAACGACGGCTTCACCGAGACGCTGGCGCTGGGACTGAACGCAAACCACGACTTCACGCCCGAGCGCTGGATCCGTACCAGCTACGTCGTCACCGGGCTGGACAACACGCAGAATCAGACCACGCAGTTACAGCAGCTCCTCGGGTCGACGGTGTCCGCCCTCCAGTCCTCCGCCGCCGACCAGGTGACGGAGAACACGACCCACCGCCTGGACGTGAACGCCCAGTACGCCTTCGCCGAGGGGCACGACCTGAGGCTCCGGGGCAACCTCAACGTCGGCTCGTCGGCCATGACCAGCCTCTCCTCCAACGAGACCACCACGCTGGACGGCCGCGTCCAGAACACGGGCGTGAGCAGCAACGTCGTGGACGGCAGCGACCTGGGCGGCTCCGCCCGGCTGACGTGGCGGAAGCGCCTCTCCGAGAGCGGGCGGTCCGTGGTGGGAGAGGCATGGACGAGCATCCAGGAGCCCGAGCTCAACGGGGACCTGGAGACCAGCACCGGGATTGCTCCCAAGGGCGGCGGCGACCTGGTGGTGCAGGACCTCTTCCAGGAGCAGAGCCGCACGGGCCGGACCCTCTCCCTGTCCCAGCGCCTTTCGCTCACCCAGCCCCTGGGGAGCTTCGTCCTGGAGGCGTTCGGCGAGCGCAGGGCGGTGGACGAGGAGCAGGACAACTCGGTCTTCGACGTGGGCACGGGAGTCCCCGTCCTCAACGACGTCCTCAGCTCCGCGTTCGAGCGCACCTACACGTACCTGGGCAGCGGCCTGCGCCTGAGCCGGAACACCGAGTCGCGACGGTTCGTCTTGGGCATGGAGGTCCAGCGCTCCAACCTGGACGGGACGATCCTCGACCGCGACGAGCACATCGAGAACGGCTACACCCACGTCCTCCCGTCGGCGGACCTGCGCCTCCAGTTCACCGACGACAAGACGCTCACGTTCCGCTACACCACGTCCACGCGTGAGCCGTCCATGACCGAGCTGCAGCCCTTCGCGGACAACACCAATCCCATCCGCACCTACATCGGCAATCCCAACCTGACGCCCGAATACACCCACTCGTTCAACGCCGACTACCGGTTCTTCGACCAGTTCTCCTTCGTGAACCTCTTCACGTTCATCCGCTTCTCGTACACGAGCGACGACATCATCCAGTCGAGGGTGAGCGACGAGCGGGCGATCCAGACGGTCATGCCGGTGAACATCGACCATAGCTGGTCCACCAACGGGGGCGTGACGTACGGCCGGCCGCTCCGCCCCTTCGGCGCGCGCGTGAACGTCAACTACGGCTTCGACTACACCCGGGGCGTGGAGCTGCTGAACGGAGCCCAGAACGACAGCCGCGTGTGGCGGAACACCGTGGACGTCAGCGTGGACAACCGGGACAAGGCGGTCTTCGACGCCCGCGCCGGGGCCCGCTTCGGCTTCAACGACGTGGAGTACACGCTCAACCAGGAGCTGAACCAGGCCTACCTGGACCGCACCTTCTACGCCAACGGCCGCCTCTACTACGGCAACGCCTGGACCTTCACCACGTCGTTCAACTACCGCCTCTACGACGACGCCGTCTTCGGCGTCGGAGACCGCAACGTCGCCATGCTCCAGGCGGGCATCGCGCGGCGCGCCATGAACGACCGCATCCAGGTGGAGCTCCTGGGCTTCGACCTCCTGGATCAGAACAAGGGCGTCACGTACACCAACGGCGCCAGCTACATCCAGGAGCGCCGCACCGAGTCGCTGGGACGCTACGTGATGCTCAGGGTGACGTACCGGCTCGGCACGCTCGGTATGACGGGGGCGAGGGGAGCGCGGGCGGCGATGCCGAGGCGCTAGGGCTTCGCCCTACCGCGAAGACCCGCACGCTCTCCCGCGCAGTCGTCTCGGATCCGGGCCGCACCCGTTCCGTGCCACGTGGACGGTCCGCAACCCCAGAAGGCCCCCAAGCAGGGTCGGTGACTTGGCGACTCCGGACCGAGCCCGCCTTCAGCCCCGTATCGCTACCGCCAGACCACAACCCGGGGGAAGGGCACGTTGTGGTAGAACACGGTTAGCCCCGCCCGGCGCGCGCCGACGGTCCAGCTCCAGTCCGCTCCCCGGTCCACCTGACCCGCCGCGTTGACGGTCCACGACGCGTACGACTCGTACTCGTAGGTCCCATTCCCCGGCGATGAGATCCCAGCGAATACCTCCAGGCCGTCGCCGCGCACGTTGGCGGAGGTCCAGGCGTGATGATAGCCGTACTCCTCGTTCTCGTGGTATCCAGCCCTGCCGGGACCGGCCTCAAGGAGCCCGACTTGGACGAAGCCTGGGATCGTGTCCGAAGACTCCATTGAGCCCTCGAGTGTGTAGGAGCTGACCACAGGCAGGAGTCCCGCCGCCTGGATGACTCGCCCATCCAGGCAGGTAAGCGGACCCTTCGTCGCGGCCTGAGCATGCAAGGGGTGGGGGTGCAAGGGGGCGCCGAACGACCGAATGAGGTGCCCATCCAGCGCAAACTCGTGGATGGTCATACCCTCGTACAGGCCAGCAGCGAGCAAGCGTCCAGCGACTCCACAGATACGGCTGACAGGAAAGGGAAGCCGGAAGCCGCCACGGGACGTCGGTGGTGCGTTTTCAACATCCCACAGCGTTACCCTCATGTTGGCCACGTCGAGAGCGGCCACGGTGTGACCGTCGATTGCGGCGATGTCTCGGAGTACCCCGAAGTCGTCGGGCCCCTGGCCTGTGCGACCGAAACCCTCCAACCGCGAGTATGACGGACGGGCCAAGAAGATCTGATTCCGGAGGTCGTCAGCAATCACCACGGTGCCATCAGGAAGTACGTCGACGTCGGCGATGCGGCCGATGGCCTCGGCGGAGCTCTCCGCGTCGCCCAAGACGCCAAGGAGCGTCGCACCAGCGGAGAGATGCGGAGCGAACTCGCTCTCGAACTCCGAGGAAGAGCGAGGGCGTCCGTCGGCGCACGCCACCAACGCAACGGCGAGCCAGCTCATCTGCCATCCCCGGACTCTCACGCGAGCGCTGCCCACTGGCCGATCCTGAATATGACGAACTCCGCCGGCTTGATCGGTGCAACACCAATGACGGCAACCAGACGCCCAGAATCCAGATCGTCCTGTGTCATGGTCGTGCGATCACACCTCACGAAGTAGGCCTCGTTCGGCGAGGACCCTTGGAGCGCGCCCCGTCGCCACTCCTCATGCAGGAACCCGCCGACGACCTGCTCCATCAGGCGCCAGAGAGCCGGGCCATTGGGCTCGAATACAGACCACCGCGTCCCCGTTTCGATCGACTCCTCGAGGAAGTTGAAGTAGCGACGGACGTTCACGTATTTCCACTCTGGATCGGCAGCCAGCGTACGCGCGCCCCACACTCGGGGCCCCCGTCCCGCGAAGGTGCGGAGGCAGTTGATCCCCTCTGGGTTCAGCGATTCCTGATGAGCCTGGTTGATCTCCAACTCGAAGCCATCGATGCCATGCAGGACCGCGTTCGCCGGGGCCTTGTGCACTCCCTTCGAGGCATCGATCCGCGCGTAGACACCGGCCAACACTCCGCTGGGTGCGAGGACACGAGAAGAGCTCGTTTCCCGGACCCATGGGTAGTAGAGCGCCGCAAAGGACGAGGCGAAGCGACGGCGAAACTCCCGGACACCGGACGGCGACATCCCGCGCGGTGGGTCGATGAGCGCGAACCCCTTGGAGGCCTCCGACGCGTCGATCAACGCCTGCGCGGCCTTCGCCGCCTCGTCGGGGCTCACGTGCTCATGGAGTGCGGGAGCAGCGAGTAGCGCAGATTCCGAGGCCGCCAGGGCGCCGATGGCACGTCGGTAGGCATCGACCCGGCTCTCTGGCGTCTCGTCTACGCGGACGACCCGCAGCGCAGACCCACCGTTGTTGAAGTAGCCCTCGATGTATCTCCCGAGGCCCACCGATCGATCGTGCCCAAAGACCTCGGTGAACGCTGCCACAGAGGCGAGGGGTCTACTTGGCTTCTCGATCGGACCCGACGCGGTCGGGCCGATGAATGCGGCGGGGCGCAGTGGTTGAGGCAGAATCCGGCGGTCGTCGGGGATCTCCGCGACGTAGACGCCGGGCGCCAGATAGTCAGTCACCAAGCCACCTCTTCCGCAGCCTACACAACGACTCTGGAATTCCACTGTCGGGAGCATGATGTCGACCCGGAGCCGTGCGCTGCAAGGCGAACGGCTCCGGACCGCACGGCCGACTCCAACTGCTGGACCGCCCCGAGGACGGCGCGGCGGCATGGTGAAACCGAGTCGCTGGGGCGCTACGTGATGCTCCGGGTGACATACCGGCTGGGCACGCTCGGTATGACGGGGGCGAGGGGAGCGCGGGCGGCGATGCCCCGGCGCTAGGGCTCCGCCGGGTCGGTCAGTCGGCCCAACTCGCGCTCCGCCAACATCTTGGCGAACAGGGATGCGGTGAGCCCGAGCCACGGCCGCCGCGCCCGGAGAACCTGGAGTGCGCCCCAGAGGACGAGCAGGCCGCCGATGCGGTGACGGTGGGGCGTCGCCGGCGCGACGGACAGCTCCCACCACGTCCCGCCTCCGCCCACCCTTCCCCGGGCGCGCAGGATCCCGGCGCCCCCGGCGTCGTCCACGCCCCTCCACGGACCCACCGCGGCGTCGAAGTGCGCCACCAGCGCGAAGCGCGCTCCCTCCCGGTCGACGGCCCACCCTTCCTGGAGGCTCCCGGCGTAGACGAGCGCCGGCTCCGGGGCGCCCGCCGGGGTCGCCGCGGCCCGAACGAGGAGCGTGCCTCCGACGCGGACGCGCCAGACCTCCGTGTCCAACTCCGCGCGGACGGCCGAGTCACCGGAGGACCACGCGAACTCACCGAGGAGCTGGTCTCCACCGGTGAGGCCCCACGCGCCCGGCGGATCGTCCAGCGGATGCCACGCGAGCGTCGCGCCCAGGAGGGTCGAGTCGAACATGTTCTCCGCGCGGGGGGCCCGCCTCAGGCTGATCCGACGTAGAGGCCCCTCGTTCTCGGCGCCTCCAGCAGCCTCTCCACGCGGAGTCCCGCCAGGGCGAACGCGTGCTCCATCTCCGCCTGCGTGAAGAGCCCCAGCTCATGGGTCTCGGAGCGCCGCTCGATGCCGCCGGCCGTCCCGATCATGTACTCGAACTCCAGGCGCGACAGCGCTCCCTCCACGAGCGTCCTCGACATGCGGCACACGTGGAGTCCGTCGGTCCTGCCCACCACCGTCGTGATCCAACCGTGGGTCAACTGCCCGGGTTCGAACCAAGGGTCCACGAGGAGCACGCCGCCCGGATTCAGATGCTCCCGCATTCCCCGAACGGCGTCGGCGAGCGCGGGAAGGGTGCGGGCATAGCCGATGGCCGAGAAGAGGCACGTGACGATGTCGTACCGGCCCGGCAGATCGAGCGCCGTCATGTCGCCCACCACGAACGTGCCCTCCGGGCACCGCTTCCCGGCGATCTCCACGAAGCGTGGCTCCACGTCCACGCCGTCCACGGCGAAGCCCGCGTCCAGGAGCGCGCGGGCGTGCGCGCCGGTGCCGCAACCGACGTCGAGGATGGAATGGGCCCTCGGTCTCCGCTCTCGGATCAGGGACGCGAGGAGTGCCGCCTCGGCGCCGTAGTCCTTCGTGTCGGCGTAGAGGAGATCGTAGAACTCGGCGGCGTGAGCGTAGCTGGACATGGCTGGCGGGCCTCCACTGGAGGAGCACAGTGCCGCCGCGGGTCGCGACGGGCAAGGCGCCGGGGAGTGCGCCTACCTCGCCCCGCCCCGCTTCCAGAGGCGGAGCACCATCGCCTCCAGGTCGGGCACGCAGTACGTGGCCGGGCACGCCGCGTCGCACCCGTTCCGGGCGACATGGACCGTTCGCAGCCCCAGGGCGTTCCCCGCCGCGATCTCCGACTCCAGCCGGTCGCCCACGACCACCGCCGTCTCCCGGGCGACCCCCTCCTCCGCCAGGACCGTCCCGAAGACCGCCTTCTTCCCGCGCCGGGGAACCGCCAGCACGTCGTCGACGTGGACGCCGTCCAGCCAGGCCCCGACCCCCGTCGCCTCGACCTTCTGCCACTGGACGGCGGGCACCCCGGTGGTGACCAGGACCTTCCTGCACGGCAGATCCACGATGGCTGCGACGTCGGGATACACGGGGAGGGCGGACGGGAGCGTGGCCTCGGCGGTCGCCTCGAGGCAGACCTGCCGTACCGAGTCCGGCCACCCATACTTGGCTGCGACGAGGCTGATGGGAGCCCCCATCAACTCGGCGATGGAGGCCTCCAGCGCTTCCCGGCTGAGGCCGCCCACCTGGCGGTGCGCCTCGCGGACGCGGTCGAACGCCGGCTCCATCACACCGCGCGGAATCGTCTCGGGATCGAAGAGTGTGTGATCCAGGTCGAGGATGAGGAGGTTCACGTCCGCGCTCATGGGGCCGGGTCCATCTCCTCGACGCTGAGCAGGAGGTACATGAAGGCCGCCGCCTCGGGGGGCATGGACCCCGGCTCGAAGGTGTCGAGCCAGGCCTGGATGTCGGAAGCGTGCTCGCGCACGGCCTCCCTCACCTCCGCCCGCTCCTCCGGGGCGAGACCCTCCGCCATCCGGGCCCGACAGTAGTCGTCACCCAACCCGAGCCTGGCGGCCCACGCGGTCATCGCCCGGAACTCCGCCGGCACGTGCTCCCCATCGACCTCGCGCTCCAGCTCGAGGAGCATGTCCTCGCAGATCTTCTCCTCGGCCTCCCTCAGCCGCGCCCATCCGGCCGCGTCAGCGTGCTTCCGCATCCTCTCGATCTCGTCCTCCAGCCGGGATCGGAGGAAGTTCCGGGCCCGGATGAAGCCGTTGAGGATGAGCGTGTGGACGTCGGTGGGCATGCCGGCGGCCGCGAGCTCCTCCCGGAGCGCCGCGAGATCGACGCCCTGCCGGTCCGCCGCCGCCTCCACCGCCCCCATGGCCGCGGCCTCGGCGCCGCCTTCGGACAGCAGCGTCATCACGAAGACCTCGACGTCGTGGTCGGTGGGATCGAGGGTCGCTGCGCGCCTCAGGGCCGCCAGCGCGGCCTCAGGACGCCCGGCCGCGTCGAGGGCGAAGCCCAGGGCGGACCAGGACATGACGTGGCCCGGGTCGGCTTCGGTGGCGGCCCGGAACGCCGCGACGGCGCGGGTCAGCGTCGCGTCGTCGAACTCGTAGAAGTACCGCTCGACCTCGGTCAGGCCCTGGTGGAAGGCGGGGTGTGGCACAGACCTCGTCAGCGCTCCCTCTCCGTCAGTCGTCCGTGGGATCGACACCCTGGCGCTCGAGCCGCGCGAGGCTGATGCCGACCCGGGCCGCGAGCTGCATGCCGAGTGGCCTGGGACCCAGAAGCCAACCGCGCCAGCAGGAAACCCTCGTTGGGTAGCTCCTCTATTCGGCAAACATCTCCTGAAGAACACGCAGCACCTTTGACAGGGTTGCCGGTGCGATTCGCCCCAGGCGTTTGACCAAGCGATGGCGATCAACGGTGCGGAGTTGATCAAGGACGATGTAGCCGTCCTTGCGCTCGAAACGGCAAGCGAGCCTGAACGGATAGGGACGCCCTCCGGTCGTCATCGGAGCGACAATGAAGGTGCTGAGGTGCAGGTTCAGGTCGTCCGGTGAGATCACAACACAGGGACGGGTCTTCCTGATCTCACGGCCTGTCGTTGGGTCGAGGGAGATGAGAAGCACATCTCCGCGCCGCGGAGGCTGATCTACCAAGTCCATTCAGACTCGTCGAAGCCAGTACCGACCGGCTCGTCGAGCAAGCTGTCGTCACCGCTCTGGCTCAGGGCAGCGGCGGCTTCGACCCAACCGACGCGGGGTCGGTCCGCGTTCTCGATAACGATCCCGGACTCGATAACCCGGAGTTCGACCTCCCCTTCGAGGCCGGCTTGTTCGAGCAATGGCTTCGGAATGCGGACGCCGCGGGAGTTCCCGATGCGGACGATCTTGGTCTTCATGACAAGGTCGGCTAGGGTAGTAATTACAATGTAATTCCGCCCCGTGCTGGGCGGCAAGCTCCACGTGCCCGGGGAGCTACCTAACGTCCTTGGGTTTCTGCTGCGCGCCCGTGTCGTCACCAGTAGGACTGGAGCACCTCCGGCGTCACAGTCCCGGACTGCGCAAGCAACCAAGCGGCAAGGCGCTGAGTGCCCTTTGCGCCCTTCCATTCGCAGGAGTGCCGCGAGACGACGTGGTACCGTCCGGAAACGAGGCGCTCCACGACGACCTGCGCACCATCCGTACAGGTCCAGTCCGCGTAGGGCTCCGGTTCCGTCGGCGTGGTCCAGAAGTCGCTCTTGCCGAACACGCGGACGAACTCCGCTACCGAGGCCGAGTCAACGACCGCGACCGTGACCTCAGGGGTTGAACTCAGCTCGTCCGTTGCCGTCTCTGATGTCCGGGCGACAAGGCTGTCGGGACCCGGTCCCAGCCGGAGACGGACCGACACGGTTGGGTCGAAGGAAGGTAGCCAGAGAACCTGGACGAGATCGTCCGAAGCGTCTGACTGACAAAGAGGAGCGGCGCCGAGAGACACCAGCGACTCGGAGTAGCTCTCGGCGCGTCCCTGCAAGTCCGACCCACCGAAGGGTTCCACGTCCGTCGCGCACTCCGGCGCGCCGATGGACTGGTCGACGGACCGGCCGACGCAGGACCCAGCGAGAACGGAGCAAGCAAGTGGTGGCAGCAGCGCTCGCCATCTCCGTCCTATGTGCATTCGAGTGCACCCTAATGCCGGGGGCCACTTCCTAACGACTTTGCGTTTCTGCTGCGCGGGCATGATGCCGACCCACAGCGCGAGCTGCAAGGCGAGTGCTGTGGACCGCGCAGCCTACCCGGTCAGCAGCAATTCCTTGTTAGGTTGCGCTCCCGGAGGCGTCTCCTCCACCAACTTCGATCGGCAGATCCAATACCAGTTGGGTCTGGCTCCCGACTTCTGACAACGCCAAGTCGTGCTTGGAGTGAATGATGTTGTAGCCGAGGGTGAAACAGTAGACGGCAGTGGGGAGGAACTCGATAGCAACTCCTCCCACGTTACGGTTTGCCCACATAGTGCGCGAGGTGACGATGGCACCGCTGAGGTCGTTCTTTCTACAGAACTCCACCAGAGCTGCCAGTTCGTCCACTTGATCCACGTAACGGTCAGACCACTTCACCTCGACCGCCCACTTGGCCTCAAGATCAGGACCCACACAGACGAGGTCCACTTCGCCACGCTTCCACCGAGCATAGTGCGGCTCAAAGCCCTGAGAGTGGAACCACTGCGCGAAAATCGCTGTTTCGGCTAATGGACCCACTTCCTCCGGTCGGTCACCAACCGGTGCGAACAAGGCAGAGCGCATCGACGGGTTCGTCAGATACACCTTGAAGGCACGGGCACGTTGGAAGCGCTTCGCCGTGTCATCGACCCGGTGCACGACCCTTATCAGGAACGCGGCCTCCAGGTACTCGATGTACCTCTTCAGCGTGTTCTTGGCGACTCCAGACTTGCTCGCGAGATCCTGAAGGGACAATTCGCCGGCCGTATTGAACGCCAGGGTGGCAAAGAGTCGGTTGAGTTCTTGAATGTCCGAGATTCCGTACAACGACGGCAGGTCTCTGAGCAGAACCTTGTCGATGATGTCGCCCTTGATGAAACGAGCTGGGTCCGCCTGGATCGCCTCGGAGAATACGACTTCCGGGTAGCCGCCGAAGTTCAGGTAGTGCACGAAGCGTGCGTTCAACGTCGCGAGGTCGGCCGCAGTGAACTGGCGACGACCGTCCACTTCTTCTTCCTGAAGGAGATCGGCTTCGCCTCGAAGCTCCAAGTACTCATAGAAGGTCAGCGGTGGGAGCAAAAAATCCGTGAAGCGGCCGGCACCCGACTCGTTGCTCTTCAAGCTCAGCGCGGCGGCGGCCGAGCCGGAGACCAAGAACTTCGTCCTCGCGGTCGAATCGACGAGGCTCTTGAGATGAACCTCCCAGTTCTTGAGGTACTGGACCTCATCGAAGAATACGTACTGAGGTCGCGTACCGTCTGGGGCTGCTGCGTCTCGATAGAGGACGAGTAGGTCCTCCAGGGACAGGTCCGTGTAGAGTGGGTGGTCTACGGAGACATAGGCCACTTGGCGCGCCTCAACCCCGTCGTCGAGCAAGCCTTGGATGACGTGGTGGATGAGAACGGTCTTCCCCACCCGCCGTGGCCCCATCAGCACCACAGCGCGTTTTACCCCCTCCTGTCGCACCAACGGGCTGAGGAGCCCGTAGTAGGCTCTCGGGGCCAGCGCCGCGAGGTCCTCTCCGACTCCCCCTCCAGCCCACCACGGGTTCTCCACGCGAATTCGCTGGAGAAGTTCTTCGCGTGCGATCTGCCTCATGGATGAAGCCAGCTAGAGTCAGTGCCATGATCCTAAAACAGTCTACGGTCGATGTCATCTAACGTCAAGCGCCTGACCCTAACGACTGCCACGCCCGCATGTCATTATCGCGCAAGCCATTAGCGCCTTGCGATAAGACCGGGACCCCGGAAACGCCGCTGCGCCACTTAACGACTTTGGAATTCTGCTGCCGGACCACGATGCCGACCCGGAGCGCGAGCTGCAAGGCGAGTGCTCCGGAGCCCACGGCTTACCCGGTCAGCAGCAATTCCCTGTTAGGGCGCGGGACGCGGAAGCACCGAGGATCCTGATCAGGAGACGCGAGGCCGCCTCAGGAGAGTCCTGGGCGATGTACTCCAATGCCCCGTCCAACTGCTGACGGGCGGCGTCGGCTCAAACTACTGCGCGGCGCCGAGGACCCACTTCCGCCGCATCTCTTCGGCGACTTCTTCCTGGGAAATCGTCCTACCTGCCTCGGCGTCGACTAGCCCGCGGTCAATGGCTTGGATGACGTACAAGTGGTAGAGGACGTCCTCCAGGGAGCAGTCGTCCGGCAGGCGGGCAAGCAATGCCTGGACCTTCTCTTTCGTTGTCACAGGATCTTCGGACAATGCCAGGAGACTCCTAGAGTACCCCGAAGATGCCGCGGGGATCATGGTCAGCGCCATGTTGGGATCGGCCTGCGTCGGAGCGCCCCATGGAGTCTGAGAGACGCGCCCGACTCACAGTTCTACCGTCGGAGCTCCTAGCCGCCCGATATCCGCCAGGGTTCGAATAAGGCAGCGGACCTCGCGACCGGCCGAAGGGACCCGGCAGGCCGGAGGAGGCCCCCTCGCCCCTACCGCCCGCGGCGCGGCCCGGGCCCCCGCGCCACCCCCAAAGCACGGCGGGGCACCCGCCGCCAAGCGAGCGCCCCGCCAGAATCGAACCGTCCCGGAGGACGGGGAGTCGTCAGTCCGCGCCGACCCCCGCCGTCACCTCCGCTTCCAGCGACTCCGGGTCCGACATGGGCTGCCAGAGCTGGATCACCGGGAAGGTGGAGAGGAACCAGCGCACGGCCCCCATCCAGAGCCCCAGGAACATGAGGCCGATGAGGGGCTGCCAGATGGTGAACACCGGTCCCTCGTGCCAGAGCGACGGCGCGACCAGCCCGTACCGCTCGAGCCACAGGCCCGTGAGGATCACCGTGGCGAACAGCGCCAGCAGCGCCGGCTTCATCTTCGCCTTCCGTCCGATGAGCCCGGTGAAGGGCACCACGAAGCAGAGCAGGATGACGAGCGCCGAGTACGTCCCCCAGGCCCCCTCGGAGCGGTGGACGATCCAGGCCTGCTCCCAGGGGAGCTTGCCGTACCAGATCACGATGTACTGGGAGAAGAACAGGTACGTCCAGAACACGGTGAAGGCGAAGGCCAGCTTGCCCAGGTCGTGGCGCTGCTGGAGGCCGATGGCGTGCTCGATGTCCTTGTGCTTGGTCCGCAGGTACAGGCTCCAGAGCACGGTGGCGGCAATGCCGCCCCAGAACGCGCCCATGAAGAACCAGGGGCCGAACATGGTGCTGAACCAGTGGGGCTCGAGGCTCATCGCCCAGTCGTACACCACGATGCTCATCACCAGGGCGTACACGAGCACGAACGCCGGAGCCATGGTGGTCATGCGCTTGTAGCTGCTGACCTCCTCCTGCTCCTGCCCCATCCAGCCCTGGGTCAGCCGCTCCCGCCACGCCTTCCGGCCCGCGTCGTCCTCCTCCGACTTGTCGGAGAGCCCCATGTCGGGCCGGATGGCCATGTACACGAAGTACAGCGCCATCCCGAAGAGGAGCGCCAGCCCGGCCACGTTCCGCGACACGAGGAACGGGATGTTGAGGTACGCCGCCTTCTTCTGGACCACGGGGTCCGACGCCATCATCTCGATCCAGGGGAAGTAGTTCTCCCGCAGCATCAGGACCATGGGAAGGAGGAGCACGAACGAGATGGGCAGGAAGGCCACCATGGCCTGGCTCACCCGGCGCACAGACCAGTTCCACTTGGCCTTCGTGATCCAGGTGGCCACGGCGAGAAGCACCGCGCCGATGGAGATGCTGGTGAAGAACAGCCAGTTGGTGACGTACGAGATCCAGGCGCCGTGGGGATCTTGTGTGAGCCGGATGACGAAGCTCAGCAGCCCCACCACGAACAGGGTGCCCGCCAGCGTGTCGGCCCCCCTGGAGCGGGGCAGGTAGCGGACGGGGATCTCCCGGGGAAGGTGGACGTGTGCCATGTCAGTTCTCCCCCTCCGCCTGCACCACAAGGCTGCCGGCGTCCATCTGCAGCTTCCGCACGTAGTTCACGATGGTCCAGCGGTCGTAGTGGGGGATCCGGAACCCGTAGGGAGGCATGAGTCCGCGGCCCACCCGGATCATCCCGTAGATGTACTGGTCGGTGTAGCCGGCGACCACGGGCCCATTGAGGTTGTACGCGGCCACGGTGGGGTGCTTGGCCACGATGGTGGCTTCGGCTCCCAGGCCGCGAACCCCGTGGCACACGGCGCAGTGCCGGTTGAAGAGCACCTCCCCGCGGGCCAGCGCCACCGAGTCGTCCATGGCGAACGGGTTGACCAGGCTGGCGACCACGGCGTTGCCCGTCCCGATGGGAACCATGTCCATCTGGGTGAAGGGTACCAGGTCGGTCCCCCCGGGCTCGCCCAGGTTCACCTGGCCCGGCCCGGCGGGGAAGTTGGAGGCGGAGAACGCCACCGACCCCTGCGGGGGCGGCATGACGTTCTCGTAGGGATCGAAGGAGCGGGAGTCCCGCATGCTCCGCCCGAAGATGCTCACCATGACGTCGTCCAGAGGCTTGCACCCCGAGGTGACGGTCAGCGCGAGGGCGGCGACCAGGAGACGAGGCGTCTTACGCATGGGCCGCCTCCGTGCCCTCGCGAAACTCCGCGGGCTCCTGGGCGTTGAGGATCTTCCGGGCTTCCTCCACCCGCTCCGGCGGGGCCTCCACGTACACGCCGTAGCGGCCGTTGCTGAACTCGGGATCGTAGATCACTGGAGGCTTGAAGTCCGGCAGCCGGCTGAGGATGAAGAGCCCGATGATCGTGGAGAGCGCGCCGAAGAGCACGGTGAGCTCGAAGGCGATGATCACGTACGCCGGAATGGAGACGATGGGCTTGCCGCCCACCACCAGCGGCCAGTCCATGCTGGTCCACGTGGTGAAGGCGAAGCCGGTGGCGGTGCCGGTGAGCCCGCCCACCAGCGTGAACACCCGCACCGGGCTCTGCCCGTAGCCCAGGGCCGCCTCGATGTGGTGCTCGGGATAGGGGGCGTAGGCCTTCAGGCTCTTGAATCCGGCCTTGCGGAGCCCTTCGATGGCGTCGACGGTGCTGTCGAGGTAGTCGTACGACGCCAACAGGACGTGGCCCGGGGCGCTCATCAGTGGGCCTCCTTGGGCTGCCTACGCAGGGGCGGTGGGAGCACTTCCTTCAGCTCCGCGATGGCCACCGGCGGCAGCAGCCGCGTGAAGAGCAGGAACCAGAACGCGAACCAGGCGAAGCTGCCGGCCATGATGCTCATCTCGACGATGGAGGGCCGGTAGATGCCCCACGCCCAGGGCTCGTACTCGTGGTGGAGCGACGTCACCACGATGACGAAGCGCTCGAACCACATGCCGATGTTGATGAAGATCGAGATGACGAAGAGCGCCGAGATGGAGTGCCGCACTCGCTTGAACCAGAGCATGATGGGCACCAGGCCGTTGCACACCAGCATGGTCCAGGTGGCCCACCAGTAGGTACCGAAGAGGCGGTTCCAGAACGCGGTGCGTTCGATCTCCTCGCCGCTGTACCACGCCATGAAGAACTCGGAGAGGTACGCGTACAGCACGATGAGCGACGTGAGCAGGCAGAGCTTGGCCAGCGCGTCGAAGTGCTTGATGGTGAGGTAGGCCTCGAGCCCGAAGAGCTTCCGCATGGGCACGGCCAGCGTGATCACCATGCCCACGCCGGAGAAGATGGCGCCGGCCACGAAGTAGGGCGCGAAGATCGTGGCGTGCCACCCCGGCACGATGGACATGGCGAAGTCCCAGGACACCACCGAGTGCACCGAGAGCACCAGCGGCGTGGCCAGCGCCGCGAGGAAGATGTAGGCCTTCCCGAAGTGATGCCACTGGGCGTCGGTGCCCCGCCACCCCAGCGAGATGACGCTGTAGAGCTTCTTCCGGAGCCCGGTGGCGGCGTCACGCGCCGCCGCGATGTCGGGAATGCACCCGAGGAAGAAGAAAGTGGCCGACACGGTGAAGTACGTCGTCACCGCGAACACGTCCCAGACCAGCGGCGACTTGAAGTTCGGCCACAGGAACCGGGAGTTGGGGTAGGGCACCAGCCAGTACGCGTGCCACACGCGTCCTACGTGGATGAGGGGGAAGAGTCCCGCCGTCATCACGGCGAACACCGTCATGGCCTCGGCCAGCCGGTAGACCGACTGCCGCCACGGAGCCCGGAAGAGGAACAGGATCGCTGAGATCAGCGTCCCCGAGTGGGCGATACCGACCCAGAAGACGAAGGTCGTGATGTAGACGCCCCAGCCCACCGGTGCCGACAGGCCGGCGACGCCGATGCCCTTGTAGATCTGGTAGCCCCAGGCGCCGAAGAAGACGCCCACCCCGGCTGCCGCCAGCGCGAAGAGCGCCCACCACCCCTTGCCCGGGCGGCCGAGTACCTTGAGGACGTCGCGGTTGACGTCCGTGAGGTGATGGACGTCCGGGTGGGTCATCGCGCCGCGCGTTTCCGTCGCCGTCGCCATTACTGGTGCCCTCCGGACGCCACGTCGTGGAACGTGACCTTCTTCAGGTAGTTCACGCCTGGCTGGGTGTTGATGATCTCGTCCAGGACGCGGTAGGTGCGCTCGTTCTGCACCACCTGCGCCACGCGGGAATTGGGATCGCGGATGTTGCCGAACACGATGGCCTCCGCGGGACAGCTCTGCTGGCAGGCCGTGACGATCTCACCGTCGCCGGGGACCTTCCCCCGCCCCTCCAGCACCGACTTGTTCTCGGCGTCGCGGATGCGCTGCATGCACATGGAGCACTTCTCCATGATGCCGTTGGTGCGCACCGTGACGTCGGGGTTGAACTGCCAGTTCATGGGCTCCGGCACGTTGACGTCGGAGTACCGGTACCAGTTGTAGACCCGGACCTTGTACGGGCAGTTGTTGGCGCAGTACCGCGTGCCCACGCACCGATTGTAGATCTGGGCGTTGACGCCCTCGGGCGTGTGGTACGTGGCGAACACCGGGCAGACGGGCTCGCAGGGCGCGTTGCCGCAGTGCTGACACATCATGGGGAGGTGCCGGACGTCCACGTGCGACGCGTGCGTCGAGTCCACGTGCTCGTAGTAGCGCTCGATGCGCATCCAGTGGAGCTCGCGGCCCATGCGGACCTGGTCCTCGCCCACCCACGGAATGTTGTTCTCCGACTGGCAGGCGGTGACGCAGGCGCTGCACCCGGTGCACTTGTCCAGGTCGATGGCCATGGCCCAGCGGGCCTTGGTCTCGTTGGCCCCCTCGTACTGGCCGTAGCGCGACCCCTCCAGGGGGAACGACTGGGGCTCGCCGCCCTCGGCGTCCACCGGGACGAAGCCGCCCACGCCCTGCAGCTCCTTCAGCGGGCCGTGGCCCCCCTCCACGTGCTCCCCGCCGTGGCCGAGCTGGCCCAGCGCCACCGCGGGCGCGATGGGCCGGTCGTGCTGGTCTTCCGAGCCCTCGTTGGTGGCGAGGCGGATCCGCGCGCCCGTGGGCGTCACGGTGACGCGGGTCGCCAGGGTCACGAACGCCCCGGAGGGCTGCTCCGCCTGCGGAGGCAGGAGGGCCATGGCGTTCACGCCGTTTCCATTGGCCCACCGGCCGAAGTCGGTGTGGCCGCCGCCCATGGCCACGGCCACCACGTCGGAGCGGATGCCGGGGTACAGCCAGACCGGCACCTCCACCGAGCCGTGGGGTGACGCCACCGTGACGATGTCGCCCTCCCGGATCCCCCGGGCCTCCGCGGCGCGGGGGTTCATCTCAACCCAGCCGTGCCAGGTGATCTTGGCCACCGGGTCGGGCAGCTCCTGGAGCCACGGCGAGTTCGCGAACTCACCGGCGCCGAAGCGCGACGACGGGTACACCATGAGCGTGAGGTCGCCGTCGCCGTCCAGCGCCGGGGCGTCGAAGGTGAGGGCGGTGTCGGGAGCCCTCAACTCCGCGGCCGCCGCCACCGTCTCCACCGGGTGGGTAGCGACGCCCTTCCTGAGCGCCTCGCGCCACGCGGCCTCGAAGTCGCCCATGGCCGCGGGGTGCATGGCCTGGTGGGCGCCCCGCAGGTGCTCGTAGAACGTCGCGCCTCCCAGGGCGTGTCCCAGGCGGGATCCCACGGAGAGGAGCACGTCCCCCGTCTGCTTGCCGTTGAAGTGGGGCACCGGCTGCATGACCGGCTGGCGGAGCGCCATGACGCCGGCCTTGGGCGCCGAGTCGCCCCACGACTCCAGGAAGTGCCGGTCCGGGAG
Organism: Gemmatimonadota bacterium; assembly: GCA_045863275.1. Classification (GTDB taxonomy): domain Bacteria; phylum Gemmatimonadota; class Gemmatimonadetes; order Longimicrobiales; family Gaopeijiaceae; genus SZUA-318. Next base: position 77,426 of record BTVB01000018.1, read on the forward strand.
GATGAGGTCCGCCAGCGCCGACGTCTCGTCGGGCGCCGACGCGAAGGAGACCTTGAAGGCCACGCCGCCGAAGGCCTCGACGAAGCCCGACGAGGGGGGCAGCGAGTAGGCCGGGTTGGCGCCGTGCACGAGGGCCACGCCCACCTGCCCGCCGGCCATGGCCCGGATGGCCGCCTCCATCTCGGAGAAGGGCCGGCTGGCTGCGTTGGGGCCGCCGTCCAGGTGGAGCGTGCGGCCCACGTTGCCCGCCACGTGGTTCAGGATGAGGACGGCCAGGTGCGCCGCCGTGGCGTTGCGGTGGTGCGAGCCCACGCCCGGCCCCAGCGCCAGGCTGGGGCCCTCGGACGCGAAGCGCTCGGCCAGCTCGCGGATGGTCTCCTCGCCGAGCCCGGTGGCCTCGCCGGCCGCTCGGGCGTCGTAGGCCGCCAGCACGGAGGCATACGGACCCTCGGCGGCGCCCTCCCCCGCGAGGATGGAGGCCATCCCCAGCGCCAGCGCCGCCTCCGAGCCCGGGTTGATGGGCACCCACTCGTCGGCGTTCTGGCCCGTGAGGGACAGGCGGGGCCCCACGTAGACGAAGCGGCCCTTGGTGCCGTGGTCGTCGGCGGCGCTCATGCGCGCGAAGCCGCGCTGGTACTCCACGGGCGAGGCACCGCTCTCGATGAAGTCGTCGCCGAACGAGATCAGGAAGCGCGTGCCGGCCAGGTCGTAGCGGGGCAGCGCGTTGGTCCCGAACGCGATGCGCGTGGCCTCGCGCAGGGGCGCGTCGGAGACGGCCTCGTACTGGACGCGGCGGCCGCCCACGGCGCCCACGAACGAGTCCACCAGGCCGGACAGGGTCGGGCCCATGCCGCCGCCGATGAAGAGCACGTTCCCCGCGGCCCCCTGGATGCGCTGGGCCAGCATGGCCTCGGCCTCTTCCCAGGTGACGGGACGCAGCGCGCCCCCTTCCCGCACCATGGGGCCGGTGTAGCGGTCGGGGTTGTAGAGGTGCTGCAGCGTGGCGTGCCCCTTGGAGCAGAGCGCCCCGCCGGAGACGGGGTGGTTGGGGTTCCCCTCCACCTTCACGGCCCGGCCCTCGCGCGTCCGCACCCACATGCCGCACTGGGCGGAGCAGCCGTCGCAGACCGTTGTGTACCAGGTGGCCACGCCGGGGGTGATGTCCTCCGGGTGGACCACGTAGGGGATGAGCCGCTCGGCGGCCTGGGTGTTGCAGCCGGTGAGGGTGGCCCCGGCGCCGGTGACGCCGAGGACCTTCAGGAAGTCTCTACGCTTGATGCCGTCGGTCATGGGTCGCCGTCTCCTCTAGTAGTGGCAGACGGCGCAGTCGTCCGACGCGCCTTCCTGGCGGTGGCATTCCACGCACCAGCCCATGTTCTTCCCCCCCCAGACCGGGTCGGGGGCGTTGATGACGTCCACGGTCTGGACCTCGCCGTGGCACTGCTGGCACTGGAGGCCCGCCGCGATGTGGCGCATGTGCGGGTAGTGGGCGTGGTCCGGGGTCTTGTAGATCCTGACCCAGGGGACCGACTTCCCCTCGGTCCAGTACTGCATGAGCTTGGCCACCTCCTCGGGCTTGTTGGCCCCGGGAATGACCTGATGGCAGCCCACGCAGAGGTCCACGGAGGGGATGCCCGCGTCCACCGAGCGCTCCGCCGAGAAGTGGCAGTACTGGCAGTCCATGGCGAGCTGGCCCGGCTCCGAGCCGGCATGCGTATTGTGCGGAAAGGCGATGGGCTGCCCGGAGGGGTAGCTCTCCGGGGTCTCGGCAGCCGCCGTCCGCTGGGCGTCCTGAGCCCGGATGAAGGCGAGGCTGGCGAGCGTGAGTATCCCAGCCACACCGCCGACGAGCCAGTGCTTTTTCATTTCGAAGCTGAGCTCCTGGAGCGAGCTAACGCCCGGGGCCCCGGGCGCCTCGTTTTTCCGCACATCCGGGTGGTCGGGGGACGCGCGAAACGGGCCTGAAAACGGCTTTGGAGAAACGGGATGAACCTACCCGTGACCCCCATACCGGTCAAGGCGGAACGGTTCTCTTTCCGGGAACCCCGAAAGGGCGCCAGTGTTATAGTTGTGCTGTCTCCGCGACGTCCCGCCCGCGACCCTCCGTCCATGCCCGAGACCACCGCCCAGCCCAGGGACATCCGCCCGTCTCTCGAGCTCCTGGACCACCTGGTCCAGGAGGTGGAGACCGTCTTCCACGGCAAGCGGGACGTGGTGCGTCTGGCCCTGTCCGCGCTCCTCGCCAAGGGGCACGTGCTCTTCGAGGACGTCCCCGGTGTGGGGAAGACCACCCTGGCCCACGCCCTGGCCCGGGCGTTGGGGCTGGAGTTCCGCCGCATCCAGTTCACGTCGGACCTCCTCCCCTCCGACGTGCTGGGGGTGTCGGTGTACCGGCCCCAGAGCGGGGACTTCGAAACCCGCCCCGGGCCCATCTTCGCCAACGTGGTCCTGGCCGACGAGATCAACCGGGCCCCCCCGCGCACGCAGAGCGGGCTGCTGGAGGCCATGCAGGAGGGCCGGGTCACCATCGACAACGCCACGTACGACCTGCCCCAGCCGTTCCTGGTCATGGCCACCCAGAACCCGCTGGAGCACCACGGGACCTACCCGCTCCCGGAGAGCCAGCTCGACCGCTTCCTCATGCGCATCACCATCGGCTATCCCGGGGCCGACGCCGAGCGGCTCATCCTGACCCAGGCGGCCACGTCCCTGCCGGTCATGGAGCGCCTCCGCTCCATCCTGAGCCCGAACCAGGTGCTCCTCCTCCAGGAGCGCGTGGAGGAGGTGGACGCCGACGAGGCCATCCTGGACTACCTCATGGCCATCGTGGAGCGCACCCGCAAAACCCCCCACCTGCGCATGGGGGTGTCGCCCCGGGGGGCCATCGGCCTCTACCGGGCGGCGCGGGCCTTCGCCCTCACCCAGGGCCGGACGTACCTGATCCCCGACGACGTGCGCATGCTCGTGGTGCCCTGCCTGGCCCACCGCATCCTCCCGGCTGGAGCGTCGGGAGCCACCCTCGACGCCCACGAGCAGGCCGCCCAGATCCTCGAGGGGATCCTCGAGGAGGTGGAGGCGCCGCTCTGAGGCCGCGCCCCGCCGTGCTGGTCTCCCGGTGAGCCGGCTCCGCGCCCTCTCCCTCCGGACCTTCCGGGGGGCCCGGCGGATCTGGTTGGAGATCCGGGCCTGGCGGCGCATCAGCTTCACCGCCGGAGGCGCCGTGTTCACCGCCGGCGTGTTCGCCGTGGGCTTCGCCGCCATGAACACCGGCAACAACCTGCTCTATCTCCTCCTCGGGGCCATGCTGGGCTTCATCGCCGTGTCGGGGTGGCTCTCGGAGCAGGCCATCCGGTCGCTGCGCGTGACGCGCCAGGTGCCCAGGGCCGTGCGGGTGGGCCAGGAGATGCGCATCGGCTACGAGGTCCACAACGCCAAGGCCCGCCTTCCCAGCCTGGCCGTCGAGATCATCGAGGGAGCGCTGCCCGGAAGGGCCTTCCTGGCCCACGTGGAGGCGGGGCGCACCGCCCACACCCGGTCGCTGAACAGCTTCGTGCGGCGGGGCGTCTACCCCCTGGGCACGGTGACCCTCTCCACCTCCTTCCCTTTCGGCCTCTTCCGGAAGGAGCGGGACCTGCAGATCCCCGGCGAGGTGGTGGTCTGGCCCCGCTCCGACCGGCCCGTACGCGCCCCCTCTCCCGGGGGCGGGCGCGTGCCCCGCACGGGGGCCTCGGCCCGGGGCGCCCAGGGGCACCGCGGCGAGTACCGGAGCCTGCGGGCCTACCGCCCCGGCGACGACCCCCGGGACATCCACTGGCGCTCCTCCGCCCGCCTCCGGGAGCCCGTGCTCCGGGAGTACGAGCGCGACGGCGCCGAGACCCGCTGGATCTGCCTGGACCTGCGGGCCGAGCCCGGCGACGCCGCCGAGGTCGCGGTGGAGGTGGCCGCCTCGGTGGCGGCCCGGGCCATGGCCGAAGGGCGGAGCTTCGGCCTGGTGGCCGGCGCCGCCCTGGTTGACCCGGGCGAGGGCGCCGGACAGATGGAACGGGTGCTGGAGGTCCTCGCGCGCGTGGACTTCGAGCCCTCGGCGCCCCTGCCCGCCCCACCCGTGGACCCGGAAGGGTGCGTCCTGGTCTCGGTGGACGGCGCTCCGGGCTTCGGGGAGGCGCTGGTGGTGGGGCGGAACGCGCGCTACGAGGAGCCGAGCCCCCGTGGCGCGGGGGAAGTGGTGGCTGCGTGAGCCTCCGCCTCCTGCACCGCCGCCTCGCGGTGCTCATGGCGTTCTCCGGCCTCGTGGCGTTCGCGGGAGGTGCCGGAGTGGAGCCCGTGGCGGCCCTGCTCGGCGCCGCCGCCCTGGTGCTGGCGCTCTTCTGGCAACCGTCCCGCGAGCTGTCCGCGCGCTTGGAGCGCGTCTGGCTCCCCCTGGCGGCCCTGCTGGTGCTGCGGGCCCTGCTCCACGTCTTCGTCATACGCGACGACGTGGTGATCCCCGTGGTGGACCTCCTCCTGCTGCTCCTGGCGGCGGAGTCGCTCCGCTCCCTGGACGCCCCCAACGACATCCGCCTGTACGCCCTGTCCTTCGCCCTCCTCCTCGCGGCCACCGCGTACCGGCCCGGGATCGTGTTCCTGGTGGCCTTCGTGGCCTACGTGGGGCTCTCGACCATGGGGCTCATGGTGGGGCACCTGCGCCGCAAGGCCGAGCGCCACGGCGTACGGGAGATCCCCCTGGGCCGCCGGCTCGTCTGGACCACCGGGGGGCTCACCGGCGTGGTCCTCATGGTGGCCATGATCGTCTTCGTGACCTTCCCCCGGGTGTCACGGGGGTGGGCGGGGCGGGGCGAGACGCAGGCCACGTCCATCGCGGGGTTCAGCGACCAGGTCTCCATCGGGGAGCATGGGTCGCGCATCTACGGCAACCCCCAGATCGTCCTACGGGTCGAGTTCCCCGGCGGGCTCCCCCAGGACTTCCTGGGCCTCCACTGGAGGGGGCGCTCCTACGACCGCTTCGACGGGGTCCGCTGGACCCGGTCCCGGAGCCTCCCACCGTCCGCCGGCCCCAGCCGGTGGTACCGCGAGCGCTGGCCCGGGGAGACGCTGGAGCAGCGGATCTTCGGCGCGCCCCTGGACGTGCGGGTGCTCTTCGCCCTCCACCCGGTGCTGGACGTGGAGTCGGAGAACGGCATCCAGCCCCTCTTCGACAACGCAGGGGACTTCGTCTACTGGGGCTCGGGGGCCCCGGCGTACACCGTCCTGTCCCGGCGCGACATTCCCCCAGCCGAGGACCTGAGGGTGGTGGAGGGCGGCTACACCCCCCCGGCCCGGTACTTCCTCCAGCTCCCCGACCTCGATCCCCGGATCCCGGCGCTGGCCGACTCCCTCACCGCCGGCCTCCCCACGCGGTACGACGAGGTGGTGGCGGTGCAAAGGTACCTGCGCTCCTTCCAGTACACCCTCGAGCTTCCCGCCACGGCCCGGGAGGCCACGCTGGAGCACTTCCTCTTCACGAGGAAGGCCGGGCACTGCGAGTACTTCTCCACCGCCATGGTGGTGCTGCTCCGGGCGGCGGGCATCGAGGCCCGCAACGTCAACGGGTTCCTGGGCGGCGAGTGGAACGAGTTCGCCGGGTACCTGGCCGTGACCCAGAACCAGGCCCACTCGTGGGTGGAGGTATGGTTCCCCGAGTACGGCTGGGTGACCTTCGACCCCACGCCCGGCGACGCCGGCACCGGCGAGCGCGTGGAGGCCTGGTTCTGGCCGGGACGCATCTTCTTCGACGGCCTCCAGCACCGGTGGAACAAGTGGGTGCTCGACTACACCATCGAGTCCCAGGCGGGGATCTTCCAGCGCTGGTTCGACCTCATGAACAGCCAGCCCGTGGAGGAGGTCGTCTCCCGCACCACCGGCGAGGCGGCCCGCACCCTGTGGGGCCCGGCCCTCCTGGTGCTCCTCGCGGTGGGCGGATTCTGGTGGGCCCGCCGGGGCCGACGGAGGTTGCCCGTGGAGACCCGGATGTACCTCGTGCTGCGGGAGAGCTGCGAGCGCGCCGGCCTCCCCGTGTCGCCGGGCCTGACGCCCCTGGCCCTGGTGGACCGCGTGCGCGAGGCCCGCCGGGAGGCGGCTGGCGCCGCAGAGCGCGTCGTAGACCTTTATCTTCGAGCACGGTACGGCCGCCGCACCCTGGGGGAGTCGGAGCTTCGCGAGATGAGCCAGGCCCTGGGCGCGGCGAGGAAGAGCCTTCGCGCGAAGGCCTGATCAAATACACGCGGGGAAGGACCGATGAACGCAGGCAGGCAGGGACCCGAGAACCTCTGGGGCGACCGCCCCGCGCCCGCCGCGGGCGAGACCCAGCGGCTGGACGTGGGGCCCCTCACCATCTGGCTCCGCGGCGTGGAGAACGAGCTCTGGGTCGCCTTCGCACGCTCGGGAGAGAACGCGCCCGCCAGCCGGGAGCTGCCCGCCGACGTCTCCTGGAGCCGGTGGGCCCTCCACGAGGACCAGAGGCACCTCCGGGTGAGCCCCGTCTTCCCCGACCGGCCCCTGGTGGTGAAGACCGAGCACGCGTTCACCCTCACCCGGCGGGCACGGGCGCGCATCTACATGCGGGTGCCCGTCTGGGTGCGACTGGAGGCCATGGCGCGGCCGGGCGGAGACCGCACGCGCCTCACCGAGATCCCCACGGTCCACCTGTCCGACACGTGGTGGGGGGACTTCCTCGACGGCGAGCTGGCGTACTGGCTCACGACCAAGGGGCGGCGCAGCATCACCCCCGACCTCTTCGAGCCCCACCTGGTGATGAGCGCCCTCCAGATGGACAACGTCTCCGGTGACGACCTCACCGTGGACAAGCTCTCCCTCCGCGTGGAGCACCTGAGCATCTACGTGAAGGACGGCTGGCTCTGGGCGGAGGAGGTGAGGGTGGAGTACAACGGCGAGGACGAGGGGAGCGAGATCCACATGGACGACCAACCCCCCGCCGAGGCCGGCGGCGCCGTGGAGATCTCGCCGGCACGCCACCAGGCCCGGTCGTTCCGGACCCGGACCTTCGCCCGCCTGAAGGCCCTGTCGGGCTGGGGAGGCTGACATGAACGTCCTCTTCGCAGTGCTCCAGGTCGCCGACAGCGCCCAGGCCGCCACCGAGTTCTCCGCCGCCCGCCTCCTCGCCGACCCCGGGCCCGTGATCCGTGCCGGGCTCCTGGCCTTCGTCGGGATCCCCGTCATCTGGGGGGTGTCCCGCTGGATGCGGGCGATGGTGACGGCGCGCTACAACGCGCAGAAGGGGCTCATCGTCTCCAAGGTCGTCTTCTGGCCGTTGGTCCTCATCGTGGCCGTGTCGGTGCTCAAGGAGCTCGGATTCAGCCTGGCGCCCCTGCTGGGGGCCGCGGGCATCCTGGGGGTGGCGCTGGGCTTCGCCTCCCAGACCTCGGTCTCCAACATCATCAGCGGCTTCTTCCTGCTGGGCGAGGAGCCGTTCAAGGTGGGCGACGTCATCGAGGTGGGCGGCGTCACCGGGGCGGTGCTCACCATCGACATGCTGTCGGTGAAGATCCGGACCTTCGACAACAAGATGGTCCGCATCCCCAACGAGACGCTGGTGAAGGCCCAGTTCACCAACATCACGCGTTTCCCCATCCGACGCGTGGACATTCCGGTGGGCGTGGCCTACAAGGAGGACATCGGCCGGGTGAGGCAGATCCTCCTGGACGTGGCCTCGGCCAACCCGAACGTCCTCATGGAGCCCGAGCCCGTGGTGATCTTCACCGGGTACGGCGCCTCCTCCATCGACTTCAACTTCGCCGTGTGGGCAAAGCGGGAGTCGTGGCTCGCCGTGAAGAACGGCATCGCCGAAGACGTGAAGCGGCGCTTCGACGAAGAGGGCATCGAGATCCCGTTCCCCCACGTCACGTTCTACACCGGGAGCGAGACCGAGCCGCTCCCCATCCGGCTCGTGAGGGAGGACGCCCCATGAACCAGCACCCGCGGGGGATCCACCTGGCCACCCTGGCCCACGGCGGCCGTATCTGGGACGCCTACCTGGAGACGGACGACCAGGCCCCCTCGCGAGACATGGTCCGTGCCCGACTCCGCTTCTCCTCCCCCGAGGCCGACCAGTTCTACCGCACCACGGCCATCATCATCGAGCCCAGTTGGGAGGAGGCCGCCGCCCGGGCCCGCGCCCTGGACGAGCGTCAGCTCCAGGGACTGCTGCGGTCCGTGCTCCCGGAGGAGGGCGACGAGGACGCCCCGCCCGCGGCGGAGACGGAGGCATAGTGGGGGCCGCCCGCGAGCAGATCGACCCCGCCACGAAGGAGTTCATCGAGAAGCAGCTCGTGTTCTTCGTGGCGAGCGCCCCCCTGGACGCCTCGGGAAGGGTGAACCTCTCCCCCAAGGGGCTCGACACCTTCCGGGTGCTCGGCGAGCGCGAGGTCGCGTACCTGGACTACGTGGGGAGCGGAGCCGAGACCATCGCCCACCTCCGCGAGAACGGGCGCATCACGGTCATGTTCTGCGCCTTCGAGGGCCCGCCGAAGATCGTCCGGCTCCACGGGCGGGGCGAGGTCGTCGAGCCCGGCGACCCGTCCTTCGAGGACCTCCGGGCGCGCTTCCCGGCGGGCACGGAGGCCCGCGCGGTCATCCGCGTCGCGGTCGAGCGGGTCGCCTCGTCGTGTGGCTTCGGCGTGCCGCTCATGACGCCCGATGGCCCCCGGGACCGCATCCTCGAGTGGTCGGAGCGGAAGGGGCACGACGGACTCGAGGCCTACCAGCGGGAGAAGAACGCGCGGAGCATCGACGGGCTGCCGGCACTGAGGTGGGTCACGCCGGAGTAGGGCGCGCCTCTGGGTACGGGCGACCGGCGGCACCCTCCCCCGCGGGAATCGCGCGGCCCCGTTACC